>JBIPOV010000090.1:0-24311 GCA_044378815.1 Obscuribacteraceae bacterium (SeqCode) | reverse complement strand
GAGCAACTGCTGAAGACTCAGCCGAAAACCTATGGTGCCCACTTTGCCGCTGGGCAATTGTATGAGTCACAAGGTTTCTATGGTCCTGCTCAAGATGAATATCGGCAGGCTTTAAACTTTCCTCCTGTTAAACCTGATGCCTACAAGCGACTGGCTCAACTGGCTTTGAAAAGTAGTGACTATGTTACGGCAGAAAAGGTTGCAGTGGATGGTTTGCATTTGTTTCCTAAAGACTATGGCATGCTTTTGACTGCTGGCTTTGTATTGCAGAACCAAAGCAAGCTTCCCGCTGCCATGAATATGTACCTGCGCGCTCGGGCTGCTCGACCAAATGACGCCCAAATTTGTTTGGCAATTGCCGATGTATTGGCTGCTCAAAACAAGCCAGAGCAAGCTTTGCTTGAAATTGCTCGCTTTGACAAATTGAGCCCGCCTACGACACTTAGCATTTACGAAAGAGCCAAGATACTATTAGCACTCAAGCGTTATGATCAGGCCTTGGCAGAGCTCGATAAGAACTTTAATCAGGACCCGGCCAATTTTGCCAATAACAAGCTCTATGCCTCGATTTTGGCTAATCGCGGTAATAGGAACAAAGCTCTAGAAGTGGCCCTCTGCCTTTTGGCCAATGCTAATGGCAAAGAGATGGAAATGAGCAAGCAACGCTTGACGAATTTGCTCGGACCGCTGGTCGATGGCGTGCCACCGAATGTGATTGCAAAGGCCGAAGAACGAACTAAAGATGTTAGAGTGAAGGCGCGTATGCACTTTGCTTTGGGTGATGTTTACGATCGCAAGAGTCAGTTTGATTTAGCAATTAAACAGTATGAGGCTGGCCTTAAGCTAGATCCTCAATTTGCGCGGGGTCATTATCGCTTAGGGCTTGATCTGGAAAAAAATGGCAAAGACATCAATGCTGCTAAAGCCAGCTTTAAAAAAGCCCATGAGCTTAATAACGGCCAAAATCAACAACAGGATCGACAAATTGAAGACAAATGGAAGTCGTTGAGCCATTAGCAGTCATGTGCAGAGGGATAAACCATTGGCTAAAGTCACATACAAGAATAAAGTCTTTACCCTGTCTTTCCTGCTACTGCTTAGCGCTGGTGCGGCTGTCTATTACTTTTACGATTCGAAGAAGCCTCGCTACCGCTCGACTGAGATTAAGCAGACTACAAGGGCAGTGGTAGTGATTGGTGAAGTTGTTGATGCTTGGTGCTATGCCTCTCAGACCATGGGCCCGGGGCGTGGCCCCGGACATAGAGCCTGCGCTCTTGCCTGCGCTCATGGAGGGGTTAGTATCGGCATTGTTGAAGATGGCACAAAAGATCTTTATGTTGCCGCTAAATACAAGGGTTTTCAGGGCTGCAAAGATTTGCTCATACCCTATATGGGCGAGAAGGTCAAAGCTACTGGTTGGGTGGGTGACCTCGGTGGTTGTCGTATGCTCAAAATCAAAACGGTTGAAGCTCTGACTAAACCAGATCTAGATAACTAAAGAGCACCGCCACCATTGGCAATGCTCTTTTGGTATTTCATTTCCTTCTTGCTAACTGGCCTCTTATTGTGTAGTGCCGGTGCCGGCTCCGCTGTCGGTACCGGAGGTACTGCCTGTGCTAGGATCGGTACCAGTAGTGCTGCCCGAGCCAGCGTCTCCACCCGTGGTTGAGCCGGTGTCACCGCCTGTTGTTGGATCTGGTGGTACCACTACTGGAGGCATGGCTTTTGTCGAAACCGTAGCGGCATCTAGCTTCTCGCCAACGTAACCGGTGTTGAAACCTAGAGATGCGGCCAAGGTGCCGGTGTTGACTTGTCTGCGAAAGCGAATATCAACTGCCATGCCATTTTTCTGATAGGTAGGTCGCATTTTTGGGTTTTTACCTGTCCCCGGGCCCTGGGTGTATTGATAGTATTTACTTGAGTTAAAGCCAGAAGTCTCGGCAAAGTCTGATTGATTAGTGATGGCGGGTGGAAGACCTGGGTTTTTCTTGTTAGGTGGCTTTGGTGGTTTCCAGCTCCAGGCGCCGAATCCTGCTCCACCAAGGTCTTTGTTAGGTCGGAGGTCAGCATGCAATTGACTGACGGCTACTGGTTGCCAGTCCATTGGTTCTCCAGCGTGTTTGCCACCGTTGATAGTACCGGGTTGATAAACTTGGTCTCTGATATAAACATCAAAAACCTTCTTCAGAGTGACTGTATCTAAGGAATAACCGGTATCAGGAAATTCAAAGGGACCGATTAATTTGTCTTTTGCGATTCCGCTGACTAGGGCATTTACGTTTTCAGAGTACATTTGATTTTCGCTAGCCACACTTAGGTTCAGCGGAGTTAGAGGCTTGCTCTGGTAGCTAACTTGACCGGTGCTGGGATCAACTCTGTAAATATGAATGTTGCCGGCAGGAATGGTGTCAAGTTCATATACTGTGGAGCTAGTAGGAGAAGAGTGGGTTTTCCACAATACATCCGCTCCAGGCTGGGTAAAGGCGAAGCTAGTATTGAACATATTTGCAGCTGACGAAACATTGAGCTTGGTACCGGCGCGTTTCCACCAGTCTACCAATGCCACTCTAAAGACGTTGCCCGTGCTCTGGTCAAGAGCAGTGTGGGGCCAATCTAAGTCACTCATCTGTGTTGTTGGTGCGCCAATGGGGTAGTCGCCATTAACTGAGGTTTGAAAAGAAGTGTTATTGCCGTTGTTCAGTTGGACGTTGGTGAGAATAGACATTGGGTTGGTTATTTCTGGTGGAATGCCATCAGGGAAGCTGAAGGTGAGAGCACCAGGAGCTGGTTTGGGATCGGCAACGTTGGCTGGTTGGGCGCAGGCTACAGCGTGAATGTCATAACCTTTAGGGTTTTGCGTATCAGTGACGTGTTGGTCTGCTTCGGCCTTAACAATCGTTGCTACCTGATATGGAAGGCCTGCTACTGTTGCGGTCCATTGTTTGGGATCGACCAGTTTAATCGAGTCGCCAATTCCAGCAAAGACAAAGTCTTCTCCTGAGGTCGGTATGTTTTTATACGAGATGTAGAAGTCGTTTTGAGAACTGCCTGCTGGTACGCCACCCATTCCACTGGGATTAGGTAGTGGTGTGTTAGTCTGGGCACCATTGGTTATCCCACCAAGCGAAAGTTTGAGTGAGTTGGCAATGTAATTGGAAGAACCGGTTATTCTAATCTGATTGGCTTTGTAGGCGTTCTCTGCATCGGCAAAGACATTGATGTTATTGCCATTAATGTCTTTGGCTGCGTAGCCGGTGGCTAGTGATTTTGTCAATTCCGTTGCCAGAAGAGCCTGAGCGGCTTTGGCCTTAGCAACATCGGCTTTGATGATTGTCTTTAAGTTGGCATCGCCAATTTGGTCGGCAACAATTAAATCAAGACGCAGTGTACCAAGAATGGTATTAATGCCGCGTACCGGTGTGTTGTATGAATCACCTGCAGTGGTGCTGCTTCCTGTGGGGGCTGCATCCGATAGTGATATCCAACCATAGTCATCGGTATTGATTGCAATCATGCTCAAGTCGCGAGCGGCTGCTAGAGCGGCCGCTTCAATGGCATTGCGTTGTTCACTGTTGCTGCCTAGGAGGCGTATATAGCTAAGGCTGAAAAAAGCCAGAACGGCAACTATGCCTATGGTAACTGCGGTACTGAAAACCAGCATATTGCCGCGCCGCGACCGTATCAATAGAATTTTCCGACTGACCATAAAGTATCCCCCAGCGCCAGACCATAAAAGGCTTTGCTTAAGCGGTTCTAATAATTCCATCCTATAAGTTGTACCGATTCCTGTCAATTGTTACAGACTTCTCTAAGTAAGCATTGCTCAGCTTCTCCCGCCAAAAAGTAGGGAGCCTACACCGTGATGTAGGCTCCTTTTGGGGGCTTTTCTAAACTGTTTTTAGATTAGCGTGGGTTAATGCGACTTTGGTTTGTTAACAAAGTTTCATTTCCTGGGTCTGGTTACTTCTTCGGCTTCTTCGGTTTCTTATTGTCGTTTTCATCTTTGTCCTTGCCGTATTGGCCGGATGGAGCTGTTACGGCTGGTAGGGCTGTTGGCGCTGAAGAGGCACCAAGCTTATGGCCAACGTAACCAGTTTTGAAGCCAAGGAGGGTACTGAGACTTCCTGCTTCTACTTGCCTTCTGAAGCGGATATCGACGGCCATGCCATTGTTTCTATAGGTTGGGCGCATGTTCGCCTTTCCTGGCCCGACATCGTAGGTATTGTATTCACTATCAGGGAAGCCCGACTTTTCGGCAAAGTCAGATTGATCGGTAATTGCTGGCGGTAGGCCGGTTGGTTTAACTGGAGGTGGCTTGGAGGCGCCTAGACCGCTGCCGCCAAGGTCGTGACCTTGCGGCCGCATCGCTACTTTATCTAAGTCCATGGGTTCGCCAGCATGCATGCCGCCTTGATTTACCCCTGGTTGGTAGACCTGGTCACGGATATAAAGGTCGTATGAATCTAGCAAAGTAACTTTGTTGTCGTTGGTCAAACCGCCTGGCTTCAAGGTACCAGGGAAAGTGAACGGTCCTACAGTTTGCTTGCCTATTGCACTCTTGGTTATGGCATCAATGTTTTCTGAATACATTTGATTTTCACCAGCGACACTAAGGTTACACGGGGTCAGACCTTCGTGGTCGTAGCTAACCAAGCCGGTGGCTGGGTCAACACGGTAGATATGGATGTAACCACGGGGAATGGGCCCGAGGTTGTAGAGCTGGGTATCACCAGGCACTGCTTCACTAATCCAGTCGACCATATCAGGGCCAGTTGGCCGCCAGAAATTGTTGGCTGGGTCTTTGAGCATAGCCGTGGCCGAGGCTACGTTGAGTTTGGTACCAGCGCGGCGCCACCAGTCAGTGAGCGCCTTTCTAAAAACGGTACCTGAGTTGGTGTCTGATGAATAGGGCCAGCTTATATCGTCGATTCTAGTGACCGGTTTACCTAGTGGGTAATCACCGTTGATTGACGATTGAAAAGAACAATTGCCGTTTGAATTGATCTGAGCATTGGTTAGCATTGTGCCTGGTCCCAGCATCTCTGGTGGCATACCGTCAGGGAAGCTAAAACTTAATGCTCCGGGAGCAGGCTTGGGGTCTACCACGTTAGCCGGTTGAGCACAGGCAATGGCATGTATGTTATAGCCGCTGGGGTTCTGAGTATCGTTTACATGTTGGTCAGCTTCAGCCTTAACCACTGTGGCAATTTGGTAGGGTAGGCCTGTCACCGTGGCTGCCCACTGTTTTGGGTCTATCAGTTTTATAGAGTCACCAATACCAGCAAAAACAAAGCTTTCACCATCGGTGGGAATGTCCATATATGACAAATAGAAATTGTTCTGGTGCTGATTAGACAGCACATCAGCTTTAGCAGTTGGGTTTGGTATCCGTGTATTGGTCACGCCACCATTATTGATACCACCTAGAGAAAGCTTGAGGGAGTTGGCAATGTAATTTGATGAACCTGTCATTCGAATTTGGTTAGAAGTGTAGGCCGTTTGAGCATCACCGTAAACATCGATATCTTTGCCATCTATACCTTTGGCTTTGTAGCCTGCGGCCATGGCCTTATTCAGCTCAATGCCTAATTTCGTTTGTGCTGCTTTGGCATTGGCAACGTCAGCTTTGATCATTTCTTTGAGAGCATTGTCATTCAGCTCAGTGGCGATAATCAAATCGAGTCTTAGGGTACCTAGTATGGTGTTTATGCCTCTAACCGGTACATAAAATTGGTCGGGCGCTAGGGTAACACTGCCAACTGGCGCTGAGTCAGAAAGTGATACCCAGCCGTATTCGTCAGTGTTGACAGCAATCATGCTAAGGTCTCGAGCTGCCGCTAGAGCCGCAGCTTCAATGGCTGTGCGCTGTTCGCTGCTGCTACCTAAAAGCCTGACATAGCTCAAACTAAAGAACGCTAAAATTGCCACTATGCCAATAGTAATGGCTGTACCAAAGACCAACATGCTGCCTGATTCCGGCCGCTGTCGCGACCTGATGCGCTTAGGCATAGATGAAGCCCCCCCAGGCTCAAAAATAAATAACTTAGATGCCTCTAATATCTTAATGCTAGTCTTCCCTGCTTAACCTGTCAATAAACGCAAAAACCCAAGCCCGCTTGAACTCCAAGCGCTGGAAGAAAAAGATGAAGGCTGGCATCCCCATGCCAGCCTTCTCCCACAGCGTTTATTAGAATTGAGCTTCTAATCTATATATTTAGGTCTAGATATTTAGTTCTATACATTTAGTTCTATACATTTAGTTCTATACATTTAGGTCTATACATTTAGGTCTAAACAGCAATAGGCTGAGTGATTGGTCCGATGTAAGCCAAAGCTTCGCTTTCGCGCACAGCGTGACCAGTAGCGCCCTGCCAACGAGTGGCAACAATGCCATCTTTATAAAGCTCTTGGTGTGTGGCAAACAAAGTGCGCTTAGCTAAATCACCGCCAGCTTGCACAACCAATTGTTGCAGCGCTTTTTGAGCCAGGTCATCTCGTGAAATAAGTAGAATGGAGTCAAGTTTTTCACTTTCGATGGCGCTGGTTAGTTTGCTTATGGCCTCAGGGTCTAAAGACAGATTGTTTACCAGTCCTAGTTTAGTTGAGCTATTGGCAGAATTGTTCAACTTAAAAGTGACCATGGCGTCAAGTCCACATTCGCTTTTCTTGGGTTGCTTGCAAGTTGTCCATTGAAACTGGCTGATTTGAGCATCTTTTTGAGCAACCAGGTAGAGCATGCGCAAATTGGCTACTTCTAGATGGTGCCGTTGAAACTCATTGTCGAGCATAGCATCAGTGGCTTCAGGTGCACCAGCAATGGTTCTTGCCATGGTTGAGAGCATGTATACCAGTGGCTTGGTCGGTGTTGTCCACCAAGGCAGTTTGCTGCCGTGACGGTGGCAGAGCAAGTAATCGAGATAGAAGAGTTTGCGCAAGCGGTCTCTTATTAGAACCGGTTTTTCCTCGCCTGCAATAAACCAAGAAATATGCTTTTCCAGCAATACTTCATGCTCATCAACGAGCTTGAAAATCAGATGATCTCTGTCATTTAACTGTATTGCCATTTTGCCTAGATCCTCGGTATTTGGGGTGCGGGTGCTGGGGGTGATTGAAAAACTTTGCTTCTTAGTTCTTTTTATAGGTACCGGTCACATATTTAGTCAGTGCATCGGTTTGTTTGGCGTTGTGCACTCGGTAGGTGCGTCTTAGGTTGCGGTCCATGTTGAGCAGAGTTATATTGGTTTTGCCGACACTATTGGCTTGTTCTTTCACCTGTCTGAGCTGCTCATTTAGCTCTTCAATAGTTTGGGCCGGTTGTCTCGGTTTGATCATCTCCTCGTAAACTGCTGCCGCATCGTTGAACCATTCCATTCTCAGTGTGCGGTAATCGTCTAAATCGGCTCTCCCTGCTGGGGCTTGTACTCCCCCGAGGGCTTTGGCTGTCTGGCGATAACGCTTTGCCACTGTGGCTGCCACTTGGGTCCAGCGTTGTACTCGTTCTTGCTCCTGGTTAAATGGCATATTGAGAATTATGCGTTCTGAATCGTTAGGTCTGCCGCGAAAGCTAATTTCGTCGAATTTTTCAAACCAGGTAAGCTCTGGGCTAGCATCTGAGTCCATGGCTCCAGCGCCTTTGTTTATTACTCCATTGATTGCCTTGGGCGGTGGTCCTTGATAGTTGGTGTAACCTTTTGGGGGAACGCCGTTGGAGTTACCGCCGAAATATTCGTTTTTCGGTTGGGCATCACCAGCTGAAGCTGTGCTAACGGAAATTACTAGTGCTGCTGCTAGTGGAATAGCCAGGAGTTTTTTGTTTGCTGCACTTTTAGTTGTAGTTATATTCATTTCGATTACCTAGTTTCCAGCGTTGCCGAGGGGTTGAACTGGAACTCCGCCGCGAGCTGCTCCGCCACCGTTGACGCCACCGCCAGGGGTGACTGGCAGATTCGGTCTAGCCACGAAGGCGTCTTGCACCAGGCCTCCGCCAGGTCGGTTAGCAGGTCTAGCTGTGTCTCTAGAATTGCCGCTGAAAGTATTCATTGTGACAATCTTCCAGATTGTGTAAGCGGCCATCAAGAAGAGCAGGCCAGATGCGGCACCAATCACTCGGTTGCCACCATCTCTGCTGCCCATCACTACCGAGTAGGCGGCGATAGCCATGAAAACAGTTGATACCACTACACCGAGAATAACCAAGTAGCGAGAGAACGTTGCTACGGTGGGCAGCTGGTTGTCAAAGCGATAGAGACTGCCGTTGCCGGGCCTAGGGTAGCCAGCTCCAGGGTTATCACCAGTAATCGTGTTGCGACCACCTACTTGACTGGTCTGGGGATAGGCCGCCAAGGCTTCTTGAATTTGGGCTATTTGATCATTCGTGGCGGTAACATCAATTGATTGCTCACCGGAATTCATATTGATGCCGAGGATGCCACCAATTCTGCTCTGGGCTTCGGCTGAAAGGGTATCTGGTCTGAGAGTTTGCACCATGCGATTGCCACGGCCAGTGGTGCTTTGCTCGTATATTCTCACTATAGTTCGGTCTCTGCCCACGGCTGTAGCGTTATTGGTGCCTGGTGTCGGGTCAGCTGCACCAGTCGGAACGCTATAAGGGCCAGTAGTGTCGCCAGGGTTGACCGGGTCAGGTGTAGGGCCGTCACCGACAGGTGGAGGGACAGCACCACCAAATTGAGCCGAGGCTGCTTCAGGGCTTAGAGTAGTGCAGGCAAAAGCTACTATAAGGCAGCTAGTCAAAGTCTTCAAAGCTTGCAGAAAGTTCAGGCTGCCATTGCCTTTCTTGTGCTCACTTGCTCTTGACCATGCGCCTATCATTTCTGTTGTTTCCTATACTTGCTCTGAGGTTAACTAGAATCTTCTTGATTGTTTGCTGGCGAGTTATCGCCTGCGCTTTCTAAATCTGAATTTGCTTTTGTTGATTTTTTGAAGTAGCCAGCTAGCTCTGTAAGCTTTTCAGTTTCGTTTTGAGTTTCGCCGTTGTTTGAATCGTGTGATTCTTTATTGATGGTGACTAGTTGTTGGGCTAGGGTCGAAAGTTCGCTTAGAGAAGGGAAGGCATTAAGGGTTGAATGTGCTCCTAATTCTCTTACGAGTACTTCGGATAGATAATTTGCTGCGGCTCCATTGCTCTTTTGAGCTTCTTTAGGCTGTTCTGGTGATTTAGGTAGCGGTTTAGCGTCTAGTGGGCTAACTTCTTCTTCTTCGTTTAGGGCTTGGGTGATGAAGGCGTCCATTATTGAATTGATTGCAGAATCTGGGGCAGAAGCCTTATCAGTTTCTGGGGCGCTCTCGTCTATGTCATCAAACAACGGTTCCTGGGACATTTCAATACGTGGTTTCCCACCGTGTTTTCCGCTAGTGAGTGATGTAATGAGCGGTAGAGCGGGAGGCCTGGAAGCTGGAACGAAGTCGCCAGCGGGGATTTCGAGCACTTTCTGCCCATCAGTTTCTTCCATTTGGTGCACTGCTGAGACTTGATATTTCTCTTCTAGGGTCTTCGTAGGATGCCCATTTGGTTGCACGCAAGAGCGGTCTTCTATCGGTTCAAAGGAGTCAACTACTTTGCCCAGGGTAACTTCCATACCGAGGCCGCGAATTTCGCAGCACAGGCCATCAAAGGCTGCAGTGCGTCCCCCAGGAGTAATAGGATTGCCTTGGACCATATCGGCATACGACTGATGTCGGCCTTGGATGTCATCGGCCTTGATGGTCATCATTTCGTGCAAAATATTGGCTGCGCCATAGGCTTGAATTGCCCAGACTTCCATCTCTCCCATCCGCTGGCCGCCATGGTTGGCCTTCCCACCCACAGGTTGCTGAGTAACAGCGGCATAAGGGCCACCCAGGCCTGACCTGGCGTTGATTTTGTGCAGTACCAGTTGATTCAGTTTGAGCATATATTGACGGCCCACCAAAATTGGCCGGTCGAATGGCTCACCGGTGCGACCATCGGTCAATTTGACTTTGCCGTCCTCGCCCATCCATTCATAACCAGGCAGCTGGCGTACTTCTTTGAGAGCATCGGTCACTAGCCTGAAAGAAGCGTCAGGAGCAATTGATTCATCAAATTGGTGAATGCGGTAGTAGCGGTTGAGAATGCTAGCGTAATAGCCCAATTGGGTGTCGAAGACCTGGCCTACATTCATACGGCTTGGTACACCCAAGGCGTTGAGACAAAGGTCAACGGGGGTGCCGTCTGGCATGTAGGGCATGTCGCAGTCAGGCACGATGATTGAAACAATACCTTTGTTACCGTGACGACCAGCCAATTTGTCGCCTACCTCAACGGGGCACATGCGGGCGATCAAGACTTCAATTTCGCAGATAATGCCAGCTTTTAATTCTGGTGTTGTTTCAGGTGTGAAGATGCGTACGTCTATAACCCTTCCACCAGAGCCATGCGGCACCCTCAAGCTGGTATCACCCATTTCTTCAGCAACTTTGCCAAAGATAGCTTGCAATAGCTCTTCTTCGGCCGATAGGGCCTTTGCTTCTTTCGGTGATAACTTTGAGACAAGAATATCGCCGGGGTTGACGTAGCAACCAATTTTGGCAATGCCGCGATCGTCTAAGTGCTCAAGGTCTTTGGCCGTGACGTTAGGTAGTTCTGGGGTGAGAATTTCTGGCCCGCGCAGGGTTTGGTGCACGCCGCAGGAGTGTTTTTCTATTTCGATGTGAGTCAGCTTCTGATCTTTTACCAGACCCTCTCTGACGACAATGGCGTCTTCAAAGTTATAGCCATTCCAGGGCATGAAGGCAATCAGTAAGTTGCGACCAAGAGCTAGCTCACCGGCATCAATGGCTGGTCCGTCAGCAATGATTTGACCAGTTTCGACTTTCTGTCCTACTTGTACTGACGGGCGTTGGTCCAAAATTGTGTTTTGGTTGGTGCGGTCAAAACGAGTGAGAGTATAGGTTCTAGATTCGCCAGAGCCCTGGGCCACTGTTATCTCTTTGCCGGTTACTTTGGTGACGGTGCCGGCTCTGCGAGCAATGACCGAATGGCCGCTTGAGCGAGCGACAATGCGCTCCATACCAGTGCCGACTCTAGGCCTCTCCGGCCTGATCAAAGGCAAGGTTTGCCGCATCATGCCACCACCCATGAGGGCGCGGTTGGCGTCGTCGTGTTCTAAAAAGGGAATTAAACCCGAACCGACTGATATAAATCCTTGGGGGGCGATACCAATCATGTCGACATCTTCAGGGCTTACTTCAATGAAGCTCTCTCCCCGTCTGGCCGCAACCATTGAACCGGAAATTTTACCGTCTACTACTTTTGTATCAGGTGGTGCCAGAGTGTAGCGTTTGTCATCAGCCGGTGTCAGGAATTGCACCTCATCTGATACCACGCCGTTAAACACTTTTCGGTAGGGCACAGTCATAAAACCATCATCGTCAATGCGACAATAAGTGGCCATATATGAGACCATGCCGCAGTTCTTACCTTCTGGCGATTCAACTAAGCAAACCCGGCCAATTTGTGACGGGTGAATGTCACGCATCTCTACTGGGGCGGCGTTGGGGTCGATACCACCAGGGCCAAATGATGTAATTCTGCGACGATGTGATAGCTCTGAAAGTGGGTTCTGTTGGTCGAGGTATTGCACTAGTGGATTGCCAACAAAGTATTTATTGAGGGCATTAGAGAACGGTCTGATATCGAGAAGTTCATTAGGCGAGCCAATTTCTTCATCTTCGTTCATTTCTAAACGGGTGCGAATTGATCTGGTCATCTGACCAAGAGCTGGTCTGACAGCCTTGGTTAGAGTTTCACCTACACCACGCAAGTGGCGATTCTCTAAGCTGTCGATTTGATCTGTGCGGCCCATATCTAGGGGCAGTCCTAGCAAATACTCGACCGCTGCTAAAATGTCATCGCCACTTAATTGATGTGATTGTTCTTCAATGCCAAGCTTAGCGTTGACGCGTTTGCGACCAAGTTTTCCGAGAGAATAACGGCGTCTATCGGTTAACTCTTTCAAGGCTGTGGCGCCACCAGAAGAGCCACCACCGCCGTCGGGTTTCCAGGAGCGACCAACCACAGCTAACGCTTCGGTTTGAGTGAGGGGCTTGAAATCAATGCGGTTGCGCTCAAGTAGGCTGCCAATGCGCTTTTGCAAGTCTTGGGCGTCAACGCCTAAAGCTGCAAGTACTGTTGTCGCTGCTACCCAACTACGCTTTGGTAGTTTGATGCGGCATTTCGCTCTGCTAGTTTTGCCGCCACTGGCGTCTAATTCTAGTTCAAAGGCAATTGGTGCCCCCATTTCAGCGAGCATGAGAGCCTTGTAGCTGGTCTGACCTGCCTGGCTAAAATAGATACCAGGGGCGCGGACAAGCTGGCCCAAAACCACACGCTCAGAGCCGTTGATAACAAATGTGCCTCGATCAGTGATTACTGGTACATCGGTCACGTAAGCTGTTGATTTACGCAGCTCGCCAGTCAATGTATCGCGCAACCATACTTCCATCATCATGCGCTTTGAGTGCGTCATGTTTGATTTGCGGGCTTGCTCCGGTGAAGTCGGGTAGCCCGAATCAGGTGCATAGTCTTCAAAGCGCCAATGCACTTTGCCGTCTGGTCCTAAAAATGTCAGTTCAAATCGCGCTGAGTATTCACTGGCCACCGGTGATATTTCGGCAAAGAGATTGCCGATGGTCTCTTCAAGAAAACGCCTATATGAGCGCCTCGGAAATTCAGCTAAGTCTGGTGCTTGAAAATAAAAGCTCATTGGCCCGCTCCCCCTGCTGGAGAAGCAACTGGTTCTGCCGTCATTGAGCGCTTGTGGATATTGAGGGCCCGCGCGAGATCGGCAGAAAATACTTTGTTACTAGGATTTAGCGCACTAGCAATACGTAGCTCTGAAACCGATTCTGCCAGTTGGCCCGAATTGAGCAAGGTGAGGCCAAGGCGATGGTGGATGTCGGCATTCTGGAGATTATTATTCAGTGCTTCTTTTAGCAGATTAGCGGCACCTTGAAAATCGCGACGCATCTCCATTTCATCACAAGCTTTTAGAGTTGCTTGGGTTTGGCTGTCTTTGTTTTGGCTCTGGCTTTTGCTTTGTCTGGGCTCTGGTCTTGTTTCACTCTGGCTCGCCGCCGAGTTTTCGAGGCGCTGAACGCTAGAGTTAGGATTTTGCATCAAATTGCCTCCCATCGATGATTGAGAGTCATCATGGGTGCGGAAGCTGCCGGTGAATGGTGTATTAGAATTGGCATTCTGGCCTGCGCTGGCCGGGCTGCTGTTTCCAGTTCCAGTTCCTTCATAAAGTGCTTTGGGGCGTTTTGTCTCCGTGGCATTATTTTGACTTTGGGGCTGGGGAGAATTATTTGTCCCAGAATTATTACTACGATTTTGCAGGTCGCGCATTCGAGCTGCAGCTTCTTGGTTGTTTTGTGGATCAATCAAGACTGAGGTGTGATAAGCCCTGAGGGCACCTTGAATGTCACCACCACTCTCTAGTGCTTCTCCCATCAAAAATTGATAGCGAGCATTTCTGGGCTCGACATTTACGGCTTGACTGATTTCAGAAAGGGCATCTTTTGCCAAACCCTGGCTGATAAATACTTCGGCTGCCGCGCGATGCTTCTCCGCGGTGGTGTGTTTCATGGCCCGGGCCAGGCTCTCTCTCCCCGGAGCCAATCTGGCATTGCCGGGGTCAAGTTGTTCCACTTGCAAATATTCTCCGGCTGCCGACTGGTAGTCACCAGTAAGTTGAAATGCCCCTGCCAGACCGAGGTGATTTTCGGCAAGCTCTGGATTCATTGAAACTTGCTTGCGCCAGATATCAATTAAGGCAAGGCCAGCGGCATTGTCTTTGGCGTCAAGAATTACGGCCTTGCGCAGCGAAGCCGCCGCTGAAGTGTAATCTTTCTGCATCATATAGATGAGGCCGAGCTGACGATGGGCTGGCCCATAATTAGTGTCTTTAACCACCGCTTGACGGTACCAATTGAGAGCGTTTGTGGCTTGGCCATAGCGCATCGACATGTCACCCATTTTGACGTAGGTGCGCGCTCCTGGGTCGAGCTGCATGGCTTGTTGATATTCGATCATGGCACCATCAAGGTCGCCAGAAGCAGCCAACTGGTCGCCAATGCCTAAGCGGTTTTCAGCGAGAGTTGGGTCTAAGCCGGCTCTTTGAATCGCTTCACTCAATAATTTTGCCGCCATGGCATTGTCGTGAGCTGCTGTCAAAGCTTTGCGGAATAGATGGGCAGCGCCACTGTAGTCTTTTTGAGCTAAACGCACTTGACCGTAGCCGACCCTAGCGGCCGATAGGTTTGTGCGGAATTGCTTATTGCTAGGGTCGAGCTTGCAAGCCAATTCGTGTTGTGCAATTGCTTCGTTCCAGCGACCAGCTCGACCGAAGGCATAACCTCGATTGTTTGCGTCAATAGCATTCTGAAGCACTTGTTTAGAGGCTTTAACTTGGGCTTGTTCCGCCCGTTTAGCGGCTTCTGCTTGTTTCTTTTGCTCTTCAATGGCCTTGAGGGCATTGGCCGCTTCTTCTTCTTTTCTGCGCTTTTCTTCCTCGCGATAATCTAGCTTGCGACCCGCCCACTGTGAGGGTGGCAGGGCTTCGCGCTCGGTTTGCTGGGAGAAATCTCGGGTAGGTCGGTTCCAGTTATTTTGATTGTCTGCGTTGGCTTGACCCCGGTGTGGCAGGGGCGAAGCATTCATCTTTGTAGCTCTAGCCGACTGACAGGATGAGAAGACAAGCGAAAATACAAGGCTAGTTGCAATAGCTATATGAAAGTTCTTCTTCTCGATTTTGATTCCTGTGCTTGTCATTACTTCTTTTGAAAATTTAGAAAATGCGGCTCTGTGGCCTTTTGTATGATTGATTATGAAGTCAGCTTAACCATTTCAAGAGGAGCCTGCTACTGGGATTTTTCCCATGCTTCTCGTAAGATTCCCCTAAATACAGCTGTTTTAGCTAGCGCTAAGCAATATTTTTATCCTATTGTTAGTTTATCTCCCAAATTGATTGCCTGGCTATGACAAGAGCCTATTTATCTGGAGAAATTTGTTTGCCGGGAGAAGTTGTTCAAGCCGGCGGGTATATGTTGGTGCTATGCATTGATGCTGCTTAGAGCTCTTTTTCGTCTGATAATGCTGCTTTTCAGAAGGCGAAGTTTTAGCAGGCAGTTGTGGAGTGAATGGCTGCCCAGCTGTAATTGCCCAACCGATAGGCGCTTCGGGACATGAGTAAACGATTAGGTCGCAACAAATATAGGGTATATAAAGAAGTTACCGGCTCGGTGGTGACAGAACTGCCCACACTGTTACAATAAATTCGGTTCCAAACTCAGATATTGCTAGCCACTGAGTTTCTAATCGCAAGGATAGACGGGAGACACTCTTGGATTCAAGTCAAAGACCATCAATTTTTCGACCTCGAACAGTTCTTTGTGAGAGGCACGAACTGATTCGCTTTGGTCTCAAGCGTGTTGTTTCTGAAGTTGTTGAGATCGTGGGCGAAGCGGCCGACGGTATGGCTGCTACTGAAATGGTCCGTCGGCTTAGACCAGATTTTGTCATTCTTGATGTTGATCTTGATGTGCTCAACGGTGTTGAAGTATGCCGTCGGGTTAGCACCGAATTGCCCAACTCAAATGTTCTGGTTTTGACCGATTCTTATCATGCCACAAAGTATCACAACCAGTTGATGCGCGCTGGCGCTCGTGGCTTCTGTTTGAAGAGTTCAGGTCCTAGAACACTGTTTGAAGCTATCGAACAGGTTACTCGTGGTCTGCCTTATTGCGATCCTAAAATTACGCAGCTTGTGAAGCAGGCTCCGGCAACCAATATGCCGAACTCAAATCTCACTGATAGAGAAATTGAGGTTCTCATTCGCCTTGACTTGCGCAATAAAGAAATAGCCGAAGAGTTAGACATGAAGCTTCGTACTGTTGAAAAACATATCGAATGTATTCTTGCTAAATTGAAAGTTCCGACTCGCACTGCCGCAGCCCTAAAAGCTGTTCAACTGGGTTATGTTTTACTACCGAAGATGCCTGGTCGTGACCCCGTTACTGGTGTGTCGCACGAGCAAACTGTGGCCGAGCTACAGGCTGAATTGGCCATTGCCAATGAGCACCTGAAAGCACTCTTACGCCAGAACGAAATGCTGAAAGAAGCTCTGCAAGACAAGATGAAGAATCCTCATCCGCCCCAGTCTTTCTAGTAGATCTGGCAATGACTATCTTGCTTAGTCCTTCTTTGCTGTTGTTACTTTTGACTTCTCTGACTTTATTGTTTAGCTCTGCCACTTTTGCCAGTGATAGCAACACTGGTGATAAGGCCAAAATTGCTCGACCTAAAGTGGCTACGCCGGCGCCGACATTTGCCATTGGCTCAAAGTTCTCGCGCACTGTGCAGACAGTCACAGGTATCAACTTTCTTACCGAAGTAGTAGCTAGTCAAGCTAGCAAAATCATTTTGCAGCGCAAGCTTGGTGGCAAAGTCAGAGTCAAAATTAAGACATATAGTCTTACCGATTTGATAGCTGGAAAGGTAAAAGCTGTAGCCGTTGACGTTGACCAAGCAAAGCTTAAAGGCGTTGGCTTGGGCGAATTGTCTGTGGCGTCGCAAAATCCGATCTGGTTCAATTATCGAAAAAAGAATGGTGCCATAGGGCTGAAAGCGCCGACTATGTTATTTATGCGAGCCGAACTAAGTCAGGAGCAAATTGCTCAAGCCTTAGAGACCCCGCGTTTAGTTGCTTCGATGAGCGGTCTCAAGCTTGATTTACCTGGGCTTGGTGAACAGCAGCTCGAGGTGATGAAGCCCACTGTGCAGATTGTTGATGACCAGATTAAGCTTGAAGCCACCTTAGTAACTAAAGGAGCCAGCATAGAGACTGGTGTGCCGATCAAGATATCGGCTCGGCCAAAGCTTGTTGGTGATAGCAAAATTATGCTGGAAGACCTGCAAGTAGAGGGCCCAGATATCATTGAGCCAGATAAGTTTGCTCAATTTGCTCAAGATTTACTTAACCCGCTTATAGATTTTGCTCGCATGGACAGACGCGATCACGCTTTTCGCTTAGCTGATTTAAAAGTTGGTGGTGGTGGCGTCACTGGTGATGGTAAACTGCTGCTGGTACCAAAAGCAGTGGCTGGAGACGAGCAGCTTGAACCTACTAAAAAATAGACTCAAGATATTTGTGTTAGTTTTTTTCATTGCGCCATTACTGTGCAGTTGTGCTGGTAATCGCACAATCTTGAGTGAAGAGCGAAAGCATAGTAAATCGGTGACAGGCTCAATCGCTAAAGACGCTTTGCCCCAGCGTGATGCTCTTCTGATTTGGTTCGTCAAAAATGATGGCGATAAAATTACCTATGAACCGGTGGCCCGCTCTTATCAGCATGGCTCGGGCAGTGAAGAGCAGACTCCCAGTATGAAGGCGATTGAAGCAGCGGTAAGTGAGCTTGTGAAAGGGCCCAGCGCTGATGAGGAGGCCTTGGGCTTTGGCAGTGAAGTGCCACGAGGCACTGTTCTGATATCGGTGGGCCCGACAAAAGACCACAGCGGAATCGTCTTGAATTTGTCAAAACGCTTTCTCTCCGGGAGTGGAGCCGAGTCTTTTAGCCACAGATTAGAGCAGCTGAAGCGCACGGTCAACGAAATCGCCAGTCATGACAGCCCTCCAAAAGCAGTTTTCCTTAATGTTGAAGGAGAGAGGCTCTCGCAAGCTACTGGCGACGGCATTGATGTCGCTCAGCCGATAAACCAGTAATATAGATAGAGAAGGCTTTAACTATTTCCTGTTAAGGGACCTTACGATTATATTGAGAGGAGCGGCAAGGACTCTCAATGGTGTGGTATCTTTTGCCTTATTCTAAAAATTCAGGGTGTCATCATGAAGGAAGGAATTCATCCCAAGTATTCAGAAGTGATCGCGACTTGTGTCTGCGGCGCTGCTGTCAAACTGGGTTCCACAAAGAACGCAATCCGCGTTGAAATCTGTAGCGCCTGCCATCCCTTCTATACAGGTCAACAAAAAATCGTTGACACAGAAGGTCGGGTAGATCGCTTTGTCAAGCGTTATAAGCTCGACAAAGACAAGGCTGCCATCGCTCCTTAGTTATTAGGTTTAGTCCTAGGCTTAAGGTTGTGCAGAGCAAATTTGTTAAACGACTTGGCAGTTTTAGATTGCCAGGTCGTTTTGCATGTAAATTTCTATTAATAGGCAGAGCGCAAGATACCAAAGAATCATGAAAAGAAAGCTGACCGGCAAAGATAGATTAATCGTCGCTCTTGATGTTTCATCAGAAGCTGAGGCCCGTGCTTTAATCGAAGAGTTACGTGATGAAGTAGCGGTGTTTAAGTGCGGTTTAGAGCTGTTCACCTCTTGCGGCACTTCTCTCTTTGCTCTGGCGCGTGAGTATCGCGTCAAGCTATTCTTCGATGCTAAGTTTCACGATATCCCAAATACTGTGGCCCAGGCTTGCCGCGCTGCCGTTAGTCAGTCTGTTGATATTTTCAATCTACATGCCACCGGTGGCAGCGCCATGATGGAAGCAGCGGCCAAAGCTACTGCTGAAGCCTACCAAGAACTGCTCAAGGTTGAACCTACAGCCACGAAGCCGGCCTTGATAGCAGTAACAATTTTGACCAGCATGACGGCGCAAACATTGAGCGACGAATTAAACGTTAGTCTTCCCTTAGATAAGATGGTGCCTTACTTGGCTCAGCTTGCTCAGAAGAGCAGGCTTGATGGCGTCGTGGCTTCGGCCCAAGAAGCTAGTGCTATCCGTGAGAGTTGCGGCGACGATTTTCTTATCATCACTCCAGGAATTAGACCCAGTTGGGCTGAGGCTAATGATCAAGCCCGCATCGTTACCCCTCGTGATGCCATCGCCCGTGGTGCCGACTATATTGTGGTTGGCCGCCCCATTGTTAAGGCGCAAGACCGCATAGCTGCTGCTCGGAAAATCGTCGAAGAACTAAGTTAAGCTCTGCTCTGTTCGGCTTCGCCTTTAAGGTTGTCGTTGTCGCTTAGGGTAACAGCTGCACTGCTTTTGGCTTCTACTAATTCGTCTGATTTGCCTCGGCCAAACAGTGAAAGGAAGGAGCTGAGAGGGCTGTCGTTGCTTTTACTACCTTGGTGATATAGATAGGCAATTGGATCGGATAGGTCTTCAGCATTGCTGTAGCGCGCCAGCATGCCTCTGCTGGCTGCTGAAATGGCTCCGGTTTCTTCTGAGACGACAATGCAGAGGCCATCATAGGTCTCAGATAGACCAATGGCCGCTCTATGCCTAGTGCCGTATTTATATGAGAGTTTGGGATTGTCAGTAATCGGCAAAATCACCCCGGCAGCCACAATTTTTGCTTTGCGAATGACTACCGCCCCGTCATGCAGCGGCGATTTGGGAAAGAAAAGAGTGAGTAGAAGTGTCGCTGAAATGTCTGCATTGACAGGGGTTCCAGGGCTAAGGTAATCACGTTCGCCTTCGGGGGGTTCAATGACAATCAAGGCCCCTGTTTTCGTTCGCGAAAGTTCCTTTACTGCTTGAATGATCTGTTTTATATCGCTAGCCGTGCGCGCTGCATCGGTATGAGCTAAAGAAAGGTCAAATTTGAAGGTCTGCACGCGACCGAGGTAACCGAGACCCCGTCTAATTTCAGGCTGGAAGACCATGACAAGAGCCAGTGCTGCTGCCGGAATGATGTGATGCAAGATTGAGGTGATGAGAGTAAGTTGTAGCCACCATGAGGCGAAGCTGATGGCGGTGAGAACGAGCATGCCTTTAACGAGTCTTTCAGCATGGGTTCCAGCTATTCGGCGCCAGAGCCAAAGCACTGCGTAGCAGATAATGAGCACCTGCAGCACGGTTTTGCCCCAGACCAGCAGATCGATTTGATCGAAGAAGTTGCTAAAGTCAGGCATTTAACTCTTCCCTCAAAGTCTTTGTTTAGCCTAACTAGCCTATTTTAACCAACTGGGAATGCGGTCGTGGCTGACTAAATCACTACAGGTCTCTCGCTCAATAATGACTTCAGCGTGGCCGTTTTTAACAAGGACGCAGGCCGGTCTACCGGTGCGGTTATAGTTGGAGGACATGCTGTAGTTATAGGCACCCGTGGCGAAAATAGCGATTAAATCACCATCGCGTGCATCTAGTTTAGCTTCCTCTACGATTATATCCCCAGACTCACAATAGCGTCCGACTATAGACCAGTTTTTGCTCTCAGCTTCTGGCTTCATACGGTTAGCCACAGCCGCAGTATATTGTGCTTGATAGGTTATTGGTCTAGGATTGTCGGCCATGCCGCCGTCGACGGCTAAATAATTAGTACCGCCGGGGAGCTGCTTGAGGTGGCCAGTGCTATATAGTGTCACCCCAGCGCTGCCGACAATGGCTCGACCCGGCTCAACCGATAGCTCCGGTAGTGGCAGGTTGCGACTGGTAAAGGCGCTCTTGACTCGCTCGCTAAGAACTCGCGCCCAATGCTGCATCGAAAGTGGTTTGTCTGCCGCTGTGTAGGCGATTCCAAGGCCTCCACCAACATCGAGGTGGGGCAAGGTCAGATTGAATTTTTTCTGGATATTGAGATATAGCTCAGCGAATAAATCGACACTTTCAAGGTAGGGAGCCAGATCCATTGCTTGGCTGCCAATGTGGGCATGCAGCCCGATAAGCCTTACTTGCGATTGGCTTAAAATGAGCTTGATAGCGCTGTCTAGCTCGTCTAGGGGAATGCCGAATTTGCTGGTATCGTGGCCAGTTTTTATGTGGTCATGGGTATCAAGCTCGATGCCTGGAATAATGCGCAGCAGAATGTCGACGCTTTTTTGCTGCACTTTGGCCAAGTTGACTAGCGCCTCTAGTTCGCTTTGACTATCAACTACAATTTTGACCCCTGACTCAAGAGCCATGGCTAGCTCTTTTGCACTTTTATTATTGCCATGGAAGAAAATGCGTTCGCTGGGAAAATTGGCCTGAAGGGCTGTATAGAGCTCACCATCAGAGACCACGTCAAGGCCGAAACCGGCTTTGTCAATTAGCCTGACCATCGCTAAGCAGAGAAAAGCTTTGCCAGCGTAACAGGGCAGAGCGTGGGGGTAAGCCTCTAAGCCTTCCTTTACCGCTGCTGCTGACTGCATAATTGAGTCTTCGCACATTACCCAAAGGGGGCTACCAAATTCTTCTACCAGCTTACTGGTATCGATTCCGCCCAGGCAAAGGTGATTTTGGTCATTGATTGTGGCCGAGGTCGGCATGATTGATTGGTTCGGGCTTTCAATTTGGTTTGAGATCATCTTAAGTGCTTAGCTTCCGCCTATTTTATTGCCCCGGGCGCTTTTCCATGGATTGCCGCCTTTACTTGGGCTGTGACTTTGAACTTGATTTTGTTTTGCCGCCCATTCCTCTTCGCGCTCAATGTGCGAGAAAGAATTGCTCAGGCTATCTTTGTGTTTCTGTTCTATTTTACTCAACTCTGAATAATCGAGGCTAAGAGAGGCATATTGCTTACCATTTGTAAGCTGCTCTTCTAAACCTGTAAGGGAGAATGTTAGGGGTTTTAATTCCCAAATATTACAGAGTCTTAGTTTCGATGCCGAAATAGTGGCTCCGTATACTTCGTGCAAGAGGGCCTTGGCTCCTTCAATAGAGGGCTCGAGCCAACCTTCTTTGTACGAGAAAATACCATGTACTTTACCCTTGAAAGTATAAATAATGGCTTTGGCTCCATCACCTTCGTTGATGATAATGGTGCCGGGTGCGTTGCTCTCAAGCAGATGATCGAGAGAATATTCTAGGACGTCATTGGCGGTCATCATGCACTGTGGGTCGTAGAGTTCGCCGTGGAAAATTGAAGATGCCGCAATGGCTGTTTTGTCATCAATTTTGTAGGTATCGACAATAACGTCGCTTGATAACATTTGCAGTTTCGCTTGGCTAAAGGCTTCTTGACCAAGCAGTTGTGTTTCGTTATCGTCGCGTCCATAAACACAGGCTAGAACACGACCGCGGAATACTAGGGCGGCGGCTCTGGCCTTTTGGCTAGGCGAAATCATGCGAATGACGCAGGTTTCTTCACGACCTTCAATGGCTACCAATAAGTTGTGAAATTTCACCTGACTTGAGAGGTCGATTGCGCATGGCTTGTCATCTTTTGGTTGGGGGAAGAGGCCGACCGCTCTTTTGTTCAAACCTTTTTGATTGCTGGCGGTGTTTTGCAGCATCTGGGCTTGTTCAAGATGCGACCGTTTTTCTTTCCAAAAAGACATTTTCTATCCCTCAACAAGTGCTACAGCAGTTTTTTACTCTGGGCTAGTTGGCAATTTTAGAGCACTAGTCTAGCCCATAGTAAAACCAATATGGCCATATTGCTTTGACTATATGCTCGGCTTTATTAGGCCGAGAATTGAGCTACATTATTTAAGTGAGAGCTTTTTCATTGAAAGCGGCCGAAGGCCTCCGCAATATGTAAGACTTTGGCCTGTTTCCGCAGCATAGCCAGGTCTCCAGCCACAAGCAGGGTGAGTATTTGGCTGCGACTAAGGTGATAATCGACTAGTACTACATCGAACTGCAATATTCTTCGCTTCGGGCCAATCTTGCCGCGGTTGAGATCGACGAAATGAAAAGCCGTATTGATAATTTTGCGCTGTTTGCGAGGGTCAACTGCCATTTGACCAGTATGGTCTTCAAGGGCTTGCCCGGCCATCCTGGTCTTTACCTCGGCAAAGACCAGAGATTGGTTGTCTTTGCTGGCAATCAGGTCAATTTCACCCACTCGGTGTGCCCGGAAATTGCGAGCCCACAGCTCAAAGCCCATTTCAAGCAGATAGTCGCCAGCAATTTGTTCACCAAGGTTACCTAGAGTTTGTCTCCACTTCTTAGTATTAGCTGTCAGGTCCATCGCATTACCCCCTGCAAAAGCTATAATTTGCTCCTTAATCTATAAACGCTCAAGCTCACAAAGAAGTTCAAAAATGCTAGATCTAAAATTTGTCAGAGAAAATCCAGACCTTGTTGAAGCTGCCCTGGCTAGACGCCACGGAGATTACTCAATTAAGGAACTAGTAGAAATTGATCAAAAGTTGCGCAAAGTTCAAGGCGAGTGGGAAGCACTCAACTGTCGCAGCAATGAAATTTCAGAACTCTTTAAGTCAGGCAAACTATCTGCTGAGCAAAAAGAAGCATTTAAGGGTGAGACCAAAGATATAAAAAAACGGCAGGGCGAAGTCGAAGAAGAGAAACGCGAATTTGAGGCCCAGCGACACAATCTTTCACTCTCAATTCCTAATCTGCCTGCCAGCGAAGTGCCGGACGGCAAGGACGAACACGATAATAAAATTGAAAGTACTTGGGGCACCATTCCTAGTATCAAAGATCCTAAGCATCACTATGAATTAGGTGCTGAACTTGGCGTTTTCGATTTTGAGCGTGGCGTAAAGATTGCCGAATCACGCTTTACTGTTCTGATGAATTGGGGCGCCAAGCTTGAGCGCGCTTTGATGAATTTTATGCTCGACAGCCACTCTGCTCGCGGCTATGGCGAAGTCTTTCCCCCTATTTTAGTCAATCGCGATTGCTTAGTTGGCACCGGGCAATTGCCAAAATTTGAGAACGACTTCTACAAATGTGCTGACGACGAGCTCTATTTGGTGCCCACGGCTGAAGTGCCGATTACCAATTTATACAGAGAAGAAGTAATTGATGAAGAGGCTCTGCCTATTTATCATTGTGCCTATACACCCAATTTCAGACGTGAGGCTGGTAGCGCGGGTAAAGATACTCGCGGCTACATTCGCCAGCATCAATTTAATAAGGTCGAATTGGTCAAATTCTGTACTCCTGAAACCAGCGCAGAAGAGCATGAAAAGCTCACTCGTGATGCGGAGCTGATTTTAGAGGCACTAGAATTACCTTACCGTCGCGTCTTGCTTTGTAGTGGGGATATGGGCTTCTGTGCATCTAAGTGCTATGACCTTGAAGTGTGGTTCCCAGCCCAAGACAAGTATCGCGAAATAAGCTCTTGCTCAGTCTTTGGCGATTTCCAGGCTCGTCGCGCCAATCTGCGCTATAAGCCCAAAGATGGTGGCAAAGCGCGCTTTTTGCATACAATCAATGGCTCAGGCTTGGCAATAGGACGCGCTATGGCAGCCATTCTTGAAAATTATCAACAGCCGGATGGTTCGGTTAGAATTCCGACTGTTTTGCAGCCTTACATGTCTGGAGTCACTGTAATTTCTCCTAAACTCGCTGCTGTAACTTAGTGTTGGCATGGCCGAGTTTATTCCCGATACTACGGCTCTTGTTTCTGCTCCTTC
>JBIPOV010000142.1:0-7397 GCA_044378815.1 Obscuribacteraceae bacterium (SeqCode) | reverse complement strand
CCCAAGTCCATGTCCAAGCCCTGCGGGTGCCTACGGCAGACAGGACTTGAGGCCCCAGGGGCGGGATTTTACTGGCATTGCCGCATGGGGTGCGCTGCGCACTCGATTTAGTCAAGGCAGAAAAGTATGCGAAAAACAGGCCGAAAACAGGCCGAAAAGAAGCCAATAAAGCAATGAGGAAAAGGGCAATGAATAGCAATGTAGACAGCGTGTTGATGAGTGAGAGCACGAGCGGGGGAGCAAGTCAGGCAGTAATTAGAGATCGCCGCACAAAGCCGAAGGCACAGAGCAAGGCGAAGAGTAAGAAAGTGAGCAGTCGAATGCTCAAGAACCACTTAAGGTACATTGTTCCTCAAATGAAACTGGCACTGATTAGAGAGTCAGGGCCGGAGCCAATTGTCATTACTTCAGCTGATAGCATTGGTCAGTTTGTTGAGCCGTTGCGGCACAGTTCAGAAGAATATTTCATTGCTTTTCACCTTGATTGTAAGCTGAGGGTGACGGGCTTTCATGAGGTATCGCACGGCACATTATCAGCGTCGTTGGTTCATTCTCGCGAAGTTTTCAAAGCGGCACTGTTGAATAATTCACATGCAATTATCGTGGCACACAATCACCCATCAGGGATTGAGGACGCCAGCAAGGAAGACATCGAGACAACAAAGCGGTTGATAGCAGGCGGCGAGCTGCTTGGCGTTCAGGTGATTGATCACGTGATCGTGACAGCATCAAGCTTATATTCTTTGAGAGAAAACTATAGTCATTTGTGGTTTTAGTTTAGGCAATCAAATCAGTAGCCACCTGGCTCGCGCCCGGTGGCTACTTTTAAGTTGCAAAAAAAATGCCGGTCCGCGCTGGCGGACCGGCGTAAATAGGGCTTTGAGTAAGGAGAACGAGATGAAATACGAGAACAAGAGACGGGCAGCTAGGGCCTTGGCTGCCTTGCGAGGGAAACCGACACACGGCAGAGCCGCAGGATACTATGATCATTCAAGCCGAGCAGATTGGCAGCAGTGCCCAGAAGATGGAATTGCTGATTTATTGGCAGACATTAGGCATGTTTGCGATGCACTAAACCTTGATTTTGCTGACTTAGATTCGCGCGCCTACGTTCATTACTCAGAAGAGAGGCATGGGTAAGTCATCTATGATTTTTTGCGTTTTTTGTTGACGGCTTCAGAGAACTCTTTGCCGACTTTAAAGCGAGCTACGCGCTTAGCTGGAATAACCAAAGGCTCACCTGTTTTAGGGTTTCTGCCGGTGCGGGCCTTGCGCTCGGCGGCATCGAAAGTACCAAAGCCAACCAGAGTAATTTTCTCGCCGCGAGCTACTTCAGAGACAACAGCAGAGATGAAGGAGTTGAGAAAATGCTCAGCGTCTTTTTTAGTGGAGTGGTTTTCTGCTGCTAATAGGTCGATTAGGTCTGACTTGTTCAAGAGGTATTTTCCTTTAATGGCTATGCTGATACGTCCTCTAATTCTGTCACCTTAGCAAGAATGGTGCTGATTTCCGGCTTGGTGGGCACCCTGCCACCCTAGAAGAGGTGCCACGAAAATAGGTGAAGGCAGCTACCAGTATTAATGACAACGGAGTATCATTGCAGGAATCTGGTACGATAAAGAGAAACCCCCGAGAGCATGCGGCAAGCTTGTTCTTGGGGGTTCTTTCTTGTCAGGAACTGTTCAATCAATTTTTTGTACTTGGTTCAAACTGCCTATCTGCTATTTCACTTCTTATGGCTCCAAAAAGCCGTGGAACTGCCAGGGCATGTCACGAAAATCTATTCCAGTACCAAAGCCATTGATGTCGATTCTGCTTTTGGTAATAGGCCTTTGGCAGCCCCTGAATATTATTGCTTTGACCTGATCATTAACGACCAGGGCTTTAGCTTCCCACTCGCGGTGGCCGTTGACGTAATAGACCCGGATTCTTCGAGGGGTGGTTTGATCTAGTTTTCCGTTTGCAGTTACTACAGAAGGATCGGCGGCCGTGGTTTTCGGTATGCAGAGCAGGCTAGGGACAGCCTGGGAAGGCAAGCTGAAAAGAGACCAGCTGAAAGAAGCGGTTAGGGAGAGCAGTAGAACGAGCTGAAGTTTTTGAAGTTTTGACATATTGATTCTGGAGCCACAGATTCTGTATGCCCTAAATGGCGTAACTGGTGTTAGAAAATTTCTACAACAGCAAGCCCCGAGAGCTTGAGTGAGGCGAGCAGCTCGGGGCTTGTGCAGATTGTCGAGTATTGACCAAAGTAATGTACCCGGCAGATTTCTATTGCTATCGCCTTGAATGACAACAAACAAAGTCGCCTATTGCAATAACAGCCAATGCTAACTGTTCAGGTATAGGGCGTTAGTTATGTAGTTATCCTAGTGCTTTATTTGGGCATACTGGCCGTGGCCAGTACCTGCTTGTGCATTGCCGAGTAATTTCTCTTTGCATGTTTTGTGGACTGTTTTGACAGCTGTTTTTTGTTCTTGAACTTCTTGTTTGTTCAGCTCTTTTCTGCGCTGCCTCCTGGAGCTAACTGCCGAAACTAGGGCAGATCTGCGCACGCACCAAGGGGCGAGCCTCGCTACGCTCGGTCCTGCGGACCCCTTTTTGCGTGCTCGATATGCCCTTTGAGATTGGCGTTAGCACCAGAAGAGGGCAGGCAGATGGAAGAGATGCAGAACAAGTTGGATCAAGCCCGCGCAAAATTTCACGCAGCAGTGAACAGTGGCAATCAAGCAGAAGAAGATTCTACCTGGGCTGATTACATGCAAGTATTCTTCCAGGTCTCGCAGTACAACAAAGCACACGGCACCAAGATCCTCCCGACCATACTGCCACTGCCAGTTTAGCAATGGCTGATTAGCTCTTAGGCGCAGGCAGAGTTGTCTGCGCCTACAGTCATATCTGTGCCTATTCTTTGGCTTTGGCTGAGACAGTGCTGGATATGAGAATTGCGTTGCTTCGATACGCTGAAGATATATAAAGCGCTGGCGAACAGTGAAAGGCAGTTACGGATAGCTAGTGAGGGGGCGGGAAGTGGAGTCAGCGGGCGGGTTGTGGGCAGTAAAGTGAAAGGAATGTTTATTGACGGTATTGAGAGGAGGCCATATATCTTGACTAATTCTCAAGAGGTTTAAGTATGGCAACGAAACAAGAGCGGACAGTGTTATTGCCGGAGAGCGTATACAACAGGATTGTGAGAATAGCGAAGGCAGAGCATAGCAATATCCCGTGGGTAACGAGGCAGCTGTTGGCTAAGGCGATGGCAGATCTGAAGGGTAAGCCAGAGTGGTTTTACGAGATCGAAGAGCAGATCGTAGGATTGAGAAACGATGTTTTAGTAGTAGAAAGAGCGAAAAGGAACGAAAGAACAGCTTTGCATCTCGAAGGTGCAGAAGAGCAGCTGTTGGAAGAGATAAAGAGACAGATAGAAGAGTTGAGAAGAGAAATAGGAGAGGTAAGGGCGGAGACGAAGGCAAAGCTGAAAGAGCAGAAGCCGAAAGAGCATGTAGGCAATAGATTTGTAACGAGGCAACTATTGGTCAATGCGTTGGCAGAAGAGAGAAAAGAGCCAGATCGCCCAGAAAGGCCAGATAGGCCAGATAGGTTTGAAGAAATACAGCGTGATTTAGAGTGGTTGAGAAGCGAAGTCCAGGCGTCACAAAGGCAGAGAGAGAAGCAAGAACTGACAGGGGAGCAGCTGTATCGAGAGCTGCAAAAGCAAATAGCAGAATTGAAAGATGCTTTAGCCGTCAAGCCAGAGTTACTAGAGAAGTTAGAGATGGAAGAAAAAGACAATTGGCATAGCAGAGAGATTAGACAAAGGCATTGGGGCAAGTCTCCAGATCTAGAGGGAGAGCAAGCTAAATCTTATACCGAAATGATCGATGAGATTTGGGGTCAGCCTTTAGAAATAGATACAGAGGAATCGGAAGATCGAGAGCTAGAGGCTATGCCAACGACAGCGGCGTATTTGCTTTGGGACAAGTCTCCAGACCTAGAGGGCGAGCAAGAGCCAGAGCCGATGAAAGAAGCAGAGCCGGAACCGGTTGAAGAAGTAGCAAGCATTAAGCCAGCGGCAAGAGGCAAATTACTGAGGCCGTTTTTTGGCAGGCTCAGTCAAATGTTTGGCAGTGTTCTAAGTTAAGGGCAAAACAATTCGCACTGGTTGAGTGCCAATTATTGGGTAGAGACTTCTTGTGGTAGAGAAGTTGTGACATGACTTCTGAAATTTGAGACGTTGACTATTGAAAAAACAAGAGGAAATTATGACCTTGGGCGAAGCCCCCTAACCCCTTAAGAGGGGTAGTGACCGCCTATTCGGGCAAGGCATTTGTAGTTAAGGTCTTCAGGAATTCGGCCAACTGTCGTACTATCGTGCGGCGGCGCGTGTCAATTTCAGAAGAGCAGTTCAATGACGATTGCCATATAAGGGCATACTGAATTCGTCTATTGAAAATATTGAGCTGATTTTTCAGAAGACAATTTCAGTAACAACCTTTTTTGCAGAAGAGGATTTCAGTGACCGACGATGGCTCGTAAACCTTGTGAGTACGAAAGGGGAGGGTTTCGGTCATAGGCTCAGATAGTGTCCGAAAGTATGGGAAGTGCATTTCGGACGGCGGCAGTGATTCGTACACCGTTTTCGGACGCAAGGAGAGCGGCGAGCAGGCAGAGAGGCGCAACTGGCAAGCGTCCAAAGAGACGGCGGAGAGGTCGTACCTCCAATTTCAGCAGCCACTGAAATCGTCTTCTGACGAAACTGAAATCCTCTTCTGAAATTGACAAGTGTCAATGTGCGCGGGCTGCCTGCCCGCTGATCTCCCCCGTCCCACCCCCGGCTGCCGCCAATTCTTTGAGCTGGCTCGTGCCTCGCCAGCACCTACCCACCCGCCGCCCTGCTGGCTATTTCGTCGCGCTTTGGCGTGGTTTCAGTCGGTGGTTATATCCAGCGTAGCCGCCGAACGAGCTGGTTTTGGTTCAAGGGTCCGAGCGCTAGCAGCTTCAGTTTGTTTGAAACAGCTAAGAAAATTTAGCGGATCTGTTGGCAAGAAAAAAGGGCAATCGTCAAAACTAGCGCCTGTATTTGGCTTGCAGATACCACTGGTTGCCATATCACAGTCTGAGCAGCGAAGGGAAAGGTGACTTGTGTCCTTTTCATCAACCAGATGGTGCATATCCAGAGCGGTTATTGCAGAAATCGTGGATTCAGAAGTACCCATGCGCTTTTTTGAGCCAATACGGTTGTATAGGTCTTGGTTTGTTGGATATTGGCACCTGCGGAAAACTGATATGCCGTTCTCGGGACCGTTCCCCATGTACTCTCTGCGTCTGACAAAATCGCGGGCATCCAAATTTGGTCTGCCTGTTGCCGGGTCGAGTTCTGCTGGCTTGCGCAAAATGCCTCGCAGAACAATCTCGTCAGGCTTTGGTTTCTTGTCGCACGGCATAGGTAAAACTACAACTAGGCGACAGCGGCAGCAGCAGTCAGATTGGAGCTGAAGTTCTGCTCGCTGACGGCTGTCTTGTTGCGGAAATACTGAACTGAGCCATCACGTTTGACATATGCGTGGAAGTGTTCGCCGGTATTTTCCCAGTCGAGAGAAATTTCGGCGTTGACAGTCAGGCCCATTTTCGGTCTGTGGGCATCGGCTTTTTGAAATGTTTCAAGAATCTGGATGGCTGACATACGGCTAAGGTTAGTCGGAAGGACATCGCCGTCGTCAGCAAACTCTTTAGCCTCAGAGCAAAGCCTGTTGAGTTGGTCGATTGCCTTCTCAAGCCATTTTTCAGAAATTTGCTTCTTTGTAACTGGCATAATTGTAGCTCTGTTTACGTTCTTAGTCGGATCATACCCTAATAAGACAGATTTGAATACTTAAAAGTGCCCACTGGTGGGAGAACCACCACACTTTGTAAGGTAGGTGCGGCTGGCCGTGGGTTGTATAGGCGCGCTAGCGCTTCGGAATTGAACGGTGCTTCTGGAAATTGGAAGCTGAGGATGCAGCGCGCGAGAGGCTCAACAGGCAAGCGTCTAAAGAGACGGACGGGAATCAATACCACAATTTCAGAAGTCACTGAAATCCTCTTTTGAAATTCATTGAAGTCGTCTTCTGAAATTGACGGTTAACGCTAGTCGTCAATTGGTGGCTGCTGATGCCTCGTGCTAGTTTGCAACGACGCTTCTGGCGAAGCCAGCATAGGTTGATGAGAGGAACCTTGGAGCGAAGCGACCCTTATGGAAGTCGTGACATTCTCTTCTGAAAAATGAATGGCGCGGATGCAGCGCGCGGAATGTGCAATGACGCGCCACGGGTACGGAGCGACCGAAGGGAGAGGAGCATTGCCGGGGCGGTCGCGGAGGCTTTGCGAAGAGACCGTGCGGTAATGCAAGATACAATGCGGACGGTTGCCGCATAAAGAAAGTGAATATATGGGCGTTTATTAGGTCGGTGGAGTTAGTAAAAATCTATGGCGAAGGTCGGTGATGACGTATATTATATTATAGACGGGCAATAGATAGGTTGGTGGATATGGCGGCGAAGAAACAGTACCAAGACATCAAGGTGGGGCTGAACGAATCAGACCGGCTGAGGTTAGCGACAGTGGCGAACGTGCAGGAGCGGACTAAAACCGAGGTTGCCAGAGAGGCTATTCGCTGGTATCTGGATAACTACGAGGAGATAAAAGCGCAGCCAAGGGAAGGGAAGATGGCAGAAGCGATGATGTATGCCACGACCCAAATAGTGAAGGCGATAACAAGTGGGGTGGACCGAATCTGTGCCATGTTGGCTAGGCAGGGCCGGGCAATAGGGACTTTGTATGAGCTTCAGTACATGGCCATTCCGGATCAGGATGAGGCCGATGTGTTGTTTGCCGAAGCCATGAAGATAGCGAAGCAAAAGCAAGCTCGGTATATACAGGAAGACGAAAAGGCTTTGATAGCGCAGCAGAAGAGGGTAGTTACTAGCCCGTGATAGTTGTTAGGCACAGCTATATATCGGCAAGAGACCGGCAGAGCAGGAAGGTTGCCGGTGGTCAGCCTAAGCTGGTGGCTGTCGGTCGGGCGTTGGCGCACCTGAAGTACATAAAGCACCGGCCGGGCGAAGACCGGGAGCCAGGCGGGCGAGAATTCTTTGATGAGACCGAAGACCGGATGGACGACAAGTCCCTGCGCCGGGCGGTAAGGGAGCAGTGGGATAGCAAGGTTGTTGTGCATAAGCTGACGTTGGCGCCAGAGATTAATCCGGGCGACAAGCGGCAGTTTACCCGTGAGGTCATGCACAAGCTGTCATGCGAGAAGGGCTTGGATCTTAAGTGGATAGCTGTTGAGCACAACAATACGGCTCATCATCATATTCATGTTGTGGTCATGGGCAATGACAAGAACGGCAAAGAAGTACGTT
>JBIPOV010000089.1:0-24827 GCA_044378815.1 Obscuribacteraceae bacterium (SeqCode) | reverse complement strand
CAACTCCTGGCAGCAAACTCCAGCTGGTTATCACATAGTTAAGTCGGCCAATGGCTTCTGGCGAGCAGAAGTAACCGACTTCTGGGCCATGTGTTTCAATCCATCAATGGTGCACCGTATGCTGCACGTTTGGTTGGGTTGTTTTATTCTGGGCGCATTCTTCGCCCTCAGTATTGGCGCCTTCTACATACTGAAAAAACAACACACTGCCTTCGCCAAAAAAACGATCGAAATATCACTCGTTTATGCCGCCGTAAGCAGCCTTGCCATGCTCGGTTCTGGTCACTTCCAAGCCGACGCGGTGGCCGACAACCAGCCAGCTAAACTAGCAGCCTTCGAAGGCCACTATGAAACCGGTAGTGGTGGCACACCACTTTATGCCTTTGGTTGGCCCGATGACAAAGAAAAGAAAGTGAAATTCGGCCTGGCCATACCTGGCATGCTGAGCATGCTAGTGCATGGCAATTTTACCCAACCAGTCACTGGCCTCGACAAATTCCCCAAAGAAGACAGGCCGCCAGTCTTTATACCGTTTCAAACCTATCATTTGATGATTGCACTGGGAATGGCCTTCATTGGCCTATCTCTGCTCGGTTTAGTACTAATGAAATTCAATCTTCTCTTTCAGCAACGCTGGCTCATGTGGCTTTACGTGTTTGGGGTATTAGGCGCTTATACAGCCAACGAAGCAGGCTGGATAGCGGCCGAGGTAGGTAGGCAACCCTGGGTAGTTTACGGCCTGCTTAGAACTAAAGACGGTGTGTCGCATTCAGTGACAGCAGAGCAAGTACTCAGTTCTATGATCATGTTCGGCATACTCTATAGCTTCCTCTTTGTGGTTTGGGTAATGGTTATGAATACCCGCATTCAAGCTGGACCGCCAGTAGTAGCTGACATAGTTAAGGAAGACGAAAAGCTTGCCCCCGGGGCAAAAAAAGGTGTGAGTCAATTCATGGCCACAGTTGGCAATCTTTTGCAACGGGGGCCCGCTTCGCTTTCGGAGACCTGGCGCGGACCGGCCCCGACTGAAGAAAACAAGAAAGTAAACGAACAGAACAAACAAGACAAAGAAGAGGACAAACCATAATGGACTACTCTTTAAATTTCATTTGGTTTATTTTGCTTGGCATTTTGCTCACTGGATACGGCATTCTTGATGGCTTCGACCTCGGCGTCGGCATCTTGCACCCAATTGCCAAAACCGATGAAGAGCGCCGCTTAATCATCAACTCCATAGGCCCACTGTGGGACGGCAACGAAGTCTGGTTAGTTACGTTTGCTGGCGCTCTTTTCGCCGCTTTTCCTGACGTATACGCTCTGGCTTTTTCCAGCTTCTATACAAATTTGATGATCATTCTTTGTGCCTTGATTTTCAGGGCTGTCTCGATTGAATTTCGCAGCAAACACCCCTCTAAGTTCTGGCGTCAATTCTGGGATGCTTGCTTCTTTCTCTCCAGTCTTAGTGCTTCTTTCTTATTTGGCTACATAGTCGGCCAGCTCTTTCTGGGCTTGCCCATCGACGGTCAGCTTGAGCTGCATAAAGAAAAAATGTCAGTGCTCGAGTTTTACCCCGTTATTACAGGCCTCTTAGCTGTTGCTACCTGTGCCATGCATGGTTCAATTTTTCTCTATCTTAAAACCGAGGGCGAACTACAAGAGCGTATCCACAACTATATTTGGCATACCTATGGCGTCTTTGTCATGGTTTATATGCTCACCACAATTTTCACCCTCACCCAAATACCATCCGCCACCAGCAACCTTAAGCATTACCCCTGGCTCTGGTCTGTTGTACTGGTCAATATTTTGGCCATCGGCAACATTCCCCGCACTATTTTCCTCAAGCAACCGGGCTATGCCTTCCTTTCTTCAATTGCCACGATAGGCGCACTGGCGGCCCTATTCGGTATTGCAATTTTCCCCAATCTTATTGTTTCCAGCATAGACCCGAATCTTAGCCTCAGTATTTACAATTCGGCATCGTCCCAAGGCACACTTAAGACCATGTTATTTATCGCCGTTCTCGGGCTACCGTTCGTCTTAAGCTACACAGTGATTGTCTATTGGGTCTTTCACGGCAAGGTAGCCCTGGGCAAATTTAGCTATTAGGCTTTGCTACTCTCGGCAATTTTTCACGGCTTTTTCACACTGCCCGCTCTATCTTCAATGAAGACAGCGGGCGGCCACTTAAAAGACAAAGCGAGAAAGCAGATGGAACAAACACATTTAGTCGACGACCTAGACCAAGCAATTGCCGAAGAGCTTAAGCTTAGCTTCCAAAAGCTAAGACGGGCAGCTTCGTTCGACAAAGAGCTAAAAAAGAAAATCGAGGCTACTTTCCAGAACTATCAAAAGGCCATGCCCAAGTCATAGTTTGGCACTGCCAGAAAGTTGTTCATTCCCACCAGAACTGCCAAAGGTCACAGTTACTAATTTCACTTGCCAAACGACCAATAGAGCCCAAGGACTGCAAGACGCTATCGGGGCAATAGCGAAAATGCTCAATCGCCAACCTTGTGGCCGCAACGGAACTAACCGGTTTGGCCACGTAAAAATAAAGTGAATCGGGCCCAAGGCCTAATATTTTGGGTTTCGCTGCATATCTCTCCGCCCACCGCCGCAATAGAGCCAAATGAACATGAGCCGGCGGCATGTCGTTAACGCCGCCCATATGAAAGAACGCGGGCACGAGGTCGGTTTCAGGCACTGGCACTAACATTAGATACTGCACACTATCAATTAATTGCTGCGCCCTAGTCGCAGCAATTTGCTGTTTCCGCAAGCCGCTCTCTGGCTCAGGCAGTGCCTCGATCGCCGTATCCTGACGCACTTCCAACCAAGCCTCAATATCTACTTCGCAGGCAGCACCCTGATAGTCTTTAACTGTGGGCACTCTATGGCTGGCGCGAAGTTTAGCTAATAGCGGCACTAGCTCAATTCGCTCAAGCTGATCTAGCTTTAATGCCGCTTTCTCAAAAGCATCAGGAGAAAGAGCACAGTCGCTACCGGCAAGAAAACGCATCACAGTGGCATAACCGAGCCCCTTAGCTTGCTGTTGGTCTTGATTTTGCTCTCGGTCTTCAGTTTTGTCTTCGCTCGAATTAAACGAAGCTGCAACGGGGGCAGAAAGCGAATCCGGTCTAGCAATACCCTGCAAAGCCTGGAGTAGCTTTTGCCGTAAGACAAATTCTCTAGCTTCTGACACTTCAGTAGCTTCAAAAACCTCCAGAATTTCAGCACCAGCCAGTCTAGCCGACTGACGCCCTTCGGGGCTACCAATCGGCGAAAAAATATGATCACTGTCGGCACGGCAATCCAACAATGGGTCTTGCCAAAAGTCTTGGGAAAAATCTTGATAGAACTCCTGGGCCTGGTCTAGGCTAGCGCTAAGAAACTGCAGGCGCTCTAGCTCATCAACAAACACCGCCGAATAACCCAGGTTGGCCAGTAGGTTATTGAGCCTAAGCCACTGGCAAAGCCTCATATCCTTAAGTTTGCGCAAGACGAAAAGACCATTGAAATTGCCTATTTGCAGCGGTCCAAGATCATCAAAGCCGATCTGTGCCGCTCCTATCACCTGCTTCAGGGTGCCCAGATCTACCACAGACTGCACCAATTTCACCTCACCCCATAAAATAAGAGCCTTGCCTAATCGTAGATATGCCGCACCTTGCTTCGGCAGTACCGCAAAAAACATTAGAAGCGCAAGAATCAAAGTTCTTTGGGCAAATAGTTATTACCGGGCTTAGCTGCGCCTTAAGTAAGTCACACTCTAGGGCAAAAGAGGGTCAATCGTGAAAAGCTATGGGGTATTACTTGTCGACGACAATGCTGACCTGCGTAAGCTCGTTTCTAAGACACTGACTTGCCTTTGTAATTGGCAGGTAGAGACCGCCGACTCGGGGCTAGCAGCACTGCAATTTCTTGAGAATCACCAACCTGATCTAATATTGATGGATGTCTCCATGCCACAAATGGATGGCGTCAGCACCATTAATGAAATCAACAAACGCAAGCAGTGGCGCAGCATTCCCATTATCTTGATTACAGCCCGAGTACAAATTCATGAGATGAATCAATACCGGCATCTGCCCATTGCCGGTGTCATTTCTAAACCCTTTGATCCGATAAAACTTCCAAGCCAAATCCAGCGTTTGTTAGAGCAATGGTCACCAACCGGCGAAAATTTGCGAGTAGCCATAAGTGATTGATACTTCTCAGCCCCTAGACTTTCTTGAAAATGCTCCCATCGCTCTGCTACAAACAGACAGTAGCGGAGCCATACTGAAAGCCAATCAAGCTGGACGAGAACTACTACTAGAAAAAGAAGTTAACAGCGAACAAAATCTGGCGCGACTTTTTTCTAGCCCAGAACTGAGCGAAGAAGCTCTGTTGCAGCTAAAGCAGGCAGGCATTCTCAAAGAATTTGCCGCAGTGTTTAAAACTGCTGACGGCAATCTGCGGCATGTAGTAATCGATGCCAATATCTCGCTGAATAGTCGAACCAGCGCAGAAGAATATCATTTCTTCATTCGCGACATCACGGCTAGTTGGCTGAAGCAAAACCAGGCCAATGCCCAGTTTGAGATTACCAAAGTGCTAGTAGGAGCAGCGGCTATAGTTGACGCCCTGGAACAAATCTGCACCACTCTTTGTACTTTACTATCATTTGAAATTGGCATAGTCTGGCGCATCGATGAGCGAGCCAATCGCATGTCGCGGCTAGTTCACAAGGTTGTTAACGAAACAGACAAACATGATTATCTAATTGCTCGCTCTGTCAACGTTCCACTTTCGTTGTCAACCGGATTTCCCGCTTCAATTTGGTTCAACGGCAAAGGCAAAGTCTATACAAACATCGAACAATACGACACCTGCTTTAGCGAACCAGCATCGCGCATTACCAAAACCTATCCTGCAGTCGTAGCCTTTCCCATTTGTATCGGCAACCGCATTTGGGGGGTGATTAGCCTTCTATCCACCAGTGCCACACCAATTAGCAGTGAACTGGTCACGACTCTTGAATCAATCGGCTATCAAATTGGTAACTTTGTCGATCGCATTGAAGCAAACGAAGCCTATCTAAAGAGCCAAGAGCGCTATTACGTTGCCATCACGGGCTCAAACGACGGTATTTGGGACTGGGATCTTGTCACAAACGAGGTATTTTATTCGCCTCGCTACAAATCTCAATTAGGATTCGAAGAGAATGAATTAGCAAATCACTTTGATACTTTCCGCTTGCTCTGCCATCCCGACGACTATCAAGAAGTAATGGATAAAGTACAGCAACACATTCACACAAAACAGCCTTACGAAGCAGAAATGCGCTGTCGCACCAAGGGTGGTGACTACAAGTGGATATGCGCCCGAGGCCAAGCAATTTGGAATACCCAAGGCCGGGCCATTAGAATGGCGGGATCACATCGAGACATTACAGAACTAAAAGCAGCAGAGAAAACAAGACGAGAATACGAACAACGTTTACTCGACAGTGAATCGATGTTCAGGCAACTAGCCGAAAATATTCGGGAAGTCTTCTGGATTATCTCGGCCAGCACAGATGAGTTTATTTACGCCAGCCCAGCCTTTGAAGAACTGTGGCTGGAGGGCTGCGATCAGCTCTACCAGAATAAAGAAGTATTTTTCAACCCAATCATTGAAGACGACCGAGTGCGTGTTCGAAAAGCGCTGCAGGGGCTGATGCTTGGCTCTGACGGCCAATATGGCCAGGGCTTCGACCTCGAATTTCGCATCGAAACCAAAGACAATGAAATTCGCTGGATCTGGTCTCGAGTGTTTCCAGTTTTAGACAAATCAGGAGCATGCGATCGCCTTTACGGTATCGCCCACGACATCACAGAAAAAAAGGAAGTAGAGCGCCGAGTCAGCGAATTCTATTCCACGGTTTCGCACGAATTGCGGACACCACTTACTTCAATAAGAGCGGCCCTAGGCTTAATTGAAGGAGGAATGACCGGAGAAATTGGCAGCGAGACCATGGAGTATGTCAGCATCGCCCGAGACAACAGTGACCGCTTAATTCGCTTGATCAACGACATTCTCGATATCCGTAGACTAGAAGCCAACAAATTAGAAATGAAAATCGAGACTATTGCTCCCAGTCAGTTAATTGAACGCACCATTGATTCCCTTAGAGCCTTTGCCGAGGAACGAGGTGTAACTGTCTCCTGTAACTTAGAATCGCAAGACCGCGATATCATCGGCGACCGTGATCGGCTGATGCAGGTGCTTACCAACTTGATTTCCAACGCTTTGAAATATACTCCACGAGGCAGAACCGTTCATGTCAGTAGTACTAACAACGGCCCCAATGTCAAAATCAGTGTTCGTGATCAAGGTCCGGGCATTGCAGAAGAAAACATGCAGGGGCTATTCGGTCTTTTCCAGCAATTGAGCTGTGTTGAAAACGAATTCAACACTGGCTCAGGCTTGGGTCTAGCGATTTCAAAAGCGTTGATAGAAAAGCTCGGCGGAAATATTGGAGCGGAAAGCAAGCCCGGTGAAGGGGCTACTTTCTGGTTCGAATTGCCCGCCCTCGAAAAAATCGACGAACAGGGAACGACTCCCGCCACTCAACCTACCTGCGCGCAAGAAGCCTACAAAGAAGAAGATGCAAAAAAAGAAGAACCCGCTCTGGTGCTACTGATGGAAGACAGCGACTCAATTGCGCTAATCCTCAAGACACTAATTACTCGCGCTGGTTATCACTGCGTCCGTGCTGCCAACATCGCTGAAGCTCACACTCTAGCGGAGGACAAGCGCCCCGATATAATCTTTGCCGATATAAACCTACCTGATGGTAACGGCCTAGACTTTGTCAATTGGATCCATGAAGAGTTCGCAGCACAATCAATACCAGTTATCGTACTTAGCGGTGCAGAAGCCAATATCGGTCGCGTGCATCATCCAGAACTCGTCGACTGGGTGAAAAAACCATTTGAAACTGAGGAGATATTGCGGATAACAAAGCTTCGCGCAAAAAAAACCGCCGCTAATATCTAAATAGAAACAAGATTAGAGACATCAACCACTAGTATCCCCAACGCATCAGGCAAGCACCAGCACTGAGCCCTGCCCCCATGGCTGCAAACAAGACGAGATCGCCTTTCTTCAAGCGCCCTTGGTCTAAGGCTGTGCCGATTGCTAGGGGTAAGGTACCAGCAGTGGTATTACCGTACTCGTCAATGTTTACTACGACTTTGTCCATTGATATATCAAGTCGATCTACTGCCGCTTTGATAATGCGCAAATTAGCCTGGTGTGGGATGAACAGATCTATATCAGCTCCGGTCAAGCCATTGCGAGCGAGCAAACGAGCACAGAGCTCAGGCATACGCTTTGAAGCAAACTTGAAGACCACCGGTCCGTCTTGTTTGACAAAGTGCATTTTGTCGGCAACAGTCTGCGCGGAAGCTGGGAATTGGCTGCCTCCACCAGGCATACAAAGATAGTCACCACCAGAGCCATCAACCTCGTGCAAGAAATCAATGAAATAACCGTCTTCTTTCGAGGCAGATGGCTGTATCAACGCAGCACCACCACCATCTCCGAAGATGATACAAGTTTGCCTGTCGGTATAGTCAATGATTGATGACATCACATCCATGCCAATGGCCAAAACATTCTTATGGGCGCCGGTAGCAACGAACTGCACACCAACTTGCATGGCATAAAGAAAACCAGAACAGGCAATAGAGAGATCAAAGCCCCAGGCGTTTTTAGCACCAATTTTGTCTTGCACCAGGCAAGCTGTGGCCGGCAACATCATGTCAGGTGTAACCGTGCCAACAATAATCAAGTCCACTTCACTGGCATCAACGCCAGCTGCGGCAAGGGCCTTCTTGGCCGCTTCAGCAGCCAAGTCAGAACAAGTTACACCCTTATCAACTATATGTCGCTGCTTAATGCCGGTGCGCTCAACTATCCATTGATCACTAGTCTCTACCATCTTTTCTAGATCGGCATTGGTGAGCAATTTGCTAGGAACGGCGGTTCCAACTGCGGCGATACGGGCGAGATGAAGCTTGCCGCCTTCTTCTATGGCTGGTTTATTCAGGATTAACTCCAGATGATGAGCATAAGTCAAACGCTAAGCCACTATTCTAAAAGAATTTAGGCACGGATAATCGCATTCTGGGTGAGATCACATTCACCTATGAATAATGCCGCGCCAATGGCCTTCTTAACTTTAATAATTGCTAAGTGCTCTTAGTCATAGTCAAAGCCATCATCTGCTGATAGATTTTCGAGTCCATTATGGCCAGAAACTTACGGCCATCTTTTAACTCGCACATGGCGCAGACTTGTTTGCGATTGCCACCCATGGCCAAACCGGCGATTAGACCCAGGGGCCCGAAGACTATATTGCCAACAACTGCCCAACCCAAGGTCTGAGCTAGATTCTTGGCCGATTCTTCAGTCTGAATTTGCATTGCTTTCAAATCAGTGGCAAGGTTGACCTGGTCAAAACCACCCCAAAGCACACCCATCTTGAATTCCCAGTCACCGGCGGTGAGATCTCCGGCCAGTATCTTCACCTTGTTGTTCTCGAACAATTTGGTAACTCTTTCCATACTCAGCCTCGAATCACTAATACTTAGCCCAATATACCCGAACTTGCCATGCTACGAAATTACTTAATGCTCTATTGACCGTTCTTGACCTGGCAAGGCGAACTAGCTAGCATTGCCAAGTCTCAAAGACATGTCGCAGTCTCAGCTATGGCCCCAGACCATTTGTTTCTAGGCCATACTTTCCCAGACCATGCTTGCAAGGATTCAAATTGAAAATTAAGAGTGTTATCACTCAGTTGCTCGTCTTTTTGTTGCCGATACTGGCTGCCCTATATAACACGTTCGAATTGCCCGACTTTACCCGCAGCATAATCTGGGACTCTGCTCACTACGTACTCTCAGGCAAACTCTTGTCGTCCTGGCTGGCCGATATCAGCCGCGGCCACTATATTAGTCCGCACGACTGCGAAATGGGATACTCACTGCTGCTGGACGGCATGATCATGCCTAGTTTTGCCGCTTTACTAGTTAAAATCGGCAGTTTTATTAACGCTGGCCCAGAAAGTGCCTATTCCTCAGTATTAGTAGGTCAATGCTTACTGGCCGGACTGAACTCGCTCCTGATTTTTCGCATCGGCCGCCGCCTCGGCTTTTCTCGCACCCTTTGCTGTGCAGGTGGATTGGCCTGGGGCCTTTATCCCGGCCAGGTGATTGGCGCCTCACGCTTCATGAGTGAGCCTCTGGCAGCAACAATGTCACTCATTTTTGTTCTGCTGCTCTCCTCCTTACTGCCACGGGGTAAAGCAGTTGAACCCAGAGCTCTCTCAGTAAAAGACTTGCTTAAAGCCTTTGCCGCAGGCATGTCATTAATCTTGCTTACACACACTAAAGCAGTAATGGCACCTGTGGCCATGCTCATTCTTGCCCTCACTCTGTTGAATCTGCGCCCGAAACATCGAGCAATGACACTGGTTGGTGTCTTTGCCACTGGCGCCTTCATCACCATCACACCATGGCTAATGTTCACCCAAGCAACAATGCAACACAGAACAGTTTTGCCAGAAAGAATGCCCGGTTTCAATACGGCAATTGGGCTTGATCGTGACGTCGATGGCTGGGCACCATTTCCTAAGACCGAGTTCGTAAACTTAGTAGAGCACGACAAACCAAACATCACTATTGCCAATGCGTTTAGAAACAATCCACTTGAACTAAGTGCCCTCTTCGCCCGTAAAATTGAACGACTCTTTCGCAACGGCTGGAACGACTTCTACTACAGCAGTCTCGGCCTAGCCAAACCGGCTCAAATATTGATACACCAATTGCTGCTATTGGGCGGAGGCTTAGGCGCCGTCTATCTAATCGTCACTGAAAGAATTCTACGCACAAATATTAGGCAGTTATGTGGCAATGACTTAATCAAAATTTCGTCACTACTAATGGTGGCATCGAGCTTGGTCTTTGTCATCTTTGAAGCACAAAGCCGCTACGCCTTCCCTGCCATGGCATGGGTTATGGTGCTAACCATAATCGGCCTAGACCATTTAGAACACACCTGGCATTCCCGCGCCCTTGGTGCTAGTGGCGTTCTGGCCATGCTATTTGTCGTGATTAATCGCATAGAACTGGCTCCCCTTCTAGTTAAGCCCTTGGGCAGCATAGAAGCAGCTACTATCGCAGTCAACCTGGCCCTATCACTGAGTTTTGCCGTATGGCTAACGGCCTGCTGTCGAGCGGCCGAAGCCAAGCGCGTGGGCGGAAAACTTTTACCCGGTGACTATTTCTCATACATCATTCTCGCCCTGGCCTTTTTGATCAGTTTCAGTTTCCTCCACTTAAAAGAGCAATACGCCTTACCGCCAGAATGGTATTGCCAATTAGCCCCCGGTCAAACAATTGAGAGACGATTTAGAATTCCCCAGCCAATCGCCCAGAACTTCCCCAATCGCCGGCCCCAGAAGCAAAACTGGGCAGCCATTATAATTGACGGCAATGACGAGCTCGCCAGCAGCACAGTCAAGGTTAACGGCGTTCCAATAGAAGAAAAGCCAGAGCTGCTTATCCCTGCCGTCGACAAGGAAGTAAAAGAGCCCTCAGAGTCAGCCATCGTCTACGAAGCCGCTCGGGCAGCAGGGGTGCCACTGAGCAAATTGCGGCAATGGCGCTTTGTCAGAGTACCACTGTCGGCCATAAACTTTGACAAGGCTGACAACGCATTCAACACCATAAGTCTGACCGCTGGAGATAAAGCAAAAGGTACCCTGGTCTTCGGTCAATATCGCCTCAAAACTCAAGAGAAGCAGCAGATGACCCCAGCCCTGTGGGGCTTCTCCCTGGGTAAATGGAGCACCGATGGCGACATGAGGGTGACTGACAAGAGACTTTTGCGAGTAGCTCAGCAACCTCAGTGCAGGCCACCAGAGAAAAGGGACAGCAACATCCAGACCCCGCAATTCAAAGATAATCAAGATCTCTCGCCGGCAGCCGGTGAACAAAGCGGCGAGTACCGACTCTATCTCGTTCTCGGTCAGAAACCGGTAACAACCGAGCAGAAAGTAAACCCTGACCTCAAACCAGAGCTAAATATGCAATTCAAAAAGAGCCTGAAGATTATTCTGTAATCTCTCGAAAACTATCTGAAACTATCTGGACCTATTTGCGGCTATTTGGTTTTTGCCAACAAGTCATCTACGTGCTTAGCAAGATAAGGCAGGCGATAGGTTTTACCACTATAGGTATCGTAGGCGAGCTTAACGCCGACGATCATATAGACCAAAGCCAGCAAGCCCCCCAGAAGGCCGCAAGGCATGGCTAAAAAGGGGCCAATAAAAGGAACTACAAGAAGTATCGACGCCAGAATATTGTTCAAGATAAATAGACCAAGCATGGCACCGCCAAAAACCAGACTCTGCATAGCATGATAGCGACTGAACGACGGGCTATCCGAGGGTGAGTTGAGCAATAAGAAGCCGGCAAGAATAGCCAATGGCCCCAGGGGAAGGTAGGCCAGAGCACTAGCTATATTGGTATCTAGAGGTGTGCTGAATACCGTGGTTTTTCCAAGGTTGAGAATAGGAATGTCATGGCTTTCGTTATCCTCATCTTGGTTCCGTTTTGGTAAGCTCATATTTAACTTATCCTCTAGAGGGTTTAATATTTAGGTCTTTGGTCGATTACTATGTCATGAGTATTTCCATTGAGCTATCTTACCCCTGTGTGAGCCTTTCGCGGAGGACAATTTGCCGAATAGCTCTCTAGTCGGTGCAATACTGGCTGACCGATACGAAATAATCAGCGAAGTTGGCCGCGGCGCCCTAGGGGTGGTTTACATGGCCAGGCACCTGGTTATGGAGAAAACCGTAGCGGTTAAGGTCTTGTTTGGCGAAGTACAGAAAGATGAGACCAATTTCCTTCGGTTTCAAAGAGAAGCCCAGGCCGCCAGCTCAATGAGTCACCCAAACATTGTGGTGGTTTACGACTTTGGCATCTCACAAAATCGCACGCCTTTCCTGGTCATGGACTTCGTTGAAGGCACCAACCTCAAAGACATATTACAGCGCCACGGCAAGCTCCCCATAGCAAGGGCTGTAGCAATCTTCTTGCAAATGGCTTCCGCCCTAGAACACGCCCACTCAAAGGGCATTCTGCACCGCGATATCAAACCTGAAAACGTGGTTTTAATGCACACCGCCTGGAATCCAGAGTTCGTCAAACTAGTAGATTTCGGCATTGCTAAGTACGTCAACGAACCGGCCAAGAACTCGAAAAAACTGACCATGGATGGTGAGGTCTTAGGCACTCCTGCTTATATGAGCCCAGAGCAAATACTCGGCAACAAACTCGATTCGCGTTCAGACATCTACTGTCTCGGCGTCTTGATGTACCACACCATTTCAGGCAAGCTGCCAATTCTCGGCAATAACTCCGCAGAGACAATGAGCATGCACGTCACTGATTTGCCCAAAGATCTTGCCGAAGCTTGCCCGGGAGTGAAAGTGCCACACCGACTCAGTCGCACAATCATGAAAACCTTAAAGAAACACCCGCAAGATAGACATCAAACCATGCGTGAGCTTTTGATTGAATTAGAAAACTATCGCGACTAAGAAAAAGAAACCTCAAAATGCGCACCCGCACAATTTTAATAAGTCTTTCAGTGCTATGCATTATTGCTATTCCCATTGTCACAAAAACCAATGACAGCAAAGGACCAGGCAGCGTACGAGTCTTGCGCGACATATCTTATATCAACGACAAAACCCAACCAGCCGTAGAAAATCAGCTTCTCGATTTATACGTTCCCACTAAGTCTTATCCCATAATTCCACTAATCGTCTTCATTCACGGTGGTGCCTGGCTGCAAGGCGACAAGAGTGAAGCTAAAGATATTGGCTTACTGCTGGCTCAAAATGGTTTTGCTGTAGCTAGTCTCAACTACCGCTTAAGCAGCCAAGCGCAATATCCAGCACAATTAGAAGACTGTCAAAAAGCCATTGCCTTTCTCCGCGCTAAGGCTCACGACTATGGCTACAACCCAGATCGCATCGGTGTTTGGGGAGTATCAGCCGGGGGACATCTAGCCGCCCTTCTTGGCACCCTAAGCGGAGACCACAGTGGCGATACAGCTCAATCTGATCTAGAAAAAGCCAGTCAGGTTCAAGCAGTTTGCGACTGGTGCGGTCTGACTAATTTAACTTCAGTCAAAGGCCAGGCTGGTTCAAGAACACGAATTGATTACGACAGCGCTGATGGACCAGTGGCAAAGTTGCTGGGCGGCCTACCAACTGACAAAGCAGAACTGGCTACAGAAGCCAGCCCTATTACTTATGCCAGCAAAAGCGATCCTCCTTTTTTAATTGTGCACGGCGACATTGACGACCTTGTTCCTTTTGCCCAAAGCGAAGAGCTAGCAGAAAAATTACAAAAGGCGGGCGTGCCCAATAAACTTGTAGTCGTGCGCGGAGCCGGTCACCAGCTCGGCTCAGAACAAGAAATCAAACGCATAATTGAATTCTTCAAGCAAACATTGATTGAAGGCAAACGCCAATTTCAGGTCGATACTTAAAAGCGATTTACAACCCTTGACAGTGGCAACATAGAGGACGACAATATATAACGAACGTTCGATATACAAAACGGTTTGAGAAATGCCAAAAATTGTTGACCACCAGAAGTACCGCAATGAGCTGCTCTCAAGAAGCTTTGAATTCTTAGCAGACAAAGGCTATTCAACGGTCACCATGAGAGACTTGGCCAAGCATCTAGGGGTCTCAACCGGCACTTTGTATCACTACTTCCCCAAAAAAGAAGCAATTTTCGAAGAGCTCGTCGACTTTCAAGCAGACCAAGATTTACTCCTCGCAGCAGGGCTGAGCCAAACTGGTACGCTCGAACAACGCATCGAGAGACTGATGAAACTGATGGCCAGTGAGCAAGACTACCTGCTTAAGCAAGCCATTCTATGGCTTGAATTCGCAAGACAAAAGGGCTTCGAAAATCTGCCAATCAGTGCAGCAGCAAGTCGCAGCTGCAAGCGCTATCAAGACTTCCTCAATCAGTACCTACAAATTGACGACTCAGCATTGGCAAGCTTCGTAGCAGTCTATCTAAGCGGCTTAACCATTGAAATGCCATTAGGAAGCATAGAAATCTCCCTTAAGAAACACAGTCTTTTATTGGCTAGCCTAATAAGAAGCAGCCAATCTCAAACTCGACAAACTCACAGAAAAAAATAGGAAAAAAATCATGTCTAGTTTCTCAGCCTTGAGCAAGAAGAAGGTTCTCTCCATTATTTTCACACTAGGTGCCGGAGGGCTGCTGCTAATCGGCACGGGCTGCTGCTTTAATTTGTCCGAGGCTGCAGCTCTGTTTTCTTCTCTATCGAAGGCAGCTACTCCAACAGGCCAAGAAAACTCCAATAGCGCCATTGCAGTAGGCCAATCTGGCACGGGCCAAACTGCGGTCACAGCAAGCGGCCGCCTAGAACCAGCTGGCGAAGTAGCGACGATTACAGTACCGGCATTTCTTAAAGATGAACGCGTAACCAAGGTATTTATCAAACAGGGCGACTGGGTAAAGAGCGGTCAAGTGCTCTGTAAACTAGACGCAGATCAAAGATTAGGCGCAGAGGTAAAACAGGCTCAGCTAGCAGTTTGCGTCGCCCAGTCAAAATTGCAAAAGGTGCAGGCCGGAGCGAAGCTGGGTGAAATCAACGCTCAGAAAGCAGCAGTAGAAAATCTCAATGCTGAACTACAAAATAAAGTAAAAGCACAAGAAGCCTTAATCTTAAAGCACAGAGCCGAGGCTCAATTTAATGAAAACGAAGCGCAGCGCTATTCTTCACTGGCTAAAGCTGGCGCAATAAGCACCTCACAGGCCGAAAGCAAAAGCAGTGCAGCCGCAGCAAGCTCAGCTCTATTGTCTGAAGCCGTGACAGAAAAGGAAAGACTACAAAGCACACTAAGGGCAAAAATAGCAGAGGCCAATGCTCTTCTGGCGAAGATAGCTGAAGTGCGTCCTGTTGATGTAGATGTTGCCCAAGCGGAACTGGAAGAAGCAAGAGCCTTGCTCAAAAGAAAAGAAATAGACCTTGAGCTAGCAACAATTCGCGCTCCGAAAAGCGGTCGAGTCCTTAAAGTAAATATCCACGAAGGTGAAAGCATTTCAGACAAAGGAATAGCTCAAATTGCCTTTACCGACAAGATGTGCGCGATTGCCGAGATACATCAAAGTGATATTAGCAAAATAACTAAAGGGCAACGCGCCATCATTAGTGGTGACGCCTTCAAAGGAACTCTCCACGGCACAGTTGAGCGCATCGGCTGGCAAGTGCTAAAGCAGCGCGTGTATGCTCAAGAGCCGAATGCCAGCAGCGATAATCGCGTGGTAGAAGTAAAAATCGAAATTGAGCGAGACGAAAACAAGCAAGTGCAGAATCTAACCAACCTCCAAGTAGAAATTGCCATCCCCCTAGAAAAGGGCTAAATCAAGGAATGCTGAGCCCCCATGAAAGTCAAAAATTCCCTAGCATGGCTGCAACTTACACGTGAAAAACCGCGGTTTATTACGGCAATTGCCGGCATAACCTTTGCCTGCGTACTAATTTTCATGCAACTTGGCTTTTTGGAATCGCTCTACGTTAGCTCTACTCGACCGCACCAACTACTTAACGCCGACCTCGTACTGGCGCATCCACGTCTGCAAACCTTTTTTTCACCAATTAGCTTCCCTCGGCAGCGCATGTATCAGGCCCTCGGCTACCAAGGAGTAGACACAGTTACAGCGGTACGAATAGGCACCATCAAATGGCGCAATCCGCTTTCCAGCAACATTCGCTCAATTCTAGTCTTCGGTATAGATCCAGCCAAAGAACCATTTGCTCTGCCAGACGTAATTGCCAATGCCCACTATCTAAAGTTATTTAACCGCATACTCTTTGATAGACTCTCTCGCCCTGAGTTTGGACCAATAGCAGAACTTCTAGCAAGCAAAGGCCCACTAGCAGTAGAACTTAATGCAAAAGCCGTGAAAGTCGCCGGCCTATTTAGTATTGGTGCCTCTTTTGCCGCCGACGGCAATGCCATTACCAGTGATACTACATTTAATTATCTATTTGGCAAGCAAAGTTCTAACGAGATAGATCTAGGTCTAATCAAACTGACCCCAGCAGCAGATAAAGAGTCAGTTAAGCGATCGCTTCAGAAAGCCTATGGCAATCAAGTACAGGTATACAGCAAGACTGAATTCGCTGAAGTAGAAAAAAAATACTGGGCCGAAAGTACCGGCATTGGCTTCATCTTTACTCTCGGTGTATTTGTTGGCTTCATTGTCGGCATAGTGATCGTCTATCAAATTCTATATTCTGATGTCGCCGACCACCTTTCAGAATACGCCACCCTCAAAGCCATTGGCTTTCACGACAACTATCTACTGCAAGTACTTGCCCTCGAATCGATAATTCTGGCGCTTGTCGGATTCATACCGGCTTTCCTTATCTCAGTTGCCATGTACTTTGCTGCCGCAGAAGTCACCGCACTGCCTGTCTTCATGACCTGGCAACGAGCTGTTTTGGTCTTTACTCTAGCCCTTTCTATGTGCGTCATTTCCGGGGCAATCGCCAGCCGAAAACTACGCCACGCCGATCCAGCCGACGTATTTTAAGACTTATTCTAAGGCGAATTATGAACACTTCAAACAATTCCAATCTGGCAGTATCAATTAGAGAACTCGAGCATAGCTTCGGCAGCGGCGCCCTAGAAAGAAAGATACTTTGCCAAATTAATCTCGACCTCGACAAAGGCAAAATCGCACTCCTCACCGGCCCATCTGGTTCCGGCAAAACCACACTGTTGACTCTCATTGGCGGCCTGAGAGCGCCACAAAGAGGCAGCCTAAAAGTACTCGGCAATGAGCTAAAGGGAGCAGACAAAAATCAACTGATAAATATTCGAAAAAGCATTGGCTATATTTTTCAAGCCCACAATCTCCTCAGTTTCTTGACAGCAGAACAAAATGTGCGAATGTCTGTCGAACTAGACCCAGCTATACCAAATGCCCAAGCTATTTCAACCAGCAAAGAGATGCTTATCAAAGTAGGGCTGGGCGATCACCTCAACAAATATCCAGAACAACTATCTGGCGGACAGAAACAGCGGGTCGCAGTGGCTCGAGCATTAGCAAGACAACCACAGTTGATACTTGCCGATGAGCCCACCGCAGCCCTCGACAAAAAATCAGGCCGGGATGTTGTTGAACTGATGCAAACCCTTGCAAAAGAACAAGGCTGCACAATACTTTTAGTCAGCCATGACAACAGAATTTTTGATATTGCCGATCGCACAATTACAATGGAAGACGGCGCCATACTTTAAATACTACTTTCGCAGAGCTGGCTTAAACACCATGGTGTTTGTCTATCTAAACTTACTGCGAACTCTTGGTGAAGCGAATTACTTGCTGCTGATTATCAATCGTGTAATTCCAGTCGCCAACAAAGTCTTGACCGAGCAGTGGTTTAGCAGTATTAGCTTGATCGCTTATACCTATGGCAAAATTATGCCTCTCGATTGGCCCCAGTTTGATACCACCAATAACACCAACCTGGGCCATGGTCTGACCACTGAGGCCTGAGATAGGAAAGGCCGGCCGACGAGGATCAATGCTTATACCCGCTTGGCTGGCCTCACTTTTAGAAAACAAGCAAAAAACAGCACCAGTATCAAAAACCATGGGCACATTCTTACCGTTAATCAAGGCAGAAACTATCAAAGAATTACCTTCTTTAACGAACGGAACATTGAAAATATAATGACCAGCAGAGTCAACAGTAAGAGCCGGAGCCGCTTTTTTCACCACAGAGGCTGAATCAAGAGCGCGCTGACGAAAAGAAATTGTCTTGCTAGCCGAGTCGATAGAGTATTCAAAATCACGATAGAAATCTTGGCCAAGCAAAGGAAAATCCATGGGCACGCTGCTAACTAAGACAGGGAAATTGCGTCTTTCAATGCGACCAACTTTTAAATCGACATTGAGATGCCACACTGGTATTGGTTTACTCTGACCAATGCCAGCACCGTAACCGCTGGGTGAGCCAGTCGGCATAGGAATTCCCAAAAGCTTCAGCTGCACCGGTGTGAGCAAACAGCGCTCAGCCCCGGTGTCAAAATCGAACTTAACTGGATGGTTGTTTACCAGGCCGTCAACTTCAATAGAATTGCCGCGGCGCTCATACTTCACCCAGGTCTCTTTCGGCAAACCAGCGGTTTCGGCCTGCTTGGCCGCCGTTAGCTGGCGCAAAATTGCAGCCGCCTGCTGAGCTGCGGCAGTACCAGGGAAAGAATCAACCACAAACTTGTACTGTTCTTTAGCTTTATCGAGATACCCCAAATGGTGCAAGGTAACCGCAAGGTAATAGGCGGCATCAGAGTTATCCGGCTGCAGCTCCACGGCCTTGGCAAAACTATCAAAAGCCTGCAAATATTCCTGCCTCTTAAACAGAGCGGTACCTTGCAAATAAGACTCGGTTTCTTCAAGAGCAGAAGCCGCACTGACTGAACAGAACAGCAAGACTAAATAACTAGTTAGCAACCGCCAGCGCATCTTAATCCTCAGCTGCAATCTAAATATATTAGTCTATTTTGAGCACTAATCTCGCAGAAAGCAGCTGCTTATTGACTACGGCGCAGCAGGGTCGAATGATAGGCGAACGATAGGGAAGGTATAGGCGCGCTTGATGTCATAGGCGTCGGTGCCAATACTACTGCCAAAAATACAAATTGGAGCTGGCACTCTAATTTTAGAATGGACCTCTACAGTGACAGTCGGGCTAACACCTTCAGGTGGATTGCCGCTAAAGTCGTTATAACTCAAAACCGAGACTACTGGATCTTGCAAAAGTGGGGTGCGTACCCGCGAGGTACGCAAGGCCAAATTGGCGAGATTCTTAGACTCAGCTAGTGTGGCCCCTTGAGCGGCAGCTCGAGCGGCATCGCGGGCACTTCTATCAACATGGCCGTAAGCTAAAAGAGCCACCCCGATATCAATCGCAAAAGCAGCCATTAGCGCCATAACCATGGCGGCGAAAGCTACTTCGATCATAGCCGTACCACGGCTGCGGCGTATTCTTTTTGCTTGTTTCAACTTTTTCATTGCTCTCACTATTTGATTTCAGTCTTACTTGTTCAATCTTACTTATTCAAGCCGTCAGGATTCTCAACCATCTCACTGGCAACTGCTGTCAACTTCATCGCCGATGTCAGGCCGGGCACATCGCCAAAGAAAGGCAACTGATAACGAATTAGAGGCTCAACATTGGCCTGCACTGTTACTTGCAACTGATAGAGATTCTTCGAAGCATCAGCGGGTTGAGCCAAGGGGCCAGTGACAAAGCTTTCGGCGCCGCTAGCCAAGTTGGTTTCAACAATCTTGGTATCAACTGAAACAATTTCGACACCACTAAAACTATGACCGGTGCGCTCGGCCGACTCTTTCGCTTCAACTACAGCGGCAGGCTTCTCAGCGGTACCCAAAGAATAGGTCTTCGCCCTCGCTGCAGCATGGGCACCATCTTTGGCAGCAGAATAAAGAAAGGCCGTGCGCAGAGCAAGCGAACCCATAATGACAAAGGGCATGAGCAAGAAGACAAAGATAAGCCACATAGCAATTGGCGCTTCAACCATATAGACCCCTCGCTTCGTGCGAGCTTTCGATTTAGCCATAGGTCTGCCGGACATCTTGAACCTCTCGATTTACTTACTGTTTTCGATTTACTTACTGTTCTCAATTTAGTTACTGAACTAGCTGGGTTAACTCTCTGGCGATGCTAGAAAAAGCACCCTTTAAACGAGCTGGGTCATTAACCACATAGACCTTACTGCCATTGCCGACCATATTAGCCAGGGCCTGAAGATTAGATCTCTGTTCATGTTCAGTGGCTGGATCCATACTCAAGCCAACACAGAAGAGCCTTACACCTTTAGCCTTGGCCTGGGCCGCCCGCATGGCTGAGACTGAAGGAGAACGGTCGACAGTGTCCATACCATCGGTGAAAAGCACAATCGCTTTGCGAGCATCAGCTCGTCCGCCGCCAGTAACATCTTGGGCCGCTTGATTGAATGAGCGGTAAAGGGCTGTAGCACCACGGCAAGTAAACCGCGGAATGACATTCATAATCTCATCAAAGTGAGATTGATCGGCATCTACGGCAAAGCGAGGCAAGGGGAAATCAGCCGCTCCAGCCGGAGCATAGCTGCGCGATACATTGGCTTCGTGGAAAGTATGACTAGAATCTGTGCCTATTTCGTGGTCGAATGCAACTAAGCCAAACCTGGCATCGGTAGAATTGTTGAGAATGCGAAAGAAATCTGTTGCCGCGGTTTTTGCGTCGAACAAAGGACGAACATTCTTGGCCGCTAACTCAAGGTATTTTGCCTTGTAACCAGCGCGGGGAGCCACTCCACCAAGAGAAAGGGCAGCATGACTGCTCGAAAATACCGCGGCACTCTCCAGGTTTCCCCGGGCGGCCTCGGTCACAGTGGCAATATTAGGAAAGTCAAAACCATCTTTGCTAATACCAGAAAAAGTATCATGGCCATCAATGTTTACAACAAGATCAGTAAAACTTGCTGGGTTTCCGTCATTATCACCACCGGCGACACCAACATCGGCCAAGCCGCGCATAGCGGGAGAGAAATTAGGGTTAGTTCCAGGCACTAAATCTTGCGGCGCCATGGCCCGATCAAAAGTAGCACCGAGGCGGTCAAGGCGACCTTGCATCACACGGCCGCCAGAGACAGCAATATCATAACGATTGGGCGAAGCGGGATCAGTTGATGTCGAAGTCCGGCGAACAAAACTAACTGGAGTATAAAAACCCATCGAGCCAGTGATATCAAAACACATCTCAATATCAATTGGATTAGCACCACCGGTGGCAACAGCCCGAAGCGGAAAGCCACTAACAGTGAGGCCGAGCATATTGCCGAACATTGAAGAAAGGCCATAACGAGCAGTAATTTCAACCACCTTGCCATGGACATCGCCACGAGCAACTTCAACATTGCGATTGTTCGGATCAAGAAAGCGAAAAGCCAACAGCGCTTCGCCCAAAGTAGGATCGCCTGATGCCTCGCGAGAGCGGTTGAGCTTAGCGCCCATCACATCGTTAGAAACAAAAACCTGTAGGGCTTGTCTAATAGCGCCGTCGTGCAGGGCCATACCATCAGTAGAATTGACCGAGCTGAGGGAGGCAGAAGCGGCTAGAGCAGCTGCCTCAACGGCAGTGCGCAATTGGTCACGGGCAATCAATAAACGAGCAATTTCACAAGAAGCAACCCCTATGAAACCAATACAGAAAACTGCCAGCACAATCGACAAAATTGAAATAGCCTGACCGCGCTGACTGCGCCGCTGCTGCCCTCTTGTGCCTGTTGCTGACCTTACTGTTGATTTCATTGCCTTACTGCCTCGCTAAGTATTGAGCGCTCTTCTAGCCTCACCAGAGCGAGGGGCAATTTAGAGGGAAGATGGGCAAAAATGAGAAAATCAACACCCTTGAGATCCAGTCAAATTCTACTAGTGCTATATTTCTTCGCAGTCGCTGCTTAGTAGTCAGACATTAGTAGTAAGAAAATAGAGCGGAACATGAGATATCGCCAGAAGCTTCAAGCAGCTTTATTTAGCGCCTTACTAGCTGGCATACAGTCACTTCCGGCCGCCGCGGCACAGCACAAAAACGCTGACCTGGTCAAAGCTACTGAAGTTGTAAGTGAAAAGCTCAAGAGCGAACCTAATGACATCACCAAACTCTTTCAACGGGCAGCCTTACACTTTGCCTTGCAACAATATGACGCTGCTCTACTCGACCTCAATCACATCCTTGAGCTAGACGATAAAAATGCATCAGCCTACTTCCTTCGCTCTAATACTTATCTGTCGCTGAAACAATATCAGGCCGCTTTGGCCAACATAGACAAATCACTAAGCCTGAGCAAAGACAACAATATAGATAAGCTCTTTCAGCGCTCTAATTGTCACTACATGCTCAACCAAGACAGCGAGGCCATAAGCGACCTAGAACAAATTCTCAAAGTTGGCACGGTCACCGCCGAACAAAAGCTGATGTCATACGCCAATTTGGCCGAGATCAAATTTCGCCAGGGTCAGTACAACGAATGCTTAGCCGACTGTAGCAAAGCCATAGCCATTGACCCCAGAGGCTGCGGCGGCTCAGCTTACTACTGGCGCGCAGAATCAGCTAAGGCCTTAAAAAATATGGCACTAGCTGCCCCAGCGGCAGCCAAAGCAAAGCAATTAGGCTTCGTTGATGTTGGCCGGGCAGTGGTGCCCAATGGTGACCTGGTCTACGCCAACATGTTCGACCCGGCTCAGAAATTTTTTCATCACCGCATCGATACAAAACACTTTGCCTTTTTCTACAAAACCGATTTCAAAAATGACTACAAAACCGACGGAAACAGAAATGAAGAGTGGGCAAAGCTAGTAGCAAAATTTGCCGAAAGCTTTCTCACCCGCATCAACGCCGATTTGCTCAAACTTGATTGGCCGGCACCAGTAAACGTTTATATGATGCCAGACAAAGCCTCACAGCATAAGTTTTTGCAAGAGCAAATGGACTACCCTGATATGTGCACAGGCACTATTTTGCCTAAACGCAATGCTCTGGTCTTTCATACAGACAGTGGCCTGGGTACAGCAGGCCATGTGATTTTTTCACAGATTGCCCACAATCAGCTCGACAATGACGATTCTTTTTCAGGCCTAATTGCCTTTTTTGAAAAGCTTTATGGCTATCAAGAAAAAGGCAGTTCGGCACTCTACTGGGGCTACCACAACCCCTGGCGCCTAAAGCTGGCGGCCAAGTCTTTACCAGACCTTACTCTTGCAAAGCTGATCAAGCTTTCGCAAGATAGCAAAGAAGATACTCAATGCGAAGAAAGACTACTGTCTGTTTTTGTCTTCAAAAAAGAGAGACTAAAGCGTTATATCGAGCTTGTTGCCGCCAACGACCGCCGCGGCTATGCTACTTTTTTAGAAGCAGCCTTCGACAAACCAATCGCACAAATTGAGCCAGACTGGCACCAATACTTACTCGACGTCAAGAAGAACCTGGCCAAGCTAGAAGATATTCCAGCCAGTGAATTCTTTCTTTCAAAAGCAGCCTTTGATAAATTTGTCGGTGAACACCGCGACAACTTTAAAGACCTGGCCTTACACGCCAGTAACAGAAGCAGCAAATTTGACAACACACCAGTGGCTTCAGCTGATGTTTTAGGTAGAACGATAGAAACAAGCAAAAACGCACCAGGCGTGCTACCCAAAGGCTGGATTCGTGCTGGCTCTGACCCGAACCAGTACGAAATGGGCGTAGACAAAAGTGTTAGTCACAACGGCACCACATCTGGTTACATTAAAGCAATTGACCCAAGCATCAAAGGCTTCGGCACCCTTATGCAAGGCTTTATAGCAGAGCCATTTGTGGGCAAGAAGGTCAAGCTTACTTGTTACACAAAAACCAGAGACGTAAAAGACTGGGCCGGGGTTTGGATGCGCGTGGACGGCCCCAGTAGTACAAATGGAAACAGTGGTTATTTGTCGTTCGACAACATGCAAGACCGGCCAATCAAAGGAAGCACTGACTGGACCGAGCGCAGCGTTGTACTCGATGTGCCCCAAGGTAGCTCATCTATAAACTTTGGTATTCTGCTATCGGGCGGCGGTCAAGTATGGGTTGATGACTTTGCCTTTGCCGCCGTCGGCGAGAGCGGTAAACCTGTAATAAAACGGGCATCTTATATAAACGAAGAACCAACCAATCTAAATTTCGACGAAGCAAATGAGCACTAGCGGTAACACATTGACGCTCCCTAAGTTCAGGTGTGGTTAGGTACTACCAGCGGTGATTGTAATTTCGCTTGAACGGATTCGACGAACGTATGAACAATTTGTGATGCGTGAGATATCAGACATCTTATGTCACTTAACTGAACGGCAAAGGTTTATAGAACATTGATAAAGTGACCGGATAAGTGACACAAAATCGACTGTTTTTGCTTGAAAATAATTTGTTCCGCAAACGGCCGTATAAGTGACGTCCGAGAATGCTGGACCCAACCCACATCGCCAACTCAAGCTCCTAATCATTGACGAAGCTGACAGGCTAGATTCAGACTGTCTGGAACATCTGCGCGACATGTATGACCGATCAAGCCTCAGCATTCTCTTAATCGGAGCGCCAGGCATAGACCGAAGGCTTCAACGCGCTGGCTATGGCCAGCTTCATTCCCGCTTCGATTTTGTTTACCAAATGAAGTCGATGTCTAAAGCAGAGATGCGACTCTTCATAGAACAGAAGTGGCTGGAGCTAAAACTGCCTCTAACTGCGGATGACACAATATCATCAGCGATAATGCGCTTAGGAGATGGAAACTTCCGCAGGCTCAACAGAATCTTCGGAGAAGTATCTCGCCTGCAAAAACTAAACTGCCTCCCAATGATCACACCCGATCTTATTGAAACTGCTCGGCGGTCACTCCTAATGGGTAACCCGTCTGTATTTCCAGACTTTAGCAAGTAATTGGCCACAAGAACAGTCTTTGTCATCTACAAATCGTAGAACCCATCCAGCAAACCTTTTCCAGACTTTTATCTATGCATGAATATAGTACGCGAAACACCCCGCAATTATTCACGGGAGTGATACCAAAGTAATCTTTTAAAAAGCACAAAAGCCCTGTCAGTTGGCTCAGAATCTGTGTTTACCAAGACCCAGAC
>JBIPOV010000088.1:0-24941 GCA_044378815.1 Obscuribacteraceae bacterium (SeqCode) | reverse complement strand
AGTAATTTCAGCAGGCTCGAACACTCTTCTGTATCCAAAGAAAGGCTAATTGACGTGGAGGTTATCACAGAAGAAATGCTAGGTCTGGAAGTAATGGGATTGTGTTGATAAAAGCGTCCGGTAATATCGATTATGTTTTATCGTTTCTAGAATGGCTCAGGAAGCGGGTTTTAGCTAGTCAGTGGGATGAAGGGCGCGGGGATTCTTGTCTTGGTATCCACTGCTAACACTAGATGTGGATTAGCTTTCCTGTAAAAGGTTGAAAAGTAGTAGCTGCGCCAAAACACTACCGGTAGTGTCTATCGATTGTCGGTATTACCGGCCCAAGTTTTCAGGAATTGCCCCATAGATGGCTCATTTGAAATTCTGGGTTACCTCGAACTGGCCAGCCAGCAGCTTATGAACTGAGCTGTATATGAGTATCGGTTTAATTGGACTGGAAGGTCCTGAAAGGCCCGTGGCGTGAGCCTCGCTAGCTCTTCTTTTGGGCTGTATTTTTATCATAATGGCCCAAGGACGCCAGTCTAAAGGTTTGCCTAATGAAGATCCCGCAACACTGGGCGCATTGGAGAACCATGAAAGACGAGGGTTGAGGGACTTCTAACTCAATCCAATCCCGCAGGCAATCTTTTAAAAACTCAAACAGGCTGTAAATCCTCAAACTTTTCTCGACACCGTTGTGTCAGAGAAGTTTTGACTGCCTGCGCCTGGTGCGATGAGAGGTTCCACTCAACAATCTAAAGGAAACAACAAATGAAACGAACAATATCAAAAATGCTGGGCATCGCTGCTCTAGCAATTCTAGGCAGTGGCCTATTTGTGGTACCAGCTTCGGCTGCACCACTTCGAACTTCTACTAATGGTGGAATCACTTGTGGTGAATATACCCGTGGTGCTGGCTTTCCGGCTACTTACTGGGATTGCATCACTCCAGCAACCAACACATCGAACGCAGTTGCAGCAGCAAATGCAGCAAATGGTCTTCCCACTGCTGTTAAGAACGTTCTGTTAGCTCAGAACACACAAATTTTCCTGTTCGATTCGAATGCTGCATATGTTAGCTATACCGGTGGTGCAGTCAGTACCGGTGTTTTCGGAGCTATTCGTGGTCCCATGACACTGCCTGGGTATGCCGATGTCATCAAAATGGCCGCAATCTACAAGACAGCAACGATTGCAGGCACACCAACATCAATGACCAGCTTCTATGCTGGCAATATCAAACAGCAGCTTGGACGAATTTACGGACCATTAGCACCTGCTAATTTAAAGCCAACTGACCCTTTCTTTACTGCGGCGATACAAGACGATTTCTTGGCACTGAGCAACAATACGGGAGTTGACAAACCAGATTACCCATCAAGCCAAACGGTATGGGGTGCGGCGATTGCAGCAACATACCCAGGCAAATCGCCTTGGGAAATCCTGGGTCTGCGATATAGCCCCACTTACTACGATCAGACGTACCTTTATGGTCTCCAAGTTGGTCGGCAGGGTGCAACACCAACCGAAGCAGCCTTGAATACATTCTTGCAGAGCTATATGCAGACAACCCGTAATTGGGTTTCTCAGCAGGTTTTTGCTGTAAATCCGCAGCAATATCAAGTTGTGAATAACGTTCTCTGCGTTGAGACCAACGGCGTTAACACTTTTCCACTGACTTGGTGGTCTTGTGTTCGACCTTACACACCAACTGTAGCTCACACAGCTGTAAAATCGTCTTCCAATACACTGCCAGCTAACTGGCAGACCTTGCTAAAAAACGCTGGGGTGAAGGTTTATGCCATGCGCAACATAGACGCATTTGTAAATTTCTTCGGTGGTCCTGGAGCTGGTAGCCTTGGTGTCCTGGGAAATTCCATCAGTGGAGCCACACCAAGGAGTGCTGCTTTTGCAGATACCTTCCTTTCATACAATGCTGGGCCGCCGATTGTTTACACCTATGACAATGCACCGATATTAATGTCGGGCACGATCCTTCATGAACTAGGTCATCAGTTCGATAAAACGATCTGGGGTAACATCTCTACGGCAAATTCAGCGGCTGTCTTGGGCAGTGTTCGCTGGCAAACTGCCGTCAATGCTGATATTGCTGCTTTCAATGCATTGAGCTGTGCAACAGCAATTGATGCTGATAGGATCACAAACGGACTATCTACAATCTGCGCCGCCAAGCCGGTCGGTACTTCCAATTTTTCGTGGCTGGGTACTAACGGGTTAATCGGTTCAACAACTAATCCAGAGCTATGGGCTCGCGCATTCAACAGACGTGCCGGTGGAACACAGCCTGGGTATGCCCTGGCCGTGCAGACTCGCTTGGGTACAAACATGCATATCTACATGAATGACCTTTGGTCGACTGGTGCTCCGCATAATTAATTGCGACGCTGCTAGCTAGAGAGGAGAGGGGTTTCCCCCTCTCCTCATTTCGAACTTACTTCATTCGAGGTTAGCTCCTGCCATCCGGTATGCGATGACGGCTTGGGTATCTCATAGCCACGAACTCTATAACTTTTAAACTTTCCATTTTCTCCGGTTTCAAAGTCAACGTGATAGATATTGGGTTCATTGCACTGACCAAAACCCCTTAAATCAAAAATAAAGAGTCCTTCAGCAGGAATTCTTTCTGACTGACCTCGAAAAGATGGCTTCCCAAATAGTTTTTCTGCTGATTCAACAGTAAGATCCTTCAAAGCACCATAATCATGCTTAAGTATCAATACTGGTGTTATGCCATCTGAAAGTTGCAAATTGGCTACTGTATCGGTGTCCTTGAAAGTTCGGATATCACCAGCATTCAGTCGATACAACTGATAGGTAATCGGATAATAGACGTCCTTACCTGTAGCTGTATCTTTCATAATTCCATAAGCTTCTTTCGGATACTGACATTTTGAAACGCTTTGAGCGTTTGCAATCGGAGCAGTCGTAGCCAAAAGCAAAGCCAATATCACTAGGTGTCTCATTGAGCCTCATCACAGTAAAGGGATAAACACATTCTCTTTCATTGCTCCCTTTTTGGCCAATAAACTATTTTTTTTTGCAATTCTAATACTAAAGAAGGTAGTATTAGAATTGCTTCTGCTAAGTGTTTAGAAACTGGACAGAGTTAAGCTCTCTGGCTATACTCCTGCTATGAGTGATACCGCCCGTGATTATCAGCCTGTTAATGCCACCACTACTGATGGTATGGACGAGCTATTCAATGCTGAGGACAGCGTAGGACAGGTCATCAACTTAGCGCAGGACAGGACACCTCAGGACACTACAGGCAAGCTCTGGACAGTTCTTGAGGCGGCAAAACATTTTAATGTTAGTGAAAAAACCATACTGAGAAGACTTCAAAAAGGATCTATAAAAGGTCATAAAGTCCCTGGTCAGTTTGGTTTAGAGTGGCGTATTGCCGGAACGGCCGAGACAGAAACCGGTGATAAAAAAAGCGCTCAGAACAGGACACCCCAGGACATAATAGAAGCTTGGGACAGCCCAGGACAAGACATTGAAGTAGTTGAGGGCAGGACAGCCCAGGACACAATAGAAGCTTGGGACAGCCTAGGACAAGACAGACTAATAGATGAGCAAAAACAAGAGATAGAAGCTCTTAGGGCTAAATTAGAAGGTGCCATTTATAGAAATGGGTACCTTGAGTCGAAGTTAGAAGAGCGCGAAAAGCAAATCTTGATGCTTACCGACAGTCAGCATAAGCCGGGCTGGTGGGCAAAGTTCTCTAGCTGGTTCTTTAAAGGCCAGTAGTTTTTTTAAGCAATAAAATCTATACTTGTTTGACTGTAACAGGCACTATATGCGGTGCTTGGCGCAAAAGACATCTAGGTGATATCTAAGCACGAATAGAGAGCGGTTTTTGAACCAGCCCTACTAAAGAAAGAAGCCCTGACCGAGGTCAAGGCTATCCGAAAGACATTTGAATCAGGTTTGCTTGGCGGCGATTTCCTGAAGACAAATGAATAATAACGGATAGCTCGATGACGGTCAAGCTTGCTTTGCAAAAAATGCAAGGAGCGGAAGACGACCGGAGCATTAGCGGTCCAAGAAAGCCAAACAGGGCTTGAGGATCTAAGACTATCTAAGAAAAATATTTATTGCCTGCCGGTATCGCATGCGGTGGCTCTGGATATATGCGTCCTGTTTCCAGAGCGGCAGCCGTCGATTTGCAAGAACCTAAATCAGGGATAATTGGCAGCTTGGGGCGGGTCGTTTTCCGCGAGCCTATATTTTAGGGTGGGGTTTGAAATGGCACCGAGAGACTATCCAAATATTTCATGCGGCATACTGACCAAGCAAAGCTTCAAAGATTGGAGCACAGTAAGAAAGGTGTTCACCTTGTGGCACAAGGTTGCGCCAACTTACTTTCCCAATCGATACGACCTGACAGAACCTATTCGTCGGCCACTCAGCATTGAAACCCTTGATGCAATGGAAGAAATTTGGGAAATGAATGTCTGTTTCAAAACTACCAAATCCCCATGGGTAGAGGCAAGCTGCTCAATAGAAGGGGCATTTGAAAGTGAAAGAAAGTACTCTACTCTTCACGTCACAGCAGAATCGGGAAAAGGTGCTGAGCCAGAGCTAATCCGGTTTATTGAGCAAGCAGCAATAGCGACAGATGCAGAGTTCGCTTACATACATCGGGCAAATAGTACCGAGCAAAATCGAGATCGTGAGAAAAAAATCGATTCTGTTTATACCTGCGGTATTACCGATAAGTACCCCCTAATTTCGGTTCACAGCAAGCATTTGCCACTCGGTATGCCAGACCTTTATTGGTGCACGATTCTAGGCAAAGACAAAGTCGAAGAAATCGGACGAGCAGGATTGTCAGCTTGCCCGGTATACAAAGTTCAATGGCTAAATGATGATTTGGTGAGGCTTCAATTAACTAGCTCAATCAACGACAGTCGCGACAATGAACAAGACTTTGAAAAACTTAGAGTAAATATCAAAAGGTATCTCGGCGAGAAACTGTTTCAGCCCTATTCTTGGCCCCCGGGATACAGGCCCCTCATTGATATTCTGAATGAAATAGCGGCGAAGAATTTAAAACGATAAAATACTAGAAGCCAATACCATTCACACGCAGGCATTGCGCCTCAAACAGCCTCACGAAGACTGAGAAATAGGCCCAACTGAAAGCGAACAATGGCTGCCACAGCAACACCTGTGAAGAGAATATAGGCAGGGAAAGCATAATTGGCAAAAGTCCAATCACTGATAGTCAATAGAGTGATACCAGCACTGATGGCACTAGTCAGATAAGGCGCATAGTGCTCAGACTGGGGATCTTTCCAGGCTTTGATCAAAGTAGGCAACCCGGCCATACCATCCGCAATCAAAGAGAAAGCAATAGCGACACCTCCGTGTCCCGAAACCTTCCAGGCCAAAAGAGCGACCACAGATAGTATGCCGCAGGCCCAATCTAGCTTTGACATCTGCCAATAAGACTGCTTGTTGAGAAATGAAGCAATAAAGACTAATAGCGGGCCAAAGCCAATCATAAAAGTCATCAGAGACTGCAAACCCACGCCTTCCTGCAATTCGGCAAAGAAGGCAATCATCGGGATAATCATCCACAAGAGCCAGGTGACACGATTAGGCTGAGTCTCACCCTTGAAGGTTTTGCGGGCGTAGACAGCCGAACCAACAAGGTTAAAGAGCGAAGCGAAAATGACGAAGCGGGGGTCGAGCACGGGTTTCCAAAGGCCTTCAAATTTGAACTTAAACTAGGAGCAAGAACCGACTTAGCGCCTAGCTCTTCTTCTCTTCGTGATATTCCATTTCGGTATTCACATCCCAAATATTAGTCTTGGTTTTGATACCATCGACGATATTATCCACAGCCACCATTGCCGTAAGCATTGAGTGGTCTTGATTGTTGTATTTGTGCATGCCGTTGCGGCCTACCAAGAAGAGATTCTCGAAAGTATCAATATACTTGGTCAAATCATCAAAGCGATCGTATGAGCCAAAATAGCCAGGGTAGGTCTTCGGCATACGAATTACCATCGAATCAACCACATCGGCTTTGTCGATGATGCCAATCTTGTCTAACTCATCGGCGCCAAGCTGCTTGAGCTTATCGTCTGGCCATGTCCAAATTTCATCACTCTCATTGCAGAAGTATTCCAGGCCCAGCCAGACTTTGGTGGGGTCTGCCACCATGTAGTTGCCCCAGTTGTTATAAATCTGCAAGCGACCAATCAAGACGTCGTTTTCTTGCACATAAATCCAGTTGTCGGCAATGAGCTTTTTGCCAGTGGGTGAGTCTTCGTACACTTTGAGCTTATTGACGAGCATACCAACTTCAATAAAGTCGCGGTAGATAAGCCCTTCGGCGATTTCTTTAGCATCTTTTGGCACTGGTGCATCGAGCTTAGCAACCAGCTCTTTTACTGGAATAGTAGAGAAGAAATAATCACCTTTTACTATCTCGGTTTCACCAGTAACACTGTTTTTGATTTCAACAGCGGTGATTTGATTGCCCTCTGTAATGAAGCGCACCACTTCTGAATCTTTGCGAATTTCTCCGCCCTTAGCAAGAACCCGATTAGCGACCTCTTGCCACATTGAGCCAGTGCCCTTTTTAGGGTACATGAACTGTTCGACCAATGAAGTTTCAGTTTGTTTCTGACGCAAATCAGTAACTGAGCCGAGCATTTTCTTAGCAGCATGGCTGACAACTTTGACGATCGAAAGCCCCTTAACCCTCTGAGCGCCCCAATCGGCACTAATTTTCGAGCAAGCGATACCCCAAACTTTTTCAGTGTAATCTTTGAAGAATGTGAGATATAGTTCGCGACCAAAGCGGTTAGTGAAAAACTCTTCTAAGTTTGATTCAGGCTTAATTGGCATGGCCATAGCCTTCATATAGCTCAAGCCAATGCGAATGGTACGAGCCAAACCAAGATTAGTGAAAGTAACCAGCTTGAGACTAATTGGATAATCAAAGAACTTGCGCAAATAGTAAATGCGCGTCTGTCTTTGCAGGGTAATCAAAACGTTTTCTACATCATCTGGAGCGGGGCCGTCTGGGCTCACCGGAATCGTGCGTTTCTGGTTGTGATAGCTGATCTCAACTTCCTGCCCAGGCAGACCCTGCACAGGCATCATGGTCATCCACCAATCCATCACCCGGTCTGACTTCGAAAAGAAGCGGTGGGGGCCGATATCTAAGCGATTACCCTTGTATTCGATTGTGCGAGACAGACCGCCAATCACATCAGCCTTTTCGATGATGATTGGTTTAACATCGCTCCGCTGTAAAAGCTCATAGGCAGCAGTCAAACCAGCGGGACCAGCACCAACTATGATGGCAACTCGGGACATTGCGATGGAATCCTTTCAATCAGTATCGAGTACAGAAGTAATAATTCTTGGCCATTTGCACAACCACTTTTCAAGCCAGAAATGGTCGCCAATCGACCACGCTAACCAACATCGTAGTGGTTAGATGAAGATTACTACATTAAATGGCGAAATATCTCTTGAAAGCTTTACCGAAGCATCTTATCTTCATCTATTCAGTAAGTTTCCAATAGCGCAAAGAATAATCGTTGCTGCCTGTCAGGGCGTTTTCGCCGCTAGGAGTGAGGGCCAATCCAAACATGCCATAGGCGTTCAAGGTGAAAGAGCAGGTTTCAGTACCTTGTTCTGCGTCCCAAATGCGGAAGGTTTTATCTAGGCTGCCGCTTGCCACTTTGCTATCTGACTTAATGAAGCGGGCATTACAGACCCAATCACCGTGGCCAATGAACTGCTTCAGCTCACTACCGCTACCAACATCCCAGGTTCTGATGGTGAGGTCACGACTAGCAGTCAAAAGCTTGCTGCCATCGGCCGAGAAGCCAACGGTAGTGACGTCACCCTTGTGCCCGGTGAAGCGGCGAATAACCGAACCATCCCGCACCCGCCACAGCGTGACCGCTTTGTCGCTGCCGCCGCTGGCAACCTGCTCACCATCTGGGCTGAAAGCAACGCAGCGGACAGTACCCTGACCCTGACAGACTTGCAACTGGGTGCCATTGAGAACATCCCAGATGCGCACCGTACCGTCATAACCGCAAGAAGCAGCTTTGTTACCCGAAGGAGAATAGGCGCAAGCCAAGACAATATTGCCGTGGCCCACGAGTTTTTTCAGTTGTGCGCCAGAATCAAGGTCCCAGATGCGCACTGATGAATCGCCACTGGCCGACATACCAGTGTTGCTACTTGGCGAGAAAGCAACAGAGTTGACGTTATCTTCATGGCCATCAAATCGTTTGATTTCCTTGGCTGTGGTCAAATCCCACAAGCGCACAGAGTCATCGTCACTGCCTGACAATGCCCGAGTGCCATCGGCCGATATTGCCAGACCCTTGGTCCAGCTAATGTGACCAGTCATTTTGAACAGCTCTTCGGCTTTCTTTACTATTCCGCCAGACTTTAGCTCGCCAGCAATGCCGCGCACTGAGGCAATTTGAGTATCCGAAGCAGAGCTAGAAGTAGAATTAGAACTAGAAGTAGAATTAGGATTAGGATTAGAAGGAGACTTTGCCTCCGGGGCCGCTTCCACTTTTGCTGCTGAGGCCGAAGACCCAGTGCGCGAAAGCGATTTTGCCTCTTCCGACTCTCCTGTCTGGCCTTTGCTCGCTGACTCAGCCTTAGCTGGAATCTCGCCAGCAGGAACCGCAGCAGAAGGAACACCACCAGAAGGAATTTCGCCGGACGGAGTCTCCGAACCTTTATCACTTGATTCCATCGCCTCTAACCGCGCCCCGATAGCGTCAGCTTTGGCGCTGTTTCCCTTGGCCAGATAAACTTTACGCAAAAGGTCTAAGCTTGTCTTAAGCTCAGGGCTCTGGGGGGCGATTTTCTCAGCTTCTTTAATAGCATTCAGCAAACTCTGTTCAGCTTTCTCATAATCATGTTCGTCAAAGAATTTGATGCCACTCTCATTGAAAGCTCGCCAGATAATTTCTTCGGCCTGAGCTGGCAAGAATGAATTAAAAGAAAGTGTCATCGCGGCCACGGCCATCAGCTTAAGCGACAGGCGCTTTGTCGCCCGTCGTGACGAATTCAGTTGGTCTGTCACTTACGATTTGCTCCTCTGTGTCTACCTGAATGAACTGGCGAGTGGCTGCGGCCGCTGACCGCTTTACCACCACCAGCGATACTACCCTTGCTCTGCGCCTCGACGGCATCTGGCAGCTCTATTGGCCCCAAACCAGGAGAAGGCGCAGCCGGTTTTACCCCCAAAATTAGATCACTGCCACGCCACTTGCTGCGCATCACAGGAGTCTGCAGCAAGCCACGGTCGCGCAAAACTTCCCGCTGCACTTCAGCTTCCATATAGCTATAGGCGTCGCCTAATTTAGTCATAGAGCCATTTTTGCGGAAGCCATCAATCAGATAACGAGTAAAGACACTGCCTTCATAGCGCTGAGATTCCCATGAGCGCTGATCTGGTTTGCTCGAAGAGATAACGAGCTGGCCGGTGCCTTGCACAATGGGGTCAACATCAATATTTCCGGCTCTAACAATCGACTTACCACTGGCTGGGGCAGTAACGCCACTATGGCAAGCGTCAAGCACGAGCATAACCCGATCACTATGCACCCGAGCCTTGATGATGCGAGCCAGGTCTTGCATGGCGATTCCTGTGGCATAAAGATCGGCTGGGTCAGTATCATAGGCCACTAAGTAATTTACGCCACCAATGTCTAAACTAGATGGGCTGCCGTGGGTGGAGAAATAAATCACAACCAAATCATCTTTCTCGGCCACACGGGGCAGCCACTTGCTTCCCAAAAGAGAAAGAATATTGGCTCTGGTAGCAGCTTCATTAGTGAGAAGCTGGACATGATCTGGAGCAAAATTTCTTTCTTTAATCAAAAAGTCGCTGAAATCTTGGGCATCTTTGGCAGCGTAGCGCAAATTGATTTTGGGATCTTTGAAGCGGCCGGTGCCAATAATCAGGGCCCACTTATCGCGAATCGGTCGATTGATCTCAATTTGCGAATTGTCTACCACCTCAGAACTAGCTGGAGAACTTCCCTCCGAAGCGCTGCCTGAAGCAGCTTTGCGCACAAGATCTTCCTGGCGATCATACTTGCGTTTTTGCTTGTAAGCTTCAACCGCCTGCTCTGCCCGTTTAGATATTTCTGCCGGCATGGCGTGTTCGGTCCAGCCGTGGGCAGCTCTCAACATGCGTGTGTCGGAAAAGATCGAACCTGCTTCTTCAAGCTTAGAGCCCATCATAAACTGTTTAGCGCACTGCTCAAGAGAAAACACCGCGTACTTCTGATTACCATCTCCTGATTGAGAAAGCTTGTTCAAAGCTGTTCTAAATAGAGCTTCAGCTTCAACTAAGGAATGTTTCTTCAAATAAACCTGACCAAGTAGCAAAAGGCTATTGGCACCGCCAGCAGCACCACTTTTACCCTGGCCAAGTTTAATCGACTGCCGCACCAGTCGCTCTGCTGAACTGAGATCGCCCACCGCCAAATCAAACAGAGCCAAGCGACTGTAATTAGCTGCCTGCTCAGCGGTCGCACCGGAGCCAGAGCCAGTTTCAATTTTAGCAGCTAGCTCTTTGCGCTTGCTTTCCATCAGAGCCGGGTTAAGCTTGTTAGCTTCGCTAAGATCATCGGCAGCACCGCCGGCGTCTCCCAGTGCAAGCAGCGTCATGGCGCGAGAGTAAAGGCCCTCAGCGTTACGAGTAATTTGCAGGGCTTTATCGAGATCGGCTTTGCTATCTTCATAGCGGCCCTGAGCAGCTTTAATAGTGGCACGATCAACCAAGGCCCCCTGCAAGCTGGGGTTAATCTTGAGAGCCGAATCAAGATGGCCAAGGGCAGCAGCGCTGTCACCTTTGGCCAACTGCACATGAGCCAATCGTGATTGCGCCATGGCATTGTCTGGCAGCAAACGCACACCATTTTCTAAATCGCTGAGAGCTTTCTCTAATTGAGCAAGCTGGTAATAAGCCATGCCGCGATAAACATAGTCTAGACCTTTCTTCTGGGAGCGAGCGAGGTTCTTTGAATAATAGGCAATCGCTTGATTAAACTGATCGGTGGCGCCCTTGGTATCACCTTTGAGCTTTAATGCCTCACCCCACTCATAGTGCACGTCAAACTCTTTGCTGCCACCTTTCTTGAGAATATACTCGTAATCGGCAATAGCATCGTTGTAGGCATTGACCTGCAGCTTGCACTCAGCCCTCTCTCTGCGTACAGAAAGCGAACTGGAGTTAAATTTGAGATATTGGTCGTAGTCTCTTGCGGCCCCAGCAAAATCACCATTCTCCTTCAAGGCCTGAGCTCGCAATAGCAAGGCTCTAGTATCCTTGGGGTCAAGACGCAAGACTTCGCCATAGTCTCGCACAGCCGCATCTTTATCGCCAAGACGAGCCAAAAGCTCGCCACGCTGGAGATAAATTTCAACGACATTGGGGTTAGCCTTTAGCGCCTGCTCGTAGTCAGCAAGGGCACCATCGTTGTCTTTCAACTCACTGCGAGCCGCCGCTCGACTGAGGTAAGCCTCATAGACACCCGGATGGTCCTTGAGAACTTTGGTGAAAGTGGCCACGGCGTTCTCATAGTCTTTTTTCTTCAGGCTGCGCTCGCCCTTTTCTAGCAACTTGGCATAAGGGGGTTCAGAGGCAAAGGCCGGCGGCAAACCAGCAAGACCATTAGCAGTGGCAGGAATCACCAGCAGGGCCAAGCTAAGAGTAAGACTATGAGCAAAACTTGGAACAATTTTCACTGTCATCTCCCTTGCCAGCATGCAGCATCGCTTTTCGCGAAGCTCTACTTTAACATTTATAGAATGACTAATTAGGAGGCTAATAAATTTAGGCCTCCCCTTGGCTAGCCAGATTAACTCCTAAAACGGTCAGCTAGCTAATAATCCAGCAAAACGGGCACATAAAGTACAGGCTCACCAAGGACCAATTTACTATGAAACCCGCCCGCGACAAGGAAGCAATTCCGCAACAAGCGAAGCTTGTGGTGGACGACCATTCTTTAGATTCGGAGGCGGCCAATCAGTTTCCAGAAGCGACTGCTAGCAAGATTGACGCAACCACCCCTGATGCGATGACCAAGAACGCAGCCGATAGCGCTATTGGGCGCATCATTGCCGAGCATTATGAGCTGCTTGAGCGCATCGGCGAGGGCGGCATGAGTACTGTTTACCGTGCCAAACACCTGGAGTTAAACAAAGAAGTAGCAGTGAAACTGCTTGCCCAGCCGCGCACAAAAGATGCCAATATTTTGAAGCGCTTCAAGCAAGAAGCAGTTGCCATCAGCAAGTTAGACCATAGCAATATTGTTAGACTGCGCGACTACGGCGTCGACACCGAGGGTGAACCCTACCTCGTCATGGATTTGGTCACCGGCCAATCGCTGGCCCAACTGCTCGAAGCCAAACACAAATTTTCACTGCAAGACTCATTAAGCATCGTCAGTCAAACCCTGTCGGCTCTGGCCCATGCCCATTCGCAAGAAATAGTGCATCGCGATATCAAGCCCAGCAACATAATGATTTGCTTCGACAATGACGGCAAGCCAGTGGTGCAGGTCGTAGACTTCGGCATCGCCAAGCTCAATATCGTCAACGACACAAGCGTCTTAACTCGCACCGGCGACATGTTCGGCAGCCCGCACTTCATGAGCCCCGAACAATGCCTGGGTGACCCAGTTGACTGTCGCAGTGACATCTATTCACTGGGTTGCCTCTTCTACGAACTACTAGAGGGTCATCCCCCCTATCAGGCAGACAATCTACTGCGCGTCTTGCACATGCATATTTCAGAAAGGCCAGCAAAATTAAGCGGAAATCCCTCGGGCAAAATACCAGCCAGCGTGCTGGACGGCTTTATCGCTAAGTCCATGGCGAGAGAACCACAAGATCGCTACGCCAGCGCCGAAGCAATGCAGAGCGACATCAATATCATGTTGCATGGCAATATCGGCGATTTATCTTTCATGAAAAAAACCGCCGTAGGCAAGCCAAAGCAAAAAGCGGATGCACCGGCACCAGTGCGTCTTGCCACCTATGCTGCGGTCGGGCTGCTATCGGTGGTTACCTGCTCACTGATGATGTTCAACTTCCTCAATCAAGGACAAAAGCCAACTCAAGAGCAAATGCAATCGATGGGGCATATAGCCGGCATGCCCTTGGGTCTTGAAGGCAAGACCATAAGAGTAGACAACGTCAGCTATAGCGATAAAGCAAAGAACTGGAACAGCCAAACACCACTGCAACATGATGGTCGCGTATTGCCATCTCTGGTGCGACACTTATACCAATCCGATAGAGAAGACTCCGGCTTGTTCGCCAGCATTGACAGTGATGAATTCCTGTGGAGCGCAATGCCATCAATCACGCCTTCTTACGACGAGAGGTTGCGTTTTCTCGACCTGGCTGTGAAAGATCTTGAAGGCAAGCCCCTCACTTCTGTGCCCCCAGATCAAATTATCTATTACGCTCGTCATCTGCAACAAAGTGGCGATATCAATCGAGCCCTCAACCTTTACGACCAGGTAATAGAGCACCCAAACCTCGACGCCACAAAACGAGCCCAAGTTAACAACTGGCGCGGAGACTGCCTGATGGATTCAGGTCTGCTCGCCCAAGCTGCTGATAGCTATCGACTGGCCGCTCCAGTTCTGAGCGCGTCTAAAGAGCATAGAGCAGACAGTGCCATCCTAAAACTCAAACTGGCCTACTGCCTGGCTGGCCCTCACAATGGCTTGGTGCTACAGCTTCATAGCGCCCTCAGCAATTCCACAATCGCCTACCCTCAAGGCGGCACCGGCAGTATGGACGAGGCAAAAAAGCTCAGAGCAGAAGCCATCGCGCAACTTAAGGATTTGTATAAAGAAGCCAACAATTCAAGCGCTAGCCCAATACCCCCTCAAGTGGCGACGAAAATACGAGCGGCACTTGGCTCAGCCCTGCTAGCGGCCGGACAGTACAAAGAGGCAGCCACTGTTCTGGAAAAAGCTGATACCAATTTCACTCAGATAACAGGAAGAGGAAGGAATGGTCTAGTTCTAGACCCTTACATATTGCGAGCTAATTTGGCCATGGCTCTGGCCAAGTCGGGGCAAGTGGACAAAGCCATTGCCATAACAGATATCCTAATAAAACAAATGGCTAGTCAGACAGACCACGAACCATCGGCACCCGTAGCGGACGTCGCTCCGTCAATTCGCGCCGAACTCTTGCCCAGGCTGCATTATTCACTGGCTTATTTCTACGAACTTAAACTTAAGGCCGCCCAGAAATCGCCCAAAAATTCAGATAGCGCAACTACTAGTGCGCTCAAACAAAGAATAATGTCCAACCTCAGCTCAGCCCTAGCAATGGCAGACCCCACTTATCACGACACTCAATTTAAGGGCGTAATCTGGCAAAAAATTGCGCAATTCAACAAAGAATTCGATCCCACCAACACTGAAGCAATTAGACAAGCGCAGCGCGAAAGCTTGCGGATATTCGCCGACCGCCAGTCGCTAAAATCAATTAGACCACCAGTCATATGCGAAGATGAGGAAGGATTCTAGCGCAAATACTTTAGTGCAAAAATTCTAGCGCAGGTCGCCATGGAAGCTCAGAGCAAAAAGTGCAGTAAATCCGCAGAAGCTAGCTTGCAGGCTGGAGTGCACCGAGCGATATTTCTGCTATGTATCCTCGGCGTCGCTATCAACAATTGCCTGGCAAAAAACCCAGGCCCCACAGAAGTGGCACCGCAACTAATAGCTCAAACAAGCGCCGAAGAGCGGCTTAGAGAAAGAGCCAAGCAAGAAATAGCTGAAACCACAAAGCAAATTAAAGCCTGTCAAACGAACTGGAAGCTCTACTATCGAAGGGCCTCAGCCTTGACCGCTCTAGTGCGCTATGAGGAGGCCCTAGAAGATTCAGCGAAAGCAATAAAGTTAGCTCCCAAACAAGTTGACCCTTACCTGCTTCATGCCAGGCTAAGCGAACAAATATTAGATGATGAAACAGCAGCCAAAGATTACACCGCAGCCATTAACTTGGGTACGCCACTAACTTCTACCTATATGCTGCTGCGCAGTCACGCCTACGAGTCAATGATGAAGCCAGATTTGGCGTTAACAGATGCGCTCGGCTACCTCAAGGGTCACCCAGAGCGCTATGACACTAATACCGCCCGCATAGTCGGCTCCCTTTATTTAAAACTAGGCAAGGGCAAAGAAGCAGTGGAGCATTTTACTTACTGCCTAAAAATTAAACCCAAAATGAGCAAGGTACGAGAGATGCGCGGAGACGCCTACATGCTTTTAAAAGATTACAATGCCGCAGCCGCTGACTATACCTTAGAAATAGAACGCATTCCGAACATAGTGGCAAAACTGTATGCGAAGCGCGCCAATGCCTACCGCAAAGCCGGTCAATTAAAGAAAGCAGAGCAAGACGAGATTAAAGTCAAATCGGTCAGTCACGAAGTATTTGATATAGCACCATTTCGCAATTAACAAGCCAGAGAAAAGAGAGGTAATAAAGTTGCCACAACTGACAAACTGCAAGATACGCCCAATGACTCGCTCCGAGTTTGACATCGTAATTAGCTGGGCGGCGGCAGAAGGCTGGAATCCCGGTCTTCCTGACCCCGATGTCTTCTGGCAAACTGACCCTGAAGGTTACTTTGCCCTAGAGCACAATGGCGAAATGATTGGCTCAGGGTCAGCCGTTAGCTATGATGGCCAATTTGGCTTTATGGGATTTTTCATAGTCAAACCGGAGTTTCGCGGAAAAGGCATGGGCGGACAATTATGGCTGACCATGCGCGACACCCTCAAAGAAAGACTAAATCCAGGCACCGCCATTGGTATCGATGGCGTCTTTAATATGCAACAAACTTACGCCAAAACAGGCTTTGTTTTTAGTCACCGCACCTTGCGCATGGAAGGCGTCGCGGAGGCGAACAGTGACATCTGTGACCTAGCAGCAATAAAACCTGTAGCAGCCGAAGAGATCGAATCAATAATCGAAGCAGACACATACTGGTTCGGCTTCAAGCGCCAGCGCCTTCTCAGCCAATGGTTGCAAATGAAAGATAGCCATAGCCTGGTCTACAAAGAATCGTCCAAGATCTTAGGATACGGTACGATTCGCCCTTGTCAAAAGGGGTTCAAAATCGCTCCTCTCTTTGCCACTAGCGCCGAAATAGCCGAACAGCTTTACCTGGCACTGACTGCCAAAGTAAGCGGTCAAGTGGTTTACCTGGATGTACCGGAGATTAACAACGAGGCCATGACCTTAGCAGCAAAACACAAGCTCAGCGAGTGTTTCGGCTGCGCACGCATGTATTTTGGACCCGCCCCAGAACTTAATTACAAGCAGATTTATGGTAGTACCACATACGAGCTCGGCTAGAGCTTATTTTGCCTTTCGGACAGTTGAAATTTAGACATACGAGAAATATACCGCTGAAGCCTTCAAGCAAATGGCAGCTGCCGGGAAGTAATTGAAACTTTAGGCACGCTCCAGCTTCATCTCAATTTGCTTCTGCGCCATTTGCCTGGCCTTAGCATGACATTCGCGAATGCCGATTACATCTGGGTGATTACGCCCTAGAATCTTTTCGTTGATGGCTAGCGCTTGTTGATAGAGCATGGCCGCTTCAGAGTACTTGCCCTGGCGATCGCAGAGAAGGGCGAGATTATTGGCGGCAAGAGCAACATCAGTGTGCTCTTGCCCCAGCAATGTCTCTGAGATCTGCAAAATTTGCTTGCATAGAGGCTCGGCCTTGTCGAACTTTCCACGCCGCCAATAAACTTCGGCCAATCCCTCTAAAGTCGTACTCAAACGCGGATCATCAAATCTAAAATCACTACTTTCATCAAGGGCGCCCAACCACATGGCCTGCGCTTCCAAAATATTGCCTGCAGCCAAGGCCTTAACACCGCCAACTCTGAATTTTTCCCAATCAGAACCATAATTGGTGCGACTTTCAAGCACCAAAGCGTCCATCGCCTTGGCCTCTTCCGCCCGCCCTGTCTTTCTATAAACCTTAGCCAACCACTCGGCCACATCAGCTACGTACGAATGATAATGCCCAAGTGTTGCTTCACGAATAGAAAGAGCGCGCTTCAAATTGGGCTCAGCCAGATCATAGCGCTGCTTGAAATAATAGAGACTGCCAAGATTCTTTAAATCAGTCGCCACACTCAAATGAGCACTACCACAAATACTTTCTCGGATGCGCAAGGCCTCGACTAAAAGCGGCTCCATCTCACTCAATTGCTCTTTGCGACAATAGAGATCAGCCAAGCGCGTCAGGGCATCGGCCACAGCAACAGTATCGCTGCCACCGGTCTGTTTAATTTGGCGAATTTGCAGTTGCGCAGCCACAATTGCTTTATCTATTGGCTCAGTTTTATGGTGAGGTGGTGCAGCGGCATCAGCATTGGCAGTGGAATTAGTACTAGCATTAGTGCCGACATCTGAGGCCGCGCTGCTGGGGAGCGAGTTCATCACTCCGCCACCAGGCGGGAAAGACTGGGTCGGCTCAAACATTGGTGTAAGAGCAGGAATACGATCGGTACTGACCTTGAGGCTCTCCATTTCATCTTCTAGGCGGGAACCAAGCTTCTGATGAATGCGGTCAATCTGCTTGCCCACTTCCACAATCAATTTTTGATCCGGTGCCGGGCAGGCCTGCTCTATAGAAAGTGCACGCAGCAGATTCGCTTCAGCATCGAGCAAGCGATTGTCTTCCATGAAGGCTATTGCCAGCCTGATTAAGACTTTAGCTACCTGCCTGCTGTCAGGGCCGTGCATATTTTCTTGGAGCTTGAGAAATTGCTCCAGCTTATCTATTGATTCACTTTTCATGCAGTGCCCGAGATTCCCAACGCTATTAAAACGACCTATTATTTGGTATATCACAAACACGTTGGTTAGAGCGGCCGAAATATCAATGCACTACAAAAGCTCAAAATTCAACATTTTCTTTGTTGCCATTTCAGCTAGCGCTGCCCTGACTGCGCCGAACAACAGCGCCTGGGGCAACCCCAAAGCAGAGGCCCTGTGCGACAAAGCTATAGTAGAATTTGGCGCAGGAGAAACCAGAGACTTAGCCATGAAGCACATAGATGAAGCCCTATCTATGGCCCCCAAAGAAGCGCGCTATTGGCAAACCAAAGCGATGTTTCTTCTCAAACTCGAAGAAAGCGAGCTAGCACTGCCCTGCGTCAATAAATCATTACAGTTGAATAGCAATTCCGACTACGCTTATGTTCTCAAAGCCGACATACTGAGCAGCCTTAACCGCTTCGAAGAGGCATTCAGCATCATTAATCACCGCATAAAGCTCAATCCTTGCTCAGAAAATCTAGTCACAAAGGCCAAAATCTTCATGAGACAAGGTAAATATGAACTAGCAGAAAAAGAGCTAGACAAACTAGTTAATTCAAACTCCAATGACGCGCTGGCTCGCCAAAAGCGGGCAATAGTTGCCATTCGGCTTAAACACTGGCAAAAGGCAATCGAAGATCTCTCATTCTTGATCGATAAAGCACAAGTGAAGAACACCTCGTACTACGAAGATTTACTTGCCAGAGCAAAAGCTTATACCGCAAACAAACAGTATGAGAAAGCCATTGCAGATTGCAAAGCTGGACTAAAAGGCCAGCCTGAGGTGCCGCAATTTTACGCAGCCTTGCTAAAGGTATACGAAGCCTCAGGTAATGCCAGCGAGGCTAAACGCATGCGAAAAGAGCTAGATACCGTAGAAGACGATTTTCGGCCACCTCGGTCTTACAGGTACTAATGCATAATCATAAAATTGGCGACAGTATAGACGCCCTAGATACGCCCTCAATTATCATCGATTTGTCGGCCATGGAAGACAATATCGCCAGGCTAATGGCGCGCCTAGCTAGCAGCGGCAAACGGGTGCGCCCCCATCTCAAAACCGTTAAATCACCTCACCTTGCCAAAAAATTACTTGATGCCGGAGCAACAGGCTGCTGTGTTGCCAAAGTCAGTGAAGCCGAAGTGATGGCGCAAGGAGGCATACGCGATTTGCTCATCACTAGCGAAGTTATGGGAGCTGTAAAAATTGAGCGGCTGCTCAATTTAGCAAGCAGCTATCCTGATGTGAAAGTAGTGGTGGATAGCGCCGCAGGAGCCCAAGCCCTCAACTCGGCAATCAACGATATGGTAGAACCCATAAAACTACAAGTACTGATCGAGCTGAACGTGGGCCAGAATCGCGCAGGGGTAGCGCCGGGTAGCGAAGCTGTAGAGCTGGCTAAATATATTACTAGTCTTGAAAATTTGCATTTAGTCGGCATACAAGGCTATGAAGGCCACTTACAGCATCTTGCAAATGACGAAAGGCAGCGCCTCTGCCGCGAAGCCATGAACAAATTATGCGATACAGCCAAGTTAATTAGAGGCGAAGGAATTCCACTTGAGATAGTCACCACCGGTGGTACTGGCACAGCAGAAATATGCGCCCAATTTGAGGGAATCACCGAAGTGCAACCGGGTAGTTTTGTCTTTATGGATGTCGCCTATCGCAACGCCATCGGCCCGCTTTATACCAACGCTCTCTCTGTTATCTCCACAGTGATTAGTCGACCGGTGCCGGAGCGCGCAGTGATTGATGCTGGCCTCAAGTCACTGTCAAATGATATGGGCAACGCTGAAGTCAAAAACGATCCAGCAACCAGCTACCGCCCCGGCGGTGATGAACACGGCATCTTAACCTGCAGGCCTGACAATACGACTTTAAAGCTTGGAACCAGAGTGGAGATGATACCAAGCCATATCGATACCACTGTCAATTTGTTTGACACTTACTATGGCATCCGCAATGGTGTCATTGAAGAAATTTGGCCCATCCTCGCCCGGGGCAAGGTGCAATAGCGAGGGATAAGCTCCACAGGTCATGCCGGGGCTGAGGTGCCCAAAGCAATTTGAGAGGCCTTCTAGGTGGTATATCAGAAACAGGTTGGTTAGAGCGGCCGAAATATCAATGCACTACAAAAGCTCAAGATTCAAATTTTGCTTTATATTAATAGCAGCCAGCATGTCACTCACGCTTACCAACCACGAGGCCTGGGGCAACCCCAAAGCTTGGGCATTACGCGACAAAGCCATTGCAGAATTTAAAGACCTAAAGACCCAAGAACTTGCTATCAAACATATAGAGCAGGCCATCTCAATAGATCCCCAAAACGCTTTACTTTGGAAAGAAAAGGCCGCGTTCTTGCAAGGCATTCAAGAAAGCGAGAAAGCTCTACCATGCATCAATAAATCAATACAACTAGATAGCAAGCACGACTATCCCTATGTTATCAAAGCTGAAATACTCAAGAATCTCAAGCGTTTCAACGAGGCTCTCAGCGCTGTCGACTATGCAATAAAGCTAAATTCTCGCCCTGACTACTTAGTAGCCAGGGCCAAGATTCTCATGGAACAAGGGAATCTAGATCTAGCAGAAAAGGAGATGGATAAACTAATCGATTCCTACCCCACGAACACCCAGATGCACTCTCAACGGGCCCTGGTTGCCAGACGGCTTAAACACTGGCCCAAGGCAATAGAAGACTTCACTTACTTAATTAATAAGGCACCAGTAAAAACGACCTCTTACTATGGCGATCTACTCAGCCGAGCACAAGCATATACCGAAACGAAACAATACGACAAAGGCATTGCCGACTGCAAAGCCGGGCTAAAGGGTCTTCCAGAAGCGAGGCAATTTCATGCAGCCTTAATCAAGCTATATGAGCTCTCGGGCAATGAAAACGAAGCTAAGCGCACAAAACAACAACTTGAGCTTCTCGACGACGAACTTCAACCGCCTAAATCTGACAGGTTCTAATCTTAGTCTTCTTTGCCTTTAGCCAACTCTAAATTGACACGTTTTTGCAGACCGAGATAATTGTGGGCGTTTGCATTTTTGCCGAGGTCTGACATGCCCTCTAGCTCACGCAAGCGCAGCAAGGCCGGATGATTTGTATAAGCCTGAGCAGCTTGTTCTTGCTGACCCAAAGAGACAATCTCTATCTAAGCCCTCACGCCACTGGCCAATTCAGTCAGCGTTTTGCTAGCAGCGGCAGCCACAAAAGTATTGTCGTCTTCGGCTAAAGCACTAAGAATGGCACTCGGCACTTGGTGATTGCCAGCAATGGCCAGACGCACGTCTTCATTATCGTCTTTTGCCAGTCTTTCAAGCAAACTTACAGGCAACTTAGGATTTTCAGAGACACCCTGACGCACGTCAGCATCGCCATCTTCAGCTAACTTCAGCAATAAATGCTCTGGTGTCTCTGGATTCTCAGCAACCCGAGCTCGCACCCGAGCACTTTCATCGGCAGCAAGCCTGGTCAAAATCGAAACAGACGTGTGGGGGTTGCCCGCCAGTACCAGGCGCACATGAGTCTCTTCGTGAGCCGGATGACGCTCACCTCCAGCATGCTCAGCTTGCAGTTCACAAATAGCCCTCACCAAAACTGAAAGTTTGATAGAAGTAATTGGCTTGGCAAGATAATAATTCATCTTAGTTTTAAGCGCTTCCATCACGTCTTCATCACGTTGCGAAACCGTCAACAACACCACGGGAATCCCCCTTAGGTGGGCATCTGCTTTAATTTCCTCAAGCACTTCATGACCATTCTTGCGGGGCATATTCAAGTCAAGCAAAATTAGATCTGGCAATCTCTGAGTCTGCGAACTCTTGGCCGCATTCAAATAATCCATGGCTTCTACACCATCATTCACCACTGTCAATTCATACTTCAAATCAGAACGCTTCAATGCTTCCTGAGTCAGCCGTACATCTGATGGGGTATCTTCCACCAATAGAATATCGATATTATTGTCCATGGCTGCTCTCCTCGGGGGTCTTCTTGCGGCTGGTAGAGTGAACAGGAAAATACATCCCTGTCCTAATTCGGACTCCACCCATATTCTGCCGCCATGCAATGCCACGATTTTCTTACAAATGGCCAGGCCCATGCCTGTACCCTTGTATTTCGTCTTGCCATGCAGGCGGGCAAACATATCAAAAATGCGATCGGCATATTTGCTATCTATGCCAATACCGTTGTCTCGCACAGAAAACAGCCATTCATCGACTGTTCTCTCTGCTGTAATAAATATTCGCGGGTCAACTTCACCGCGATACTTGATGGCATTGCTGATCAAATTCTGGAATAGCTGAATCAGTTGCGAGCGGTCCACAGCCACTTCAGGCAAATTATCGACTTCAAGAGTGGCGTTATTCTCTTTAATTGAAGCATGAAGATTAGCCAACACCTCTTCGATTACACCATCGACATCAGTTGAAGGTGCTGAATGTGGATCATATTGCTGATTGATGATACTGGAGTGAGCCAAAACCGATTGAATCAGCTGTTGCATGCGCTGAGTACCATCAAGAATATACTCAATAAACTCCTCACAGTCTTTAGAAAGCTGCCCTTTGGTACTCTCTACTAAAAGATTGACAAAGCCCTGCACTGCCCGCAGTGGCTCCTGCAAATCATGTGAGGCAATTTTGGCGAACTGCCTTAACTCTTCGTTCGAGCGAGTCAACTCAGAAGTGCGCAGTTGCACTCGGCGCTCTAGCTCTTCGTTAAGCTGCCTGCGCTCAGTAATATCGCGACCAAAGGCACAATACATGCAACCATTGTCGACTTTGACTCTAAAGATTCCCATCTCAATGGGAAATTCATGACCATCTTTATGCAAACACATAAGCTCGTTAGTCATGCGCGAGAACTCATCTTCTTCATTGGTCTTGAAGAAATTAGATACTTCACGGGTGTACTGACGACGCAGATGCTGGGGAATAATCACAGAAAGCGGCCGCCCTAGAGCTTCATTGCGCTTCCAGCCGAATGTCCGCTCGGCCTGGGCATTCCAATCGGTGATGCGCCAGTGAGAATCCATCGAGATAAAGGCATCGTAAGTATTTTCAACAATGATGCGCATGCGTTTTTCGCTGCGAATCAGGGCCAGCTCCACGTTATTGCGCTCAATGGCATAACCAAGACAGCGATAAACCGAATCATCGCTGGCCTGACCCTTAACTAAATAATCTTGGGCCCCTTTCTTCAGAGCCATCATAGCGACGCCTTGATCATCAATGCCAGTTAAGACCACAGTAGGAATATCCGGTGCCGCTGAGCGCACGCGATAAAACGTATCAACCCCGGCGCTATCTGGCAGCGAAAGGTCGAGCAAAATGACGTCAATGCCAGGCTCTTGCAAAGCCGCGAGGGCCTCAGTCAAGGTTGTTACGCAGACCACCGACACCCCCCGCAACTCTAACTTGCTACGGGTGACCTCGGCTTGCACCAAACTATCTTCTACGAGCAGTACGCGCATTTCTTCAGACCTTCAGACACTAAGTCTTTCAAAGCTTCTGACCTGATCTCTTCGCACCGGCAAATTCGGCAAAGTGCAAAAGAATGGTTTTGGGTTGCCTGCGTATCTCTCTATACTTACCCATTAACCTAACCTGATTCCTTTATTAGCGCATAATTCACTTTGCAATCAGCAATGGTCGATATATGCTCTTCACATGGACGTCACGATTTCTTGTTATCCTGCAATAAGTCAGGGGCTAGAAACAAAAAGAGCGCACGATAACAACTGAGAATGACAATGACCAAGACTAGAAGATTTGTAATTAGTTCCACTTTGGCTATAGCTGCCCTGGTGCTGCAATCTTTCGAAATAGGATTAGGCAGATTAGTCTTAGGCGGCCTAGGGGCGAACGCTAAGACCGTGCTAAGTGGAGAAATTTGCTCAGCCAATGTGCACAAACTGACTTCAGAGATGACCTGGTACAAATCGCTAAGTAAGGCCGAAGCAGACGCTGAGGGCGAAGGCAAGTTGATTGTTTGGGTGCATATGCTGGGAAAAATAGACGGCAGTACCTGAAGTGCTGGCAATAGCTTGAGGGCCGTGTCGCTCTCTTCAGAACCCGTTTTCTCAATGCTCAAGAACGACTTTGTCGTTGGCTACACAAATATAGAAAATAAAAAATACGCCGGGGCCTCGGGTAAACACAAGCCTGACGAAACGGCGGTAGATACCACCAATGGCGCCGGACCACACAATCTGCAGATATTTGTCTTGGCCCCCGACGGCACAATTATGACCTGCCTGCCGGGCTACTGGAAAGCCGAAGACCTGGCCAAAGAGCTCACCTTGGCTAAACAGCTGAGTAAAGTCTGGCAAGACAAAAGTCTTTCTCTTGAAGAAAAGCAAATGCAATTCAGCCAATTGCAGCTTGATCACATTAGTAGCCACGATCAAGCCATGAGAGGGCGCAGCCACTTGCAAGGTTTTGATTTGCAGTATGAACTGAAAAACAGACCAAATTCAGATTTCTTCTACAGCGCCCGGGCCATCGACCCGGTCACCATGAAAACTCCGCCCAAAAACGTCAAAACAGTAGATATTGTCATGCATCAGCGTTTAGCGGCCCATCCTTTTGAGCCCTATGAGCGCTTTGATGTCGCCAGCTATGCCGACTATGGCAAGCCCATTTACGACAAACACGAACAATTTCTTGATGCTAGCGGCAAAATTGCCGAAGGCTCAGACTTAGGCAGCGCGCCCATGATTGGCAATACTCCGAAGGCTCACCCAATTCAGACCCAGGCAAAGCGCACGGGCAGCCGTGTGGCCAGGAGTACAGTTAATCATGCTCTGCGTTACGGCATCAGGGCAATTTTGCACTAATATAAAAAGGCCCAAGACAACTGCCTAGAAGAAAGTATTGATTTATAAAATGTGACCGACTGGTCGGTTTTAAGCCAATGACTCTGCCTATCACCTTAGCTAAGCCGAAGTTTGGATTTTATATTAATGGGGTAGGTTAACTATAGAATACAGTGTCTTGATGAAAAAGCTTAGGAGGTAGGTATGAAGAGACGTATAGC
>JBIPOV010000029.1:0-88218 GCA_044378815.1 Obscuribacteraceae bacterium (SeqCode) | reverse complement strand
CTAGCTTCCGAGTTTGTTTGGCGCGACCAATTCTGCGCTGCCTGGTTGAACACATGAGCGTCCGCTGTCTCCAAAAGATACGAATAGGTTAGTTTTCGAGCCAACCTCTCTTTAAGGGGGTGGCAGCGGCATGTCTTGAAACTCCTCTGTTCAGCCATTTCTTGCCATTTCGGGCTCTTGACTGCAACTGGCGTGCCTTCTTGCAACCAGCCAGAGCCTGGATTTCGGCAAAAGCCGCTCTTAACAACTATATGGATGAATAGATGCGGAGCGAGAAAAAAGCGATTGATAGAAGGGTGGCAGTGATAGCTGAAGAAATTGGAGAGGGTGTTCGAATAGCTCGAACACCCCCTCCATTTCAGTTCTTACTTGTGACGTTCTTAGTTAGGCGGACCGATTGCTTTCGCTTGGTACTCGCTGCTCTTAGAAAATCTTCCAGTAGCTGGGGTCGGACGGATAGTCGTGGCCAGCTTCGGTGGCAGCGGTGAACGACAGCTCCAGCGAGAGGTCGCAGATGGCGCGGGCCTGCACCATGAAGGTCTGATGCTGGTCCAGCTCGGCGCTGTGGCAGGCGATGCCGGCACGAGCTTTGAGGTGCTTGGTGTCGGTCGGCACCAGAGGCACTTCGCTGGCGTTTTCACCCTCGTTGAGCGTATGCCCAAGGGTTTCGGCCAGGCGCTTGTCGGCGTCGGCTTGAGCGTGGGCGCAGGCCTCTTCTGTGCGTGCGACCACCGAGTTGGCCAGAGCCTGCAGCTCCTGCAGCTTGCTCAGCACTTCGGCGGCGCTCAATGACTTGGCCTGGTCGACGATGGTACGAGCCTTGGCGGCCACATCTTTCACGGCTTGCACCGTGAGGTAGATCTCGGGGTTGCGGCCCAGGTCAATGCCGTCGAAGTGCTCAGTACCGAGGTAGTAAATCGCCTGTGCCTGGGCATCCAGGGCGAGCAGCTGCGAACGCAAGACAGTCTTGCGAATTTGTTGCAGGTCAACTTTGTCAGTAAACATGGCGGGTTTCCTTTTGTCAGATTAGTCGGAGGGATGATCACGCACCTCGCGTGATCATCCGTAGGTATGGTTCGAGGAATTCAGCCGGGGTTTAGCCTCCGGCTGAGGTTCTGGCCTAGACCAGTTTGGGGATGTGGCATTCGTTGCAGAGCGTGTGATCCACGGCGACGCCCTGTTCCAGGTGCTGCTTGGCTTGCGGCGCACAGAGCAGACGCACTTCCTTGAGCTCCTTGATGGAGCCGCTCTTGGCCTTCTGGTCCACCAGGCAGCGCAAGACGGCGCCCGTTCCGCGCAGGTTGAGCACTGCTCCCGAACTGCGTTGCGGGAAGACGGGAATGAGAATGGAGCGGGCCTTGTATTCGCTGGCCAGGGCCATGGAATAGTTGAACAAGGCACACAGGCGCCGGCGACTGATGTCATCGGCCTTGCCGAGACCAACCACGACAATGTGCCGGGGGCGGCCACCGGGTTCGATGGCGGGTACTTCGACGGCCAGGTGTTCACCGACAGTGCCCTGGAAGTTGTGCGCGGCCATGGCCTTGCTGATGGCGCCATTGTGATGGGCATCAAAAGCCATGGGGCCAGCTCCCAGGTCGCTGCCGAGCACCTTGGTGAGAATCACCAGGTCGGCAGTGTCGAATTCCACGCCGTGCTGGTGGCGCGGATTGATGCCGCCGATGACAGTGATGGCCGGAGCAGGATGCTCGGCTTCATGATTGCTGGAGCCTGTGCATCCGGTGCAGCCCTCACAGCGTTGGCTCGAGGGGCCGGGGCAGACAGGGGCAATAGCCAGAGATTTCTTACCAGTAGTCATAGTTTTCTCCTAAGAGTTCGGGTTATTCGCTTTTATTTCTGCGAGCGAGTTGAGGGTGGGAGGTTGACGATTGCTGTGCGCGGATGGCTACAGCTGCTGCAGAGCGGGCCGGCGATGTCGATTCCTCGACAGATTGCTGGCACTTGTTCGCTTTCGACTACGAGAGTCAGGCGCGAAAGCACGAGAGCGGCTTTTTCTTCCACCAGGGCCACAGAAAGACGGCAGCGAGTCAGGGCAGCGACGGCCTGACCACTGCTGGGCTCAGAGTTGTAGTCAGAGACGGCAATGACAAGGTGGTTGTGCAGGCCGCTCACCGCTCCGTCAAGGGCGCTGCCAACAAAAGCACAGAGGCCCTTGGTTTCGCTAGCGCTACGTGGGCCGAGGCCGACGAGAAGCACGCGGGTCGTTGGTTCGTTGACTGAGGTGTCGCTGCCATTGCTGACAGAAGGGCTTGCGAGCAGGTCAATCAGGTGAGTTTGCGCATTGGCGCCTTCAAAGTCAGCAATGTTCAGCTTGCCATCTTTGAGAAGCTCGGGGGCGCGGTTGGCAAGCAGAGCGCTGCCGTAACTGCCCAGGCCAGTGTCAGAGAAGACAGGTAAGACCACAAGGATGCTGTGGGTGCCTGCTTCGGCTGGTGTGCTGCCGAGCAAGTGTGCCTTGCCCTGGTCGAGAGCCGAGGTCGAAAAATCGTTCAGGGCTTGAGGCAGAGTAGTCATATCGACTTCGACGGTAAAACCAGCGGCACAGAGGTTGTGGTGGGACGAACTGCAATGGGGGCAAAGCATAGGATTAGCTCCTTTTTTGTTTTTGATTGAAGGCTTGGTGGCCTTGATGCCAGGAAGACTGCCTTAGGTTGGCCAAAGCAAAGAGTTGCCGCTAACCCTCCAGCGAATCTGGAAGGGAAAGAGCTGAATCAGTGCAGTGGTTAGGTAAAGGGTGGAAAGGCCTGAGTTGATTGGAAGAAATAAAAGAATGCATCCACACCATAGTGATATGGGGTGGCGGAATTAAATCTCTAAAGAATTGATGTTAACAAGAGCTATGTCAGCTAGAAGAGCATATTCAATCGTAAGAATTAGAGGTAAACATACGTTTCAAGTAGTTTCAAGACTTTCTCTTTGGTAAATGTCGAGCGCTGACAGAGCTGCCAGACTCGCTCTAGCTCTCGTTTTGCTCTGCTAGCTGCGCAATCAACCTTCCGAATGATTTAGCTCATAATTCGCTATTCGTTTACAAACAGTGTATTGCGAGCAGATTCCAGATCTCTAAGTGCTGATTGCACTAAGGAGTTTGCTTGCGCCAGCTGCTGAGATTTTTGCTGTGAGTAAGTATGCATGCCTGTCTGAGCAGTGTGTCCTGCTTTGTCTTGTATTCTAGTTATAGCTTTTCTGTAGATGTGCACCGCTCCAAGATAATACTGCAGGGCCGCATCTAGATGAAGTCTGGCCAGTTCAGCTTGAGGAGCTCTTTGGTTGACAAGGCGCTGGAGCAGGATGACTTTACTTTTGAATAGGTTGGTACGTTTTTCTAGTTCACGTTCACCTTTTGCCTGGGTGTTTTCTGACCTGTCCTCGGACGGGCAACTCTCAATTGATTTTTCGGCCATTTGAGCTTGGATTTTGCTAGTAACTGCAAGCTTTTCGGCAAGCTCGTCTTGCCCGCCGGTGAAAGCCTCGATGGCTCCAACGAAGTTCTTGATTGCCTGCTCCAGTTGGCTCGTTACGCTTTGCGGCAATGTGTTTGAGCTGTTTAGGCCGGTCTCTTTTAACTTGTAAATGACCTCAAATGATTCAATGAGTGGCTTTGCCTCTTTTGAGTTGATTTTCCAGGCGTGATGCAAATCTATGCTTGTTTCTCTGTTTTCTAGTTCTATTTCTAACTTAACGAGATAGAGCATGAGCAGTGCTGCTTCAACTTTACGACTTAGTTGATCTTGCTCGTTTGATCGCAACAGGTCGACGGCCTCATTGAACATTTTTACTACAGCGAAAAGTCTCAGCGTATTTGTTTCTTCGATAACACAGTTGCTGAATTCAAGGGCCATTTTCATTTGTATGATGGCACTGGAAAGTGCTAAGACACCATGCTCAGCTGTGTCCGGATGGAAATTGACTGGGCATACATGTTCTTGATCTATTGTTAGTTGTTGTTTTGCTAGTTCAAGCCGGAATAGACCAAATTGAAGCCTGCGCATGCACTCTTCGTTGTTGCTTTTGTCATTGAACTGGAAGTTTTTTAGGGCGGCATTGCAATCTTCTTCGGCCATTGCAATATGTTTTCTAACAAGGGCGCTGAGCTTATCCTCTCGTCCCTTAATCAGCGCATTGACCTCACCAATTGTGCTCACAAGTTGCCCCATTTTTGCTTGCGGACTTTTTCTTTCGAGCCAGGCTATTAGAGATTTTGACAGTTTAATTGGCATGTCTATTGGTCTTCATCTGCGGCGATTCTCTTAATCAACTTGTGATAGGTCTCACCGTTTCCTCCCAAAAGCAAATTGCGAGCAAATTCAAGGTCGATTCCCGCTGATCTTGCCATTTTATCGGCCTTTCCTTTGAGTTCGACTTGTCGTTGTCTGTTAGCAGTTTGATCACTAGCTAAGTCGTTATGGTTCTTGCTGTTTTCTTCCGCCAGAGCTTTTCTATATATGCTAGCTGCTTCTAAATAGTATTTTTCAGCTGCATAGAGGCGGCGATTCGCTAACTCGGCTTGCTGCGCTCTCCCTGATACCAACCTTTGCAGCAAGAGAATCTTGGTTTTGAATTGTTTTTCGCTCTGTTCAACTTCATCTTCTTTTGGCAAACTTGCTGGGCTTTGCTCTTCTTGCAAAGCAGCGTTTTGAAAAGATTCAGCAGCCAATTTGACTTGCAGCATGCTACTGCTTACTAGCTCGTTTACTACCTCGTATTGTGCTGCTAAATAGGCGTCAATGGCTGAGTGCAGTTTGGCAATAGCATTGGCAAGACGACTCAAAGTTTTGGGCGAAGCTTGACTGGGGCAGTGGCAGCAAGAGGCCTTCAAGTTGTAGCTTGCCTCTATGGCTTTTTTGATTGATAGCGATTCTGCTGTCGCGTTTTTCCAGACAGAGTTGAGGTCGACAATTGACTCGTGGTTGTCAATTTCAATTTCTCTTGCAATCAGGTAGAGTAGAAGTAAACCAGCTTCGGTTGTGCGTCTTGATTTATTCAGCTTGTTCGACTTTAATAGTTCAATGGCGTCGTTGAACATTTTAACAACGCTGATAAGTTGCACTTTACTGCTCTCGCTGACAACACAATTGCTGAACTCCAACGCCATTTTTGTCTTTATAATTGCGCCTGAAAGCTCTAGACCACGGTATTGAGCGGTGTTCTCTTCAAAATTTGGAGGGCAACTTTCTAAGTGTTCACTATAAAGTTGTTGCTTTGCTAGCTCTAATCTGAACAGTCCGAATTCTATGTGTCTTATACATTCGGCATTGTTCATTTTGTTGTCGAATTTGCTGTTGACCAAGGCGGCATTGCAATCTTCTTCGGCCATGAAGATGTGTTTTCTAACAAGGGCACTAAGGGCGTCTTCTCGGCCTTGAATTAGTGCATTTACTTGGCCAATTGTTCTTACTAGCTGATCTATTTTTGCCTCTGGGCTCTTTTGTTTGAACCACTCTAAGAGATGTTTCGGCAACTTGAATGGCACTGCGTTTACTCACTCTCGGCGGTCGCTAACTTTTCTATGTCGGCGCGAAGAAGGAGAACATCTTGTTCAAGCTCATACAAGAGATCAGCTGCTTTAGCTTCCCATGGTATCGATATTTCACTTAGCTCGATGTAGTCGCTTTCGCCTAGTATGTGCTCGATTGCCTCGGCGTCTAAAATTTGTCGACCAAAATCAGCATAGAGCCAAGCCATACCGGCGAGGTCGAAACTTTCTTCTGTATTACCGGCAAACAGGCTATCTAACGCAGCTTTTAGCTCATCGTTGGCTTTCTTTATGCAATCGGCAATCAGTTCGTTTTGCCGGTAGGTAGTTGCCTTGAAATTTTCAGTAAGTTGCGCCAGGGCTAGTTCGACCGTGGCTAATCTAACTTTGACTTGATTTTGATTTGGTTTTTGCTTCTTTGCCACCAATTACACCGCTTTGTTCGGCTCAGAAAGAGTGTATGTCAAAACCAAGTCATTTTCTATTTGCGAGTAGGCCAGGTATTTGCCAGCTCCGTTGCCGCCGCTGATAACAATCAGGTCGCTGGCTGGGTTTGATTCTAGAATCTCAAACTTACTTGCTTCAAACTTGCCGCGATTGGCTTTGTACATTGATTCTTTTGCTGTCCAGATTCTTGTTATTTCGGCATTGAGAGCTGCACTCGGATAAGAAGCAAGATGTTTAAGCTCGGAGGGTTGCATAAATGACGAGGCGAAATCAGTATCTCTTGGGCTGATTGTTTCAGCGTCTATGCCAGGATTGCTCGGGTGATTTGGGTCGACAAATGTAGCCAGGGCGATACCTTTGCCGTTTGTGTGTGTGATCGAAATGGCAACGGCTGGAATTGCTTTGTCTTTGATTATGACGTAGGGCGAGCGATCAGCATTGCTGTGAATTTCTACGTCATGCGGCCCGAGGCTGCGGCCGATGCCATTTTTTACCAGCATTCTCACTGCGTCTTTGGCCGCAATACGACCTAGTAGCCAGTCGATTTTCCGCTTCTTCGATTGACCGATGCCTCTCCATTGGTTCAGTTCGTTTTTGCTAAGTAAGTAGTCTAGGCACCACTCCAAAATTACATCGTCATCGTTTAGTACATCTTGTGAAACTTGCACTATGGCGCAGCGTTCGCGCAATTGCTTGTTTAAAAGTTCAGTGGTTAAAATGCTTGAGCCTAGAAATGACGTAGATGGGCTGGCGACAAAGTTCTGCCAGGTATCACTTAAGACCACGCGTCGACTATTGATACTGTTGATTCTAAGTGCTACCTGCCCAGCGCTCACTACTTCCACCTCGGCTTCGGTGGCCCTTTCTGAGAGTGCCGGTAAGGTGGCAGCTACTTCTACTTCGGCGGCCAGGTCTGCTGGGTTTATGTAAAAGTCGATAGACTCAATGAAGAACGGCAGCAGCGCTGTGGCTGAGAGATTTTTCTCGTAGAGATAGAAGAGCACAAATTGACTAGAGTTGTCTAACAGCAAAGGGTTCAGTAAAAAATTGGCACTGGCTAAATTGGGCATCCAGTGTGCCGCTGGGTTAGCAGTGGCCTTGCCAGCGATGGCTTTATTTCCCACCTTATCTAGTGATTTGACTGCTTGCATACTAGGGCCATGGAACATTGTTTTAGGCCCGTAGAGCTGACTTTGCTCTTTGAGATTACTGGCTGCCGGGCCTGAAACTACTAGAGGGGCTTTTGCGCTTTGACTGGAGTGTAGCGGGGCATAGTCGGGGGCAAAGATATAGTCGGCCATCATCAGTACTGTATCTGCCGTCTCGGCCTCGGTCATTTCTACGTGAATTCGACCGTCCGAGCCAGTTACGGTCATTTTTAGCGAAAGCTTGTTTTGATCTACCACCAGTCGTCTAAAGGCTTTGACCTGTTCTAGTCTGACAATTACGTCGCTGTTGCCGCCATAGCTAACGTTTCTATGGTGGGCCATGGCCGCTTCTGCCATGATTTCTAGTGAAACCATTAGCGGTACTAAGTGCACTCTGGTATTTTCTACAGTGTTTACGGTGCCGCCAATAGCATGGTCAAGTAAATAGAGGTCGCTGTTAAGGTTCAGACTGAGAAAGAACTCGCTGCTATCACCATTGGAAAAAACTTGACAGCGCTTGAGAAAAGGCAGCTCTTCATTAAGTTCATTCTGCACAGGTTGTTCAGGATAGTAGTAATCGCTTTCTTCTTCGCCTTCAGTAAATGCCTGCTCGTCTATGTTTTCAATATAGCTGCGCATTACTTGTTCTGAGACAGCGCTGATGCGGCTATAAAATTCGGCATTAGTATTGAGGAAGCTTTGCACTACTAGATCTTGCTCTGACGATTCCTCTTCATCATTTTGCTCGTACTCGGCAGCCTCTATTGGCGCTTCTTCCAGAGCGGTGGATTTGGTTTGTTCAGCACGTCTTGTTCCAGTTTTTCTTGGCCGGTGGTCTTGTTCTTCTTCAGCTAAATGCACTTCTGGCAATTTGCTGCTGTCGATCTTCAATCCGGCATAAGCTAGCAGAAGCGGCGTGCCACGGCTTGTAGTCTTGCTCGCGGGCGTCTGCCAGTCGACTATTAGTGGTTCTCGGCGCTGGTAGAGATAGTCGAGCTTGGCTGGTACTTCTTGCACAAATAGTGCGGCAAGAAGATGATGAATTTGGGTCAAGCCTGACTTCGAGACTAGATTGGTAGCCACAGCCAGATGATCTTGTTTGGGTAAGATGCCTGGAATTAGTGAGCTTAAGATACCGCTGGGGCCAACTTCGATAAATTTGCGTATGCCGTGAGCATACATAGATTGAATAGTCTGTCGCATGGCTACGGGCTTTGTAAATAGTTCAGTGAAAAAGCTGCGAATGCTTTCCACATCATCAGGATAACGTTCAGCCGTGGAACATGACCAACCGGGGATGGCCAGGGGGCTAATGTCGACGGCACTGACAGCGGCTTCTTTGCCGACCATCACTTCTTTTACCAGTGGCGTGTGATAGGGTATGGCCACTGGTAAAAGATGGCAAGGTAAACGCTGATCGCGCAAAGCATTGTTGAGATTATCAATTGCTTTGGCGCTACCGGTGACAATTGTATGTTCATCGCCAAGGTCGGCACTGAGGTGAACTTGGTTGCGATCGGCTGCACTGACCAGGTTCATGACCGTGGTTGCTGGCGCCAAAATACGTAGCGAGCGTAGGTCAGCTAAGCTTTCAGCCGGAAGAGTACGAGCCACTTCTGTGCTGATTTCATAAAATGTTTGGGCGACTGAGAGTACGTCCACTGAGCCACCAGTGGTGATGGCGGCAAATTCACCGGTGCTACAGCCCATTATGGCGTCAGGCTTAATTTCTAGATGAGTAAGAAACTGATAAAGAGCATATTCAGCTAATAAAACAGCGACTACGGCAAAATCAGCGGCGGCAAGCGAAGGCGAACCGGTTCTTTCACCGGCTGTAAATGGTGGTGGGAAAATAGTTTTGCTGGGCAGCTCTGTGGCACCGGCTGCTAGAGCAATGTTGTCGACGATTTCGAATACTTTTCTGATCTCAGGGAAGAGCACACAGAGGTCGGCCAGCATGTTGGTATAAGCTGATCCCAAACCTGGATAGAGGAATGCTGTCTGACCGCCCAGTAGCGCCTCGGGGGCAGTAAAGTAAATGCCTTTTTTGGTCTCGCTGATTTTATTGGTGGCGCTATAGCTAATCTGCTCTGCGGCAGTGGCGAGAGCTGCAACTAGCTCCTCGTTAGATGCGGCTACTAGGGCCAGTCGGTAGCCGTTCTGTGGCGCTTTGCCCGATTGGCAGTTGAGAGTGTAAGCCAGGTCTTTTAAGACTATTTTGTCTTGCTTCAGTCTATCGGCGAGGGTGTTGATTGCCTTAAGCAGCCCTTCTCGGCTCGTGCTAGAAAGAAAGAATACTTCGTTTTCCCACTCTTTCATTGGGGCAATAGTAGGGCCATTGGGGCCATTGCTCTCTTCTAAAATTATGTGGGCATTGATACCACCAAAGCCAAAAGCGCTAACTGCGCCGCGACGAGGATGCTTGCGATCTTCGGTCTTGAGCCAAGGGCGAGTCTGTGAGTTGACATAACAAGGGTGTTTGGCCCAATTGATTTTGCTATTGGGCTTGGTTACGTTCAAAGTTGGCGGCAAAATCTTGTGGTGCAGAGCCAGGGTCGTCTTGATAATTCCAGCAATGGCACTAGCTGATTGCAGGTGGCCGATCATCGACTTAACTGAACCAATGGCGCACCAGGGCTCTTTTTCTGCATTTGCGGCGATTTGCTGGCTCTCTAGTTGACTCTCTGGCTGGCCAAGACTTGCATCGCTAAATACTTTTTCTACGGCTTGTAGCTCGACGACATCTCCGGCGGGAGTGCCTGTTCCATGGGCTTCTAAGAGTTCGACAGTTGAGGGCGAAATACCAGCCATGGCATAGGCATTGCGCATTGCTAGAGCTTCGCCGTCAGCCGAAGGGGCAATGACACTGCCGCCGTGACCATCGCTTGATGAGGCGACGCCGCAGATCGTGGCATAGATTTTGTCACCATCTGCCTCAGCATCTTCTAGGCGCTTGAGACAAATCATGCCAACACCTTCGCCCAACATGGTGCCATCGGCACTTTGGTCAAATGGTTTGATGCTATCAGTGTGTGAAAGAGCGCCAAGGCCGCAGAACATCTGGAAAAATACGGCCGATGAGTTGATATGCACTCCACCGGCCAGGGCAAAATCACAGCGCTTCTCAATTAAGTCGTTTACGGCTGTCTCTACGGCGATCATCGATGAGGCGCAGGCCGCATCTATCAATAGGTTGCGGCCGCGGAAGCCTAATTTAGCTGCCAATCTTCCAGCGGTCACGCTGGGCATGGTGCCGGGAATAGTATCTGAGTTGACGGGCTGGAGATTGCCTTGAATTTGCGCGGCTGCTTGCTTCAACAGCTCTTCATTGTGTTCTGGTAGAAGCTCTCGTAAGATCGCTGCTATTTCGTTGACTGTTTTGCACTGCTGCACAAGGTTTAAGCAACCGGCCCCTGGTGCCCCAATGCGCCCGATGATTATCTCGGCCCGATCGCGGTCGAACGATTTTGTTAGATAGCCAGCATCAGCCATGGCATCTTGCGCTACCTTGAGGGTAAGCATTTGATCGGGGTCACTGCCCACTACCGAGCTCGGCATGACGCCATATTTCAGGGGGTCAAACTGGGCAAATTCAGTGATGAAGCCGCCACGTTTGGCATAGCTGAGGCCAAATTTTGTGGCGTCTTTGTCGTAGTAGTCAGCTAGACTCCACTCTTTGTCAGTGACTTCGCGGGTGGCATCAAAACCGCGAACGATGTTTGACCAGTAACTGGCCAGATCTGGAGCACCAGGAAAGAGACAGGCCATGCCGATTATGGCAATTTTAGCCTTGCTTGTTTCTGCTTCTGGCTTCTCGCTTATCGACGCCTTCATCGTGCCAATTCTTGTACCGGCGGTGAGGAGGCGAATCTATTGAACATCTTGCTGGCGATTCCACCTAAGCCCTCTACGACTACTGCTAGCTCGCCATTCTCGTTGTATATGGCAAGGTCACACAGCAAGTCTGTAGAAGAAGAAGTACCTAAGAATACCCTAGCTTTGACTGTGCCAAGGCTGATTGGGCGCAGTAGATACATATTGCGGAAACCGTTTGGAAGCACGGTGACATCTTGATGATGCCTGGCCCAGACTCCAGCTAATTGCATGGCACTATCTAGTAGCAGTGGATCCATTAACCAGGCACTGGAGTCAGCGCTAGTGACAAAATCGAGTGGTGCTGAACCAGTTATCTCGCCAGCAATATCGTTTTCGGCTAAGCAAATGATTGATGCCAAACCTTGGAAGGCTGGACCGTGGAAGAGCCATGTACCATAGAGATCTTTGGGTTGTGGTAGCTCAGCAGTTGAAGCTGGCAAGTCACGCAAATTGAACTTAGACTGAATTGGAGCCGCTAGCTCGGTATTCCAGATCTCAGGACAGAGTGCGGGCTGTTGGGCGAATTTGGCCTTACAGCGGAAGTGAACTTTCTTTGGATTGGCAGAGAAAAGCTGCACGGCAACGGTGTTTTCGTTGTCGCCATCAATTCCTACCTCAATGACAAAGTCTTTTTCGGCAGTATGGAAGACGATTCCAGAGGGAATATCCAGATCTGAAACTTGCACGAGATGAAGGTCCGGATAGACAGTGCGAGCAGCTTCAAGCATGAGTTCAAGGGCTACGGCCATTGGCATTACTGGTAGGCCGTCAAACTTGTGATCTTGCAAATAAACATGTTTTTGAGTGTCTATCTTCAGCAAGAAGGAAGCATTGCCTGGACCGACTTCGCCGCTGTTGAGGAGTATCCCTGCCGGTACTAGAGTGGTTGTTGGCGCAAGCAGCGTTAGTGGCAAGTTCTTAGCCGCCATTTGGGCTCTCACTATCGGTGCTACTGCCGCTGGTGTCTGCGTTTGCTTTGGCGCAGTTACTTTGCTTGCGAGCTTACCGACCAGCATAACTTCAACTTGCTCAGGGCAATTTTTGCTTATTTCTTCTAAGAAGCAGAGACTGCCGTCTTCAGGCTGAATCATTGACCAACCGTGGCTAGCGAATACTTCTTCTAGCTCTGGTGGTGCCATTCCTGCCTGCCAGGGGCCCCACATTAGGGAGGCTACACGGGCTGTTGTTCTTGTCTTCAGGTTCAAGGCCAGTTTGTTTAAGGCCTCGTTGGCAGAGACGTAGTCGGCTTGACCAGAGTTTCCCGTTCTTCCAACAACTGAAGAGAAGAAATACATAAATTGTAGTGTGTCGAAGCGGACCTTCTCAGAAAGAGTGATGGCCCCTTTGATTTTTGTGTCATAGACACGTTCGAATGATTCTAGACTCTTGTCTTTGATAAGAGCGTCTTCAATTATTCCAGCACCGTGGATGACACCATCGATATTGGATGTCTCGTAGATTGAGTCAATCAATGCACCGAAAGCCGCGGCATCAGAAATGTCTACCGAGTAATACCTGGCATTAGCTCCTGTTGCTTTTAGTGCTTCTAGAGAAGAGCGTACTTCGCGCTCGCGTAATAGTTGCTGATAGGTCTGTTCAATTTCTCTAACATTGATTGCTTGACCAAGTTTTTGACGCTCGTCTATTAGAGCGGCTTTGATCTCTTTGGCTGAAGTCAGACCAGCTGTGCTAACCGATTCTGTGTCTTTAGGACGGGGTAGTCTGCCCACTACAATAAAGGTCGGTTTGTATTTTTTCGCCAGTTCTAGAGTAATTTTTGCTGTGATGCCGCGGGCTCCGCCGGTCACCAAAACTACTGAAGAAGAGCTCAAAGCAGGTTTTGTGCTCGTTAGAACTGACTGGTATGGTGCTTCTTGCACTACCAGACCGAGGCGTTTGCCGAGGATGAATCCTACTTCTACGATATCGTCGTCAGCGAAGAGCTCAGACAAAATAGACTTGGCAGCTTCTTCGGCTGTTGTGTCTAAGTTTAAGTCGACAACTTTGACGTGCACTTCTGCCATTTCTTTGGCAATAGTTTTGGTCAGGCCAACTACTCCACCCTGGTAGGCGAGCTGCGGTAAATTAAGGCTGGCCTGTCCTGGGGCGCTGCCGTTGAAGTTTCCACCTAAGTAAGTGACGTTGACGAAAGAGGCATGTCGGCCTGCGGCGGCATGACCTTTGAGATCGCTTTCAACGGCCTTAGCGAGGAGGAAAGTGCTCGACAGTTGTGAAAGCTGTGCCGGAGGTGATTGCGAAGCTTGATTGGCAGTAACATTGCAGATGTTGATCACGGCGCCAATTGGTCCGAAATTATCTCTAATTTGTGCGATTACTTGCTTGACCGCTGCTTCGTCTACGAGGCTCTTGCGGTTGATCAAGATATTGTTTTTGGCGCCTAGACTTTTATCTAGTCCATCGAGCAGTGCAGCAATTTGCTTTGCTGGTTCTTGCTGGTCGGCAATGATTAGAGTCGCTGGGGCTAGAGCTTTTGTGGTTGCCTTAGCTGCGGGTAGCTCACATGGCACGACCACGCCTCTGGCGACTTTATCAATGTTGCCAGTTTTGCTGGTGCTAGTTAAGTAGTCTGTCCCGACGGGCGCTAAGTTATTTGCCCCAACTTCGCTTGGTAGAGTCGGCTCTTCCTCATCGAGATCATTGAGGGTATTGATCCAGTCAACAATACCTTGCAGAGTTTTGGTTCCAGCTAGCTTTTCGATGCCACTTTCAAGCTTGGTCTGAGTAGACTCTGGCAACAATTTTCTGAAGTTGTTGAGGATTTCTACGCGTTTGATTGAGTCGATACCCAGATCTGCTTCCAAATCTAAGGTTGGGTCAAGCATCGAGCGCGGATAGCCAGTGCGTTCGCTGACGATTTCAAAAAGACTTTCTGCCAGAGCCTCTGGATCGATTAAGTTTGACTGAGCGGCTGGCGGTTCTGCGTTTATGTTGGAAGCCACGGCTTGAGGAGCAATTTCTAAGCTAGCGGAACTATTACTAGTGCCGTTGTTGCCATTGCCGTTGCTACCGTTGCCATTGCTGCCGTCACCATTGTTGTCATACGAGCTGCTGCCATAGGAGCCGTTGCCATTGCTACCAACATCATAAGTGGCAACTGGTGCTTGTTCTGTGTATGGCAAGGTGGAGTTTTGAGCGTTCGGTTGAACTACTACTGCAGGAGCTGATTGTTGAATTGGTTGCTGCATTGACTGCGCTGGCAACTGCTGACCCGGTTGATTTATCTGTGTTAGTTGTGGCTGATAACCACCACGGCCATTAGCTTGCAGGTAGGCCAGCATGACATTCTGTTGCGTCTCGAGGAAGCGATTGGTCATCTCCAGCATGCTTTGCTGGAACTCAAGCATTACCTTGTCGACATTTTGATCGGGGCGACCGACTGGTTGGGTCCCGTTCTTTCTGTTATTTGTGTCCATTGCTAGCTGTCCGTTTGTTTGTCTGGCTTCTATCGTCTGGCCTGTTGCTATCATCGGCTGTGGAGCCGCAGTTGGAGGGGCCGTCGCTGGGGTGGTCTTGAGAGCATTTGTGGTCTGTGGAGTAGGAGAAACTTTTGCTCGAGCCTGTTGCCCTGGGGCCACTGCATTGGGCTGAAGTTGAGCTGCAGCTTTAACTTCAGGCTGTTTGGCTGCATTTTGGGTTTTTACAGAAGCCATTGCCTTGGCATAAGAATTGACAGTTGACTCCCCATCTACTATGCGAGCGATGCCAACACTGTTGACTCTATATAAGAGCTGCTTGCCGCTGGCGGCGAAATGATTACGAATTCTGGCTTTGCTGTTAACCATTCGGTTCCAGAACAGTTTGCCCAGGTCAATATCAACATCGTTGACAGCTAAGCGGCCCAGAGTCGAGAGGAAATGCTCTAAGCTGTTTTTACCGGGACGCTCACAGTTAACTGCCACAACTTGACGGTCAGCTAGAGAAGCTTCCACTAGACCGGTTAGCACTGAACCTGGTCCTACTTCAACGAATATGCGGGCTCCAGCATCATGCATTGCTTTGAGCTGGTCTACAAACAACACTGGTTTAAGGGCGTGCTGGCTCAGTTGACTAACTATTTCGGCGCTATTGCTGCTATATGGAAGGCTAGTGCTATTTGAAAATACGGGTATCTTCGGACTTTGGCACTGCACTGACTGCAAGACTTCGGCAAGTTGCTTATCGGATCCAGTCATAAGTGGGCTGTGGAAAGCAGCAGAAACAGCAATGCGTTTGGCTGCAATTTGCTTCGATTTAAACACCGTCAGGGCCGCTTCTATCGCTTCTTGCGAGCCTGAAATAATTGATTGGCTTGGGGTATTGATATTAGCGAGATAGACGCCCGGCATTTGCTTTAAGGCTGCTATCACCAATTCTGGCGCCGCCGAAATTGCTGCCATTGCTCCAGGATTTTCTGCAGCACATTGGCCAAGAATGCGACCACGTTCAATTGATAGAAGTAGTAGATCTTCGGCGTTGATGACGCCGCCAGCGTGCAAGGCGACGTACTCACCGTAACTGTGACCGGCTACCATATCGGCTTTGAGACCAAAACCTTTAAGCAGTTTTAGGATGGCTAGGTCGCACACGCCAAGAGCTGGTTGAGCCACATCTGTACTGGTCAGCGCTTCTTGCTGCTCTGCTTTTCGCGCATCCGAAAGAGTTGGTGCTGGGAAAATGTACTGAGACAGTTTGTTTTTGCCTGCAAATTTAGAAAAGCCAGGCTTGCTGTCGTTTTTAGCAATATAGCGGTCTGACTCTTCTAGGGTATTGAGAATTTCAGGGAAGTAAATGGACAGCTCTTTGAGCATGTTCACTTTCTGTGAACCTTGACCCGGGAAGAGGAAAGCAACTTTGTTCGGTTGCTGAGTTGTTGTGCTTGCTGCTTTATCGGTATATGTATCTATATTAGAAGCAGAGCGGAAATGAACACCGTTTGGCAGGCTAAACTGAACGGTAGCTGTTGCGAGCTTCTCTCTCACCTGAGCTATTTTCTGCTCAAGATCATCAATACTCGAAGCAACGATGGCCAGGCTGGCGGATGAGTCACTAGTTTTGCCACTAGTTTTACCGCTGAGTTTGTGATTGTTCTTTTGATTTAGATTGCTTGCTAAATCGAAAAGTCGGCGTCGCTTTTGACTGGTATCGCTGCTTTCGATGGCAAAGTCTATGCGCAGTTTTTTTGCAGCAGCTTCGGTTTGAGCCACTGCTTTCAGTAACTCTTCGCTTGTTGCTGCTCTCCAGACAAATAGTTCGGCCGGCCATGCTTCTAGAGCTGGAGACGATTCGCCTGAGCAAGTCGGTACATATTCTTCGAGAACGGCATGGAAATTCGTGCCACCAAATCCGAAGGCACTGACTCCTCCGCGTCTTGGTGTATCTGCCTGAGAGTGCACCCAGGGGCGGCATTCGGTGTTAACGTAGAAAGGGCCTTCCGAGAACTTACAGGCTGGGCTGGGCTCAGAGACGTTAATCGTCGGCGGCAGCACTTTGTGATGCAGCGCTTTTGCAATTTTGATAACGGAAGCCAGGCCAGCTGCGGCTTTACTGTGGCCAATGTTGGTTTTGACAGAACCGATGGCGCAACTTTCTATCTCTGCACCAGAGCTTCTAAAGACATTGGTTAAGGCTTCTACTTCTGCTTTGTCACCAGCTACGGTGCCTGTGCCATGGGCTTCAACTATTTGAACTGATGCCGGTGAAACCCCTGCATCAGAGTAGGCTCTATGTAGAGCAAGCATTTGTCCCGCTGGACGGGGTGCTGTCAAACTTAAATCACGACCATCACTGGAGCCGGCAATGCCTTTGATTACGGCATAGATGCGGTCCCCATCTCGCTCGGCATCACTGAGGCGCTTCAGTACAAGAATGGCAATGCCTTCGCTGATAGCAATGCCATCGGCCTTGGCGTCAAAAGTCTTGCAGCGGCCGCTAGGTGAAAGTGCATGGGTTTTGCTAAAGCTCAGGTAGTCGCCTGGCTGGTTGTGGGTGTCAGTGGCACCCAGTAAAACTACATCGCTGGCGTGCGAGCGCAGATCGCTCACCCCTACATATAACGCTGCAAGGGAGCTGGCACAGGCGGCATCGATGGAGAAGTTGATGCCTTTTAGGTCGAAGCGATTGGCCACACGACCAGCAGCAACGTTTCCGAGATATCCAGCGAATGAGTCTTCAGTCCATTCTGGCAAAACGGCTTTGATTTGATCGGTGGTTTCTTCGTCTAGACCATCGAGCTTCCAACCTAGCATAGAGCGCAGTGAATATAATGCTGTGATTGGACCGTGGCCAGCATTGGCAAGAATGACGGAGGTTTTGTCGCGCGGGAATTTGCGCTCGTTGTAGCCAGCGTCGAGCAAGGCGCTGCGAGCAGCTTCAAGAATGAGCACCTGCATTGGATCGATCGAATCTAAGCTGCTCGGCGGAATACCATATGGTGCTGGATCGAAGACGACCTCACTAAGGAAGCCACCCCATTTTGAAATGATTTTGTCCCGGGCAAGAGGATTGGCGTCGAAGTAGTTTTGCCAATCGAAATGCGATTTGGGAATTTCGGTAATTGAGTCGACTTTATTGAGGATGTTATTCCAGTAGGTTTCGACATCATTGCTTTGCGGAAATTGGCAGGACATACCGACGATAGCAATAGGTTCTTGCTTGTGAGTGGCGTTAGCCAGCTCGGAAGCATCGAGCATTTGCTCGTGCATTTGTTTTTCAGCGCGCTTGGTCAGCAGGTTATGTCCATCGGCCGAAATGTTGTGATGCAACTCAGCAATTGACAGCACTTTGTCGTGCAAGGCCGCCACTTGGCCAATCATATACATGCCTTCCTGCCATTGCTGCTCGTCAGGAATGGTAGCAAGTTGGTTCGAATTACCTCGGCTTAGTCCTTTGCTTGCTATGCGCAGGCGGCCCAGGTTCATCAATTCTAGTTCTTCGCGAATTTCATCGCGACTTTTGTTTTGGCCTTGCAATTCAATGCGGCGACTATCGAAAATTTCTTTGTATGGTGAGTTAATGCATCGAATCGAGTGTCCTGGACCGGTTTCGAGCAATACTGTTTGATCGCATTGCAGGGCGGCCTGTTGGAACTTGTTGACTATGGCGCCAGTGCTTACAGCTTCTTCGGTGAACAGATAAGCTGTTCCCACCAGGAATCCAACTTTGATGCCACGAGCGCTCAATGGTGCTGTTAGTGTCGCTACCATCGCTGCCGATAGGCCATCGTGGATGCCGCCAGCAAACAATACATGGAAGGCTGAAGCGTTATCGCGCGGACCAATGCTGTCGAGCATTACTTCGATCATCGACTGCCACAAAACAAAGCTTGAACGCGGCCCAACGTGACCACCGCATTCTTTTCCTTCAAAAATAAAGCGGCGGGAGCCCATTTCGATAAATGATTTGAGCAGAAGTGGCGAGGGCACGTGTAAGTAGGTTTTTGTACCTGCTTCTTCCATAGCCTTGGCTTGGTCTGGTCTGCCCCCAGCAATGAGCGCAAATGGTGGCTTGAATTTGTCGACCACGGCCATTTGCTCTTGTCGCAAGGCTGGTGGTACAAAACCTAGAAGACCAACACCCCAGGGCATGGTGCCAAGCTTCTCGCTGGTCTCTTGCAAAAGCTTCTCGATCTCGGCAGCGCGCATTAAGGAGAGAGCTAAGAACGGTAAACCGCCTGCTTTGGCTACTTCGTAGGCGAAATCACTGTTATCGCTCACCCTGGTCATGGCACCCTGAACGATTGGGTAGCGAGTGGCGTGGGATTTTGCTAATTCTGAATTTTCAGCTAGTACAGATGACTTGCTGGCAATGGCAACTTGTTGGCTTACTTGCTGTCTTATGGCGTCGATTACCCCAGCGACCGTGCCACCTACCCGAGCAAAATGCCCGGCGAAACAGGCGTCTTGGCCAATCACCCAGAGTTGATCATCTTCATCGGCATCGGCAACGGTTGTGCCTTGCAGTGCATGCACAAGGGCATAGCTGTTTTTGCTGAGGAGGGCAGTTTGCAGTTGCGCTAGACGAGCTGAACCATTTTCGGCGAACAATCTGAACAATCCATCTGGACCATTCAAGACGGTGGTTTCACTACCATCAAACTTTTCTAGACGTTGCCGCGCTTGCGGACTAATTAGTGAATCGCGACAGAGGTAAAGTTGGGCATCGAGCACGATGCCGCTGGCTCCAGCGATCACCACCGCCGCGGCTGAATGTAGACCTATTCCACCCTGGGCCCAAACTGGCAATGAAAGATTGGCGACAAACTGCTGAACTAAGACAAAAGTCGTGCTGTCGCCGGTGCGACCGGCGCCTTCGTGACCCTTGGCAATTACTGCCTCAGCGCCACACTGTTGGGCGAGGAGGGCTTCCTTGAGATCAATTGCTTCGACCACGGCCGTGAAGCCAACCTGCTTGGCTGCCGCTATATCGCTTTTTAATGTGGTCAGCTCGAAGCGACCGGCCGAAGCCGTAAGTATCAGAACCGGTTTGGCCGCTTCTTTTTGCCCGCTCTGTGCCAACAGAGCAAGATCGCCAACTTGTCCAGAGCGGCAGCGAATGCCAATCTGGCCATTCTTTGCATGTCTTGCCAACTTTTCAAAGGCTGGGGCGCAGTCTTCGGCTGCGACGTATTCAAGATCTAAGACGCCGACAGCTCCGGCTCTAGCAGCAGCTATGGCCAGGGATGGCTCTCGGAAAGATTCGCGAGGAGCGGCGGGTGAGATAGCGATGATTGAAAGTGCCGGCACAGTTAGTTTGTTCTCATAGAGCCAGAACTTTTGTCTCGCATACTTGATAAGAGTTTACGCGTGATGCCAGAAAAGCATGCGCTCTCGCTGGGAAATATTGTCTTTGATATCAAAAGTATATGACCTCTTACTTGATTTTCCACTTGAAAGGTTTTAAATAACTGCCAGTTCCGCCACTGCTGAGCTTCAACGCTACATTAAGATGAGATTATTGAAGTTTCGGTGGGGCTTACAAGCTCATAGGTGACCCCGCGCCATTGAATTCGGTTGGTTAGAAGCGAATAGAGGGTCATCCAGGGCAAAACAAGATGGGCTAAAGGAATTGCTGCACAGGAAGTGAGAAAGGACTCTTCAATATATTGATGGTTGTCAGTTAGAACCCGTTTCCATAGGGTTCTTGCTTTGACGAGGAAAAACAATTCTAAGGGGAAAATTGTCAGACCGGCAATCAGTGCCATTGCCATTGATTGATCGGCCCAGATGCTGTAGCTAACTGCAGCGCTGAGCATGGCTATGAGCCATAGCGCCATGACTGCTGCCCTGGCTATAGCTCGCACCCAGAGCCCAGGATAGTAGACCTTGGTGAGAATTAGTTGGCGATTGGTCCACTCAAGAATTTCGCTAATTGAGGCATCGCCATCGCTCGCAACCAGGCATTGGGGCACGAAATGAACCGATTGACCAATGGCTTTGACAGCGGTGGTTAAGGAGAGGTCGTCATCGGCTGCGCGGTCCCAGGCTTCGGCCACTTTAGCTTGTTCGAATACGGAACGCTTTGTCGCCATTGCTCCGCCCCAGGCGAAGGCATAGGCTGGATGGGCCAGCTCCCAAGCGGAAATGCGGTTCCACAGTGAGCGAAGTTGCGAGGGCCAATTGGAGATTGAGGCGATGTAGAAACGATAGCCCGTTGTCACTCCCACGCCACTCTCCTGTAAAGGTTCAACAAGACGGCGTAGGAAGTCTCCCCTGGCAATCACGTCTGAATCGACAAAAACCAAGACCTGGCTTTGGGGTGAAAGTTCCGTCAGGGCCTTCAGTTGATTGTTAATTTTTTGTGCCCGGCTCTGGTTAATCCCCGCTACCACTATCTTTGTGGGTATTTTTGCCGACTTTGATAGTTCCACTAATGCCTGGTAGGCCGGGTCTTCAGTGCTTGCTACAGCGAAAATCACTTCAAAATTTGGATAGTCTTGGCTGAGCAGCTTTTCTATATTGCCGCTAAAGCCTGGGTCTAGGCCCTTGCAAGGCAAAATTACTGTGGCGAAAGGGTGATAGGGACTGCGAGGATGGTCCATTTCTTGACTGACATAGCGCATGAGCCGGTTAAAGGCCACAGCTTGCACGGCGCACGTTAATACTGTGATGGTCAATAAGAAGGCCGTAACAAGCATTTATATACTCGCATTACCAACAAAAGGGTTAGCCAATATATCTTTATTGGATTTATCTTTGTTTGTTGGTCGAAAAATCGTCGACAAGCTACAGAGTATAATGCCTAAGCTACTTTCCTGTTCATGATATGCCTCGGGGGCGTTTCTCTTTATGATTCGGCGCGCTATGTACCGAGCTTTTGTTTTGCTGGCGCAAGGAAAGATTCGTGCGCTTAATGCCGCTAGCGAGAGCCCCAGGGAAACCCAGCAAGCTAAACTTTTTAAATTAATTGCAGAAAACGCTGAGACCCAATTTGGTCGGGAGCATAATTTTGCTGCCATTAAGTCTGTGGCCGATTTTCAGCGGGCTGTTCCGATTCGCGATTATGAAGCATTTCGACCGTATATCGATAAAGCTACTGCTGGAGAGAAAGGAGTTCTCACTGCTGAGAATCCTTTGATGTTTGCCACAACCAGTGGAACCACGGCTCAACCAAAATATATTCCGATTACGCCGGGCTATATGGAAGAGTTTCGCTTGGCGTCGGTGGCTTCGGGATACAACATCTATAAGTCGTTTCCGCAAGTTGAACGTGGTGTGGCGCTTTCGGTGGTTTCGCCAGCAATTGAGGGCCACACAGCCGCTGGAATTCCCTATGGGGCTATATCGGGTCAGCTTTTTCAAAAAGAACCTTATTGGGTGAAGAAGTATATTTCGCCCATTCCTTATGAAGTGTTTTTGATTCGTGACTATGAGATTCGTTATTACACATTGTTGCGTTTGGCTCTCGTTCTCCCTATTTCATGTTTTTATACGCTTAATCCCAGCACCATTAGTTTGCTGTTAAGAAGGCTCAAGCATTACGCCCCATCATTGATTGAAGATGTGCGCAAAGGCACGATCACTCCTCCGGGACCCTTGCCGCAAGAGGCTGCTCATGGCGTTTCTAAGTTCTTGGCGGCTGACCCAGAAAGGGCTGCATTCTTGGCGAGTTTGCTTAACGAAAATCAGTTTGTCGCCCACAAGATTTGGCCCACTCTCGGTCTTGTTACTTGTTGGACTAAGGCTGCGGCAGCCTTCTACCTGGCTGACTTTCCTGAACAGTTCGGTAATATCCCGGTTTGTGATATTACCTATGGTGCCAGCGAAGGGCGCGGAACTGTATTCATGGGCCCAGGTCAGCAAATGTTAGCTTTGCAATCACACTTCTTTGAGTTTGTTCCTGAAGCTGAAATGGCAAGTGAAAACCCCACAGTATTGCTGGCGGATCAGCTAGAAGTGGGCCAGAATTACTATATTTTGTTTAGCACCTCCGGTGGTCTCTATCGCTACAACATTAATGATGTAGTGGTTGTCACTGGGTTTTATAACCGTACGCCGATGCTTGAATTTCAATATAAGGGTGGCAACGTTTCTTCTTTCACTGGCGAAAAAATTACGGAACTACAGGTTACGGCTTCCGTCGTTAGAGCAGCGAAGAGCTTAGGGCGTAATTTGAGATTTTTCACAGTAGTACCGCAGTTTAGACCAGAGCCCCACTATGAAGTTTGGCTTGAGCCTGATTTTGGCCATGAATTTGACTGTGCTGACCCGGCGCGAGCCAGGCAGCAATTGCACGAATTGGCAAGAGCCGTGGATGCTGAGCTAGCTATCGAAAATGTTGAATATAAGACCAAGCGCGATTCATTGCGCTTAGACAAGGTCGAGGCTCGTTTGCTTTCTTCTGGCTCGTACGAAAATTTCCGTAAATATCTTACTAGTACTGGTGTGGGCGACGCCCAAATAAAAGTTAGTCATCTCAATCCGAAAGCTGAGGCGCGGCATTATTTCGAGTCGAGGTTATTAAGGCAAGACTCCAATGCTGATTGCACTGGCTTGCAGACTGCCAGTGGAGCCTGCAATGAAGCCTGAGATAAAGCCTCAAATGAATGCTCAGACGCAGGCCGAGATCAAGCCTCAACTGAATGCCCCGGCGCAGGCCGAGATCAAGCCTCAAGTGAGGCCTCAGGCGGAGATGGTTACTCTTCATGCAAGTGAGCAAAGGCCTCTCAAGTTAGCCCTCGTCAGTACAGGTCTGGGTCACATTAATCGCGGTTTTGAGATTTCTACCGCCCGCTGGTTCGAGGCCCTCAAGCGCCGTTCTAGTCTTGATGTGCGCTTATATAGTGGTGGTAAGCATCGCGGCGCTAAGGCACTTTGGAATTTCCCTCGTTCCAGTATCTGGACAAAGGCAATTCAGTACATTCCCTTTATGTCTGAGCAGCACCGCTGGGAGTTTACTTATGGCGTGGAACAGGTTAGCTTCTGGTCCGCTCTTAATTTCGAACTGATTGCTTGGAAGCCTGATGCGATCTGGGTAAAAGATGTGCCTTTAGCGCACATGCTGCTTGCTTCGCGTGTTGCTTTCAATCTTAAGTTCAAAATTATTCTGGCCAATGGCGGCATGTTCAGACCAAAAACCTATGAGTGTTTCGATTTGATTCAACAGCTCCAGCATCAGGCTTTTGACGAAGCCGTTGAATTTGGAATTTCGCCAGAAAAGATGGAGATATTGGGTAATTGTGTGCCAGCTCCTGCTGCTTTTCTGCCTGGTGATAGAGCTCAGGTTCGCCAGTCGCTCGGTCTTAAAGATACTGACTATGTAATTGTTTGCGTCGCTGCTTGGAACAAGTATCATAAACGTATTGATTACTTATTGAACGAAGTGGCGCGGCTAGAAGATCCCAACGTCAAGCTTCTTCTCTGCGGTGCCACTGAGGTTGATACTAAAGAGCTGCAAGACCAAGGTAAGGAATTGCTTGGTGATCGTGTGCAGTGGCTAACAGTGGAGCCGGAAAAGGTTGCATCTATTTTGCAGGCGTCTGATGTTTTTGTTCTTCCTAGTTTGCGTGAGTCGTTTGGTAATGTTCTTCTTGAAGCGGCTCTGTGTGGTCTGCCGGTGGTGACTCACCCCCATGATGGTGCTCAATTTGTCATTGCGGATGATTTCTGGATGACCGATATGAACGAAGAGGGAAATCTTTCTAAGCGTCTTATTTGGCTCAAGGACAACGCCGCAGACATTGTTGGACACGTGCAGCAACTCAAAGACGATGTGAACAAACGTTTTAGTGAAGAGGCATTGGTGCGTCAGTTTCAGCAAATGGTTCAACGCACTGTCTATAGTAATCCCTCACGTATTGCTATTGGAGCTTCGCAGCTGGACTGAAAATTCAGCCTTTCGCCTGGTTTTATCTGCGTGCTGTTTTTGAGTTGATAGCTTTGCCGCTGATTTGCTGCTTATTTACCGTCTGCTTTGTACCCTTCTTTGTCCGAGCTTTGTCCGTGCTAGCATAAGCAGCTATTACTAATGCCGGAGCAAGAATGGTTAAGGATTTCGTTGCGTTTCTCACTAAGACCAATGCCCTGGCCTTGGCTATCGGTGTCATCATTGGTGCGGCAACGCAAAAAGTTGTATCTGCCATTGTCGATGATCTTCTCATGCCGGTTGTGGGCTTAATTATGCCTGCCGGTGATTGGCGGGATGCCCAGATAGTTTTATCGCAATCGGCTCCAGATGCCGCTGGCAAAGTTACTATCAATGCTCTGAAATATGGTCATATTGTTGGTTCTTTAATTGATTTTGTTATCATTGCTTTTGTTGTTTATCTGATTACCAAAATGCTCATGCCCAAAGAGCCCCCAGCGCCGGCGACGAAGGAGTGCCCCCAGTGCTTGGAGATAGTTCCTGCTGCTGCAAAAAAGTGCAAAGCTTGCGCTTCAGTTTTTTAGTTAGCGTTTAAGTTGGTGCGTTGTTTGGCAATCAAATGAGTCTTTAAACAATTCGGTTAGCCAGTTTCTAACTGAGTCTTGGGCCGGAATCTGCAGGGGATTCTCTCGCAGATCTGGCAGCCTGATTGCTCTTCTTCGTGGTGCTGTGCAGTTGGCTGAAGCCGCCAGTGCCGGTGGAAAATATGATTCAACTCGAATTCGTTTTTGCGCTGCTGGTTTACGGGCTGAATATCTGCGCCAAATAGTTAGATGGCTTGCTCTTAGCTGATCTCTCAACCATGAAGGTATTAAAGCCGCCTGGTTCATAATGATGCCATAGTCGTTGTTGTCTAATTCTTTGATTGCTCTATTTATGGTTTTGTTGTCAAGCTTTTCCGGCTTTTGCGACCAGAGAGCCCTGATAGCTTTAGCGGCATTGTCATCTCCCAGTTTAGTTTTAGTGCCGCTGGCGCTGCGTAAATATATGTAGTGGTTGCCTCGGAGAAACCTCGTGGAGCAGCCGGTGGTGAGGAATATTTGAGGATTTTCAAGAGTTCCTCTGCTTAAACCTAACTCTGCTGCGCACTCTTGGCCGGTCAGTACAATTTGGTTGCCAAAACCTTTGGTTTTCGCTACTGCGATTTCGTAGTCTGAGTAGTCTAGTTTACGAGTTCTAGTGCTGACGAATAGCCCTCTTGCTAGCCGTTCAATTTCATTTGACTTGACCATGCGCCAGAGCGTCTGATCAATGACATTGCGCATTCCGCATTGCAGTACATCTTTCGTCCTGAATATTGCTCCTTCCGGTAAACCCGCTATGTGGCGGCGGATTTCGGCTCGGCAACTAATTTGAGATGTTCGCATACCTCCGTCCTCCGCTTGGCTCTTAGATGTAATACGTAATTTTTTTGAAAAAAGTTCAAAGTCAAAAAAATCCAATTTTTCATTCAAACTAGCCCCAATCCAAGGCGTAAGAAATTCAGGCAGAATTTCTTACGCCTTTTTCGGTGACATCTTGAGATATAAAAAAGGAATTTAAGATTTCCTATAAATTGAACTTTTTTGAGACAGTTAGCTAATGTATGCCGGATTTTGCAACGGTTCGCTACCGTGCTTCAACGCTTTGGCTCCTGACCGGTTATTCTAGGTAGATGAATTCCTCGGTTTCAGCCAATACATCAAGAAAACACTATGTAGCGATTTTGATAGGTTTGCAGATTGCCATTTTTCTTTCTGCATTAGATCAAACTGTACTCAATGTTGCTATTCCCAAAATGGCACAGGCCCTGCATGGGTTTGATAAGTCAGCTTGGATAATCACTGCTTATTTATTATTTTCAACAATCGCCACCCCGCTCTCAGGCAAGCTAGCTGATATCTACGGTGCCAAGTCTGTTCTGCTGGTGGCGACCTTTCTTTTTGGTTTGGCGTCAGTGTTTTGCGGCAGTGCTGGGCTAATCGATCCACTGTTTGGCTTTGATGCAATTGATCAGTTGATTCTTGCTCGCGCCTTTCAAGGTATCGCTGGTGGTGCCATGATTGGTCTCTGTTTTATTTCCATCGGTGATTTGTTTCCTGTGGCTGAGCGCGGCAAGTATCAGGGCTTTCTTGCTGCTGCTTTTATCGTGGCTGCCCTAATTGGGCCTGCTCTTGGTGGTTGGCTTACTGATAAAAACAGCTGGCGAATCATATTCTATTTGAATATTCCTCTTAGCTTAGTTGGTTGTTTGCTGTTTGCTTTGTCCTTCCCCGTCTCACTAAGACCAAGAGCTAAGGCTGTTATTGACTATTTCGGTATATTGTTTTTTGTGCTTTTCATTGCCCCAATGATTCTGGCCGTTTCTGAAATCGGCAAGATGGGAGCCGTTGGCACAATTCCTCTAGTTGAACTTTGTTTTTCTGGGCTGATGTTTATAGCTTTTCTCTGGCGTGAGAGCCGAGCCCCAGAGCCGCTCATACCCCTGTCGCTTTTCTCTGACAGGTTAATTGCTATATCACTCATGACCGTGTTTATTACAGGTATCGGCTTGTTTGGTTCGATGCTTTTGCTGGCTATGATTTTGCAGCAAATGGTGGAAATGTCAGGAACTGCCTCTGGGCTGACTCTTACACCTTTGATGGTAATAGTTGCTCTAGCTAGTATTGTCGGTGGCTTTATCGTTGCCAAAACTAAGCGTTACAAGCTTTTGTGTATCCTTTCTCTCGTCCTCCTTGCGCTAGGAACCTCACTTCTTGCTTGGCACGTACAAATAGGCCATTTGAAAATCGGTGATTTGCTCCTTGACGCTGCCATTGGAGGCATAGGTCTAGGCCTGCTTTTGCCTGTTCATACAATCTTGATTCAGAATGTTGCTCCCCCTGAGACTATGGGTGTAGCAACTTCGATGACTCAGTTTTTCCGTTCTCTCGGTGGAACTATCGGTACCGGTTTGATGAGTGCTGTTATGCTAAGTTTAGTTCGGCAGGGAACCCTGCAACAGGCTGTTGTTCAGGCTCTTGTTTTATATGCTATTGCGGTTGTCATGGCCGTTGTTGTCAATTGCTTTTTGCCGCAAGTGCCGTTGGGCAAAAGTAGCAGAAGTAGCAAAAGTAGCAAAAATTAGTGAATAGCTGGTCTGAGAAACAAAATGGGTAGGAAACAAATAGGCCTATAACAGTAGAATCGTGAAGCGACTTTGGTAAGGCCAATTAGGAATAGTCAAGAGTGAAGGCTTGGTGCGGTAGGCGAATAATTTCCTTGGCAGCTGTATTGCAGCTGGGGCTATTTGCTGGTCATTTGCCTTCGGCCTCGGCCGCTTCTGAATATGTCAATCAGTGTGATGTTGGTCAGAAGCTGATGCTGCCAGTGCATTCTTGGACTAATCCTGATATGCCTATTAAGGGTGTGATTGTGGCCCTTCAGGGTTTGATTTTTAGTGGAAAAATGTTTGGTAATTTGGCCACTCACTTTACTGAGAAAGGCTATATAGTCTATGCCAATGATATGAGAGGGTTTGGTGATTGGCGTGCACCCAATCATGGTTTTGCTGGAGATAGCGGAGTTCATTTCGGCCAGAGCAAAGACGATATCACCAGTATTCTCAAGCTATTGCGCAAGAAGTATCCTGACAAGCCCATTTTTTGTGTGGGTGAGAGCTTCGGCGCCAATATGGCAATTTGGGAGGCTTCCACTGAGCCATCTTTGATGGATGGTTTTATTGCTTCCGGTGCGGTGTTTAGAACTCGCGTTCATCCACGCCCATTGTGGGTTAAGACTTTCTTTCAGGGGATTAATAACCCTGATAACAGCATTGATATCAAGCCATACATGCAGCCTATTCTTTCTGAAGACAAAGAGGTTGCTCTTGAATTGATGAACAACACTGAGACATCCAAAGAGATGAGCATAACTAACCTAATCAAGGCGGCTGTCACCAATAAAATTTCAGTTAAAGAAATTGCCAATATTCCCGAATCTATGCCAATTTTGCTAATCGCGGGTGAGAAGGATCGCATTCAGAAAACTGATACTCTCGAGGTCATGCTGCCCAAAATGGGATCCAAGCAGACCTCGCTGGTGGTCTTTCCTGACAAGGGCCATATGCTTTTGGAGCGTAAGAAAATTGATACTGAGGTCGGAGAGGTGATTGACAAGTGGTTGGATAGCCAGCAAGAGCAATTTGAGTTGAAGATAGCCTCGAGAAACTGCACTCCGAGTGCTTCTGGCGTGACCAAAGGTGAAGAAACTGCTTCAAGTACTTCTGCGCTTTTGGCTAATCCATCATCAGCAGCTTCATCAACAGCTTCATCCACTATAGAATCATCGTTGCCGGATTCATCTCCGGTTGAAATGCCCGCTGACGCCTTTTCTAGGAACGAAGACGCGGTATCGTCTAACTAATCTGCTATTGTCTTGACGTCACTTCTATCGACAATTTTCGATATGTTTGCGACATTAGAATGGGGGAAGAATGACTGTGACCTTAGGTTTGAGTCTTGCACTGACAGTTTTAACCGTGCTCATTTCGATTGCGGGATTGCTTATTTTTCGTCGTCTTGATGCCCACGATGACTTAAAAGCGCAGCATGAAGTCACTGACCCGTATTCGCAGTTTGTGGGCATGCTCTTTGCCGTACTGCTTGGATTTATGGTGGCAGACGCCATGCAAAGATTTTCGCTGGCTCGTCAAACTGTTGAGCAAGAGGCTTCGTCATTGGGGAATGTTTTTCGCATTGCTGATGCTTTGCCTGAGCCTAGTCGTAAGAAGATTCAAGGCAGCTGCGTGCGCTACGCTGAAGAAGTGATCAAAGCTTGGCCTTTGTTAGCGCAGAAGAAAACCAGTCCTGAGGCCTGGACCACTTATCGTGAGCTCTGGAAGGAGTGCACTACCTATGAGCCAGTGACAGCCCGTGAAACCAATGCTCAAGCGGCAATGTTGCCCTGTATGGCTAGTCTTGGTGATTGTCGTCGATTGAGAGTGGATGCTATGCACAATGGTATGTCGCCAATTCTCTGGGTTATCCTTGGTGTGGGCGGTATTGCCACGATCATATTTACTTACTTTTTTAGTTGCAACAATATCTATGTGCAAATGGTCATGGTGGCTATTGTTAGCTTGGTGATTTGTTTAAATATCTTCCTGCTGGCCTGTTATGACGATCCATTTTCTGGCGACATAATGGTTCAGCCCTCAGCATTTGAAACCCAATTGAAGCTATTTAAGTTAGAGCTAGAGCCTGGCGCCAAGGTAGAATTCAACTAAGCTCGCGAGACTTGGTTTGTTGCTAACTTAAAGCTTGAAAGGGCCCCGATTGGGGCCCTTTCGCGGTTTAGGTCTGTTTTTGGTCCTTAACCCTTCTCGCAGCAGCTAGCGCATTCTAAGCAAGACTTGATGCAATCAGCCAGTTTGGGATCGTTCATGTCTTTGCACATTTGAGCGCATTGTTTGCAGATTTCACTGCAAACTGCCATTATTTTTGAGCTGTTGGCTGACTTGCGTGATTGAAACTCCGCTGAGGCTTTGCAAGACGAGATGCAGTCTTCCAGTATTTGTATGTTCTTTGCTTCGGCATATTTGCCACCTTTTTTCTTGAAATACGAGAGGGTTTTCTCGCATTCCTTTTGGCACTTGCTGCACTCCATAGACGTGCTACAGCAGGCCTCTTTGCTGGCGGCTGCCTTGTCACCGGCTAAGGCTGGTGCAAACAAACCAGGAGCAAAGGCGAAAACGAAGGCGGCAGCAAATAGCATCATAAATAGTTTTTTCATGACTATAATCCTTATTTTGAAATGTAAAAGCACTAGCGATGCAGTTCTAGACAGATACTGCTATCGCAATTGTTTTTCGCTGAATAAAACTATCCAGCCAGCTTTTTAAATCAAAAGTGATCTCTTCAAGATGTAGAGTGGCTGAGGATTAACCAGCGCTTGATTTGAGACTGTTTGGTGGTTTAGGTCTTGTAGCTCTGCAGGGCTACAAGATAACCAATCAGTAATAACAGGTCTGGCTGTGCCTCTGATGGCGATGAATTTGGCGCTTTGATTAGACTGAACGCCGCTTTCTAGATTACCGGGCTCGACAGGAGCGGGGCTACAGCAGCAGGTCTTTTCGACTTTGCAACAGTCCATTGTGCTGTGGCTTTCGGCCATGCTGCAAACTGCTGAAATTTCAGCTGATGGCAATGCGATTGCCCGCAGAGGGGCGATTGCCGTGAGCACGAAGGCTAGGCAGAGAAGGAAGAAATTCTTACGTAGAAGCGATTTTTTCACTGCACTCTCTATCTCAACTATTTGATTGTACCCTTACTCAAAATAATTAGCTGAAAATTGTTTGGGTATTGAAATTCATGTCCATTGAAATTTATGCTGGCCGCGAAATTTATTGGCACTGCTTGAGCCATTCCACGCAAAAGCTGCTATTCCAGGCTGTAAAGACTCCATTTGCTATTCTTCGTTTTTGCTATTAGCTTTGGCTCGGTTTTAAACCATTTAAGGCTTTCCATAACTTCTCGCGGCACTAGAAGCCAATGAGGTTTTGTGCCACTTGCTAAGTATTTATCTGCCGCTGCTGGGTCGTGTAAAGCTTCCACACGACGATGCAAGAAATATGATAGAGAAGGCGCTTCCACTACGATTGTGGCAATATCGGCATGAGCGGCCTTGATACGCCAAATAAGCTCTTCAAAAGGCTGCTGGCGCTCTTTGTAGAAGGCGATATTGGCCTTAGGTACAAGTAGGGCTGTTAGGGCAATTGTCAGGCCTGTGAGAACTGCCAGGGCCTGCTTCCTTTGGTTGCCTATCGCTAGATACAAATAGTAGAGAGCGGCGAGAAAAGCACCGGCAAGTGTGGCTCGGCTGTCAGTTAGGAATACTTGGACCCAGCCGTGGGCTGAGTTACCAGCGTAAAAAGCACCAATTATGGTGGCAATGATTAGCGCGGCACTTGCAATTAGAATTTTGCTGGATTTTTTGTTTTGTTCACGACTTTCGGCTTCGAGTTTGGCCAAGGCGGCTGCAATGAGCACGGCAATTGGCGGTAGGGCGGGCAGTATGTAGGTGGGTAGCTTGGTCTTTATGGCACTGAAGAGCACCAAGACAAAGACAGCCCAGATAGCCATGAAAAACAGATAAGCTGTGCGATGGCTCAGATGTTCGCGATTTTTAATGAGCTTTTTGCTCTGTTCTATTTGCTCTTGTCGTGCTGATTTTTTTCCTAGGGTCTTAGCAAAAGCAGCTAAGGGCGAGATTGCCATCAAAACTAGCAGTAGGCTCCAAGGGAAAAGACCCCCTAAGACCACTGGAATGTAAAACCAGAATGGTTGTTGGTGGTTGACCGTACCGACCATTCGGCCGAAGTTTTGAGTAATGAAGAAGTCTTGGAAGAAAGCACCATTGGTGCCGATGGTGGCCATTGTGTACCAGGGTATATTTACAACCGCAATTATTGCCAGGCCTAGAAACGGGCGAGCATCAAGAATTTTCCGCAATAGACCGGCGGGCCTGGTTGTTAGTAGTAAGTAGAGTCCATAAATAGCGCCGACGATAATAACGGCAATGGGGCCTTTACAGAGAAAGGCTAGGGCAAGCGCCAAGTAAGCAATCAAGCAGGCGGATTGTCGGAGGGATTTTTCGAAGTGAAAAAGAGCAAAAAGTGCTGTGGCCATCAGGGTCGCTAGGGGCATGTCGGTCAGTGACACATGACCAATAGCGCTTGCCAGGGGAAAGGCCATAAAAATCAAGCAGGCAATAATGGACTGTTTGCGACTAATGTATGGCAAGGAAAAGAAATAAGTGGAAAGCCCTAAGAAGACACCGCTGAGTGCACTTACGAGCCTTCCAGCGAAGGGATTTACGCCTAGTAGATGATAAGTACCTGCCACCGACCAGAAGTAAAGGATAGGCTTATCTAGCCATGGTTTGTAGTTTTGCAGTGGTAGTAAGTATTGATTGGTTTCAAACAGCTCTCTGCCAGATTCGATAAAGAAGCTGTCCGTGGGGTCAAGAGGCCCGTAGCTGCCTAACCATGGTAAATAGAGCAAGAGTCCAACGGTTAAAAGTATTAGTGGCGTGTTTAGGTCAGTGCGTGTGGCAGTGCCGTTGGCATTGCTTCTGCTGTTTTCTACTGCATTAGCGGGAGAGGCTGCGGCACTCTCTGTTTCGTCACTTTCGTCCATGGCTTTTGCTAGGGCATCCTTTTCACAGTTGGGGCCTCCAATATCGACCCTTTTTCAATCTCCCGTCTAGCCGAATGTCACTGAACTTGAAGACCTAGTCTAGATTATCAGCTTGGCAAAGCTAGTGACTTAGAAACCCACTCTAGGAAGAGTGTTTGTGTGTCCATCGGCAAAAGATCCGTTGATTGACGGATGTACTAATGATTTTCTTGAAGTTATGTTGATAAAGGAGCTTGTAAACTTGAGGGGCCGCAAATGAAACTGACGAAAATATCTGACTTCTTTTTGGTCCAATGGCACACTCTAATTGCCGAGCTTTCTGGCGAGAGCGAGCGTGATTATCGTCGACAAAGTGCTCGCTGGACAGAGAATAGATTAAAGGCTCTAACGAGAAAGTCTTGCGAAGAAGGTAGGGCTCATTTCGATGAACTACCCATTGAAGATTTTCTTCCATCAGGTGAGTTCTATTTAGGTGAGAATGATCCAGGCATCGCAACTGTTCCCGCTTTACACCAGTTTCGCGCAGTACTTGGGGTAGATCCGGTAGTGCCGATGACTGCCGACCGCGAGAAGCCACTGTCTCATATCAGTCAGTATCGCTTAGCTGTCTATGTTTCTGGTTTGTCAGAACAAGAAAAAGCCCTTGTCTATGAAGATTTATCTGGTTCAGCGCAGTGTGCCTAAAATGCGCTGAGAGGTCATCGTTTATTTGCTGCTAGTAGTAATTGAAGATGTTGCACTGAGATAACTTTGCTGAGAGCTTGCACTTTTGCTGCAGGCTTTTCTTTTTGGCCCTTCACCATAGAATTGGTAATATACTGCTGCTATGAATGAAGCAGTTGTCAACCATCTAGTTGGGAATTCTCTTGACTAAGAAAATTAGCGTTCTCATCGTTGAAGATAATGAACTGATGCGCCAGGGGCTTTCAGCCGTGCTGGAGCGGGGCGGCGAGTTTGAAGTTCTGGGCGAGGCCGAAGACGGTATCTCTGCCGTAGAAATGGCCAAGAACCTGAAGCCGGATGTGGTGATCATGGATATTGGTTTACCGCTGATGAACGGCATCGATGCTACACGGCTAGTAAAACAGGCTTTACCTCAAGTTCACATAGTCATGCTCACTTCGCACGATAATGACAACGAAATTTTTGCCGCACTTTCAGCTGGAGCCGCTGGATATTGCTTGAAAGATTGTGCCTCAGAGCGAATCAAGACTGCTGTGGCGTCAGTTTCTCACGGCGCAGCCTGGATTGATCCGAGAATTGCCCATAAAGTTCTGCAGGCTTTTGAAAATCCAGCACCGAGAAAGCCTGTGCCTGGTCAGGTGCCCCTGCCCCCGAGCGAACTGCTATCGCAAAGAGAACGCGAAGTGCTCAAGTTAATGGTTGACGGTGCAACCAATAAGGAAATTAGCGAGAAGCTTATTATCAGCGTTTCTACAGTGAGAACTCATGTGGAGCATATTCTAGAAAAGCTCGCTGTAACTGGAAGAACAGCTGCAGCCATAAAGGCGATGAAAGAAGGCTTGATATAGACGGCTTATCTTGATCTATAAGCTGTGGCGCGGGGAACAGTCTCTAAGCGCTTTCTGCGGTCTACTCTTCTGGTTTTGGTAGGCTTTCAACGTAAGCCCGCAACCGGGTGCTTGTTACCCGGGCGCGAGATGGTATGGCTTTGATAATTCCAGGAATTCTAGAGCCGCTTTGGGTCAATTCTTGATTTGACCCAGAGGCTGTGCCTGTTGTTGTTGTGGATGTAGCTGCCAGTTTTGTGCTCGATATGGTCCCGGACTCAGTCCCAGGCGCTGTACCTTCTACTGCGGAATTGCCACTAGATTCCCCGTCCCGGCCGAACCAATATTCGCGATTGGCCTCGGGCGGTTCGCTATCGCTTGCCACCTGGCGGATTTTTTCCAGGTAGCACTGTCTGTGTCCTGAGCCGTCAAGAGATTGAAGCCTGTTGTGGGTCATCCTCGCCCCTTCAAAAGGGCGACCTTCTTTTATTTCGTTGTCGCTACTCGACGAAGTGGTAGCATTTTCTGATGACCTTGAATCGGAAATAGGTTGTGCTGACCTAATCTTACTAACCAAGTAGATGATTCGATTTTTGATCTCAGTCCACATTTTTCAATTAGCCCTAGCTTCGCTTCTATTCTTCTCATACCCTATTTAGGCCTAGATCGGAACAGAATTTTGAAACGTAGTAAATAATTCAAAACGTTTTTGTGCTTGATTTTTGTTCTATTTCAATACAAAGGTCCGGAATTATCCGGACCTTTGGTTGTTTACTTCCGCTTGCGCTTGCCTTAGCTCTCTTTCGACTAGAGAGCGGCTGCAACAAATGTAAGTACGGTGCTGGCGGTTCCTTTTCCGTGATTGGAAGGAGCATTCAGTCCAAGCTCGACACCAAATACGGCACTACCGGCTTTGCTGGTTGAGCAGAATTGCTCTGGCTTCGCCTCAGCGATAGATGGCAGAGGTTTGCCTGCGACGTACTCGCCAGCGATTACAGCATCTTGATCACCGCCAGCTGCGGGCATGCCTTTGATCGATAGATCTTTGATCAGACTGTCGTTAGCAGTACCGTTAATGGCGCTGCGTTGAATGGTGACCATGAAGCCATTGTCGGAGTTAGCATTGCCTTTCCACAAAATCGATACATTGCCAGCGGCGTTTAGGTTCTGGTCAAATTTGATATTGCTGGCATTCAGTGTTAGATCTTGAACAGTAGTAACATTATCTGTGCCGGTTAGCATCACTGCTGATGGCATATCGAGTGAAGCATTAGCTTTAACTGAAGAGTTGCCGTAAGAGGCGGCGAAGGCAGCAGGGCTAACAAGAGCGCATGTGCCGAGAACAAGCATGGTTTTGATGATGTTGTTGAATTTCATGATATTTACTTCCCTGTTTTTAGTATTAGTGATAAGTGGTCTTTTTAATAGGTCTTTTAGATCAGTCTTTAAATAGGTCTTGCGAAGGTCTTTCAATTTGGTTTTGTCTCGCTCGGTGGCTTGCACCGTCCATGTCTCTATCTTCGCTTTTCATGAGGCTTTCGCCTATCGGTCAGCATGCCGATTTGCTGTCGCACATTTACCTAGACTTTCTATCGGTCATGTGACGCGTTGCTCTTGGTCTGCGTTAGAGAAGGTAAGTTAAATGAAACTAGCTATTTGAAGCTCTCTAAAACAAGTCGTATAGCGCAGCAAGGGGCAGACCTTGGTCTGCCCCTCACTGCTGCTTTGGGAAGAGTGAATTAGAGAGCGGCTGCAACGAATGTCAGTACAGTGCTTGCAGTTCCTTTTCCGTGATTGGAAGGAGCATTCAGTCCAAGCTCGACACCAAATACGGCACTACCAGCTTTGCTAGTTGAGCAGAATTGCTCTGGCTTCGCCTCGGCGATAGATGGCAGAGGTTTGCCTGCGACGTACTCGCCAGCGATTACAGCATCCTGGTCGCCGCCAGCTGCGGGCATGCCTTTGATCGATAGATCTTTGATTAGACTGTCGTTAGCAGTACCGTTAATGGCGCTGCGTTGAATGGTCACCATGAAGCCATTGTCAGAGTTAGCATTGCCTTTCCACAAAATCGATACATTGCCAGCGGCGTTTAGGTTCTGGTCAAATTTGATATTGCTGGCATTCAGTGTTAGATCTTGAACAGTAGTAACATTGTCTGTGCCGGTGAGCATCACTGCTGATGGCATATCTAGTGAAGCATTTGCTTTAACTGAAGAGTTGCCGTAAGAGGCGGCGAAGGCAGCAGGGCTAACAAGAGCGCAGGTGCCGAGAACAAGCATGGTTTTGATGATGTTGTTGAATTTCATGGTAATTACTTCCCTGTTTGTAGTATTAGTGATAACTGGTCTTTTAAATAGGTCTTGCGAAGGTCTGTCGATTTGTTTTTATCTTTCTCGGTGGCTTGCACCGTCCATGTCTCTATCTTCGCTTTTCATGAGGGTTTCGCCTATCGGTTAGCGTGCCTATTTCTTAGTAGGTCAATTTACCTATGTCAAATCTGTGGCGAATCTCTGCCACGCCTGCGCCAGAGCTATGTCAGATTTTGCTACAACGAGAACTACGTTCCTTATATAAAAGGAACGATCTTTTCTTTGCACAATCATTTTTTTTGTGACAGTCTCATGGGCTGGCACACTTGCTTTTGCTAGATTTCTTAGCTTTATAGTGATGCACCGACAAACGTCAACACGGTCTGGACTGTGCCGCGACCGTGTTGTGATGGTGAGTTGAGTGATAGATCTACTTGAAAGTTCGCCGAGCCTGGCTGAGACGATTGACAGAATGGCTCAGCTTTGCCTTCAGGTACATTCGGTAGGCTTACTCCTGCTGCATAAGAGCCCATCATCTGTACATTGGTATCGCCACCGCCGGCGGGGGCACCTGATAGCATCAAGTCGTTTTGCAGTTCTGGCGAGCCGGTGCCAGAAATAGCGGTTCTCTGTACGGTGACCATAAAACCGTTGTTGGCATTGGTATTGCCTCTCCACATAACAGAGGCTTTGCCCTTCGCTGTCAATGTACTGTCGAAGCTAATGTTGGCTTGATTAAGTGTGAGGTTTTGAGTTGTCGTAAAAAGGTCTGTGCCTGTGAGAGTAACTATCGTAGGAACGTCTACGTTGACAGGGCACTGCACTGTTGCTTTGCTTTGTGCTAGCGCGGGGCTTATAGCCGCGAGACAAGCAATCAATAGCAAAGCTAGACGTCGGTTCATGACGCACCTTGAGGCTGCAAAATAGTAAGGAAGCGGCGCAGAACCGCATATACCTATACTGCCAGTTTGCTAGCGCTTACACCATCGGTTTAAGTGCTGATCTTTGCCGCTGCCGAGAATGCCTATATTGCCGCTGCTACGAAGGTAAGGATAGTGCTGACGCTTCCTAATCCGTCAGTTGACGGAGCAACTATGCCAAGTTGAACGTTGAAGTTAGCAGCTCCCGGTTTACTGGTGGTGCAAAATAAATCAGGAATAGTGTCTGACACATTACTCAGCGATACGCCGCTGATGTATGGGCTAGCTATCACAGCATCGGTGTCGCCACCAGGGAAAGATTGACCTGATACATAAATATCTTGTGCTAAAGCGCTAGGTCCGTTGCCAATAATAGCGGTTCTTTGTACCGTTACCCTGAAGCCACTGTTAGCGTTGGTATTGCCTCTCCAGGTGACAAAGGTGCGCCCACTGGCAGTTAGGTTGGCATCGAATAGAATGTTGCGCGAGTTGAGATTGAGAGACTGCACGGTGGTGATGTTGTCGACGCCTGCTAATTTTACGACCACCGGAATGTCAACGTTCACTGTGGTTGTTACTCTGGTATTGGCAGTTTGTGCCTGAGCCGGCGCAGCCCCGTATGCGAGCAAGGTAAGCAAAAATGGCAGAATCGATCTCTTCATGCTGACAATATTACCAAATTATGGATTAAGGGCCCCGACAATGAATAAAGTTGTGTTGACGCTGCCGGTTCCTTCGTAGGCGCGAGTATCTAGATCTAAGCGCAGCCTGAAGCGACTAACTCCATTGCCAACTGTGCTTCCGAGGTTATCTTCGGTGGTAGAGATGTCGGTTAACTTCGCTCCTGATATAAATTTTGAGTTGGGGGTGAATGGTACTGCGCCTGTCCCGTCTTCAGCGAAAAGCCGCACTCCTGCTTGAATAGGCTCTTTAGCTGTGCCGCCAATGACCGAGCGCTTGATGGTGAAGCTAGCTCCCGAAGGGTTTTCTTGAACTGTGGCCCGCCAGATCACAATGGCGGTCCCTTTGGCTCCTAGTTGGGTGTCGAAGGTGATGTTGGATTGGTCGATAGCCAGGGTTTGCAGGGTAGAAGTATTGTCTAAATCGCTGCGCAAATTTAAGGAAGGCGCGGCCGCAACCGGTTGTGCCAGTAGAAATAGGAGCGTTATCAAGCACGTTTTAAGCATCAGAATTTTTTACGTTGAACATCACGAGGTTTGAGTTTGAATTTAAAGTCTTCCATGGCCAAATTTACGCCGGATCCCAGTGTCACTTCCCTTGACTTGGGTTCGACTATGAGGGCTTCGTGTAAGAAGGCTGGATCGACCTCCACCGTGTAGGTCCCCGGGGGAACGTCAGTGATGGAGAAAGAGCCATCACTGGCAGATAGTGTATCAAAGTCTTTGCCAGCCAGAAGAACGCGCACGCTGGTTAGCGAGTCTTTATATTCTTTTGCATCATCAGCCAGGGTAATTTTGCCGCTTATTGTAGCCATCTTTGCTAAGGCAAAATTGAGGGTGCTTACCTGTCCTGGTGCAACAATTACATAGTAGTTTGCTGGGCTAGTGATGGCGAGAGTTGCTGGGGCGCTGCTAAGCATCACTGAAACTTTATGCCGGCCCACAGGAATAGTGTCAAATGACCATTTGCCGTCCTTGCCAGTGGTGCGAGCAATACCTGGTTGGTCGTCAAGCATAATCGTCAGGCCTTCTAGCTTTGGCTTATGTGCTGGATCTTTGACCGGAAAAGTAGCGCTCTCCAGCACATAGCCTGTAACGGCGCCAAAGGGAGGTGGCTTTCCTGTATCGATCAGTCCCATTTCGGTACCGCCGCGACCGCCGTTTAGGCGAAATATCTTACTCAGTCTGCCTTGCGATGTTGTTAGCGCTAATTGGCGATTGACGTTCATTTGATAGTCGCCAATGTAAGGAATATTTGTGCCAAGTCCAGCAATAAATGTCCAGCGATCGTGGTCGGCAGCTTTGCTATAACCGGGTCCAAAGGCTAAGGTGAGGCGATTGAAGATTGGCAAAGTGGTATAGATTGCTCGAATATCGAACGACTTATTTGTGCCACGCGAAATAAAGTGACCAATTTGCGACATAAATTGCAGCTGGCCAAGATGAGGGATAGAGCGACTGGCTGAAATATTCACCGAATTGCTCACATTCTCTGGCGAACCCTGGCTGCTGCCTACAGTTGTGGTTACACCGGTGATTACTTGTGTTCCCATTATGTTGTGATCAATGGTCATAGCCGCCAGTGACGTATTGGCGGGAGCCGCGCTGCTTGAAGTTCCACTGCCACCAATGGAAGGCCTGAAGAATATTTGACTGCCAAGAAAATTGAAATTCGGTCCTTTCTTAAAGGGTGACCAGGATAGTGAGCCGTTGACGATTCTGGTGGAGGATGGTTTGGGTAAGTCGAGGCCACTCTGGTTGAATGAACCATTGAGGTTGATGCGAATTGCTTTGATGGGTTGCATATTCACGCCTACCACCAGATCTTGGCGATTGACAAAAGCGTTGCCAATTTGGGGATGGGCGAAATTGGGGTTGATACGATCGATTTCACCATAAAGACTAAGGCGATTATTGACTTTGAATTGCCCCCAGGCATCAACTAAATAGGCATAGCCTTGGTGCTCGGGCGTACGTCGGCCATTGCCCAACCAGTATTCAGCATTGAGATTTGCTCGATCGCTTTTGTAAGCGCTGTTAAACGTGGCATAACAGCCGTATTGCCTCGTGTTCTGTACAAATTTGCTTTGGTCTGTGAAGAAAATGGTGCCTAAATTAAGTGAGACTTTGTCGTTTGGCCTATATGTAAAGTCATTGGCTGATAAGTAGCGTTGGTACGAAAGTCTTACTGTTCCTCCACCTACAGGTATACCTTTGGTAAAGGCTGCTCCCTGGAAAGCGGCAAATTGATACTTCTTTCCTTCTTTGACAAACAGTCCACCGCGGGCAGGATAGCCGTTAATTTGTCTGCTAAAAAAACCGCTCAGCGGTGCGTCACCACCGTCGAAGCGCCACTTGGCAGCGTTGTGTCTGATTTGAAAGTGGGCTGAATTGAAAGTGAGGAAATTGCGACCGGAACCGCCTTGCACCTTGTTATTGGTGCGAATAGTCAATGGTCCAACGTGCCCGCCACCCCCAGCCAAGATACTCTGTACCACTCCATAGCGGGTGGCGCCACCAGAAAGGCTGGGATTGAGTTTAACTGTATCGGCGGCCAGCCCATAATCAAGAAAGTCAACACCCCTATCTTTCCAGCTGATTGTAGGTTTTATAACTTCAGCGCTCTCTATAGTTTGTTTGTTGAAATCAATGCGATCCTCGCCGGGAGCTACGGCCACACCCAGTAAATAAGCTAGGATGTCGAGTGGTAGGTAAACCTGGCCTGGAGCGCACATTACCGGTATCAGTGACTTGGCGCTATTGGCCGGGAGGCTGTTGATGGTCGTGTCACCGCTGGCGGTGTTGTAAACTACTATTGAGCCATCTTGTATTCGGGTTATTTTGATTTCGTTTTTGATTGGGTCAATTGTTATTTGATTACCTAGGCCCTGGCAAACTGGCTCTAAGGGAACTAGTATGTCGCCTGCCACTCTGCGCACAGGCATGGGCAGAACCACTTCTTTATCATCTACAAACACGCGAGTCGTTTTGTCTTGCCCTCTGGCATCAGAGCAAGTAAAAATAAATACCAATAGAAGCGTTAAGAAGAAAACTTTCAAAAAATTCAGCGCCGCAAAAGAAAATTATCTCACTTCGATTTCCTTTTCCAGCTCATGCACCGGGTGAGGTAAACCTTGATCAAGTTTGCCGATAACCTTGTATTTGCCAGGTTTGAGCGGTGTTTTTATAGGTGAGCTAACCATTCTCTTTGATTCTCTCAAGATAATGAATTCTTCAGGCTTTTGCTCGTATATCTTTTGTCCAGTTGCATCGTTGATAGTAAACGCCCAGTGCGGACGAGCCCTGATGTTGGCGGTATTTTCAACTGTCAAAACGACACTTTGAGATTTACCGGCTGCTTTTGCTTCTGCTTTACTTGTCTCTGTAGCTGTCTTTGCGACATCTTTGTTGGCTGCGTCGGTCTTAACAACTTCGCCTTTATTTTCTTTGACAGCAGGCTTTATGGCGGTTTCTTCAAAAGCAAGACCCAGTGGTTCTATTGCTTTGGCTTCGCCCTTGGGACATGTCACTGTAAGAGCACCTAAGAAGCCGCATTTTACAGCTACTCCAACATTGATTTTGCCGGTGGTCGGATCTTTTGGGGGGATTACTACTTCTAGTACTTGCACACCGAGGGTGTGTTCCCCGGGCGTAGCATCTGCTGGCACTGTCAATGTGTAGCGGATTAATTTACGTTCGCCGGGAGCAGCTTTGAACTGAAGAGGCGAGCAAATCAAATTTTTACTAATTGAACCAGGTACAATCCCCGGTTCGAAGTATTTCAAATCACCTTTTTCATCCAGTGACCAATCAACTATTTTTACTTCGTAGCGTTTAGAGTCTAGGGCACCGGAATTGTCGACAACTAGAACATCGGTAATCGTTGAGCCGGGCTTAAGCTCCTTTTCGATCTTCATCGGTGTCAGGGTCCAAGCCCAACTTGGATTAACGGTTAGGGATAGAGTCGCAGCAATTGCAACGGTAAATGAATGCATGAATACTTGCGCCCATTTCGTGTAGCCTACCGGCTGGCGGTTACCTTCTGACTGCAATTGCACCAAAGTCATGGTCGCTCTCCTCTTTAGCCTGCTAAGTCTGTTTTACAGTTTTTCGGTGATTCCTAAACCGGTACTTCTACCGATTCTTATCGGTTAATCGACCTACTTTTGGCTAGGGGCGTTGACAGGCAGCAAGAAACTGAATGTAGTTCCACCATTTGGTCGAGAAATGCAGTCTACCACGCCACCGTGTGCTTCGATAATGCGGCGACAGAGATAGAGCCCAAGGCCAGTGCCTGGAGCGTGTCTTGTCGATTTTGCTCGGGCGAAGCGTTCAAAGAGAAGTTTTGCTTCTTCTTTTTTTATCCCCTGACCGCTATCTTGAATTTGCACAATAACCTTGCTGGCAGCGAGTTCTACTGATATTCGAATCTCGCCTTTGGCCGGTGTAAATTTAATGGCATTGTCGAGTAAGTTGAGAATGATTCTCTTTAAGTCTTGTCGGTTTATCGCTAAGTCAATTTCAGACACATTGCTAGAGAGATTAACTCGTAGTTCTTTGCGCGCATAAATTGGATTTAACTCAGTCATGCACTCGCGGCAAAGCTTTACAAGCGAAGTTTTGTCGCTGACTGTTGTCGCTACTTTGCCGCTTTCATAACGAGCAACACTGAGTAAATTGTCGACCATACCTAGGAGGTCTTTGAGCGAACGTCTAGTGGTATCAAGAATCTTACGGTAACCATTTGGCAACTCTCCATAAATGCCTTCAGAAGCTTGCTTGGCAGTCATTTCCATGGCGATAAGCGGAGTGCGCAGGTCGTGGGTGACTGTATAGACAAATTCTTCTAGCATCATGTTGCGGTCTAGTAGCTGCTTTTGCAGGGTTACCATGCGCACACCCGACCTGACTCGTGCTTTGAGCTCTTCAGCGTAGAAGGGTTTGACCATATAGTCGTCGGCACCGCTATTAATACCGGCAATGATGTTTTCTCTAAGCCCGCGAGCGGTAAGGAACATGATGTAAATATGCCGACCGCGGGGGTCTGATCTGAGCTTGCGGCAAAGATCGACACCGTTTATTTCGGGCAGCACCCAGTCGACGATGATGATGGCTGGTTCGTATTGTTCGAAGCATTCCCAGGCTTTATTGCCGTCTTTACAGACAAATGTCTCAAAGCCTTCTTGCTTCAAGATCAAATCAAGTAAATTGACTGATTTTTGATCTGAATCAGCAATCAGAATGCGTAGTTTGGGGCCTTTCATGATGCGATTGTAGCTCACCTTCGTTTGTTTTTGTGGATTGTAGTGGACCGGTCTAGTTGCAATAAGCGAAAAATGACGAGGACTGGAACGAGGAATGGAACGAGGACTGGAGCGAGGAATGGAACAGTGCTGTAACATCATCTTTTTGATCATTTTGGACACAGCCAGGTCAGTCCTCACAAGGAGCAAGAGTCTGAAAATAGGAATATTGATAATCGGCTCCTTGTTTTGGGATAACGGCCGAGGCGATGTCCGCAAGGATTGGAGAGAAGACCGCCTTCGCATCAATGAAGCAATTGATGTTTCCGCTCCCATTCGTTATGGACGAAAATCTAGTAGTCGTGGTGACACCTATACAATGGTGCTGTCGATGAAGGCGCAGCTTGGTCGCGCCAAGTTGGTTCCGTGTGCTACGGCAATCAATGACAGCAAAGATTTGATCGATGAAGCTGTGCATCTGTGGTCTGCTGAATCACAAAGGGTGAGAAATTCTGAGGTTTCTGATACTTGGGGCTGTGTTGGTCTAAAGATTAGAGACGGTGTGGTTTGTCCTGATGAAATTAGAGCGCAATGGGCTCAGGTTGCACAAGATAAAGCAGAGCATTTCAATATTAGGTACGCCGATGATGAATTGCCGCTCTTAAATAATTCCGGAATATTGCAGATGGCTTGGCCGACAAAAGCAGATGGTGAGCCATTGCTAGAAGTTGACGCTCTTTTAGTTTCGACCAATCAGCCAACTCTCACGCCAAGAAATCAGTATGCAGACCCATACGACATTGCTAGAGCTTGGCTGCGATGCCCGAAGCACGACCATTACTTTTACAAGAACAAAGAGTACGGCATCAAAACATTTGAGGACGACGCTATTTTAGAAGAAATATGGGCGGCCCATCACGGTGGCTGTGGTGGACCAATTGTCTGTTAGGGAGTATTCAATAGACCGGTCTACTATCAAGTAGGCAAAAAAAGAGAAGGCGAGCAGTAGCATCCAGACCAATGTCTGATATGCACTGTTCGCCTCCTCTCTGCAACTAGAACAAAATGAATTTGGCTATGTCGTTTTAGGCTTTCAGCTACCGGCTTAGACTTTCAGCTACTTGCTGAAGGCGTCGCGCACTGAAACAGTGTCCAGGGCGGCGATACGTTCACGCAGAAAGGCTGACGCTTCGTCGTCGGTTCGCTTAGTCCCGTCTGCTTTGGTGAAAAGCTCGCTAGTGCTGATCGGCTTGCCGGTCACTACTACTGCCCTTCTCCTGAACAAAGGGAAAGCCAAAAGAACTATGCCGAACTGCATGGGTCGATCGAATTTCGATAGCCAGGGCCCGGGGTAACGGCCATAGCGAATGTAGTTGGGCACTACGTAGACTTCTTCACCTAAACGCTCAGCGGCGCTGCGGGCGATGATGGCAACGCCGTTTTTGAACGGGCCCATTATGGGTGAAAAGTTGGTCAGACCTTCCGGAAGAACAACCAGTGTTTCTTTGTTGACGACCATCTCGATAGCAGCTGCACGAGTACGTTCGCCACCATCTCTGATTTTGTCGGTGGCAGTAAAAATGCCACCGCGTGAGAGCCAAACTCCCAGCAGCCCCCCAAAAGCTGTCATCACACGGTCAGTCGCCATGTAACGCGCAGGGCCAAGGATGAGCTGTGGCATGATGACGGCATCAGCCCAGTGTGGGTGATTTGCCGAGATGATGCGGGGCCCGCTGAGATTGTCGAGGTTCTCTCGGTCAACAAATTTAATCGCACCTACCTGGATGTCGGTCAGAGCCCGAGCCACTTTGAGCAAACGTGCAGTAGCGACCGGACCGGCAGGTGGGGCTACATAGCCGCAGGTTGTCACCTTGGCGATTTCGTCTTTATGGCGCTTGCGCAGAGAAGCCATGTAGGTCTTGTAGAACGTCAGCAGCGCGGCTATCACCGTCAGTGCTAACAAAGCTGTGTAAACCATGTGTGTGTCCGTAAACTGAAGCTCCTGGTTAGAGAAGAGGAAGATTGCCGCTGCAGCAGACAGGCTGTTTGCCTGTCTGACAGAAAGAGCGGATCTCAAATTGAGACCCGCTCTCTGTCAGCATTTAGTGATAGCGCTAACGCTTGGCGTTAGTTGCGAAAGCCACCGATGCGCGTCAGCAGGGCGATGGTCTCGGCCAGAGCGCGCTTGGTGTCGTGGTAATTGCGGGCTGCCACGGCCGCTTGCGCGTCGGTCACCAGAGTGCGCAACTGCGCCACTTCTGCCTGATTGCCATAGACGCCTTCGGTTGAGGCCGTCAGCTCAGATGCGTAGCGCACGGCATTGTCTGCGTAGAACAGAGCCGCTTCCCAGTCGGTGAGGAAGCGCAGGGCGCGGCAGAGCACGTGGGAGTTGGCATTGCCGGCCAGGTGGTTGAGGTTAACCAGGCGCTGCAGGGTGGTACGTTCGCTGCAGGTGTCGCTCGGAGCCAGGGCGGCCGCTTCTTTGCGAATCACCACCAGGGTCTCGACGAACAGCTTGATTTCCTTCACAGGCGTGGGCAGGTTGACTGCCTCATAGCTGTGGGTGACGAAACGACGGTGCAGAGTGTCGAGGTGTCCCGAGACAAAGGCGACGGTGTCGATGGCCGCCGAATTGTCTTTGCTGCTGCCAGGCGCAGGTGCCCCAGTCAAACGAGCAAGCAGCTTCGCCGTGGCTTCACGCATCTGGCTCAGCCATTGGCCGTGAATGTTGGTGAAGTTGCCGCACTTGAGGGCGTGGTCTTCACTGTAGGTGGCGGCATCGAAAATGATGCCGAGAAGGCGAGAGTTGACTGCCGATGCGATGTCGCGCTTCTGTTCGGCCGAATCGAGCTGGGAGGCTGTGTTGAGCCAGACGAGGGCGACATCGAGTTCACGGTGAGAGCGGGCCTGATCGGCTTGCTCTACCAGTTTCGACGTGGGCTGGGGAGCCGGAGTCGATGGGTGAGAAGTAGTCATAATTTACCTATCGAGAACATGTTGTCTGCCTGACTTGGTCGAGGAAAGACAACTGGTTGATGGTTTGCATCGGATGCTCGGCCGGGCTCAGCTAGTGAGCTTGAAGCATTGGATGCGGGAGGAAGAAGATTTGCTGTCGCGTACCTTGTGTGCTTGGCGCAGCGGCTTAGCTTTAGGACTCTTGAACCGATGCACCGACTTTGGCACATGCCAACTGCATACCGCGAACCGAAATGTCCCGTGCGGGTTAGCGCAGGTGATTGGCTTTTCTCGGTGTCAGTGCACGTTTAGGTCAGGTGTTTGTTGGTTCTTAAGTCGGGGAGAAAGTAAAGGTACGCGCAGAATCTACCCTAGCCAGTACTTGAAAATCATCGTTTAGAAGTAAAGATGTGTCTAATTCAGATAAGAAGCGCTAAACAAGTGCCTTTGATCTGGTGGATGTCAAGGTGGCGCGGCTGCGAGGAGCTAGTTTTGTAAGCAAGCTCAGTCAGTTGCGCTAACCGCCAAAAATGGCAGTTTTTACTCTCTTTTAAACAGTGATAATCAAGAGCTTATTAGAGTTTAGCCATAGTTTTCAAGAACACTGTATTTACGCTCTCTATTTTTTATAGGCTCATGAAGTCATATCTCACTCTTTCTTTCATCACAGAAATCCCGAACTCTTAATCTAGGCTTCCAGCGCGAACTTATTCTCTGAAGTTGCTACTTCAGGGTTGAGCCACGCTTTTGGAGACTGAGGGCGCAGGTTAGTACTGAGCTGATTTGGGGTGCTGATACGAGCGAGTAATCTCACGCGGACATTGCCATGGTCGGCCCTGTCTATGAAAACTTCTTCTAGGAGCCCATATGTTTACCAGATTCAAGACAAGCCTCCGCACGGTGGCTATCATCGTCGCGTTCGTATGTCTTGGCCTGCTTTCCCAAGGTGGGGGTTTGGCCACTGAACTACTGACGCGCTTCCAGGCTTCCGATATCGCTGGCCTCAAAGACAAACTCATGCCCATTGGCGTCAACTTGCTGATTGGCCTACTGTTTCTCTCCATCTCGTATCTGTTCTATCGCCCTTTGCGTCTTGCCCTGCAGAGCGCTCTTGAGCGCGCCGGTGCAAGCCCGCGGGGCAAGACTATGCTGTTGCGCACCATGCAGTTGGGCTATTGGCTGGTGGTCGTCTTTGTGGTGGCCAGCGTGGTGGCACCCGACATCCTCAGCAAGCTCTTCCTCGGCGCCAGCATTCTCTCTGCAGCCATTGTCTTGTCGCTCCAAGGTGCCGCCGGCGACCTGCTCAGCGGCATCTTCCTCAATGTCACCAAGCGTTTTCAGCCTGGGGACAACATTGAGGTGATCGGCATGGACAAAATCAAAGGCAAGGTTGTCGATATTGGATACCTCTCCACCATCGTCAAACTGGCTGATGGCGAGGTCACCATCGCCAACAAAGATTTGTGGAGCAAACCCGTCAAGGTTGTTGCAGAAGCAAAACCGGTTTCGTCAATCATCCTTCCGCCTGGCTATGACCCGGCGCGAAAGGACACTTCCAGCCGCTTCAAGTAGCGGCCTAACCACTGGCGTGAGCCAGAAACAAATTCAAACACGGAGATCAAAATGAAACTCAAAGTTATCAAAGTCGCCAGCCTTGTTACTGTCAAGGCTGATGTACTCCTGGTTGGCTGCTTCGAAGGCGAAGTCGCCAACTCTCTTTCCGGCAGCGATGCCTCTCTGACCCAGCTGGCTGTCGCCACTGGCAATGGCCCTGCCAATCAGGCTGAAGCCGAGGGCTTCAAGGGTGCCGTTGGTGAGACCGTGGTGCACTTCGCTGGCAGCCAGCTTGGTGCCAACAAGGTGGTGCTTTTCGGTCTTGGCGCTCGTGGCAAGGCCAACATCGCCAGCTTCCGCAAGGCCATCACCGCTGCGCTGAAGAAGGCCAAGGGCCTGGGCGCCGAGCATGTGGCCTTTGCTGCTCTCGACCCTGCGGCTGTGGCTGGCAGCGATGCCTTCACTGTTGGCCAGGCTCTGGCGTCTTACGCCGGAATGGTCGACTACGTCATCAACCACCAGAAGACTGCTATGGCCGGCCACAAGCCCGAGAAGCGCTTCAAGAAGCTGCATCTGGTGGCCGCCCTCGATTCTGTCAACGAGTTGGCCCGTGGTCTCAAGGCTGGCTTCCAGGTGGCGTCGGCCGTCAACCTCGCTCGTGACCTCTCGAACGAGCCAGCCGGCACTCTCACTCCCACCAAGATGGCCTCTGTGGCCAAGTCGGTGGTGGCTGGCAATGACCGCCTCTCCATCAACGTCTTCGACCACAAGCAGCTTAAGAAAATGGGCGCCCATGCCCTGCTCGCCGTGGCCCAGGGCTCCGACGAGAAGCCGCGGCTGATCGACATCGTCTACAGCCCGGTTGGCAGCAAAGAGAGCGACCCTGTCGCCCTGACGCTGATCGGCAAGTCGGTCACCTTCGACAGCGGTGGTCTCGACATCAAGCCTGCCGATGGCATGCGCCACATGAAGCGCGACATGTCCGGCGGTGCCGTTACGCTCGCTGCCATTCAGGCCATCGCTGCTCTCGGTCTCAACATCAAGGTGCGCTGCGTCATGGCTGCCACCGAGAACATGATCAACGGCAGTGCCTACAAGCCTGGCGACGTTCTGCAGACGATGAAGGGCCTCACTGTCGAGGTCGACAACACCGATGCTGAAGGCCGGCTCACCCTTGCCGACGCCATCGAGTACGCCAAGCGCCAGGGCGACACCACCATCATCGACCTGGCCACCCTCACCGGTGCCGTCAAGATGATGACTGGCGACGTCGGTGCCTGCGTCTTCGGTAACAACGACGAGTTCACCAGCCTCGTCTTCGGCAGCGCCACGGCCCAGAACGAGCGCTTGCTGCCTGTGCCCATGTGGGAAGAGTTCAAGGACTCCAATCGCTCGGACATGGCCGACCTGAAGAACTCGGGCGGCGCCCCTGGTTCGACCACGGCGGCCTACTTCCTCCGCGCCTTCGCTGGTGAGGAGATCAAGTGGTGCCACATGGACATCGCTGGCGTTGCCTTCCGTGACCGCGAGCTGGGTGCAGACCCGCGCGGTGCCACGGGCTACGGCGTGCGCACCCTGGTGGAGCTGGCAACGCGCCTGGCTGCACAGAATCAGGCCCCTTCGCTGGACGCCTGAGTTCTCAAGCTCAGGTTCAGTTAGATAGCTGGTGGAGCCGTGAGATTAGCTCATTGACGACAGACTTAATCAGGTGGTCCACTGGGCCAACTGTGGTTCCCTCAATGCCGCGACTCTTGCGCTCCACCAGCCAATCGAGGAAGAGCACCCGGCTAAGCGCTTCGGCGTAAGGTAAGGTGGCGATAACATCTTTTTCTTGGCGGCCTGACTCAAAGCAGTAAGACTCAATCAGCTCGTTGCGGTAACGCTCGAAGCCACCGTTTTTGTGATGAGCCATGGTCAACGTGGCGATATCCATCAGCGGCACGCCGAGGGCTGTAAACCATGACCAGTCGATGATGAACAAGCGTTGTCCGCGAAGGATGATGTTTTCTGCGTAGAGATCGCCGTGAACAAGCGATATCGTCTCTCCTGCTAGGGGCTTGGCTAAGACATTGGCCAGCTTGAGCAGGAGAGTTCTTTCTTCGTCGCTGATGAGCTGCCAGTTGGCTAGCTTTTCAGCAAAAGTGGAGACAAAGGTTTCATAGTCGATTGGTGAGAGGCAGCGCAAGATTCCAAGTTGCATCAGCTCGTCTGTGCGATAGGAATAGGAGCGGTGTGTCTTTGCCAACTCTTCGCCAATGCGGCGGGCAATCTCCGGAGAGCCTCCGCTTCGGTCTAGGGCCTCTCGACCTAAATCTTCCATAAACATGGCAGTCACCTGACCCTGGTGAGCGGCCATGAAAAGTTGTGGAGAATTAGAAATCGATGGTATCAAGATGCGCTCGTGCAAATCTTGCTCTACATCCCAGGGTGGCAATACCAGTTTGTAAATCAGAGACTGCGGCAGAGCGTCCTCGAGCTCAATGCGCTCGACATAAGACAGGTCTCGGTGGCGAAGCAATTCGCGACTTTTGACAGTTACTGCTTTGCCGTAGAACTCTTGTAGCCAGCTTGTCAGCCTTTCTTCACTCACCGGTGTCAGTAGATCGAGAGAGCCATCTTCGCTCAGTGCTAACTGGCCTTGATTGCTGTCAAGATTCGGCTCTGGTGCTGACTTAGGTGTTGATTCTGGTGTTGATTCTGGCATTGGTTTTGCTGTTGGTTCTGGCATCGAATTACTGGTTCCCCTGGCTCCATTTTACTCTCGTGACAAGGTCTTGCTCAGGCGCTCGACCTCTAACTTCTCATTTCTGCACCAAAACATAGGTCAAATTTTCTCGCCCATCCCGGGCACTAACCTCAACAACGGAGATATCTTATGGACGGACATGATGGCGGACACGGCGGAGACCTTGGCGTAGGCCATGGTCACGGCGTCGATCTTGGCTTTGATAGCCACGATCACGGAATTTCACACGGCCATGACCATGACGGCAATCACGCCGGTCATGTCACTGCCGAAGCAATGATGGTGGCGCATAGCCACAGTGACAGTCACGACGGCATGGCTGGTCACTTTGGCGGTGACCTCGATGGCGCGGACCTCAATATTGGTCACGTGGGTGGTTGGAGTCATGGCGAAGGCATTGACCCGGCCAAGGCGCAGCGCATCAAGCGTATGCGCGCGGCGGTGCAAAAGGCCAAGGCAGATCCCCAGCGCCGTTACTACGGTGCTCACATCGTTGGTCACGGCTATACCGATGTGCCGGAAATTTTCAGGCGCGCGGCCTTGCAATCGGGTCTGATGCGAATCTGCAACACGGTGGCCAACTTCAACCCGGTTGATTTGACCGACACCGTGATCAGCGATTGGAGTCGCTTCACGCCCCCGTACTCGCGCAAGATTACACCGGCTGGTTATTACCCCAACGCCAACGGTCTGACGCGGGTCTTCAAGCAGTACTGGCAGGTGGCTGACCAGTGCCCCTGGTGGAATCCTTGGGGTGGCAAGGCCAAGTTCGATCGCACCAAGTCGACTTACGTCGAAATCAGCATCGTTACTTGGTTCTTTGCTGATATCGGCGACTACGAGACCCGCATCGACATCACTGTGGTGTCGTTGCCGGTGCTCGACCAGACCGACAAGGCCTGGGGGCGTCGTCGCACGCCGCTGATGCAGCACCAGGAGGCGGCCGATAAGGTTTGCCACCAGCTGTTCGAGGCGCTCAAGGCCGCGGCTCCGAGCACCTATGCGGTGGCCAGGCGCAGCAAGATCCTCGGCCAGAAGGCTGAAGAGGCTCGGCAGGCCGCAGCGCGCCAGCAGGCGAGCCAGCCCCGCGCACCCAAAGTCGGTCAGTCGGGCGCTGATCTCGACTCGCTCTTCGGGGTCACCGACCCGCTGGAGAGCGCGCCTGTTTCGACGACCCCGGCCAAGGCCGAAGCTGCTGCTTCTAGCAGCCCGGCTGTGGTTCAGCCTGTCGAGGACGAAAAGATGGTGCCCGTCCAGGTCACCATTCCGCCGCCGCGCATGCGCAAGCCAGATCAGGAAGCCTGACCGTGCTAATGGGGAGGTGGCGGAGCTTCTGCTCTGCTGCCTTCCCGTTTTTTTCAACCTCCAGGCACGATAACCTGCGAGCAGCTCTAGCGACAAGACTGAGCGCACTTTCAGCATTGTTCCGAATGCAAAACCTCGCAAATAGGAGGCACTCATGGATCCCAACACTTTCAAACTGGGCTATCGCATCGAAATCAAAACCGAAGCCCAGGCCCGCATCTACCAGGCGCAAGCCTGATGACTGCCGCAAGTTCAACGTCAACGGCCAGAAAAGTTCTCTTGATTGAGGACGACCTCTCGCTGGGCGAATTGCTTGTTCTCTGTTTGACCAGGCAAAGTCACGTCACTGTCTCGTGGTTCGTGCGTGCGCGTTTGTCGGCAGACAGGCAAGACTTGATCTTGATGGCCGCCGATGGCAGGGAAGTGGTCTTCACGGCCAAGGCACTTGCCAGCGATTTTGACCTTGCCTTTGTTGACTATCGCCTGAAGATGAGCATCATGTCTGGTATCGAAGTGACGCGCAAGGTCGCTGCGGCCAAGCTCAAGGTGATTGCCTCCAGCGGCCTGTTCACACTCAACGACGAGTTGATTGCGGCCGGTGCGACAGCTGCCATAGACAAAGACAAAATCATCGGGCGCGCTCTGAAAGAACCCGACTTCATCGAGAAGCTTTGCTCGGCTGAGTAAGGCTTTTCCCGATCTGCATCTGAACGCATCTAAATCTGTATCACAACCTGCCGTCACTGGCGGCAGGTTCTAACGCCGTTGAGGACAATGATATGACTAATCTCACGCTTTCACCGGGCTGCCACCATGCACAGTGCTGTGCCAAGGGTGCTTACTCTAAGGCTCTCACCAGGGCCGAGGCTGCCGCTCCGGAAAACAACATCTTTCGGCTGCCACGTACCGTGGTGCCGTCTCACTACGACTTGACCATCACACCAGGCCCCGAGTCGCGCATCTTTAATGGCGACGTTGCTATCAACGTCGACGTGCTCAAGCCGACCAGTGTCGTAAAGATCAACGCCAAGAACCTGGTGATCACATCAGCTCTGGCTCGTCACGCTAGCGGCACAGTGCTCAATGGCACAGTGACAATCGATGTCGATAAGGAGATGGCCGAGATCGCCTTCGCCGGCACTCTGGCTGCTTCTGCCTGGGTGCTCGAACTTGAGTTCGCTGGTCAGCATGGCAACAACGGTCAGGGCTTCTTCGCCAACACTTGGGAAGACGCAGAGAAGAAGGTTCACACTGTTCTCTGCACCCAGTTCGAATCGGCAGACGCTCGCTCGGCTTTCCCTTGCTTCGATGAGCCCGAATTCAAGGCCACCTTCAAGGTGCGCCTGGTGGTGGCAAACGAGCTGGTGGCTCTCAGCAATGGCGACATTGTTGGAGTGACACCAAGTCTCGACTACCCCACCAAGAAAGTGGTCGAGTTCGAAGAGACGCTCAAGATCAGCACCTACGTGGTCTGCTTCGTCGTCGGCGAGTTCGTCAGCACTGCTCCTTTCTATGTCAAAGGCAAGCGCATGCAGATCTGGTCCATTCCCGGCACCCAGGACCAGCATGCCTTCGCCCAGCAGTCTGCCGCCTTTGGTTTGGATTACTTCGAGAGCTATTTCGAAGTGCCCTACCCCTTCGGCAACAAGATTGACCTGGTGGCCATTCCTGACTTCGCCTGGGGCGGCATGGAGAACGTCGGCCTGATTGTCTTCCAGCCGCGCCTCTTGCTGGTCGACGAAAATTCGGACGAAGAGAACAAGAAGTATGTTTGCCAGATCATTATGCATGAGCTGGCCCATCAGTGGTTCGGTGACCTGGTCACCATGCGCTGGTGGAACGGCCTGTGGCTGGACGAGAGTTTTGCCACATTCATGCAGTACAAGGCTGCTGATGCTTTCAACAGCAAATGGGCCTGCTGGGACAGCTTCTGCTACAGTCGCGACAAGGCCTACTGGACCGATTCGGTGCGCAGTTCACATCCTATCGAAGAGACTGTGGAACGCCCCGGCGATGCCATTCTCCTGGTGGATGCCATTTCGTACGAGAAGGGTTGTTCGGTGCTCTATCAGACCGAGAACCTCATTGGTGCCGAGGTGTTGCGTCAGGGCATCGTCCTCTACCTGAAGCAGCATGCTTTCGGCAATACCGAATCCTTCGACTTGTGGAACAGTCTGGAAGCGGCTTGCAAAGCCAATCAGATTGAGCTTCCCATTCGCTCGATCATGGAAGCCTGGATTTTCCAGGTCGGTCACCCGGAAGTGATGGTCACTGTGGGCAAGAAGCCTGGCGAGTTGGTTTTGACCCAGCGTCCCTTCCTGCTCTTGGAGAAAGGTCGCAAGGCCCACAAGCGCTGGCCCGTTCCGATCACCATGGCAGTCACCGCTGCTGATGGCACAGTGAACGAGAGCAAGTTCGTGCTCTTCGAGCGCACCAAGCGCATCAACGTTGGTGTTGACTATAAGCTGGTCAAGGTCAATTCGGGCGGGTTCGGCTTCTACCGGGTGCACTACGCACCTGAGCTTCTGGCCCTGCTCAGTGCCAACATCAAAGACATCCATGGCATTGAGCTGGCTAACCTGGTGGCTGACACCAAGGCCTTCTTCACTGCTTGCTTGATGGATGCCAGCGAGTATGTTCGCTTCCTCTTCAAGATTGCCGCTCGCAATGATGAGTACAGCTGGCATCATGTCATCGAAGGGCTCGACCTTGTCAGTCGTCTCTGCGACGACAAAGACCGTCGTGCGCTGAGCAAGGTTGTGGTGGGATTGCTGCAGGAGCTGGCTGACAGTCAGGGTTGGGACCTCTCGCCCACGAGCGAAGGTTTGCTGCCTATCTTCAGCGGCTTCAAGCCCTATCACCTCAACTTGAACCCGCTGGTGCGCAAGCTCAGTGGTGTGCTCTACCGCGACTGGCGCAAGAGCCCCGCAGCTGTCGATGCCTTCAGAACGGCTCAGGCAGCCATGGTGCTTCACTTTGCTCAGGCAAAGGTTGTCCCTGAGTTCTCCAACCTGCAGCTTCAGGCCAAGGATGCCACGCCGCTGCATATTCAGCAGTATCTGCTGCATTTGGATCAGCGCTATCGCCAGGCTGGCCAGGGTGAAAAGGCTTACATCTTCACGGTGTTGGCCGATATCATTCTGCGTCCAGGGCGTTCGGCGGAAGGTTCTGTGCAGCGCTTCTTGGAGGAATGGCCCGAGACCATTTCGCCGGAGACGCCGCCCATCCAGGTGGTGTACAAGGTGCTCTACAGTGGCATCGTAGATGCGGACACTGCCGACCTTGAAGCTCAGCTGAAGCGTTGCTTCCGCCGCTACAGGTCGCACATTGCCCAGTCTGCCATCAATCGCACCATGGAACGCATTCGTGCCAACGTGGTGATGCGCGAGAAGCAGAGTGCGGCCATCAAGGTGTTGTGCAAGGTGCTGTTGAGAGAGTTGAAGGCCAAGCCAAGCAGGGCGAAGCTCAAGCTCTTCAAAGTCGAGCAGTAATTGCTCAGAAGCAAGGTTCTGTAGTCACTTCGGTGATTGCAGTTCCTTGCTTTTTTTATCATTTCTACTATAACCAGTAATTGAAAAGGCAAAATCTGAATCTGAGCTTCATTTGGCTTGGGTTTTAAGTAATTGCTGATAGGTTATAGCTACTATTTTAATTATGGTTTGAGCTGGTTTGACCATTCAGTTGTTTCGAGTATAATTGGCTATAACCGTTCGATAGGTTGGGACATGGTTAAGTTAACAACTAGGCTTCGACGCAGACAGCTAGATCAGTCATTAGCTCCCTTCAAGGCAGTTGGCAGGCCGGCCCGGGGTTATGTTAGGGAGATTCGCGATGCTCTGGAAATGAGTAGCCGACAATTGGCTGAACGCATGGGTGTCAGCCAGTCTACAGTTATGGACATGGAGGCGAGCGAGCGCCGTGGGACTGTAACGATCAATACGTTAGAGAAGGCGGCCGCTGCAATGGGATGCAGGGTTGTTTATGCTCTTGTGCCTCAAACATCGCTAGAAGCAGCAGTGTCTGAGCAGGCCCACCGAAGGGCTCAGGAATTGTCGGCAACAGTCTTCCGCACAATGGCATTGGAAAAACAACAGGTCTCTAGCAAGGACAATGATGAGCTAATTGAAGAATTAGCTGCTGACATTTTGCGAAAGGGGAGCCGCGAGCTTTGGAAGCATGATAAGCAATAGTGCCGATCTGCCTGAAGGTTCTACGGCTTTAGATCCGGATGAAGCAGCCGGTTTGAAACCTGGGCTTGCGACCTGGGCAGAGTTAAACGCATTTGAACAAGCGAACATTGCTCAAGCCTTGATTTGGGCTACAAAGAGTCGCACTCTTAAAAGAAGTTTGCTGACGGTGAATTCACTGCGGCTACTCCACAGGCGTATGTTCGATGATACTTGGAGTTGGGCGGGAACCTTTAGAGTAACTGGAAAGAATATTGGTTCTGAACCGCACATGATTCAGATTTTGCTAGGACAGTTATGCGGCGATGGAGCATATTGGTTGGAGAATGAAACCTATCCGATTAGTGAGAGCGCCATTCGCTTTCATCATCGACTAGTGAGCATTCATCCTTTTCCTAATGGCAATGGCCGTCATTCACGTTTGACGGCAGATCTCTTGATGATGTTTGCTGGACAGTCTCCGTTTTCCTGGGGTGGCCAGTCTATAGATGTTGAGGGGCACACACGGAACAGATATTTAGAGGCACTCAGAGCAGCTGACCGAGGCAGCTACTCGCTACTCCTGGAGTTCGCGAATCAATCTTGATTTGGCGAATCCTGGGTGTCCTAACTTTTACCTCGAAGCATTGCCATGCAGTATCCTTTAGCTGGAGGGAATCTATGCCGCTTCAGCGAAAACGCACCAAACTTTTATCACTTTCACTGCTTCTGACGGTTGCCGCTTCTGCTGCCAATGCTCCAGTTTTAGCTGCTCCGCTGCCTAGTCAAGGGCAGAAAGAGCCAATAACAGAGAGCTCAGTAAAGCCTTTTTCAAGCAAGCGTTTTGAACGCTTTAGAAAGGAAAGCGATCGATGGATCGTGCTGCAAGACCCTGAGGTTAAGGCTAGTATTCATGCCTTGATGGGCAATCTTGATGAACAGTATTGGGACCTTACCCAACTTCTGGATGATAGTTGTTCTCATGGCGATGACTTGCTAATTGCCGGTGATGTGCGCGGCTTGGCTGGTTCGATGGTGTCACTCTTCTATTTAAATTACTCTACTGGCAAGCTCTGTGTTGGTTATGTTGATGACAGTAAGATTCATCTCTTCGGTGTCAAAGACAAAGCTGATGTGCCGCCAGTAATAAATGAGTATGCCAATAAATCGCTGCGGGGAAAAACTATTGTTTTCGATGTGGCTGATTGGAAGCCAGTAAAGAAGACCGCTGCTAGAAAAAACGCGCCGCTTAACCTAGCCAAACTGACGGGAACTTATGAGCGTAAGGGCAATAGATTTATCCAGGCTGATATGCTTGTTGAGCAATTGCCAGAAAACCAAATCAAATTTCAAATATATGCCAACAATGGCGGAAACAGCGGTCAAGCTGCTGGTACCATAAAGCTGGTCGATGGCTGTGGTAGCTTCAAAGAGGCCGATAGTGAGATAGTGCTGAAGTTCAGTGGTGGCAAAGTCTTAGTGTCAGGAAACGACTCTTACTTTTGCGGTAATGCTGTCACCTTGCTTGGTACTTATGCCAAGACTAGCGATAAGTCTCCGAGGTTTGACAATGACTAAAAGTGTTACTGACTTGATTGCAGCCCTTGATCTCAAACCCCACCCTGAAGGCGGTTATTACCGCGAGACCTACCGGTCTGATAAGGTGTCAGGAGAGCCGCTGCGTGCTCTTTCTACTGCTATTTACTATTTGCTTGTGGCCGATACTTTTTCTGAATTGCACCGGCTGACAGCTGATGAAATATTCCACTTTTATCTTGGCGATACTGTGGAAATGTTGCAGCTCTTTGAAGATGGTCAGGCAAAATTAGTAAAGTTAGGGCAGAACCTGGCTGCTGGTGAACAGTTGCAAGTAATCTTGCCGGCTGGTGTTTGGTTCGGTTCGCGTCTGGTTGCGGGTGGCACATACGCCTTAATGGGTACCACTGTGGCTCCTGGCTTTGATTTTGCCGATTATGAGCGGGGCAGCAGGGCCGAACTGCTGGCGAAGTACAGTAAGACTGCGGCGATACCAGACATAACCGGGATGATCACAGCATTGACCAGGGGATAGAAAATTGAACGATAAAATTGCACAGTTCGTCCAAGAGCGCCTATCCGGTTTAGCTGACCCTGAAAAAGCAGTGGAAATGGCAGCTTATATGAAAACAGACATGCTTTTTTATGGTGTGCAAAAGCCTGATCGGCTGCCGATCATTCAAGACTTAAAACGAGATTTCAAACCGGCTTCGTTGGCTGAATATCACGACAACATTCGCAGTCTGTGGCAACAGCCAAAGCGCGAAGAGAAATATTTAGCGATAAACTATGCCGAGCTTTTTCCTCAATTCATTACTATTGAATCTCTGCCTCTTTATGAGCAAATGGTGCGAGAAGGCGCTTGGTGGGACTATACAGATTCAATCGCCAGCCACTTAACTGGACAAGTTTTGTTAGCAAATGAGAGCGAAGTCAGGCCGATTATCGATGGTTATGTTGATGACGCCGATTTTTGGATTCGCAGAACGGCTCTACTAAGCCATCTTGGTCACAAGAAGAATACTTCCTTCAAGCATCTCTTTATTTACTGTCGTAAACTTGCTCCGGAAAAAGAGTTTTTCATTCGCAAAGCTATTGGCTGGGCCTTGCGCGAATACAGTAAGAGTGAGCCTAATCGAGTGAAGCAATTTTTGGCTGAGAACAAAGGCAAGCTCTCAGCTTTGAGCTATAACGAAGGGGCAAAGCACTTGATTAAAGTTGGGGCAATGAAAGGCTAACACCTGATGAGCAGATTGCACAGAGCAAGGACATTTTTTTGCTTACCTTCGCTAGTGGCATCGGTTTGTTTCCTTGTGCCTGCTAGTCTTGCTTTTCTAATTTTGCAACCTTCTAATTCTGTCTTTTCTAGAGTAATCTTGCCTGCTACCGCTCGTTCAAAAGTCAAGCCCGAAATTGTTGATCGCGTCGATGAAAAAGATCAAGCTAAGATCAATGCTAAATTAAAGAACACTAGTGCTGTAGCTCATTACAAGAAGCCAGATGATTATGTCTCTAGTCGCATTTTAATCAAGGCGCCGGTAGAAATCGTTTGGAAAATGGTGCATGAAGAGAGAGAAACTGCACCAAATTTGGTGTATAGCAAGCTGCACAAAGAAGATGCCAATTTGTTAGTGTTTGAGCAGAAATGGACGATTGTGCCCTTTCTAGCCACTACTACCTGCGTTATCAGTGAGAATGAAATCCCTTACAAGCGAATCGACTATAAAGTTATAAAGTCGAATCAATTCAAAGTTATGGAAGGTGCCTGGATTTTTACTCCTGTTGAGAATGGCTCTGCTACTGAACTTGAGCTTACGACCCATCTTGAGCTGCGCCGATTGGCCCCGATGAAAATAGTAAATGCCATGGCCAAAAAGAAGATTGCTCAGCGCTTGGCTCACATCAAAGAATTAGCCGAAAAGCCCCATGCCAACTTAGATGTAGATGGACATGTCTTAGCGCCTTAGAGCTAAGAATTTAGCGATTTTTAGAATTGTCTCTATTCGAACTCGCCGATTGGTCCATTGCGCATGATTAATAGCTCAACGTCAGTTAAAGCTAAGTGCGGGCCTTGTCTCACGGCGCCAGGGGTATAGACAATACTGCCCTGTTCATAGATTTTTTGATTGTCGCCTTCGCCTGATTGCAATGTTCCTGAAATGACAAAAGCACTTTCTTCAAGCACATGAGTGTGGGCTGAAATCAATGCGCCTGCTTTCATGGAAATTTTAGCGAGACTTCCGCCAGCAAAGAGTTCGGTGAGGTGGGTAATAGTTACTTCTTCAAATTCCTTTAGGGGCTGGGCTTTAGGTTCGCCTGGCGAAAGTCGTCTTTGGCGCAAGTCTAGTTCGGCTAAATTTTGTTCTAGGTCTTGCTTGGCGCAACCGAAGAGCAAAGTGTCTCGCCATTGGCCTTTCATGTTAATGTGCTTGCGTAAATAGCCTTCAAGCTTCATGCCGGCTTTTTGCAAAACCTTTGCCGAGCCAAAATTGAATGGATCGCAAGTAGCTCCGACTTTTTGCAAGCCAAGGTGCTCAAAGCTAAAGCGAATAACTGCTTCGGCTGCTTCTGAAGCGTAGCCTTTGCCCCAAGCCTGACGGCTGTAGCAATAACCTATATCGCCAATCACTGAGTCTTTCTTGCCGATGCGTAAGGTGATAGAGCCTACAAATTCTGCTGTATCGGCCATGACCACAGCAAAGTCGTAGGTTAGACGCGGCTCGGCGTTTTGATTGGCTAAGCAAGTTTCCATAAATTGGCGAGTCTGTTCTTCAGTGTTGGGTCCCCACTGCATGAACTTGACGACTTCAGGATCGCATGAATAGGCATGAACATGCTCAAAGTCTGACTGCACAAACGACCGCAGAACCAGCCTTGGGGAGCGGATTGGGGGCAGTGCGGTGGATTTAGCGGGGGTATTAGAGGTGCCCAATTTTCTATCTCTCTGAATTGCGCTATTACTTTATCACTTGCAGGGGCTTGCTGAGGGTCAAGATTGGGGAAAGAACAGATAATCGCTGCCGTCAGGCGAGGGGCGAATGACTACGACTTTACCCTCAGTGCGTTTTGGGCGTCCATTTTTATAAAGTTCGTGATACATGTTGGTGACAATATCTTCTTCTACAGCACGTTCGCGATTGCGATTGCGTTCCAGGCAAGTGGCCAGCGGTACATCTAATAACCATAGCTGCACGTCATCGTAGGCAAACGTTGCGGCTCGATCGAGTATCTGTTTGCGATGTTTGGGGTTGAGGTTAGTGTTGTCAATGATAATGCTGAGTTTCTCGGCCATTGCCTTTTCTAGTCGTTCAAAGAAAATTTTGAAAACTGCCGCCGGGTCACCTTGGGTTTTCTCGTCACCGTATAATTCAAGGCGAATTGAATCAGCGTTCATGTAGTGAAAGCCTTTAGCGACAATTCTTTTAGAGAGCGTGGTTTTGCCAGAGCCAGGCACTCCCACGAGCATTATCAGCTTGGCCATCTTAAGCTCCCTTTTCTTCCTTGATCCACTTTAACCAGATAGAGACAATGGCTAATGTGATGAGAATGTAGATAGCGATGAAAATGTTTTTCCAGAATTCTTTGTCGGCGGTTTGCATCGACATGCGGCTGTCTAGCCATGGATTGGTGTAAAAAGTCATACCCACAGTGCTGAAAAACAAGCCGGTGGAAAGGTAGCTGATTCTGGCCCATTTTGTAAAGGTGCGCCAAGACCAGATTGTTTGCAGAAGGTAGCCTAGGCCAAAGATGCTAATTGTGATGCCGTAATGTTGATAGCGGCCCATGGTGAAAAATTTTTGCAGCGGTGTGAAATAGGCACCAGTGGCGATTGCGCTAAAGAGTCCAATCATGCAATAGCGCTGGGCTTTGCGCCAGAGAATGGCAACCAAGCTAGGTTTATCATTGCTTGAAAGTTGGCTAGAAGTCTTATCTGAGCCTGTCATTTTAGAGCCAAACCTTCGATGGCAATCCAGCGGTTGGTGGCTGTTTCGAATTGGTAGGCTACTTTGCCGTCGCATAGGGTGAGAATAGTTCGTCCCTTAATTTCGCGGCCGTCAAAAGGTGAGTTATTGCTCTTTGAAGTGGCTTTGCTGACTTCATAAGTCCAGGTCATTTCTGGGTCGAACAGGCAAAGATCTGCTGTTGCTCCAACTGCTATTTTGGGCTCTGGTAGGCCTAAAATACGAGCAGGATCGCTTGTAAATTTGCGCACTATTTCGGCCACTGTCATGCGTGAAGAAGCTGGTAGGCTTTCTGCGCTAAGCCGTTCTAGGCAGAGGGCAAAGGCTGTCTCCAGGCCGATTATGCCGCAAGGAGCGGCGATGAAACCCATTTCTTTTTCGGTAGTTGTATGGGGGGCATGGTCGGTTGCTATAGCATCCAGGGTGCCGTTCTTAAGCGCTTCTACAAGAAGGTCTTGGTCTTTCTTTGAGCGCAGGGGAGGATTCATCTTGTAGTTAGCGTTGTAACCAGGAACTTCGCTATCGGTCAGGGTGAGGTGATGTGGAGTGGTGTCTGCTGTCACTGGCAGACCATCGGCTTTGGCTCTCTCAATCAGTTTGACACTAGCAGCAGCAGATACGTGGGCGAAGTGCAGAGCTGCACCGGTCATTCTTACTACTTCGATTTCGCGAGCGATGCAAGCTGCTTCTGAAGCAGTGGGCACACCAGGAAGGCCTTTGGCTGTGGCATAAGCCGACTCGTTCATGGCACCAGTGCCAGAAAGATCTTTATCTTCAGGGTGGCTGACAATGAAAGAGCCTAGTGCTTTGGCCTGTTCTAGAGCGCGACGCATTACGGCTAAATTGGTAACTGGTAAGCCGTCATCGGAAAAACCGACAGCACCAAGTTCGCTGAGAATGGCCATTTCGGTCAGTTCGCTGCCAGCCATACCTTTGGTGACACAGGCGATTGGTAACACTTTTACTACAGCTTTTTCTTTGATTATTTGCAAGAGCTGCGAAAATATTCTGGCATTGTCTACAGGCGGAACAGTATTGGCCATAGCCACAACCGTGGTGTAGCCGCCTGAGGCCGCTGACTTAGTGCCTGATGCCACGTCTTCTTTGGCGCTTTGACCGAGATCGCGCAAATGAGTATGGAGATCAATTAAGCCTGGTAGAAGCCAGAGACCAGTGGCATCAAAGACTGTTTCATCGTTCTGCGCCTTTAGTTCTTTGCCGGCACTGCCGATTTCGACAATTTTGCCGTTATCTATTCTTATGTCAGTGTTAGTTTTGATCTCACTATTGCTCACACTATCGAATAATTGACAATTTTTGATCAGCATAAATTAGGCCTGAGGTTTCGCAATTGGTGTGGAAAAAAGCAGAGTGAGAATGGCCATGCGGCAAAGTAGTCCATTTTCTACTTGGGTGAGAACACAAGAAATGATGGCATCTTCAGCTAATTCATTGGTGATTTCTACGCCGCGATTAATTGGCCCGGGATGCAGCACCCGCACGTCGGCTTTGGCCAGGCGAATGCGATCGTGGTCAAGGCGATACTGCTTGCGATACTCATCAATACTGGCTATGAGCCCTTGGGCTTGACGCTCTAACTGCAAGCGTAAGCAAATGATGAAGTCAGCGTCTTTTATTGCTGGTTCTAGTCGATGGTGAACAACAGCGCCAAATTCTTCATCGGCAAAAGTTGTCGGTAGTAGTGCTGGTGGGCCGGCCAAATGTACTTCAGCGCCTAGTTTTTTCAGTAGCCAAAGGTTTGAGCGCGCTACTCTTGAGTGAATGATATCGCCGACAATCGCTACTTTTTTGCCTGCTAAAGTTGTCTCGCTCAGTCGCTTTTCTACTTTGCCATTAGCACCAAAAGTTGGCAGATGGCCGCTGCTTTCGAGAATTGTGTATAAGTCGAGCAGCCCTTGCGAGGGATGAGCGTGCCAGCCATCTCCGGCATTGACGATGTGGAGCTTGTCACCGACATTGCGTACTAGATCATCGGGGGCTCCTGATTGGCTGTGACGCATGATGATGCCATTAACACCAAGGGCCCAGAGATTTAGGGCGGTGTCTTCAAGGGTTTCGCCTTTGGCCGCGGAGGATGTATTGACATCAAGGTTGACTACAGTAGCGCCAAGTTTGCGGGCGGCTAAGTCAAAACTTGTCTTTGTGCGGGTGGAGTTTTCGTAAAATACAGTGGCTATTGTATTAGCTGCTAGTATTGCCAGCGGTGGCTTTTTATGAACTTGGTTGTGCTTGTAATAGTGTGCCAGGGCCAGGCAAAGACTAATTTCGTCAATAGTTAATTGGCGCGTGTCTAGTAGATGGCGGCGTTCGCGCCAGGCTTGAGCTTCGGCGACGCCGTCGAGGGCTTCCACCAGCTTGGAAACAGGGGAATTTATTTTTGTCAGCATGGGAGAATTATGGAAGGCTGGCGGGCCCCTGTCAAATACATGGCAATGCTATATTTAAATGCGTTTAATAGGCGACCCGGAGAATAGACCGAAATCATTGGCAGCAGTCTACTCAGCTGAAGAAATAATTGAACTTACTGGGGCCAGGGTGGCCGTCGGCATGGTTCCAGACGAAGTTGGCGAGATTGCCACAGACACCCGCAGCGATTTAACCGGTTCTTGGTTTGTCGCTCTTGTGGGCAAGACCTTTGACGGTCATGACTTCATAGGTGATGCATTTTCGGCGGGCGCTCTTGGCTGCATTGTCGCTGACCGCCCCAGCTACCCTATTGCTGCTACTTCTTTTCCTCTTCTGGCGGTGGACGACACTGAAGAGGCGCTGGCAGTACTCGCTCGCAATTGGCGCCGCCGCACCCGCAAGAAACTGATTGTGGTGGCCGCCACCGATTTAAATCAAGTTTCACCCCTGGCCCAGTCTATCTACGATGTTCTCGACGGCGCTTTGGGGCAGACTGTTGCTACGGTCACTGCATCTAATGACTTCTCTGCTCCTACTTCGACTGAAGCACCAGCCCGCGGGCCCCATTTCTCCACCCAGTTTTCTCTTGACCCTGCTGCTGCTTTTCCTCCGACCGATCCTTTGTTTTGCGGCGAAGAGCCGGCGCAGTCGGTGCTCTCTAATTGGAAGCTCAATGTTTCAGATATTCTTGGCCGCTTTCTCAATCTTCCTGATGAGGTTGAGTATCTGGTAGCCGATTTTTCGCCCCTGCCACTAGACCGTGCTGTCTGGCTATTGGAGACCCTTTCGCCCAATGCACTATTAGTGGCAGACGATAGTTTCGCTTACGCTCGTATGTCGAAAGGCGCGCCGGAACCACATTTGCTGCAAGAACAATTGGTGGAAGCCATGGCCCTCAGCAAAGGCAAAGCATTTACTGATAGTGCGGCTTTAGCAGAGCGCCTGCAAATCAAACTAATCGCGTCAGATGTGAAGGACTACAATAGTTATCAGCCGGTGCTGGAGCAGTTGGGGCTTTCCTAGCGGCTTTCTAATTCTACTGATTGCGGCAGCGCGCAGCTGGCGTGTCCCAAAACGCGCATACCATCTACCATCTCTGATGGTGTTGGCGTCCAGCCGTTAGCAAGGCGGTACTGAAGAAGTTCGTCTGCTGTTGGTCTGTGCTGCCAGACGGCGACCGCAGAGCGATACTTGAGCATGCCCAAAATCGAAGAGCTGGTCTAAGCTGTTTGATTAGAAATTATCAGACGAGTGCGCGAAATAAGCTGATAAAGTTGGCGGGTCAGCCACATCGTGCCTGGCAAAATGTATAAAACCGCTGCCAATCGGCCAAAGCGAAGATTTTTCATGATCATGGGAATAGCTTCTGGGCCATACCAACGCTCGTTGTTGTCGTCGATGAGAAAGAGACTCCAGGGCGATTCATCAAGGTCTTGAATTAGTTGGCGAGCGGTTTCACTGACTGATTCGCGATCGACGAAAGTAAACAGGTGCGAGCGATCCCATAGTTTGAGCAGGGCCGCCAGTCGATTAACGACAAAGCAACGCTCGTCACAGACAATGGTGAAAGATAAGGGTTCCCGGCAATGTATGGCTTTTGGATCCATTGCACGCACCTGTGGGAGTTAAGTTTTTGACAGTGAGCAAAGTTTAGCAGAAATTCAGCTTCGCTACATCCTTCCAGGTGCCAAATTTTTCCTGCTTTTTCATTAGAAATTTAGCGGTCAATGGCCCCTTGTCAAGCTGGGTTTGGCAGATTAGGTTCAGTGGGTAAAAACACTTTGGTGTCTCTCTCGAAATCAGGCAGTTAGAATATCTGCCACTTGAAAAACTGAAACTTGGATTTTGCTCAATAGATGCGAGGTCACTAAAATGTTCCTGGATGAATATCAGTTTCTCACCGAAGTGATAATGCCTTTTCTGCGCAAAAATTGGGCAGAGATTGATTTAGCCGAGTCTGCTTCTGGTGAGCCCGATGGTCGTCTAACTAAAGATGAGTTGGCCTCCGCTCGCGATCGTGCCATCGCCCGTGGTGATTTTGAGGCTGCCAATATTCTGGCAGAATTAGCTTTCCGCTACGATGCCATTTGTGAGGCCCATGAAGACTCAGGGGGCTCGGGGCGAGAAACCCAAGCTGGAATCAGTCAGGCTGACATTTCTGTCTATGCCCAACTGTGGAACCCAGATTATCGAGCCCGCGAAGGAAAACCGGTGCCAGAAAAATGGATGGACACAGTCTGAATCAGCGGAATTTACTGCTCAGTTGTCTTGTTCTTTTGATAACAGGATGTTCTTCAACGCCCCCCGCTAACGAGAATGGCGCTTCTTCTAAGTCCTCAGGGCAACCAGTCCAATCAATTCAAACTTCTAGTGCACAAAAAGCACCTTCTAGTAAACAGCAAATTAGCTTTGATCACGAGAAAGTAGATCTCGGCAAGGTTGAAGCTGCTGCCGAAGTGCCTTGTGCTTTTACCATTACAAACACTGGTTCGGCTCCACTTACAATCACTGAAGCTAAGTCTGAGTGCGGCTGTACCGCCACCAACTTTAAGGGCGCTTTGCTCAAGCCTGGTGCCTCAGTAAAGCTCGACATCATTGTTGATACAACCATGAAACAGGGTCCGGTTACCAAAGATATGGTTGTCTATTCTGATGACCCAGAGCGACCAATTAGCAGAATTTTCATTGCCATGGACGTAAAGAATGCCCATGGCACCATGTCGTTGAAAGATCGCAGAAAAATCTTTACGGCCGAGCGCTGCAAGAGCTGTCACGTTGATGAGGGTGTGGGTCAATTCGGCAAAGAATTATTTGAGGCCGATTGTGCCATGTGCCATCGTAAGCAAGAGAGCGGTATTCTTTCTGGGCCGTTAATTGAATCTGTCGATTATTCTGACCCGATGCTGAGTGCTCATGCCCAAGAAGTTATCGCTCACGGCAGCAAGACTAGCCCTTCTATGCCTGGTTTCTTAGAAACAGAGGGAGGACCGCTTTCTAAAGAGCAGGTTGATTCGTTGGTAGCCTACTTGAAAAAGAATGCAGGTAAGCCTGCTGGGGAGCCGCGAAAAGAATGATAAAGCAAAATATTTGCTTGTTCTTAGCTCTGTGTCTAAACCCCTGGCTCATGGTCGTGCATGCGACTCCCAGTAAAGACACTGGCTCAAGAGCGCAACTTTTGCAAATACCTGAGTCGATTTCGGAAGCTCAAGAGTTGGCTAATCAGAAAAGTTCGATTCTTATTAGCTCTCCTGCCACTGCCGGCAACAAAACGCTTTCCCTCCAGCAGTTAGATGCTGCACTGCAAAAGAGAAATTATCGGCGAATTGATGAGCTTTTATCTAGAGTAAAAGAAACTCCTGTCAACGGCAATACTCTGTGCCTTTGGCGGGGCTTATCTTTTTGGTGTCAGCGGCGTTATGAAGAGGCTGTTGACCAATTTGATCGCTGCAAAAATTTTGATGATGCTTCTCTTAGCGGATTATCTATTGTTGGTTTAAGCTATTTCAAGGTTGAAGAATGCAACAAAGCAATCAAGACCTTAACGCTAGTCATCAACAAGTTTCCTGAGCCCGATTCCTGCGAGTTCCGGGCCAATTGCTATATGGCTTTGAAGCAGTATGATCAAGCAATTAGCGATTTTCTCTTGGCCGCTAAGTATAGTCATCACTACCGCGCCTTCTATATAAGTAAAGTCGCCAATGTCTTGCGAATCGAGAAAAAGTATACTGAGGCGATTGCCTTCTACAAGGCCGCTTTGAAGAACGCACCGGCTCAATTTGTGCCAACTGCGCTGCTAGGACAAGCTCTCTGCTACCAAGATATGAAACGCTGGAATGAGGCTGCCCAAAATTGCACCGAAGCAATCAAAGTATTGACTGCGCCTACTTATAATGACGAGATGAAAATGACCAATCTGGCTAATAGTTATCTTCAACGGGCCAAGTGTTATGACAATCTTGGGAAGCCTTCATTGGCAGCGGTAGACCGACGGGCTCATTATAGACTGAGCTCATCTTTTGCTAATGACTTTTTGAGCAAGTAGTCGAGGTTCTAGTCTAATAGAATTGAACTTGATCGCTTCTTGCTCGCGTGCACTCTCTCTTACTCTCAGTTTCACTGTTTGAAGCTTGGTTTTGCTTGGTCTTGTGATTAACCAGACAGCGCACAGAATCACTGCTGATGCCATGATCGTTTGGGAAGTGACCGCCTCTCCTGCTAGTGCCCAGCCGAGAAATACTGCCACCACCGGATTAACGTAGGCATAGGTAGAAACGCGAGTGGGACTCGCCGCTTTCAGCATATAAACGTAAGCAGTAAAGCCAACAATTGAGCCGAAGACAATTAGGTACAGCAGTGATAGCCACGATTTGGTTGAGACTTCAGCTATATTGAAGCCGCTAGTTTCACCGATGCCAGCTGATATCAGCATCATGATCGCCCCTGCTGTGACTGTTTGCATCCCAGCTGATTGTAGCTGTGATTTGGGCAAGTCGGCATGGCGGGCATAGAGCGAGCCCACGGCCCAAGCTAGCGAAGCAAGCATAGCCCATACTATCCCGACCGGGTCAACGCTGGTGGCACCGCCAATTTTGCTAGGGCCTAGCAAGAGGACCATTCCGAGAACACCTACAACCAGGCCGGCGCTGGTGAAGTGGCTAGGGGCCTTACCGCCTTTCCACCAATCTAGTAAGACTACATAAATTGGTACTGTTGCCACCATAAGCGATACTAGGCCGGAGGGAATAGTTTGAGCAGCCAAGACAATGCCACCATTGCCCATGACAAAGAGCAGCAGACCTATGATTGCAGCTCTCAGCCATTGACCGCGAGTGGGCTGTCCAGCACCGTTTTTCCATGCATATAAATAGATGAGGGCGCCAGCAATTAGATAGCGTGAGCCAGACATAAGAAATGGAGGCAAGCTTTCCAGGCCAAAGCGAATGGCTAGATAGGTTGAACCCCAGATCAAATAAACTGCTAGAAAAGCAGCTATTAGTTTGAAACTGTCTGACTTAATATCTATATTGAACATTTTGCACCTCGGTTTCCATGGCATTGTCTTGCTCTGATTGCTTATTGGGCGTTTCTGAGCAGCAACTCATTAGTCTTTGGCAGCCTAATCAAATTTGGCGTTTGATGAAGTTGCCCTAACTAGGTACAATGATAATGTCTAAATGGCTAATTCAGTAAGAGTCTGAATAGAATTAGTTACTATTGGTCAAAAGGTTAGTTGCATGGATGATATTGACGAAAAACTATTAGGTTTGCTGAAAAAAGATGCGAAGAAAAAGTATTCTGATTTAGCCGAAATACTAAATCTCTCTCCTCCATCGGTGCATGCGCGAGTGAAGAAACTCGAGCAAATTGGCGTCATCCGCGGCTACACCATTGATATTGACCCCCAACTATTGGGTCTTAAGCTTTGCGCTTTTGTGCGTGTCACCATTGAGGCAATTTCAGCCAGCGGCTTGGCTCAGAGTTTGATGGCCTTTCCTGAGGTTGAGGAATATTACATTGTTGCCGGTGAAGAGTGTGTTCTACTTAAGGTTCGTACCGCAGATACAGCAGCACTATCGGCTTTTCTTGATAACATTCGTGGTGTTAAAGGTGTGAAAAAGACTATAACCAGTGTGGTTTTAACTACGCCTTTTGAGCGCGGAGTTACCCCAAGACAAGACGATTTTTGATAGCTGTGAATGAAAATAGAGGCACCATGACTGAACTCCCCGTTTTTGCTTATTTGGCACAGCACAATATTGCTCACCGGCGCTTGCAATTTTCGCCTGAAACAGAGAAAGGTGCAGCCAATGTCGCCCGGGCCTTGGGCTTTTCTGAGCGGGCCATGGTCAAGACTTTGATATTTGAAACCGATAAAGGCGAGTGTGCTTTGATTATGGTTGGCGGGGATCAAAACGCTATTTCAGGGCACCTAAAAAAAGCACTTGGTTCGCGCAATATAAAAATGGCCAGTCCCGAAAAAGTGATCGAAGTGACAGGCTATGTAATTGGCTCAATTCCACCATTTTCATGGCAGCCCCAGGGCTTTCGTACAATCATCGATAGCGCTCTGCTGAATGAGCCTGAGCTTGGTGTTGGCACCGGCCAGTGGGGCGAAGAGATCATCATCACTCCTGCCAATTTGCAGCTGGCTAGTGGCGCTGAGGTGGTCAATTTGACAGAGCGGGATCGGCCGATTTTGAATGTAGTCTCTGGGCCACCCGCAGTTGGCTGAAGTGCTTTGTAGCCAAGTGGACGATACTTTTAAAAAAGCGATGCTGTTAAGGGCTTCAGAGGGGTAATTGCCAAAAGAACTATAACAAAGGTGCCATTTATGCCATAAACTTATCTTGCCGTTCTCACCATCAACTTCAGCGGTGTGAGTTTGAAACTAGTTGAATTAGAATCGTTTTGACTTTGAAGGTAGCTATGCAGAGAGTTAAGACCATTGGTATCATCGGTGGCATGGGCCCTGAAGCCACTAACCTGTTGTGTCAGCTAATTACTGCCCTGACACCAGCTAATTGTGATCAGCAGCACATTCCTGTTTTGACTTTCAATAATTCAGCAATTCCCAACCGTGGCCAGGCTATCTTTCAAGCCGGCGCCTCACCATTGCCTGAGCTGGTGCGTACTGCTCGTGTTCTAGAAGCCGCTGGCGCAGACTTCTTGCTCATGCCTTGTATTACAGCTCACTTCTATTTAGAGCCACTACAAGCCGCGCTTTCTATTCCAGTAGTTGATATGGTGCAAATTACTATTCAGTTTATTGCAGCTAACTATCCTACTCTCAAGAGGATTGGCGTAATAGGTTCTACAGCCACGTTGAAATGTGGTTTATACGATCGATTTCTTCATGCTGCAGGCTGCAAATCGGTGTTGACGACTGATGCCCTTCAGGCAACAGTCATGAACGCCATATTCGGGGAAGTCGGTATCAAGGCCGGTTTCATCGATGGGCCGCGCGAAGAGTTGCTTCTTGCTGCTCAAGAGCTTGTTGGAAATGGAGCGCAAGCAATTATCGCTGGTTGTACTGAGGTTTCTTTGGTTTTGAAAGATGGTGATCTTTCAGTGCCAATTATTGATTCACTTAAGATTTTAGCGGCCCTCGCTGTCGAGTTGGCCTTAACCGAAGCCGAAGATGTGGCACCTCAGATGGCTTCGTGCTTGCCATCTCCCCATGGCGTTGCTGAATAACAATGAGTCGACTTCTTATCACCATGGCCGAAGATGTAGAGAAGTCTACCGCAACTGAATTTGCTTTGAAGTATGCAGTTGATGAGCATGATTCACTGCATTTCGCACAATCATTGAAAGAGCTTGGTCATCAGGTTTACTTCGTCAACTGGAGAGACTTGCAGTTAGATTCGATGGTAGATTCTTTAGCTGGCGCACAGTTTGTTCGTATGTATTCTTACAATGATTCTGCTTTTGTGGCACCTGTAGCATTGTCCGAGTTTGATTTGGTTTTTGTTTATAAAATGGAGGGTTTTTACAGAGACGTCGCTCGCTTCAATAGGATGCTCCAGTGCTTCGCTCACACTAAAGTAATCAATGATATTGGTACTATCAAGCACAATTTTAACAAGAGTTATTTGTGGCAGTTGCAAGAGCGAGATGTGCGCATAATTCCCTCTTTTAAAGTGTGTGATATCAAAGAACGCCTCAGTCAAGGTGAGCGTTTTGTGGTTAAACCATTGTGCGGCGAGCGCGGTAACGAGATCTTTTTAGCTAACCAGCCTATAGATCTTATCGCTATTGAGGGTAGTGAAGATGCCTTCTTCGCCCAGCAATTCATGCCTGAAATCTGGCAGGGCGAGCGCAGTTTAGTCTTTCTCGGTGATCAGTTTCAGCACGCAGTGATCAAGCTGCCGAGTCGAGCCAATCAAAGTGAGTTTCGCTGTAACGAGTCGCTAGGCGGAACCGTTGATGTTTACGATCCGACCGAGCAAGAAATAAACTTTGCCAAGCACGTATTGAGAGTGTATGAAGGTATGGGCTACCCTGCCCATTTTAGTCGAGTGGATATTTTGTCTGTAGATGATAGTCCTATGCTGCTAGAGGCTGAACTACTTAATCCTTCGATGTATGCTAATTATTCTGAGAAAGGCGAAGCATTTGGCAAGCAGGTGGCTTTGTATTTTGACCGATTTATCAAGAACTAAAGAAGAATACTAATGAAGAAGATTCTGGTCTTAAGCCCAACATCTCGTGAATTTAGTCAGCTGCCAGTAGTTGCTGCTAGTCTGAATTTAGAGATCATCTTTGATGCTTTCGATGATGATTATTTTGACGATTTTTTGGTTGAAGCTCCGGACATCAATAAACCAGTTTTGAAGATGGTCGATTTGATCGAGAACACTATAGAAAAGTATCGTCACTTTGGCTTGGCCGGCGTGACGTCGGCTGTAGGCTATCCAGGAATGTCAGCGGCAAGTGTCATTGCCGAGAGGCTTTCGTTGCCAGGTGCGCCAGCGCAAGCAGTGATGCTCTGTGAGCATAAACATTATTCTCGGATTTATCAAAAGCAGCTTGTACCTGAGGCTACGCCCGATTTTCACCTGATTGATCCCGTTAAACGTGAGAGCCATGAAAGTGACTTGAGGTTTCCGTGCTTTCTGAAACCGGTTAAGTCGTGTATGTCAAAAAACGCTTACATTGTCGAAACAGAAGACAGGCTAAAAGAATTGATAGGTGAGGCACTGCTGCCGATTCAGTTTATTGAACCGTTCAATGAAATGATTGCAGCTTATACAACATTTGAGCAGCACGCCTCTTGTTTGTTGCAAGAAGAGCTGTTGATTGGAACTCAGGTGTCGCTTGAGGGTTATGTATTTGACCATGAGGTAGTAGTGATGGGTGTGGTAGACGCCATCATGTTTCCTGGCACAATGTCGTTTAAGCGCTGGCAGTATCCCAGTCTTTTGCCTCAGTCGGTCTTAGAGAGAATGGCTGTGATTGCCAAAAGGTTTTTCAGCGGCATTGGCTACAACAATGCGCTATTTAACATGGAACTCTTTTACAATCCTGAAAGTGACCGTATCAGCATAATTGAAATCAATCCCAAAATTGCCTCTCAGTTTCCTAATCTCTTCGAAAAAGTTGACGGCTTTAGTACTTACCAGACTTTGCTCGAAGTGGCTTTGGGTAAAAGGCCAGAGACTTTCAAAGGCAGAGGCCAGTATAAAGTAGCAGGCAGTTGTGTACTGAGAACCTTTGTCGATCAATATGTTCGTGCTGCCCCAACAGCTGAAGAGATTGCTTCGGTGTTGCAGAGGTTTAGTGATACGCGAGTACAAATTTATGCAACGACCGGTAAGCGCTTGTCTGAACAGGTACAAGACGCTAGTAGTTATCGATATGGTCTCATTGATCTCGGCGCTCAGAGTGTTGAAGAGCTGGAAAGTAAATTCGAAGAGTGCAAAAGTATGTTGACCTTTGACTTCGTGCCTCTTTGACGCCAGACACAAGAGTGATAATTGTTCATGAGTAGCAGAAAGAAGGTCTTGATCACGGTTAATCCTGACTTGGTGGCAGGTAGAAGACTTTCTACTATTCGCTCAGTTGTCACTGCTCTTGACGCTATTTGCGACCTCTCTATTATTCCCATCGATAGCTATGACTTTAGTCGGGGCCTTGTTTGTGCCTATCGTCGCGTTCGCGGTGGGGTTTTTGAGAAAGTGGGGATGGTCAAGCCTCAAGGAGATCTTTGGATTGTCTATAGCGACGGCTATTGGCTTGATCACCTAGAGCATGGATTTAAGAGGAGAGCTGATTTTCTCCAGGCGCAGATATGCTTGCATGAGGACGCTCAGAATTCGTCTGCGATTGCGCGAGTAGTAAATTCGCCCCAGGCCGAGCGAAATTGTTTGAAAAGTTGGATGGTTGGCCTTGATCGGCAGAATTTTAAGACGGTACCTACCTACTTAGCTACTCAGTTTTCAGAAGTGCATGATCTATTTTGTCAGCATGGCACAATTGTGGCCAAACCAAATTGGGGTGGTGCTGGCTTTGGTGTGAAAAAGATTGCTACCGAGAACGATATCAAAGTTTTCCAGAGCTTCCTTGAGGTTTCACAATCGTCGCTGGCAGAGTATTGCTTTCAGAATTATGTCAGCGGAGCTGAAAAAAGACTTTGGTACGTCAACGGCCAGTGCGTCGCTGCAAGAATTACCCATGGTCGACATACACCATGGAGTGCCGACGCCGAAGATTTTCGGGTAGCGAGTTATGATACCAGCACTGGTAAAGAGTTTGAGAATGACCTCAGTGTAGCCAATAGCCTTTGTCGCCAGTCACTGTTGTCAATTGGTTCGGTGGACTTCATTGGTGGTTTAGTTAATGAGATTAACGGTGCTGGCACCACGTTTACCCAATATGATGGCTTTAAGAAAATTGTTGATGCGAGAAAACCGCTAGTTGATTATTTGCTCTCACTGGCCGATGGCGACGAAACGATCTGAGGGCAGTGTTTTCAGTAATGATAAATTGTTGGCAAAAGCGAAGTTGCACTTGAGCTTTAGCCTTCCATTCTGCGGTATGACGATCGACCCTTGAGCTGATCCTAGTGGCTTGTCGCTGCAAGCTGGTTGAGTTTGTATTAGACCGGTCTACTCTGAAGGATTAAAAAGAAAGTGAAGCGGTGCCGATTGAGCACTGTTCCACTTTCTTGCATGTCTATGGCAATCTAGTTGCCATTTTCGGTCAGGCCGGAACGAAAACTTCCACAGACTGGTCCAGCTCCAGGGTGGCGGTGCCGGCTTCTTTGTTGACCGCCACTTGCCTGGCGATCGGCAGGTAGATGTCTTTTCCGTGGCCGTCGCCGGGGATGCGGATGTAGAAGGCCGAGCGTTCTGCCAGGAAGCAGTATTGGCCTTGGCCGCGACCACGCCTTTGGTCGAATTCCAGTGCGTCGACGTTGCAGGCGATCAGGGCCTCATTGGTGGCGTATTGCGGCAAGCGCTTGTCGACGCGCAGCTCGGCATTGACCCAGATCGATTGGCTCAGGTCGCCGACAGGGCGGACGAAGACCGCACTGTTGACGCTCAGCTCGATGGTGCGGCCAGAGGGAGTGAAACCCCAGGGCTGGCCGCTGTGCGACTGGGCGTAGGGGTGCTCCACGCGCACGTCGATGCCAGCGAAGGCGCGACGGAACATGGGGTAGAGTTCGGTCCAGGGAATGTACCTGCTGATGCCCTGGCTCCAGCGCTTGCCGGTGTTGTCTTCCATTTCGCAGGTCCACAGCAGCCACATGGCCACCTGGTATTGGTACTGCGTCGGAATGTTGATTGCCACCACGCGGGAAGGCCCGGCGCCGCAGCTGCCACAGTTGCAACTCCAACCCTGCGAGGTCTTGTGGACCAGGCGCGCTTCCAGCTGCTGCTTGAGGTTTTCGGCAACGACCATGGCGCTGGCGAAGGCTTCAGGAGTGATTTGGTTTTTCATTGGTGCTGTCTTTCAACGTTGAAGTGTGCAAGCCTCTGCTTGGTGCTTGCTTGAGGCTTGCTGTGACAGGTTTCCGATTTGGCGCTGACTAGTCGCTTTGAGCGGCTGCTTGTTGGCGGGCCTGGTCGTAGGCGTCGACGCAGCTGTTGAACAGTGCTGCATAGGCCTGATAGAGGGCGACGCTCTGAGCATCGTCGGCAACAGGAAGTGCGGCTGCAACAGCGGCTTTCGCTTCTTCTTGTTGCCTGGCGATGTGCTCGACCCATTGCTTGAGTGCCTTGCGCTGCATGGTGTCGGCGCTTTCTTTGGCAACTGCCTTCAGAGCGGCGAGGAAGAAGCCCACTGCTGGCAAGTAGCTCTGCACTGCTGGCAGTACTGCTGACTGCACCTGGTTGGGGTTGTCGACCAGCCGACGAACGGGCTTGGCCGCGACGCGCATGCGGCGGTAAGCCTGGCGCAACAGCACCTCGGGGGCTGGCGCAGCCCGGAGCATGTCATCGTGGATGCTCATCAGCACGGTGAGGAAGTCGTAGCGATAGTTGTTGCTGTAGTACAGAGGGGCTCTCAGTGCCCTGAAGTCTACTTCGTAGCCCTCCTCGAAACCCTCCCAGCCGTCCCGTTGGAGGACGCTGCCCAGCCAGCTGATGTACTCCTCGAAGCTTTGCAGCTGTTCGATCCGTTCGGCCCAGCCGCGCCACTGGGCGCTCTTGCGGCTGGCGTCGTTGTCTGCTTGTGCGGCCTCGCGCCGGTTCTCTTCCACCTGATAGCAGTGGTCGGCGCCGCCTTTGCCGGTGTCGCAGACTTTCAGCCGTGGCCGGGGAACCAGCGCTTCGCTTGCACGTTGTTGGAAATCGCTGATGACGAGCCTTTTTGCTTCTTCAAATGAGATCATGATATGTCCTGTTCGTGGTTGTGGAGCTGCTGAAATTGCCTGGTTTAGAGGCTTTTGCTTTGCCGAGTGCGTCAGACAGCCGTGTGACTTGGCTGCCTAGCGCTTTCTGTCAGTCCTCGAGGAAGCCTTCGAGACGCGCTGCCACGCCCGCCCACAATGCCTTGGAGGCGGCCTGGCCGAAGGCGCTGGGGCTGACCTGCTTGTCGCTGACCTTTGGGCGGTTGCCGTCCATGGTGGCCGAGCGGATGGAGACGAAGATGGCAGCACCTTCTTCGAGGGTGTTGATGTCGAGGACCTGCGACTTGTGCAGCAGGGCCGACATGCCGTTCTCGAGCTGGACGAAGGCACCGATCAGGTGAGTGCCCTCGCCGTCGTCGTTGGCCTTGGTGGCGAAGCGGGTGACCGTGGCGCGCAGGCAGGCTCCCTCCTTGAGGGCGGCGACTTCAGCGCGCAGGCGGGCCGCTGCTTCTTGCCGGGAGGCGATGATCTTGCCGTGGGTGATCTTGTCTTCGTTGAGGATGATGCGGGGGCGGGACTTGTTCGTCTTCGCCGGCTTGTTCTCGTCGACTTTTGCCATGCCGGCTTCTTCGACGAAGACTTCCAGGGGCATGCCGGGGTTGGCAATCAGAAGCTTGCGCCGTTCGTTCTTGGCGTTGTTGTTTTTGCCGGCCAAGAGACGGTTGGGGATGAAGCCGTTGGGGTTGCCTTCGATGGAGACGATCACGCCACTGTCGGGGTGATGGGAGATGGCGGCGACGGAGCAGCTGATGGTGGCGCCAGCGGTGATGGAGATGATCGGGGTCTGGGCAGAGCGAGAGGCGGAGTTCAATTGAGATCCTTTCAGATCAGGGTGTGATGGCAGAGATGGGCGGGGGAATGGGGAGAGGTGTGGTTTATATCTGCTTGATTGAATGGGGTTAAAAAGAGATCTTGAGCTTAGATGTAGTAAGCAATTAAAGACAATCAAAGAGCTTTCTCTTTGGTATGTGAGGTTCTTGCTAAGGTCTGTTACGTGGGGTTTCTACGCCGCTTCTTCTCTGTTTGAAATTAGCTTGGTTAGCGATAGTATCGCCAAACTAAGAGTACAGATTTTTAGTAAAATAAAATCAAATGGGCAATTGTGCTATTAGCTCAGCTTGCGCGAGCATTTACTAATTTTTGTGCAAGAGTATCTAAGTAAAAGCTTCTTAGCTGTTGAGGAAGAAATAGCTCTTTACTTTGTTTTAGATTAAATCAAAGTGCTAAATATAAAAATGCAAGTGAGCTAGGTGTCACCACTGGTGATGCCTAGCAAAAATCTATTTGTGCTGTTTTGAGAGATTGCCCAGCTAATTTTGGTGCAACACTCGATCTACTGGCGGAGATTTTCTCCGCACGGGACACATTGATGAAAGTATATTTCTCAGTTTTGGGCGTTTTATGGGCTTTTGACCCAGACGTTGATCACTTTCTGGCATTAGTTTTACTATGATGGCTTATAGTTGAGAGGCTCTTTTTGAAATGGCTTTCAAAAAAATCCAAGTAGCGCTGGTGCATTAGTTAAAACTCTCACACAGCGCTACTTGGATAAACCAGAGATTGAGGAATGCTCCCGAGGCCCTTTTCATTGAGAATCGGGAGCATTCCAATTGTTATTTGCGACCGACAGTTATTTGCTACTGTCGCTGACGAGACGAAGCCCGGTCACGCCCCAGCGACCCGAAGTAAACTGCGGGTTCTTCATATCGGCTTTAGGGCCGATGGTGATAACGTCGCAGTTGTGCGGATTGCGCATCATGTCGAACTGTTCCACGGTTAGATGGAAGAAGCGCATGACGAAGATGCGGATGGTTAGACCGTGGGAGATGATCAGTGCTTTGTCTTTCTTTTTGCGTTCCATTTGCCGCATGAAGCTCTCGAGAAAACCAGAGACCCGATCATAGGCTTGGACAGGGCTTTCTCCGCGTTCCATCTGGTACCAGAAGTAGCCGATTTTGTCGCGTAGAGGCTTCTGTGCATCCATGCCGGCCTGGCCTTCGTAGCCATGTTCGACTTCGCGCAGTCGCGGATCTTCGTACGTCCGCACCGGCAGTTTGTCGTCGGCACTGTTGATCAGGCCGGCGCCAACAAAGGCTTCGACCATGGTCTGCCGCGTCCGTTTGTACGGCGAGAGAAAGACCATGGCTTCGAGCAGATAGTCGGCGCCGAGCTTGAGGCCAGCAGCATTGGCTTGCTTGATGCCTTTGGCTACGAGGCTGATGCGATGGTCTGGAGTGTCTTTCGTGTCTTGCTCGCCGGTGTTTGCTCCAGAGAGCCCGTGGCGCATGAGTTTGATAATCATAGTTTTGGCACTTTCATTTGATGATCGTGCGCTAGGGCACGAGAAGTTACTCGTCTTTCACACGGCGGCCGTTGCGAAACAGCCGATTGAGAGCGGCTGTGCGCTGTTTCTTGATGTCGTCCATGGTCGGGCAAGATTCACCGGCCATAGCTTCCAGTTCTTTGATACGGGTGGGGATGGGCGGGTGATTCTCGCCAATTTCTCTCCACCAGCGAGCGATCTTGCCACTGACGGTTTGGGGGTTATGGTCTTCGTCTTCGTGCAGGCCGAAGAACAGCATGGGGGCAAGGCCACCCATCATGATCTTGAGCTGCAGCAGCAGGCGATTGCGATTGACCCAGTCGTTGATCTTCTGCAGTGCTGTGGCCAGAGCGCATGGGTTACCCGTCCACTGGGCGGCCAGAGCATCGGCGGCGCTTTCGCGGCTGCGGCTGACGAAGAAGGTGACGAACTTGGCGAAGAAGCTAACCACGGCGAAGACCAGCAGCGTGAAGAAGAAGCCAGCGATACCCACAGCCGGAGCTGCGAAGTTCTTCTTGCCTTTCTTCACCTTGTCAGAGAGCTTGTCGACGAGCAGGCCGTCTTTGTTGCTGACGAAGGCAGCACTGAAAATCCAGGGCATGCCGCCGGCCAGGAGAATGGCGAAGAGCGAACCCATGGTGGCAGTGAGCGAAGTGATAGCGACGTCGCGACTCTTCACGTGGGCAAGTTCGTGTGCCAGTACGGCTTTCAGCTCTTCGTCGGTGAGGTCGACAGCGAAGAGGCCTTCGGTGCAGGCGATGAAAGAGTTGCTGGGTGAGCGACCGGTGGCGAAGGCGTTGGGCATCGGAATCGGCGAAACCATTACGTCAGGCATCTTTGCCAGGCCAGTCTTGGGATAGATTTCTTTGACCAGACGCACGAGACGACGGTGGTCGGGGTTGAGCGTGTTCGGGGCTTCGCACTTCATCAGCCTCTTCACCAGATTGGCGCTGTTGTACCAACTGAAGAGAGGCAGAACGACGGTGAACAAGGCCAAGATTACCGTAGCAATTGTGACATTGAGACCGAGCAGGGCGAAGGTGGCGGCGCCAAGGGCAGCCAGTGATACCAGGCCGAGTATGGTGCGAAACCAGTTGGCGCGCAGCTGACTGTCGATTGCCTTCTGATCCACATTGGGAAGGTTGTTGTTTTTCATGGTGTGTCCAAGTTCTTCATCCGCAGATGAGGTTTAGAGTGATTAGAAAGACTGTTGGCACCTTGAGCTGATACCACTTGCGCGGGCAAGTTAGTTCAAGGTGCGTAATGCAGTAATTGTTTCTAGATGGAAGAAGGTAGTGTTTGTTTCTGTAGAAGCTAAGAAAAGGGAGAAGTAACGTTAGCTAAAATTCGCGCCTTATTTCCAGTGCCTGCTATAGGTTTCAGATGAGATAAGAGTTCTTCTTGTAAACCGTTTTTACTTTTGGCGTGAGCCGCGCTTTCTTGGCAACGGGAAGCCAAGCGCTTGCGCATTGCCATTAACTGGCAGTAACCGAAAAGTGAAGAATCCGTCTAGCTGCTACTATGCGGGCTATCATGGCAAAAGGCAGTAGGGATAATTGATAGTTGCAAAGTAATGGCTGTTATTCAAATCTATTCTCATTTTTCGCAGCGGTCGCAGTGGCACTGGTCACTATTCTTCCTGCTAAGTCTGCAGAGAAATACATAAAGCTGACGCAGCAGAGCTGCACTAGGGGCAAGATGATTGTTTATCTCTCCCCTAAAGCTGTCTTTGTTGACTGCGTGGCCCGCGGTTATTGTGTGGTGTGCAAGGCACCCGACTGGAAAGTGACGATGTATTCGCCTAAGTCGAAACGTTTTTACGAAGAAACTGCTGCTACCTGGAAAAACCGCAGTCAGGTTAATCTCATGGATTTGCTCGCCGCGCGCATGTCGGGTATGAAAGTGCAAAAGGTGCAACAAGACCTATTCTTGCGGCACAAAGTCACCCTCTTACGCATGAAACAAGATTTTGAATCACATCTGCGAGATTCGACTGTACTGCACGAAAACGAGTATGGCTCTTACTATATCTGCAACGATTTCAATCTTCCCAGTCAATGCGGTGAATTTATGGTTTGGTTTTTCAAGTTGCCTCCAGTGGCTCCAGCTCAAGGTATTCCTCTGAAATTTATCCACGTTGATAATGCTCAAGGCACTTACAATCGCCTTAATACCTTGACGATTGAGCCTGCTGAAGTCGATAGCAAAAAGCTCACTGTTCCACCTGGCTACGAACGCACTACTTCTGAAACCTTGATGTTGCTTGATAAATCAAATGAAGGTGCCTTAGAAGAATTATGGGATGTGCGCACCCCGTCGCTTAGATCAAGTGAGGGAGCCAAAAAGAAACCTTAGTCTGGCCTTGCACAATTACTAGTGACGAGGAAGTAGTTGAATGATGTCGTCGCTTTTACCTTCGTTTAGCAAATCTTCTTGGCTTTTTTCCGGCTTGTATTGATCGGGAATGGCGAAGCTCTTGCTGCTGACAGCTTGGGTTTTGACGCTCAGCAGTTGAAGTTCCTTTACCATTTTGTTTTTATTGTTTACTGTGGTTAGTTGCAGGGGCAAACCTTCGGCGGAAGGCAGTACATACATCTCTTGAATATGTCGCACCACTGGTGGTGGAATTATTGTGGTCGGTTCTATCCAGTATTCCGCTGAATGGAGCAGCAACTTTTGCCAATGGCGATAGCCTGCTATTGGTGCCGGCTCGCCGGTCATTGAAATTTTCTTGACTGAGCGCCCATTGAGGACAGTTTTTTCAGTTTTGCCTGGTTTTAGTATGCTGGTATCGCAGGTGCGATAGAGGCTTACAGTCATCATCGAGCAAGCGCGAAATTGTCCTGGTGGTGCTATGAAATATTTCTGCTCTGCCGGGTTGAGCATAACCATGCGCCATTCTGGCGGGTGTGATATTAGAGCAATATTTTTGCTTTTCCAGTTCAGTCTTAAGCCAGCCTTTGACACGATCAGTTGGCAGGGGCCTAGAATTTGGCTATTTTGCTCGTAAACAGTAGCCATGGTTGTTGGCTCTGTCGCTTTGCCAATGGCAGTGCTATGACTGCCCAATAATGTGGCCAGAAAAACGGCTATGAGAAGTTTATGTCGCAGTTGCCGGGTCATGTCTTCCTCTGCTTTGCTGCTAGGGACTATTTACCCGTTCTAGGGTCTTTGGTCCTTTGTCCTAGTACTATACAGTCGCATAGATGCGACGCCAAAAAAATGATTCAGTGGGGTCTGAGCTGTAGTAGATTTCAAAACAGCAGGGAACAGGCATTATGCCTGTTCCCCACTGCATGAAATCGTGTTACTGCTTGCGATTGCAAGCAATAATTTCGAAATAGTTGTAGTAAACCGTCTCGCCTTCGTGAGTCTGTTCCAGGCTCAATTCTTCCAGGTGAATCACTTCCATCCCGGCAAGCATGGCTTCGACTTCACTGCGAGTGCGGCGCACGATGTGGTTCATGCCCTTGTAGTGGTTGGGGCCGAAGAGCTGACCGACGAAGTATCCACCGGGCAGCAGTGACGCCCGTATGGCCTGCCAGACAGCATCGAAGCTCTCCGCTGGGCCATAGGGCAGTGCAAGCAGAGCCGCAACCAGAGTGGCATCGCTCCAGCTGGTGTCGCTGAATGATGCCACCCTGGTCTCAAGGTTGTCTTTGTACTGCGTCGCCTCGGGGCGCTGCAGCAGGGCGTCGACACCAGCTTGGCTGTAGTCGATGGCCAAGACTTTCCAATCGCGGCGCAGCAGTTCGACTGTGTCTTTGCCCGTGCCGCAGCCCAGGTCTACAGCCAAAGGTGTGCTCGTGTCACTCGCTGCCCTGTCGGCCTCGATAAAGGTCAAGGTCTTGAGCAAGAGGGCTGCTGGGCCTGCTTTGGCCGTTTCCAGCATTTGGTAATAGGGAAGAAAGTCTTCCGGCTTGAGCACAGTGTTTGTGTCCATAGCGGTATCTCCTCTTGATGTTTCAGTCAGAGTTTCTTTGGCGCAGGCCTTTCAGTTGGCGCCGAATTCGTCGCAAGCGGCGATGAGCGCGCTGCGGATGCCCGGTTCCGACATCGAGTGACCAGCATCACCGACGACCACGAACTTGGCCTCAGGGAAGGCCTGATGCAGCTCATAGGCCGTGGTGATCGGGCAGACCATGTCGTAGCGACCCTGGACGATGGTGGTAGGAATGTGGCGGATGCGGCCGATGTCATCGAGCAGCTGCGAGTCAGAGCGCAGGAAGCAACCGTTGATGAAGTAGTGGCATTCGATGCGGGCAAAGGCCGTGGCGAAGGTCTCGTCGCCGTTGCGCGCGATCAGGTCATGATCGATGTGCAACTTGGAAGAGCAACCTTCCCACTTGCTCCAGGCCTGGGCAGCGGCTGTACGAACGGCGATGTCCTTGCTGGTCAGGCGCTGGTAGTAAGCCTTGACCATGTTGCGCCGCTCCTTGACCGGAATCTGCTCCAGATACTGCTGCCAGTAGTCGGGAAAGATTTCGCTGGCGCCGAACTGGTAGAGCCAGTCAAGCTCCTTCTTGCGGCCGAGGAAGATGCCACGCAGCACAAGCTCGCTGACGCGCTCGGGATGCGTCTCGGCATAGGTGATGGCCAGGGTGCTGCCCCAGGAGCCGCCAAAGACCGTCCAGCGGTCGATGCCGAAGTGTTTACGCAGGGCCTCGATGTCGCTCACCAGGTCCCAGGTGGTGTTGTTTTCCAGCGAGGCGAAAGGCAAACTCTTGCCGCAGCCGCGCTGGTCGAACATGATGATGCGGTAGACATCGGGGTTGAAGAGCCGGCGATAGCTCGGTTGCGTGCCGCCGCCGGGGCCGCCGTGCAGCAGCACTACCGGCTTACCCGTGGGGTTGCCCGACTCTTCGAAATAGATCTTGTGGCCACCCGAAACAGCGAGCATGCCGGTGCAGAACGGCTCGATTTCGGGATAGTAATCACTGGCAGCGCGAGATACTGCCAGGGTTTTGCCCTTGTTATTCGTACTCATGATGGTTTCCTTTTGTACTTTCGTACTTGCGTACTTTTGGTTTTCTGGTTATTGAAACTGTCTAGCGACGGTCTCGGTGAAACGACGCTGTCTGACCACACGCCCGTTCTGGCTGAACATGGTGCGGGTGACACTGATGTAGAAGTTGTGCTCGTCTGATTGCACGAGAATGCGGGTGCGCAAACGCAGATGCTTTCCTTGCGAAATCATCGTGGTCTGCGCTATGCCCAAGTACTTCGAGTTGGCGGGATTGGCTGGGTTGGTGCTCCAGGTGTTGTTGGTCTCCACGAGGAAGGTGCGCTTCACCCGGTTAGCACCTTTCTTGGCACGCCCTTTGCTCTTGTCGATGACATAGGCGCTGCGAGCTCTGATGGTGTGCGATTGCTCTCCCGTGCGCTTGTTCACGCGGTTGAAAGTCTCGCTGTCGGGCTTGCTATCTTTCCCGCCCTTCTTCGATTTCGGGAAGTCGATACTCCAGCTGTCGGGAGAGCTTTGCTTCCTTGCCAATTTCGGCAGTTCACGCACTTTGCGAACATCCGCTGGCACCGTTGGTAGTGTCAGGGTTGCACTGCGGCCATCGGCGATTACTGTCGAAACCATGTTGTCTGGCGAGGGCCAAGCCATCGGAAACTGAGCATTGGCAATGGCCAGACGAATTTTGTGACCCTTGGAGAAAGTCCAAGTGGTGAAGTGCAAGTCAAGCTCGAGCTCGTACACTTCGTTGGCGCCAGGCAGACTGGGAGCCAGTCTACTAACTCGATGAGCGGGATTGGCGAGAGCACCGGTGATCAGAGCAACGCTGCCATCGGGGGCAACGTCTTCTAATCTGAAAGTCCACTTGGCCTTGGGCGAAGTAGAGCTGACCGACAGTTTGACCCTGGGGTTGCCGATGATTTGCAGTGCTTCCTTGGCCGGTTCACTATCGAAAACCAGCGATTGGGCATCGTCGGCCGCCATGTCGCCGGTCTTGTTGCCCCACCAGGTGCCAGCCGCCGTCCCCGCGAAAGGCTGATAGGCCAGCTTGAGATGGTTGCTGCTCTCGTTCGTCCCTGCTGCCGTGGTCTCAACACTAGTTCTGACACGACTGCGCCTGAGCTTACGGCTCGCGGTGAGGAAGAGTTTGAGGTTCTCCCCGCCTTGAGCTGGCAGTGTGTCTTGCCGCCAGTAGCCAGGCACGGTCTCGATATCGAGATCGGGCTTATGGCTGTGGCGGACGAACACCATCAGCTCTTTCTTGTTCTTGCTGCTGCGCTTGTTGCTCGCCGATTCTGGCCGCAGATAGCGGTTGAACCAGTCAGATAGAGCCTTCTGCCATTCGTAGTTCGGGCCTGGTTGGCCTTCGTCGGGGCAAGAATGCTCCCAGGGACCAATGTCGCAGCGCACCGGCACATCGAGCTGTTGGAACATGCGAGCTGTGGCTGTGCGATAGCCATCGAGCAGACCACCAATCAGGTAGACCGGAATGTTGATCTGGCTTGGGTCTTCCCGCAGAGACTTCTTGCGCCAGAAATCACCATCGAGCTGATTGTTCAGGTAAGTGAACAGCCAGGGGCGATGGTTGAAACGCTGGGCAAAGTAGTCGGCATCAAGCTTGTAGTCAGGCGTGCGCGGCAGACCCAGCTCGTGATTGATGAAGAGGTGATAGGGGTCGATGTGCAGATTGCCGTCGATGTAGTGCATGTCGTCTTGATACAAATCGTCGGAAGCGTGCACAGCGTGAATGGCTTTGAGAGCCAGGGGACGACGCATGGCCATCTGAATCGAGTTGAAGCCGCTCCAAGAAACACCAAGCATACCGACATTGCCGTTCGCATCAGCGCGGGCAGCCAGTTGCTTGATGATCTCTTCGCAATCGCGCATCTCGGTATCGGAATATTCGCGCTCGGGAATTTCTCCTTCTGATGCTCCAGTGCCGCGAATATCAACCTTGACGGTGATGAATCCGAGCTGGGCCTGGTAGCTGAAAAAGGGGTGGTCGACGACATAGAAGGTGTCGTCTTTGCGGTAAGGCAGGTATTCGAGCAAAACCGGGAAAGTCTCGCCGCGGCGACGTGCCTTGGGGATGTAAGAAGTGGCTGCCAGTCGAACACCGTCCGGCATGAGCAACCAACTCTTCTCAATCGTAAACTTATAGCGCCGTGCGGTTTTTACCGTCTGTGGGGCTGCTGAACTTTTAGTCTGTGAAATATTGGTACTCATGACACTGGTACTCATGGCTCGATTTAAGAGGCGGGTTGATTCTTCTGACCGTATGGCCCAGAAGAATTTGTTAGGGGGTGGCTAGTTAGGATGGTTTTGGCTTTTGGCCTGAAATCGACAAGAAGTAATATGTGCCTTGAGAACCTAAGTTAACGCCTATTACTTAATCAAGAGACTGGTAGAACTAGTGAGTTCTATATTATTTCTCTGAAGCTCCACAATTGACGCAAGCTGGCGCACCACCTGGCAACCCGAGCTAATAAATAGTGAAATATTGGCCTTTGGGTAGTAATCAAGATATCTTTTGCCTGGTCAGATCGTGGAATATCAGCGCGTTACTTTCAAATTACTCACGCAAAGAAAACCTTCCTCCAAGAAAAAAACAAACCAAATAAGCCATATCACCTTTAGACCCGCGCACTGTATGCACACGTTGTGCTGCGTTGTTGCAGATGTACCTTGTGCATCACGGGTCTAGTGCTGAATTTGGCTTCTAGTCTTGGTTTACTTCACATAACCATAAATGGGAACCCATATGACTCTCAAGACCAAAGTAATGTTCATCACCGGTGCCTCCCGCGGCATTGGTCTGGCCATTGCTCTCAAAGCCGCCAAAGATGGCGCACGCATTGTCATTGCGGCAAAAACTGCAGCTACCAATGACAAACTTCCTGGCACCATCTACAGTGCTGCTGCCGAAATCAAAGCTGCTGGTGGCGAAGCCCTTGCTATTCAGTGCGATGTGCGCGATGAAGAGCAGATCAAAGCGGCTATCGCCAAGGCAGTAGAAACCTTTGGTGGCATCGACATTGTCGTCAACAATGCCGGCGCCATCCAGCTCACCAACACCGAACAGACCGAGATGAAGCGGTTCGACCTGATGCAGTCGGTCAACGCTCGCGCTGTCTTCATGGTGGTCAAACACGCCCTGCCCTATCTGAAGAAGAGCACCAATGCTCACGTGCTCAACCTTTCGCCGCCTCTGAACCTGGATGCTGACTGGTTGGCTCCGCACCTGGCCTACACTCTTTCGAAGTACGGCATGAGCCTCTGCACTCTTGGCCAAGCTGCTGAGCTGAAGAAGTTTGGCATCGCTGTCAATTCGCTCTGGCCTGAAACCGCGATCGATACATCGGCAATCCGCAACTTGCTTGGTGGCGATCAGTCGGTACAGGCTTCGCGCAAACCCGAAATTGTCGCTGACGCTGCTTACTGGATTTTCAACCAGCCAGCGGCCACTTGCAGCGGCAATTTCTTCATCGACTCGGCTGTTCTCACTGCTGCTGGCGAGACCGATCTGAGCAAGTATGCTGTGGACCCTGCTGCCACGCTGCTGCCCGACTTCTTCCTCGGCAAGCCGCCCAAGGTGCTGCCCAAGGTGAAGGCGATGGAACCGGCGGCGGCCAAGGCTGATGGTGCCCCTGTGGTCGCGGCTGACGCCAAGGCTGATGGCGCGCCTGTTGCTGCTTCGGAAGCGACAGTGGCTCTCAAGGCTGAATCTGTGGCCCCGAAATACAAGTCGTTTAGCGTCACAGTGGCTGACCATGTGGCAACGCTGGTCTTCACCAACGCCAAGCGCTCCAATGCCATGGGAGAGGCCTTCTGGACCGAATTTCCCCAGGCCATCAAAGAGCTGGCTACTCAGGGTGACACCCGGGCGCTGGTGATTTACGGCGAAGGCGACCACTTCTCTGCTGGTATCGACCTGTCAATGTTCCAGAGCCCGACTCTGGCACCGGCCCTGGCGAATCTGCAGACTGCTGAAGGCAAAGACCAGCTGTTGCAGGTGATCACCCGCATGCAGGATGCTTTCACTGCCATCGAGAAGGCGCCCTTCCCTGTGATTGCTGCCATTCACGGTGTCTGTCTCGGGGCTGGTTTGGACCTGGCTGCTGCTTGCGATTTCCGCTATGCCTGCAGCTCGGCGTCGTTTGCCATCGAAGAGATCAATCTGGGCATCATGGCCGACCTGGGTAGCTTGCAGCGCTTGCCGCTGATTATGCCTGCTGGTCTGGTGCGCGAAATGGCCTTCACTGGCATGCGCATTGCTAGCGATCGCGCTCTGTCTTCGGGCTTGCTCAATGCTGTCTATCCCCTCAAGGAAGACCTGATCAAGTTCGTTATGCTGACCGCGCAGGTGATGGCAAGCAAGTCGACCAAGGCTGCTTCTGCTACCAAGCAGTCGCTCAACTATGGTATCGACCATGGTGTCTTTGAGTCGCTGCATCTCACTGCCAAGTTGCAGACTCGTGTGATTGACCCGGTGGAAATCGTGGCCAACATCAAGAGGCTGAAGAAGGGCTAGTCGAGTTCGTTACTAGGCACCTATTCGCTGCTCGATAACTAGAAGGAAGAGTGTGGCCAAAAGCCGCACTCTTCCTTTCTTTTTTCTTTTGGAAAGACATTAGTAGACCGGTCTGTTAATTGCAGATCCATCTGCCTATCACCTTAGCTAAGCCGAAGTTTGGATTTTGTATTAATGGGGTAGGTTAACTATAGAATACAGTGTCTTGATGAAAAAGCTTAGGAGGTAGGTATGAAGAGACGTATAGCACCA
>JBIPOV010000087.1:0-25286 GCA_044378815.1 Obscuribacteraceae bacterium (SeqCode) | reverse complement strand
GCGGTAGGTGCAGCTGCGGCGAGCTGGGAGCGAGACGCAAAACCAGCGCAAGCAGGCCGAGCCAATTTTGTAAAAAATTGAGCTAAGGCAGGATAAAGGCGTGCCGCCAGATGTGTGTATTAGTTGCTAGGGTTGAGTTTATAGTATCTCCAGACCGGTAGATGTCAAGTGGTAATTTGTCTCCTGTAGCATGTGTGAGTATAATGACTTGAGTTTATAGTGTCGCCAGGGGTTGGAAATGTCGAAAACTACAAGAGCGTATCCGGGGGAAGTAAGGACTAGGCTGACGACGGAAGACCTGGCCAGATTCAAGCTGATAGCGGAATCGAAGGGAGTTACCGACGCTGATTTGGCGAGAAGGATGATTGTTGATGGGCTGGACCGAGCGGACCAGCAGATACGAAATCGAATTGAATCGGAGTATGCGCAGCAGCTGAGGGCTTCCACCGATGAGATCACCGGGGTGATTAAGGCTGGGGTGAACAGGATCTGCGGTCTGCTGGCGAAGGTTGCAGTGACGGCTCTGGCGTCAAATAGCTTTTTGGCCAAGCTGGAAGGCACGGATGATTTGATGAAGGAGTGCACGGGAGCGGCAGCCAAGAAAGTTCATGACGGGCTGAGCGCGGAGGAAAAGGACGTAGCGAAGGCGATGTCGAAGAAGGTTGAGGGGGTGTAAAAATAGAAATTTGCCGGAAGCGAAGTAAAGAGTCGATAATTTTTGACAGTTTGAGAGGGCAGTAAGTGGCACATGCAATCGATTCGCCGGTGAGCGAAGAGGCGATAAAGAGGCTATTTGGGGAGCTGAGAGAGCGTGAGACAGCTAAGCTGATAGCAACTCGACGGGCAATATTAGAGGCTCTGGGCTTGCTACTTGTGAAAAGAGAGCCAATTACCATGCCGAGCCTGGCCAAAAACGCGAAGTTAAAACAGAGTGAAGTCGTCAAGCATGCTGATTTGTGGAAGCACTTAGCTGACAAAAACACTGAGGAGGCTATAGTCGAGGCGGTCAGAGAATTACAAGAGGCGGGAGAGCCAGTAACTCGCAAGAAGCTGGCTGAGAAGACAGGCTTTTCGACTGGCCGGTTGTCCAGGAGACGGAGTCTCTGGGCTCACGCGGTAGAAGTAGTCGCACCGAAAAGCCGAGGTGTGATCGTAGAAGCCTGCGAGAAATTGCAACAGCAAAACATAGCGATTACGATAGCGGAAGTGGCTAGAGAGCTGGGAATTAGTCAGGGCTGTATTGCAAGTCACAAGGCGATATTGAGGACTTTTGCTGCGTATGAGGACGACCCGAAAATAGGCAAGTATGCACAAGGCCGGGTAAACGCGAGCCCCTCTGAAATATTCAGAGAGAGCGTACAAAGGCTATTGAGCCCTGATATGTCGGAAAAGAAGGTCGGCGAGTTGAACAGCACATATAGCTCATTGCGCTGGTATGAGGCTCTTAGTCCAACAGCACAAGACCGGCAATGGATTGGTCGTCAAATAGTTGAGTTGAAGGGTGAGTTGTCGAGAAGGAAGATAGCTCAGAAAGCAGTGCTGAGATAGTGCGATCGTGGCCCTTCGAGCAATAGTAAAACACAGCTATATCAAGGCTTTTGGTGATGGCCGAGGCCGGGCACAGGCTCATGTCAATTACATAAAGTTCCGGCCAGGTAAGGACAAAGAAGAGGGCGGGAGCCGCTCTTTCTTCACTGACAAAGAAGACGGGCTGACTACTCACCGGGTCCACGATGCCATTGATAGGCAGACTGGGCGCGGTGTTCTTGTGCACAAACTGATAATTTCACCAGGCGTCCAGGACGCTAATACTCAAGAGTACGTCAGAGAAGTCATGCACGATCTCGGCAGACAAAAAGGCCTAGAGCTTGAGTGGTATGCAGTCGAGCACAGGAATACAAGCAACCCGCATTCACATGTTGTTGTGATGGGCACGGACAAAAACGGCCGTCAAGTCAAGCTTTCAAGAGACGACTACACAAAACTGAAAGAAAAAGGCGACCAGTATCTTGAGCGAAACAAGCTACTGGACAAAGAAAAGCTAAAAGAGACAAAATCAAAACCATTCGGCAAGAAACTCAAAGAGGCCCTGAAGGCTGCTAAAACCGAGTTCGACCGGGTGATGAAATCTGATGATGAGACGAAGAAACTGACCAGGCTAGAGGCTATCAAGACTCAAGAGCTAGATTCTCTTGGTGATGCTCCCAACTACGACCAGCTGGCAGCGAAGAGACTAGCGAAAGAAGAGCAGCAAAAAGCAAGCAAAGATGAGTCTTGGAAGTACTACTCGAAGACGATAGAAGCCAATCTGGCGGGCGAAACAGTACAGTACTCTTGGACTATGTCCTTGACTGAACTTAGGGATTTGGAGAAGCGAAGCAAAGCAGGCGGGCTGATTTCGCAGAGCGATCTTGAGAAGCTGCAAATCTGGATAAAGGACTCCTATTTCGAAGAGAAGGTCTTAGAGCGCCGTGTTGAAGAACTTGAGAAGATAGAAATTGCTAAGCAGGACTCAAGCATGTCGGTCTCGAAAGGGTCTTCTCTGGAGGAGCTTAAGGAGGCCCAGGAGCTGACTAAATCCGGGGCTCTAGTGTTATCACCAGTAGAAGAACGGGCGCTATCACTTTGGGTGGAGCTCGTTGAGTATGAGGAGCCAATAAACCTGGCCATACCGGGAGTAGAAGACCCTGTCGTATATGATAAGCAGGACTCCCGCGAGTCTCTTGAGTTCCTGGCTAGCGAATACAGGAAAGGCGAAGAGTGGGCACGAGAAGGAATAACTGACAAAGAGTACAAAAAGCTCAGGCAGTGGATTAAGCAACAAAGGCATCAAGAGCGAGAGAAAACACGGGAGCCGGAAAAGCTTCCTGACGGGAAGGAAGAGCACCGGTGAATAGCGCGTCTGATTCCGATAAGCTAAAACAGCGCCAAGACAAAGAAAGGCGGCGCGAGTCCGAAGCCGTCAGAAAGCGGCTCATTAAGGCGATAGTAAAACAGCAAAAACAAAAAGAAGAGCTGAAACACAAGCCAGACCTGAAGAAGCAAGACACAAAAGCAGTTGCTGCAAAAGAGCTGAAGCCGCAAGAAGCTAACAGGGAAAAGACAGACGAGGCCCAGGAGCGTAAAAAGCTAGATGCTCAAAAGCCCCAAGACGCGAACCAAACGAAGAAAGACAAGCAGGGGCTTAAGAAGCGGGACTCTCAAAAGCTGAAAGAAGCCAGTGAGAGCAGACGCAAGGGCGCAAAAGACAAGCCAAAACTAGCCACAGAGAAAGAAAAGTCCCTGTCCAAGGCAGTTAAGGACGACAAAAAAGCCAGGCTGTCAGAGCACCTGAAACAAAAAGCCGCCAGCCGGGCTAGCTTAGACAAACAAAAAGCTAGCCTCGAAGGCGAAGTAAAAGCCCTAAACAAACTCTCTGATGTCCGCGAGACAATCGACGGGCAATACACAGCTAGGTTCTCTGGCTTTGAGTCGGCAATAGCAGCAGGCCCGATGGGTGCGGCATCTACCGGCCTTCGGAAGCTAGATCCTAGCGTCTGGATCAACATGACCAGGGCGGAAGCTGGGGCAAAAGTCCAAAACAAAATTGACCCAATGGTCGCTCAAAAGCTGGCAAAAATAACAAAAGTGGCCAAGAGCCTCAAGCTCACGGGACTGAAAGAGTTCCGCTCTGCTCAAACTTCCAAGGTCCAAGCCGTGAGAGAGGCCCTGGTCACTGACCAGAAAATCCAACACAGCAAGCTGCGGTCGAAAATCAAGGAGATGAAGACCAAGGAGAAAATGCGAGACCCGAATAGAGAGCCGACAAAAGTTGACGAGTTGAACATGCCGTTCAGAGGCGTTGGCGGAACAGGTGGCAATAGTGGCCAGTAAATACTCAGAGAGATTCCCAACAGACATCCCGCCGGCAAAACTTGCCCGAGCATTCATGACGACGTTGAGGCGGTTCGGCTGGCATGTCAGCTATGTGGACGAAGAGACGGGAATTATCACCGGGGAGCGCAAACAGCCGGAGCTTGTCATGGGCAAGACCTGGCAGTATTCGTACTCGGTGGTCGTGCGGTGGGTTAACGAGGAGGGGTTTGCCGGGGCTGTAATCGAAGTAAACGAGCTTACCTATGACTGGACTACGGAAGAGTGCAAAAAACGCTTTCTAGAGCTTGGTAGAGGTCTCTATGAAGACTCAAGGGTCTTTGTTGAGGCAGAAGAGAAACCAAAAAAAGGCGCGAGATGGGCAACGCCGTCAGAATTGCTCAAAGCTGGCTACATAGTCAAGACCAAGTGGCCAGGCCGGACTCTAGTAACTGGCGACGGCGAGAATTACTTGACATTGCCAGAAGGAGAGACCAATCGTCACGGTCTCATTTGCGGGCCGACCGGCACAGGGAAAACTACTGGCATCTTCATCCCGAACTTGATTGAGAGGGTGACTTGTTCGGCTCTGGTGACCGAGGCAACAGGTGGCAAGGGCATCGCCGACTTGTTCACGAAAACAGTCGGCTACCGGGCAGCAAACGGCCACAGGATCATTTATTTCAACCCTGATGACTTGCACTCTGACCAAATAAATCCGCTGGACTTTGTCAAGACTTACATGAACGCCAGGCGAATAGCCGAGATTATCATGCAGTCGACGACGCTCGACACTCACAAAGGCGACCAGAGCTGGGAGATGTCTGAGCGGATGCTACTGACTGGGTTGATTCTTCATGCTGTCAGTATGCGGGAAGAGGGCAAAGGCAACTTGGCATATGTTTCGGATATGTTTGACGACGGGCCAGAAGGAATCCAGAAGATTGTTGCCGAAAGCTCGATAGCTGAGGCTCGCAAAGCGTTCAAGAAGTTCATGAACACGACAACGCCGCCGTACAGGAACCTTGTTGCAAACGGGTTAATTACTCGCCTTGACCTCTGGAATCAGCCAAGGATAAGGGCATTGACCGAAAAAACTACGGTTGACTTTGAGGCACTGAAGGGCGAGTTGTTCACTTGGTATCTTGCGACACCGGCAGACAAACCGGAGTTGAAGCCACTGTCAGCGCTGATGTTCAACTTGGCGCTCAGCATGGTCACTACAGAAACTTTTGTGCACCCTGTTGGTTTGTTCTTGGACGAGTTCACGAACTTTGGCTATGTGCGCGGCATGCCTGGCAAATTGACGATAATTAGGCACGACAAAATACCTGCAATTTTAGGAATCCAGGATTTTGTGCAGCTAGAGAATCTCTACAAAACAGAAGCGAAGTTATTAATCAGTCAGCCAGCAATGAAGGCATTCTTCAAGCCAAACGATCTGGAGACGGCAAGAAAAATTAGCGAGATGCTGGGCAATACTTTAGTCAACGACAACAAAGTCACGTCTGCCGGTCAACTCAAAGACAGCAAAGACAAGGAGCCACTCTTGAGCGTTGACGACTTGCTGAACTTGGGAGTAATTGACGAATCGAAAGCAGAAGTCGAAGGCGGCAAGCCCAACATGATTGTGTTCTTGCCTGGCACAAGACCAGTGCAAGTGAGAGCGCTTAGCTGGCAGAACTACCAAGAGCAAACAGACCCAGTTAACTACCCGCCGCCAGAGCGCAAGCTTCTTGAAGTTGATGAGACACTTGTGCGATCAAAGCCTCAATCAGAGGCACCGGAAGCTAGCAAGACGCAAGAAGATGAGTCAAGCGCAGACGACCAGGTATCCACGGACGAGGACGAGAACGGAGACAGCCAATTGGGCTTCATGCAGTGGTAGTGAAAAACGTTAGAGCAAGCATGAGAGAAATAGGAGAGTAAAGTGGGACCGATGACTGCACTTGGAGCTGCTTTGGCTGTCGTGGCCTTTCTCTTGGCTGGGACTGCCTGGTACATGATATTTGGCATGGGGCTATCGTTCTGGGTGGCGTTGGCTGCCGGTGGCTTTACGTTCAAGTATTTCTATGACCTTGATCAAAAGAGTCTGAAGAGCCTAATTGACCCGCCAGATGAAGTCTGGCAAGTCTCATATCCAATCGCCTGGGGCTGCATCTGCGATGTTTTGAGGCGCTCCGGAATCGACACTGGCACAAGTGGTCGCTCAGTTTGGAACATCACGCAAGAAGACGACTCCAGGGGGCTGATTCAAGCTAAGCTCGCATTTAACGAAATGCAGGGAGTTGGCCAGCGCAGCCAGATCGTTCCACGAGAGATACATTTGTCTGTTCAATTGACTGCAGAGAATTCTGCTACCAGAGTAAAATTTCAGTACCAGATTCTGAGCCCCATGGGAGCCGGTATGGTACGGAAGTTGATAGCGAAAAACCAAGAAGACTTTAGAGCCCATGTTGAGGTGAATAAAATCAGATGATGAAAAAAGGACTAGTTATTATTGCCCTGCTAGCGGCTACACAAGCCGTTTATGCTCAGGGTTTCTTCCAAGATATTGGCGTGGTGCCAAGAGACCAGAGAACAATGGCGCAGTTGATGATAGTGGCGTCAGCGGCGCCCAAGGTTACTAAATCGAAAGACGGCCATGAGTGGGATAGTTCGATAACGAGCATTAGGGGCGGCAAAGAATCGAAGAAGCCCCTCGGCCAATACTTAGTCAAACCAGAAATGGAGTTTCGGTCAGATTACAAAAACGAAACTACTGAAAAAATGTGCCAGTTTGCATATGACCTGCATCAGTTCACTGTTTCAAAAGGCCGCGACTGGCCCTCCATGCAGCGCAATAGCGACCTTGATTATGTGCCATATGAGAAGCAGAAAGAGTTCGCTTCATTCTGGTGGCTGAGGAACAAAAAGAACTTCAAAGACATGGGTGGGATAGCAAAAGATTGGTTCTTGAACGACGCCATCATTGACGGCACCAATCTGTACAACTGGATGTATCGGCAAGAGCACGGAAGCGCCGATTATGTCGCCTGGCAGGATGTTGCAATATCGTCATTGATGAAGAAGAAGCCTTGAACGGTAGTGATCCTAGATTTGAAACAGAGCGAAACGCAGAAAGGCTATCATGGCTAAGAAAAATCTGCTCGATGGGCCAATAACAGTCACTCACCCAACCAAGATAAAGTTCTGGGATTATGACCGTAACAGTCATTCTCCAGAAGATTTTGGCTACAAGGCGCGCGTGAAAGTTTGGTGGCACTGCGATCATAATCATCATTGGCAAAAATCCATCAGCGAATTCTTGAGGCGTCAGACTGATTGCATGTGGTGTTCGAGGAAACCAGTTGATAAGTCTAAAAGGCTCTCAACGCGCTTTCCAAAAATCGCAAGCGAATGGCATAAAGAGCTTAACGCGCATGTATCTCCCAAAACTATACTGTCCAGAAGTAAGAGAGAATCATGGTGGCAATGCTCTAGCGACGCGTCTCATTTGTGGTGCCAACCTTTGCGCTCACGAACACTGTACGGTGCCGGTTGTCCATTTTGTCAGCCCGCCTCCGAAGGTATGGGCGTGGCTGCTTTGCACAATGACTTGGCAAAACATTGGGACTACGAAAGGAACCATGGTCTTCAACCGGAGCATGTTTTGCCTGACTCAGACATTGTCGTTTATTGGCTTTGCCAAACTGATGATGAAGGAGCCTTTGGTCACAAGCTTCAACGCTCAGTCAAATCTTTTGTCAAAACAGGCATCGACTGCTGGATGTGCGCGTGCTCAAAAAACGCATATGGTAAATTGAGTTCAACCTTTCCTGAAATCGCAAAAGAATGGCACAGTAGGCGCAATCATGGAATTAGTCCAGATGATGTCTCGGCAGGTGATGGGTTTCTTGCCTGGTGGCAGTGTCCTATTGCAAAAGATCATCAATGGCGAATCTCTGTATATTCAAGAGCGATCAGAGGCACCGGTTGCCCATTTTGCGCAAAGTTACTTGCTTCATCTACCTACTCTCTTGCGACCGCATATCCGCATTTGATGAACGAATGGGACAAGAAGCTCAATGCTGGCATAGATCCAAAAAAGCTTATGGCAAGTTCAGAGCAGGAGGTCTGGTGGCGCTGTCCATCGAATAGTGGGCATATCTACCAGTCACGGGTTATCACCAGAACAAATGGCGCATCTGGCTGCCCTTATTGCTCAAGGCACAAAGTGCACCCTAGCGAAACATCTCTTCAAGCCTTATATCACCAGATCGCAAAGCAGTGGCACAAGACAAATAACGGCAAGTTACGCCCATGCGACGTTACTTCACGAAGTGGCAAGAGAGTCTGGTGGCAATGTAATCGCGGACCGGATCATGAGTGGCAGGCATCTCCTGGCGATCTGGTTGCACAGAAACATCGTTGTCCGTTCTGCGCACATAGGCGATTATCAGTAACAAATTCGCTGCAAGTGATGTTTCCAAAGATAGCCAGGCAGTGGCATCGGGAGAAGAACGGCGAAGTATTGCCCAAAGATGTATACCCTTTTGCCCAACAAAAGGTATGGTGGATCTGCCCCAAGAACAAAGAACACGTTTATGAAGCGCGAATAGCAAATCGAACAGCCAACAATTCAGGCTGCCCCTACTGCGACGGCCGGAGGATTATCGCCAAGGAAAATTCGCTAAAGGCGCGTTTTCCCGATATTGCAAAAGATTGGCATAAAACGAAAATCTTGGCCCGGCAGATGTAACTCCTCACACAGACCAGAAAGTCTGGTGGACCTGCAAGAAAAGACCAGACCACGATTGGCTGGCGGCTGTCTGCAACCGCACAACTCACGGGGCTGGATGTCCGGCTTGTGCTGGCAAAAAAGCTTCGGTGACAAATTCGCTGCAATCGCTTTATCCTCAAATTGCTAAGCAATGGCATAAATCCAAAAACGGCAGTATCCGTGCCAAAGATGTTTTGAGCAAATCTAATAAAATAGCCTGGTGGCAGTGCCAGTGTGGGCACAGCTGGCAGCAAAAAATTCAAACTCGCACAGCACGACTGACTGGCTGTCCTAACTGTAAGCGAACTAAGTAGCAACTGAAGTTAAGTTCAGTCTTTCTTTTCCCGTGCCAGCAAACACGCTTATTGGTGGAAGCGAACTGACCTCATAGACGTTTTGCAGGTCAATGCACCGGGCGGGCCACTCGGTAGGCTCTGCCCTTACTTCCATGCCCGCAAATAAGCGTAGCTTCAGCCCCCCAGTGTCAAGACCAAGCCTATCGGCACCTTCGGCGGTCTGGACACTAGGACCCTGGTCTTCGCGTGGACGCATGTCTGGCATGGGGGTGCGGGCGGCGCACTTCAAATAATTGGAGTAAAGACAATGCTAGAAGCAAGCGAAAAGACAAAAGAAGCGCTCAAAGAGAAGGCTCACGATATCTCAAGGCCGTTCTGCTACTCGGACTATATGACCGTCGAAGAAAATGAAGACGGTGAATTTAGATGTCCGAAATGTGGCAGCGACGACCTAATGAGGGAAGTCGAAGGAGTGGGAGTCGAGTACGGCTATGATTGGATAGTTGATCACCTAGTTGAGACCGAGGGCGAAAAGGTAGACATCGAGGAGCTTTTCAGAGAGTTGCTTGATGAAATACATGAGCCAATCAAATTTGGTGAGCTTGAATATTGCCCGTCTCAAGTGTTAGAGGTTGTGGACCCAACTGCTTTTAGAATGGGCTGCAATGACAATGCTGACAGCCTGATGGAAGATGATCAGCTCGTTTATTTGAACGGCAACTACTACCGGGTTGACAACCTAGTGTAAATGAAGCAGGCGGCTTGAAAGAGCCGCCTCTTACTAATTACTCTTCTAATTCGATAACTAATTTTGACGGGCCAAGGCGCCGATTTATGTAGGCTTGTAGCTTGTCTTCGAGCTGTTTTGTATTGTCGCTGACTTCATAGCCTTTGGCGTTCATGTAGAACCGAAGCGCATGAGAAGCTAATCCAGCTTCTTCTAGATTTAGTTCAAGCAGTCCTTGATACTCAATGTCTGGGTTTGGCAATTTACCGCTCATGTTTAGTCTCGCTGGTCGTCGTTGTGAGAAATAGGGTCTGGGCAATCTCTTTGGCTACCTTGTCTGCTTCGGGATAAGCAGAGAGAGCATCAGAATTTAGTGTTTGCCAAAGTAGAGCGATCCAGGAAGAACGAAGAGAATAGCGATGTAAGCTAAGCCTGGCCCACTCTCTTACTGTTTCTAGCCTGAAATGGTCAAGAGTTTTCTCAAGTGGACCAACTTTGTAGATTTCAAGACTCATATGCAGCCGTTTCAAAGGCTCAATCAAATGAGTGAATTTATCGCCTGGTGGACTGGGTGAGTAAACATTGAGAGCTTGACGAGCCGATGACAAAATAGCCAGACATTCGCCTACGTCAGTAACAGCAACAAAGTCTTCCGAGTCATAAGAGCTATAGAGTAGAGCCTCGTACCAAACGCCTTCAACAAGAGAGGCGGCAAAGCCGTCCTCCGTAAGTATGAATGCCTCTGTTCCATCACGACTGATTGTTACCAAGGCTTCACTATCCACAATGCTCCCCCTAGACCACTATTGGTTTGGGCTTGTAGCCAACTGCTTGCTTGGCTTGGTGAATCAGTGTCTTTGCTAGATTTTCATCGGAGACCAAAGAAAGCTCTTCCAGCTCGTTACCGTTAAAGGCAATACGCGGGGACCAGACGCCTTTTTTGCACGAAGCAGTAAACTGGTCTTCCTTTGAACGAATAAAGACTCTTCCATCGGCAGATTTATAGACTTTGTAAGACATGGTTGCTAACTCCTCTCTGCTATTCTATTATCGCAGTTTTGACGTGTCTTTGCAACCGGAAATTAAGCAGGCTGTGGTCTCTTGGGCAAATTAATAGATTTGGAAGATGAGGAAATCGTCAATCCGATTGACCCGGCTTTGCCTGAAGACGAGAAGATAAAAGCCTTACAAGCGTTCTCTAGGGAAAATGAGCCAGCGATTCAAGCGCTCCTGGATAACATTGATAGCAAGTATGGGACTGAGTCTAAGACCAGTCACAAAGAGCCTCAAGCAATTTCTGATAAAGCAAACCGGCAGTCAATCAAAGACATTAAGCCATGGCATGACGTAGAGCACATACGGGATTCTTTCAGATTCAAAACCGTATTGAAAGATCTCGAAGACCTGCCGAAAATAGCAGAGCAAATCAGAGAAGCGGATATTGAGGTCATCAAAACTGACACAGAAAAAGTTTTGGAGCCAGGCCCGTGGGGCTGGCGGATAGTAGTGTTTGATCTGCGAATGCCGAATGGACAACTGGTGGAATATTACTTGCCTGTTGAAGAAATGGAGCAGGCAAAAAAAGACGGCAACCACGATTTGTTTGAGAAGTGGCGCAACGTCGATACTGAACAGCTATCAGATTCTCAGCAAGAGCAGTATCAAAATGCCTTGGAGCAAAGCAGCGAAAAATATGACTGCGCTTGGCAGAACTATCTTGACCGTACTAGGCAAAAGCCGGAACGATTAAAAGAAGTGCTGGAGAAAACAGAGAGAATTTTTGAAAAGCCAAAAGTAAAAGACATAGAAAAGCCAGCACCAGAAAAGAAGCCAAGCAAGCTGATTGAAAAACTTAGGCAGCAAAAAGAGAAAAGCAAAGAAGATGATTTGATGCGTTAAACGCCGCTAAAATCAAGTCTGTGCCAGGCCTAAATAACAAATCGATTTAAATTTTGACGTTTTGAATATTCCAAATATAATGAAGGTTGTGTTAAGATGAAGTGAATTGAAACGAAGTTGGGCTGTGGATTTAGCTTGAAAACTGCCCTTGTAAAGTGGTACTAGCGGCGACACCATGTTTTAGCCTTCTGAGAGCGTTGTAACATTCCTTTTTCCTCGGAAAATGGCTTGGGTTGACAACCTTGGCGGGTTGAAAAGCTTTTGAAACACAACGCAGTGCCATCTCTTCTGAAAAGAGCAACTTAAAAACGATAGTCGTTGTCATGGTGGCAAACGTGGGTGCAGGCTAGCTAGGTTCGAATGACATTCAATCGAACCCAATCCCAGAGAAAAAACCACCAACAACAAATCCAGCGCCAGAGAAAACCAAGTAATACCAATCGACATAGGTCGTTGGAGCGAGCTATAAATTTTCTTTGACGCTCTTTCGAGTCATTTGCGAATGGCTGAGATGTAATGTTGACGGGGGTTTTAGTCTTAAGGGAATTCGGTTGAATTGAAGACCATCATTCAAAGAGGCAACTCAAAATGGATTCATTCACAGTAATCATGGACGTACTCGGGCGTATCAAGAAGATTACCTGGGCTAATAACAGCACCCTTGAATATTTTTACGATGCTTGCGGCAACAGAACCTCTGTAGTCACTGCATGTCCATCTGGAACCTGCTAAGCAAAGCAAAAGCTCATCCACCGAAAATTGAATAACAAGAAGAAGGAAGGTCGCTAGATTCAAATAGCTACCTTCCTTTTTTAGGCGACCAATTTCGAAGTAAACCAAAACAACAAAAACGGAAACATATGACTACTCAGATTCCAAGCTCCGCGAACAGCTCAGAATTGACAGCAATGCCAAACCCCGACAAGGACAACGGTCGATTAGTTGAGATGCCAGCAGTTGATCCAGCATCAGCTGCGGCAATAATCGATAGTCGCGTGATGCCAAACATCGTGACCATTCCGAAGCCAAGCCCAATCTTCTCGTTGGCTGCGGGTGCTGCTAGTAACACTGTTCCTGGCGTCTCATCCATCGCTGAGTTAGCCCGAGCGCTCAAGAACGACCCCCAGCTTATGTTTGAGTGGGTTTTCAACAACGTGGAATTCACGGCGACCTATGGAATGCAAAAACCTGCAAACATGGTCGCAGTCGATGGATACGGGAATTCTTTCGACCAATCTTCTCTTTTGATTGCACTTTTGCGCCAAGCTGGCTTTACGGCCTCCTTTGTACTCGGCACACTGCAATTGACTTTGGCCCAATGTCAAGCATGGCTTGGAACAGATGCCAATATCTTTGTAGCAAACAGTATTTTTGCAAATGGCGGCGTTCCTGTTGCAGTTGTTGGAACTTTCCCTAATCAAAAGTTAGAGATATCTCATTGTTGGGTTCAGGTGGTCGTATCTGGCTCAACATATGTGATGGACCCCTCTTTCAAGACCTACACTGAAACGACAGGTATGAACCTGGCGACAGCTACGGGTTATTCGCAGTCTACTTTCTTAACGCAGGCAACAACTGGTGCCACCATAGATGGTAGCGGCAACTGGGTGCAAAACATCAACGCGGCAAACATCAGCAGTCAAATGCAGACTTTGTCGACTAATTTGATCAACTACATAAAGACTAACAATCCGGCAGCCAAGCCAAATGAAGTCATCGGAGGACGGGAGATTAATCAAATCTTCGCGCCCTTCACTTATCTCACTTCATTGTCATATCAAAAGCCTGGTGATGTGCCAATCATTTGGACCACTGACATTCCCAGCAACTACAAGATCACCATTAGTATTGATGGCAGTGGAGTTGGCTTGAATGCATTTGGTAGCCCGATCACTTTCACTTGCGATCAAATCTACGGCAAGCGCCTTACGCTGTTCTATAACTCAACCAATCAGCCAGTTTTGAGACTTGATGGAACGGTAATTGCAACAGGAACAGCGCAATTCTATGGCAGCTGGAACTCACTGTTTATCACAGTTACGCATAATGCGTACACATCGACGAACAACAACCAGAGTTTCTACCTGCGAGTGAATGCGAAGGCCACCTCTACTGATGGAACTTACTTCTATTTGCTCTCGACCGGATTTGGTCAGACAGGCAAAGGGATGATCGACTACCATCGCAAGCTGTCTTTGGCCAATGACTATGCTGGAGGAGGAGATTACTCGGAGCCAATTCTTGGTGAGCGCTTGTCCATTCTCTGGGCTAGCTACATGGCTGAATTGGGGCTCGTCGGCGATGTGATTGGCCGCATCACAAAGACTGTCTTCAACAACCATCACACGGTTGGGATGACAGGCTTGTTCCAAAGCACTGCTTTTAGTGCTAATTCCTTTGACATTCAAGGGGTTCGCGGTGGAATTTCAACGGTAGACGGCAGTAACACTGCCAGTTACATCCAGGCAGCTGGAATGACATGGGGAATTCTCGGCTACTCATTAGAAGATTTGGCCATACGCCAGTACACAGGGCTCTCAGCGGCATCTGCTACTAAGGTTCTGCATGCAGCCAACGTCGCTGGTACCAAGATCTACAAAGGCACTCAGGCCAACTGGTCGGGAACCGTTGTGCCTGCGCTCTCTGGCTACAACTCAACTGATTTGAGCAACATAGAGACTTTCTACCTTCCTTACGGTTGGTTTGCTTTCTTAGCTCAGACTGCTAGTCAGGCCATGACGACTGGTACAGCAACTGGCTGGAGCTTGGTGAGTCAATTTGGTGGCGCCTCGGGCATCATCAACTACTTCAAAGGCGGAACCGGAGATACCACCACACCTCCAATTAAGGTAAAGCCAGAAGATGAGGATGAAGATCCTTGTAAGCACGCAGACCCAGTTGAAATTCGCACAGGTCATTACACATATGACCATGACGATCTCTCAATCGGTAGCGGTGAATTCCCTTATCGCCTGACTTTCCAGAGCCAATACAGTTCGAGACTCAGATATAGTGCTGGCACTATGGGTCTTGGCTGGAGCCACAACTGGGATTTCACGATAGCAAAAGGAAGCGATGTTTTTGAAGGCTTAGCTCTAAACTCTCCTATCTCAGGGGCTGCTTCAATCGCCTTGATTTATGCCATGGTCGATTTACTCTCTGATAACAGCTTGCCTGTTCAAAGAGTCGTCTCTGTCCATGAGGCCGCTTATTGGTGGATTGGGCAACTAAGCAACAATCAAGTGACTGCAACCTTGCCAAACGGAGCAAGAAAATTCACTCTGCTGCCAGACGGTACCTATAACAGCCTTTCAACACAGGCTGACACCTTAACTTTGACCGGTGGTTTGTACAAAATCACCACACCGCAGCAAGAAGTGATGAACTTCAATGCCGCTGGGCAACTGACTAGCCAAGTCTATCCGAATGGAGTGACTGTCACTCTTGCCTATACCGGAGGTAATCTAACAAGCATTACAAACGGTATGGGGCGGACTTTAACGCTGAACTATACCAGCGGGAAATTGTCTTCTGTCACCGATGGCAGTGGGCGTTCAGTTCAGTATGCTTACGATGGAACCAGCCAGCTGACTCAGTTTACGGATGCATTGTCTCAGAATTATACGTTTTCGTATAATTCACCTGGTCGCATGTGGAAATACTTCCGTCCGCAAAATCCGCTTGATGCCTGTGTCATAAACACTTATGACAGTTTAGATCGGATTCAAAGCCAGGTCGATATTCTTGGTCACAGCTATCAATTCTATCTAGCCGGAAGTCGTTCTGAGATTATCGATCCTGTCGGAAACAAGAGTGTCACTTACTATGACTCTCGCACCGATGTCATCAAGCAAATCGATGCCTTAGGAAATGCAACCACCTATTTAATGGATGGAAAGCGCCGAGCTAAACGAGTCACAAAGCCAGAGGGTAATTACTTCGAGTTCGTATTTGACACCAAGAACAACGTCTTGAGCCGCACAAGAGTTGCTAAATCTGGTTCTGGGTTAGCAAACATAGTCGAGAGCTTTACCTATGATCCGCTCTGGAACAAGGTGAAGATCTCCACCGATGGTCGCGGAAACTCCACGACAATGACCTATGACGCCGTGACAGGCAACTTGCTCAAGATTGAAAGACCATTAGTTGGAGGGCTGATTCCCACGGTGCTCTTGGCCTACAATTCACGAGGTCAAGTCACTCAGAAAACCGATGAATCTGGCTTGGTAACACAGTTTACCTATAGTGCTGTCAATGAAACTTTGTCGACGATTGTTGTTAATCCTGGTATTAGCCCCAATCTGAATCTGACATTCTCCCTTGGCTACAACACTGTTGGTGACCTAACCTCAACTCAAGATGCTCGTTTGAACATAACGACTTTCCAGTTCGACAATCTGCGTCGTCAGATTTTGCGCACGGAGTCAACACCATTTAGCTATCAGACCCAGTATGGCTTTGATGCTAATGACAACATGACCTCCTTGAAGCGACAAACTGGAATTGTTGCAACACCCTGGCAGACCTATACTTGGACTTACTCCAAGTCAGACAAGAAGAAGACCATGACGGACCCAGCGCTCAATGTTTGGACCTGGGATTATGACGGAGCAGATCGCCTATGGAAAGAAACCGACGCTGAAAACCGTGTAACAGAATACCTGTACGATTCTCGTGACAAGTTGTTCCAAGTTAAGGACGCAACTCTAACCATCTGCGAAACCCGCTTGTACACAGCAAATGGGAAGGTCGCATCGGTCAAAGACGCGAAAAACAACCTGACTCAGTATAGTTTTGACGGGCATGACCGGCTGGATAAGACAACTTTCCCCGATGCTACGTTTGAGCAGAATCAGCTCTACGACCAGAATAGCAACGTTTTGACTTATCGAGTCAGAACGGGAAATACAATCGTAATGACCTACGATGTGTTGGACAGACCTTCTACGAAGGCACCTCAGGGTGAGCCAACCATTTCCTATGTCTACGATCTTTCAGGTCGATTGCTTGAAGCAAACACTCCCGTGATTGCTGGAGACCCATCTAGTGGAAGCCACAAACGAGCCTATGACACAGCCAAGCGATTCATTCGTGAAGAGTACCCAGATGGAAAACAAGTCACTTTCCAGCTTGATGGCAATGCAAACATCACAAAACTGACTTACCCAGATGGCTACTTTGTAGACAGAGCCTACGATCAGCTCAATCGGCTGACAACCATCAAGCTTAATGGAGCAGCTGCTGCATCAGCAACTTTCAGCAACGATCAGTTGTCGAGAAGAAGCAGCCTAACCTTCGCCAATGGCACGTCAGCGACCTATGGTTTGCAGCTCAACAACGACTTAACCAGTCTTGCACAGAGCTTTGTTGGAGCTAGTGTCAACCTGACCTATGTTTTCAATAAAGTTCATGAGATGACCACCCAGCAAGTATCTGATAGTACTTACATGTGGCACCCGTCTGCTGCGGCAACAACCACCTACCTTGCCGCAAATAACTTGAACGAGTATCCAAAAGTTGGGACTAAGAACTACTCTTACTCCCTGAATGGCTGCTTGACCAATGACGGCACATGGAGCTACGGATATGACACTGAAAATCATTTACTTAGTGCCAGCAAGACCGGCACCAGCGTTGCTTATCTCTACGATCCTTTCCATCGTCAGACGCAGAAGGCAGTCACCACTACCAGTACCACCAAGACTCGCTACATCTATTCTGGATGGCAGCGAATTGCTGATTACAACGGAACTACCGGGGCTTTACAGAACCGCTATGTCTATGGTGTTGGTTTGGATGAGCCTATCATTCAAGTAAGCAGTGGCGGAACAAGAACCTTCTTTCATGCAAACCACCAAGGTTCAATTATCGCCCGGACGAACAACAGAGGAGCCGTTACTAACAAGTACAAATACGGGGCTTTCGGAGAAACACCAGCGCTTTCTGGGACTACCTTTGGGTATACCGGGCAACGTTATGATTCTGAAAGTGGTTTGTATTATTACAAGCGCCGCCAGTATGCTCCCGCGATAGGCCGTTTTCTACAGCCAGACCCCCTTGGGTATGACTTGAAGATTGATGGTAGTTGTGGGTGTGCATGTATCAAGCCATGCGGTGGAAACGAACTTAGTCGGCTAAATCTATATGCCTATACTGAGAACAATCCGCTCAATCGAAAAGATAGTATGGGTTTGTTGGCTACACACCCAACAGAATCTGAACCAGAATCAGGCGATTTGACCGATGAGCAAATTTTGTGCCTGATCGGTGCAGCTCTTGCCTTAACAGCTTGTTTAGCAACATGTGTAGATCCATGCCCTGAAGAGAATGAGAAATGCATTGCCGACTGCAATCTGAAGTATGTTCTTAGGGTAGCTAGTTGTCTTTCTGGAAGCGGTTTTGGTTTCGATGATGAAGAATAAAATCCTCAAAACCAAGTAAAGTAGGATTGAGAGGGGTAATTTTATAATCCCTCTCAATTTTCTATTTTTTCGGAGATTAATCTATGCAAAATGTTGCGTTTGATCTGTTGGTAAAAGTGTACAAGAATTATCACAATTGCTCTGAGTATTATGACGTTGGAACAATCATGCAAAGCCTGAATGCCTCAAAAACTATGGTTTCGGAAAACATTGCTTTCCAAACTAATTTTCGACGTGGCCATCAGTTTGATTATTCAGCACAAATGATTTCTGATCACAATGGAACAAAACTGAATTTTGATGTAGTTGAAGTAGACCACTTATTTGACTGTAGAGTAGGAGAAAAAAGGATTTCACGAATTGAATATTTGGAGATGATTTCATTATTTAAGATGACTCCTTTTACATTGGGGCGCATTTCGCTCGAAATGCTTTTAAATCCTCTTGATATTATGCCAAAATATCTATCTGATTCAGATTGGTCACTGAGTGATTCAGAACAGGATTATTGGGAATTAAAGAGCGAAACTAAAACAGGTAGCATTGCGCTGCATATAAACAAGGAGACCGAGCGCTTACAAGAAGTTAAACAGGTAGAAAATTACTATCGTAATCAGCTCGAAAAAATTTTCCAGCTTGACGTTGTGAGGTTAGCTAGTTACAAACCTAACCTTAACAACGATCCATGGTTCTTGGAATTATCTGATAAACAGCCACTAAAGCTGGTTTCAACAGCAGAGTTTGCGAAGGAAAAAACAAGACTTATAGCTAGTTAGAGCAGATTTAAACTAATCGAAGTAAATTCTACAGAAATTGACCAACATCAAGTAAACCTCATCAATGTGCATCAAATGGCTAATCCACTCGGTGTCGATGTTTCTGTGTATCAAGGTCGAATTGATTGGAGACGTGTAAAACAAGCCGGTGTCTCATTCGCTTTCATTAAAGCCACGGAAGGCAGCACTTTTCTCGATGATAGCTTGGTCGAAAACCGGCGCAGTGCTAGAGCAAATGGTATCCCTTGCGGCTACTATCACTTCTTCCGCCCGCGCTCAAATGTCCTGGCTCAAATTGATAATTTTGTCAAAGCCATAGGGCAAGTTTACCCCGGAGATCTGCCACCGGTGCTCGACTTGGAAGTTCCTGACCAGTGGCTTGGTTTTACGGTCGCTGAACGCCTTGTGCTTGTTAAAACCTGGGTTGATGGTGTAAAAGCCAAACTAGGTGTCGATCCCATCCTCTATTGCAGCTCATATTTTCCAGATGACATTTTGGGCAATGCTCAGATTCTGGCTGACTATCCACTTTGGGTTGCCCACTATACCCGTGATAAGTCGCCTCGTGTTCCAGCTCCATGGGGCGTTTATTCATTCTGGCAATATAGCGATACTGGCAGAATAAGCGGCATTTCTGGCGATGTTGACGTAAATATCTTTAATGGCTCACTTGCCCAACTAGCCAAATTTCAAAAGCCCGGCCAATTTCCACCCAGCTTGACTGACCGGATGCTGGCGCGGGTTGGCATAAACCCCATGGCTTGAGACTAAGCATCAAGCCTAATTACATAAGTTCCTTTTAGGTTGTTGGCGAAGGCTCACCCCTTCGCTTTTTCTCTTTTAATAAATTAGTAGACCGGTCTGTTAATGGCTGTGCTCGCCATATGTCTACTTCTTTGGAAAATGGCAGACAGGCACAGTCAAAGTACATGCCTTTGTTTGCTTGTACAAATATGAGCCTGTCTGCCATTCCAATAAAAAATTCTTGGGCGTTTCACACTCGGATTCTAGGCGACTGTTGTTGCCGCCTCCGACCATCTTCGATGGTATCACTTTTCTTAGATTTTGCAGCCGAGATCACTGGTTTTGTGGTGGTTGAATATGACAGGCGAGATAATAGTTATTATGTTTTGTTGGAATTTTGAAAGCTGTAGATTGTTGCTGGGAGACGGTTTTCGGGATTGAATTAAATCCACCCTCTCCTCTTTTTTTGATCTTTTATTTTTGGGGTACCCTGATTTGCCTGGTCTCGCCGGGATCTCGGCAGAACAAGAAATTTATCGGACGCACCGAAATCCGCCCCGGTACCCCTTAATCAGTCAAACCACAGTCAAAGTACATACCCTAATTCTTGATCCGTTATCAGCCTCTCGGCACTGCTGATGGTGCTCTCAATTCTGCCGACAGAACTTTGAACTTCCTCGGTAGGCTTCGCCCAATCAGTCAAACCACAGTCAAAGTACATACTTTCAACTTTATCAATCAATTGCTTGGCGATACCGTAGACCACACTTTTTGCCACCAGCTTTTTTTTTGTTTGGTCAGCTCAGCTTCTAGCTCGTTTATCCGAGCTTTGAGTAAATCGTTCTCGAAAGCTTTCGATTGAAAATCCGGAAGAAGTTTTACTTGGTCTCTTTGCATCTCTAGTTGTGCTTCTAGGTACCCATTGCGAAAGCTTAGGGCCTGCGATTGATCCGTTAGCTGCTTCACTTGCTCGCGTAGCCACTGTAGCGAGACTGCCCCATCTTTATCAGAAGCAGCGTAGTGCTCGTCACTTGTATCGCTTGGTTCGGAAGCAACTTCGGAAGTAACTTCGTGGTAAGGTTCCGAACCTTCTGAGCTTGATTGCTGTAAGTTCCATAGGATGCGCCACTCAGTTTTGAATTTTCCTTTTATGCGCCGCCCTTGAAGGGTTCCTGCCTTTAGTCGGTTTAGAACTGCACGAGCACTTATCCCAAGCCTATGCGCCGCTTCTTCTGTCGTAATGACTTCTACGGTCTCTGTTCCGAAGTGTTCGGTGCTTGCACTTTCGTTATCAACCGCTACTTCGGAAGCTTCCGAACAGTGTGAGTCCTGTTCGAATACTGCTTCCAATCCGTCTAGAGATACCACTTCACTCTCTATTCTATGTCTTGCAGCTTCCGACATGTGCCACCTCTCCTAGTATCAGTTGCCTGCAATTATCAGATGTAAAATAGAAAGTGTAAAGCACCCAAATTGTGCGTATATATCCACCGGTGCGACCTTTCGATATGCGAGCGATCTCTTGAAGAGTGTCTGTATTGAAGGTATATTCTTTATCTTAGAACCTTCGGAACTGTTCGGAACTATAAGGCTGGAAATTTGCAAGGACCTATGAATCCTAAAAGACAAGCTACTAATCCAGCCCAGTTGAAACTTTTTGCTCCGGCTGAACAACTAGCCGATACCTGGCAACCAGTTCGGGATGATTTTAACTTTTGCCGGTTGGCTATGTTTGTTGCTAGCGACCATAGAGCTGATCGCTTTAGAGACATCCATCAAACATATGATGTGACTTTAGATGGTAAGCAATTTTCAGCTGTTTGGGAGGTGCGCCACGATCCCCAATTAGGTCTTCTCGGATCTTTTGATCGAGATGTTTGGCTGGGCATCATGGAACTAGCTGCTGAAGCTAATGAAGGTAGTAGAAAGCCAACACCTGAGATATTACATCTGGGATCGGCAAAGGGATTTTTGCGAAAAATTGGTAAACCCGAGAATGGCAAATATATTTCTATGCTCAATGATTCCATTCGTCGATTCGTAAGAACCGTTTGTTTTTCAGAGAAGGCCTTCAATTGTCCAACTTCCGGTGGTTATCTCCATTTGTTGGAGAATCTAACTCTTGTTACAGCGGCAGGTTTTAAAGGAGAGCTAGACACTTCGGGTGAAGTTCAGAAATCTACCTGGATAAGGCTTAGTGATTATGTGCGGAAGAACCTTGATAGTGGCTATATTGCACTCATAGATGTTAAGTACGTTCGCTCTCTATCTGGTGAAATTTCTAAACAGTTGTACCCATTTTTATCGTACAGATTTTGGCTAGCAGCAAAGAAGGGAAGAGATCACTATATTTCTGACTGGCACGATTTGCGAGACTATTTGGCTTCTAGTGGATGGGATTCATTGTCTAGAGCCAGAGACAGGCTCAAATCAGCAATCCAAGAGTTAATTGCCAGGCAGTATCTTCATCCTGATTCTCAGTGGCAAGGAGATAGTTTTGTTTTTAAAATGGGAGACAAATTTTTAGACGAATTGCGCACTCGTGTAAATGCTAAGGATCAGTTTTCGTCTTGGGTAGCTTCAAAACCAGCCGTAAAACAGCTTTCTTGTTTACCAGCCAGATTTTCTTCGCCGATAGTAAATGCTGTCGGACCTGACGATGAGCGCGAGACAATCTTGACTAGGCAAGCAATTCGGATTGCTGTTTTGGGGCAAACGCCTGATGCTGATTTGCTTAATAGGTATGGTTGGACTCTTGAAGATGTTCATTCTTTGGCCGCTCGACTAAAAACGAATCAGCAGAAATAGTTCCGTCGAGTGTCCCAAACTTAAAGCAAAAATAGCTCATCTTTATTTGACTGGTGCTGTAAAGCTAGTAATAAAGACATTTCAAGAGCGGCGTTCGCAAAAAAAACACTTAATAATTGTGTGATTGGGACCTTTGACGGAGAACTGGGACACTCGACGGGGAACTGAGGGACACTCGACGGAGGAATCGGGACACTCGACGGAGGAATCGGGACACTCGACGGAGGAATCGGGACACTCGACGGAGTTGCGCGTTGTCATATAGCCCGCCCTTGCTTCGTTTACGATATATTGTCAAGCGCCTAATAGATCTTAAAAGAATAGAAAAGAAAATAAAAGAGCAGCTGCACCCTTGACACCCCTTCGGGCTGGTCAAAGGTTTGCTCAAAAGGAATGCGACTTCGTCGCTAATTTTCATAATGGTTTGACTCCTTACGCTTTTACGCCTTGGGGCGAAGGCGGACAATGAACGGCACTAACAATCAAGACTCTTGCCGCCGTCGCTCCCTTTAAGGCTAGCTACAGGGTCAAACTTCACTTGGAGAAGCTAAGGAACGCCTGCGGCATAAACGGGCACCTCCCCAGCTACGCTGGGTCCCCTCCCATTTATTCCTCGGCAACTCTTTCTATTGGGAGGCTCTGCTCTGGGCCAACTCCGGCACATCTGACGAACCCAGAGTGAGTAGTAATGGAACGAAAAGTAGCGATAAGGCCTTTGATAATCGCTCTGGCCGCGAACGAAGCTGGCACTACCGGGAAAGCCAAGAGGTAAATGGGCGTTTTTACTGCGTTTGTGGCGAATACCAAGCAATTGGTGCTCGCAGCTAGCCTAATGTCAAGGGTAGTCGACTGACGCGCCCAAACCCAAATCAAATGGTATTATTGTTTTTGTTCTGAGCCGACACGATTTGTTGATCTGCGCAGTAGAAAAAAAGAAGCCCCGAGATTATGCGAAGAGCAGAAGCGGGGCGGAAAAAATTGTTTTGTTGCTGGAAAAAACTCCATACTTTCCACGGCTATCAATTCTAAATTCTTGACATCTTGATTTGTGATGGTGTTTGTAACAATGTGCCTCTTGACTGAAATTTATTTATTGATTGAGCAGCCATGAGAGTTTTTGCACCTTTGTTTGAAAACTGCTGTTTTTAGCCTAATTTGCGAGACCATAGCACTAATTGTGCAGCTGCATTTGAGGACTAATACCAGCCCATGGCCAATGATATCAAAGACGTAGACGGCTTTATAAAAATGGTTACCTGCGCAGCACAAGCTGAGGAAGCTGTAGAAAACGAGGATTGGGCAACAGCAATTGAAATGTTCAAGGAGGCTCTTGAGCACTTTCCCCCGGAATTAGATAAGAGAAACCCTGGCTCCCGCTCAGAAATGCTCACTACCATTGGCAATTTCTATCTTTTGCTTGATAAGCCAAAAGAGGCAGAACAGTACTTTGCTCAGTCAGTAAAGAGCCTAGTGAATAGCCCTGGCTTCAAGGAAACAGAAGATTATGTTGAGCCGTTTTTTGATGTGCCAGTACGCGATCTGCCATTTGAAGTTAAAGGACTGCCGTACATAGACGAGCCGTACAACGGACTTGTGGTACCAGATGAACTGCCATTTTTACAGCATGCGGTGCATATGCTTAGACCGCATGGGATAAATATCCACGCCTGGATGTATGAGGCGATTGTGACTATGGGCGAGGAAGCTGACGAGACAGCGCACAAAATACTACCGGGCTATCTGTCGCCATCTGAAGTGGAAAGACTGAGCCAGCCGCGTAAGTACAAGCCAGATGAGGCGGTCATGATGCGCGGTAAAGATGGCTGCATGTATAAGCTTGAAGCACCCGGTAAGCTCACAAAAGTGACAGAAGGAAAGAAGCCGGGCCGTTCCAAGCGAAAGCGCAGATAGTCGAAGAATAGAGTTGTTTCAGGTACCAGCCTTAAAAACACAAAAAGTCCCAATAAGCCATATGACAGCCGGTGGTAATATAGGCGGTGTCTGGTACGGCAAGAATGAAGACCCTGAGAGCTTGCGGCAAGCTTGTTTTCAGGGTCTTCTTTTATCTTTTATGAGATATTTTGTCATTCACAATGGCTATTTGACTGCATTGAATCGATATATCATTTTTGCTTGACTGCGTTCTGAAGATGACTGGCAGAGATTCTGAACATGAGTAAGCAAAAGAAAGAGCAATTAATAGTAATTCCGGGAAGCCTCCACTTCTACCGCTGTATTCACTGCTTGGAAGTCTTCACGACGAAAGAGAAACTGGACTCATCAGAAGAGTTTCCAGATGGAACAGGTGGTCGCCGTCTTTTCATGACTGATGCAATTTGTGCTTGCCTGGGCCGAATTCAGTGGATGGGCCAAGTTACGAAGGACTTGAGCAGATACGCTCGCCAGGTTGAGAGACCAGTCTGTAATGCAAATTGCTCAAGAGCAGAGGGGCCGCTCTGTTTCTGTCGTTGTGTTTGTGCAAATCACGGCAGTGGAAAGACTGTTTTGGTTTTAGTGGACGCAGGCGGGGTGAAGAGACCAGAATTCGAAGATAGTACTAGAGCAGCCGTGGTAGCTCGTGGAAATAATTGCACGGCTTTGCTAAATGCAGTCTCTGAGCTACTGAGAAAGAGTTCGAAGTTAGACAAGAACTATGAGACTTACTGGAAAGACTTTATGAGAGCCTCAAAAATGCTCAAGTACGGCCGAAAAATGGAAATCTTGCAAGAAGTCTATTCTCGGCTAAGTGGAACAGGAGCCAATTTTGCCTTGCCTTGTGTTGTAAATGAGGTGGTGCAGATAGCACCGACTCCTATCTATTACCCAAGCATGATAGAGGAGCCGCAGGAGCCACAAAGGGAAGATGTAATAAGAGAGAGAGTTTCTTCCCGTGGGCAGATCGGCAAAAAGAAGGCAGGTTGGCAGAAACCAGATTGGTTTGAAGAAGCTATGCGGGAAAAAGCTAAGCGGTTAAGGGCTAGTAGAGAAAAGGCCAGAGAG
>JBIPOV010000086.1:0-25318 GCA_044378815.1 Obscuribacteraceae bacterium (SeqCode) | reverse complement strand
TAGAACCTCTGTTCGTCGCCTTTTGATAAATAAGCGTTAAGGTGGCGCAATCCAAGAACTACTGGGCTACCAAGTCGCTTTCCAAGTGGCAAATGGCGGATTACGCAGGAATCGTTGCCACCCCTCATAATCATTGCAAAAGGCGGCAAATACTGGGTTTACACCTACTTATTTGCAAAAAAAGACCGCGAGAATATCGACCCAAAAGAGCTTGCTGATTTTCGCGACTTAGCCGATCTGTTCGCAAACAAGACAGACACTGACATAGAGAAAGAATTGAACGGTAATAAACTTGAGGAAATCTGCCATGGCGAAGACTAAGAAATTTAAAAGCGACGCCTTTGAAGCCATTCACAGCGCCGTTTCTGGTATGTACGAAGTTGGCACCATCACCAAAGAAACTATGCGCCGCTTCGACGAAAGCTGTCTATCTGTGCCTGAAGAACTAGGACCGAAGCAAATTAAAGCGTTGCGTGAGAGCTATCATGTGAGCCAACCTGTCTTTGCTCGCTATCTAAACACCAGCGAAAGCACTGTAGAAAAGTGGGAATCCGGCGCATCAAAGCCACAAGGCACAGCCCTAAAACTTCTGGCTCTAACAAAAAAACACGGGCTCGAAATTCTCTCCTAACCAATTCCAAATCGCGCGCGTGATGCGCACGCATGCGTAATCAAGCTACTTGACGCGGTACTCATTTTTGAGTACAATAGACGGTGTCACAGAGCAAAGGGTTCAACGTGCAGTTAGTCGGAGAAGATAGCCTCAAGCAATTCGCTAAAAAGTACTCAAATGCCCGCCCGGCTCTAGATCGCTGGATCACGTTAACCAAGGCTGCTCAATGGAATTCACTCCAGGACGTAAAAGCTACCTTTCCAGCTACTGACTATATCCCTGAAAACCAGTACTGCTTTGACATTGGAGGAAATAACTACAGACTTCTGACTGCCATTTCATTTCAGTTGAGTGTGGTCACCGTCCTGGACTTCATGACCCATGCCGACTACGACAAAAAGAAACTAAACACGCGATAAAAAAAACAGAGACGAAATCATGGATGCAAAATACATGGAGCTGGTAGAACGACTGCCTCTGCTTCCCATCACGAATAAAGATGAGCACAAAGCCGCTAAGGATATGATTCTGTCCTTAACTCAACGCGATGGAGAACTTTCACCGGTAGAAGTCGGGTATGCAAAGGTTTTGATTCAGCTCATTCAGACTTATGAAAGCCGTCTTGTCGGTAATTTTTTCGACGGGACAACCGGCTTTGAAGTCCTCGAATATCTCCTAAATGAACACCAAATGACCCAGACTGATGCCGCCGAAATCGCCGGAGTTTCAAAACAAAACTTGAACGATTACCTCAAAGGTCGTCGCGGCTTACCTAAAGAAGCTCGTCTTCGCCTTGCCAAACGATTCAAGCTTGATGCTCATGTCTTTGAACTATCCAGAGAATTGACCTCAGTCTGACCTCTACACCGTTGCGGTTAGATTGGCGTACAGAAGCTCCATACAAAAATTGCTTGTTCTGTTCCCTAGAGCGACGCCAGGAGCGAGCGCAGAGCGCCATACAAAATTTCCGGTTTGCGATAAATGGAGGGGACCCACGCTTCGCGGGGGGAGGAACCCGTTTAAGGAGCAAACCGTTCCCGAGGCTTCACCCACCTGCACCGAAGGTGCGCCGGTGTTTGACCCCGGAGCTAAACTTGAAGCGAGTGGCGGCGCGGATGTCAACGCATCGTTGCCGTTGAGTTGTTCGCCGTCGCTCCGGAAAGTTGTAAGCGTAGGGAGTCAAACACCCTAAAAAATTCGCGAAGCGCCACTTCAAGAGCTACAAAAAACAGGCGGGCCTCTAGACAAAAACAGCTTTTGAAAACCAACAGACTGACTAAAACAAACAGAACTCAAAAAACTAAAAACCAAAGGACGAATAAAAACCGGAAGAACAAACAAAGCAGAAACAGCAACTTCAACAACAAGCTCAGAAGGAAGGACAGGATCTAAAGAGCTAACCAAATCGGGCTCCGGGGCAGCCCCCCCGAAGCTAGGATCGCCTCCCCCGTTTGACAACCTGAAAATTCCCCAGATGTCAGCATGCCTTCTTATCGTCTTGCGATCACAGCCAGATACCCTTTCTAGCGCTCGTACAGAAACGCGGCGTCCCTCTTCAAGAAGCTGAACCAGGGCTAGGCGGATTTGCTCGCGGGCTTGCTCTTCTCTTCCTATATTTCCTTTTTCAAAATCTGCGGGGTACCAAAGTCGCCCAGTTTGTTTAGTCAAAACTTCCAGCCGATCGATCGCGCGATCGCTAATCGAATAACTTGCCCGTCTAGGCGTCTCTCCGTCTTCCTGCGCCTGCCAATTACATGACCTGGATATATCGGCAGCAATTCCTTTCCAATCGCCTTTTAAAACTGATTCTGAATAGCCGTTGTGTTTTTCTTTCAGCCAATTCTCTATTGCTTCTGCTCGGCGGTCAGCTCTGCCTATACCTGGTAGTCCCTTTACGTCTGCGTTCTCGTCGCCGTACCAGAGATAGTGACCAATGCACAAAATAGCGTGATGTCTTTGGCCTGGCTTTGTGAGCCCGTTCTGCCAATAATCGCGACCAAAATCATAGACTTCTTGGATCTTTCCGGCGTCAGTGAAAAACCCTGAAAAGCCGTCCTCGCCTATCTCTTTATTTTTGAGCTCGTGCGCCGGCATGCCGGCGCCGGCAGTCTGTTCGATTTGTGCTAAGCGGCTGACTATGCGGCTTTGTATGATTTGCCAGTTGTGCGAGTTAGCGTCCAGGGCGTCTACAAACTTAGCTATTGCCTCATCTGCGGTTAGCTCTTCTCTGCTGATAGTAACAGCGCCCTGGTCATCCAGCCAGGCAAAGCCGCGCTGTAGTGGCAACCTGAGCCCATTGTTTGAAGGGAACAGTTCTAACTGTCCTTGTTTTATCTTCAATCCTTCTGCTAGAAGCCAGTGTTTGAGCTTGTTATGCACTTCATCGCAATTAACCCAGGTGGAAAACGAAAGGTACAAATGCCAGCCTGTGCTGTCACTTGATTGATAAAGTTGCGGAAAATCAAAGCCAACGGATGCCAGCAAATGCCGCAGCCTGGCTAGTCCTAGCTCGTTATGATGTTGACTGGTTTCGTCTAAGTCGAATACTGCAAATCGTGTTTGCTGGCCCCAGCGGCAGCCCCAGGTGGTATCACTCCTTAAACCGACGGCGTCTAAGAGCGTCTCGTCGTCAAGAGCACCGTGGCGGCTCATGGTCACCCACTCCTTACAGCGGAGTGGTTTCAATATACTTTTATGGCGATTCGGATATAGCGACAAGAAAACTTGTCGCGAATCATGGTTAATTTTGCCGCTGGTGGCGGCTTTTGAAAAAGCTGTGGCTCCGGTCACTGTCTGCCTTATCCGTCTTTAAAGACGTGCTTGACTGTGCCGAATCTGTCCGCTATTCTTATCGCATGAGGGAAACGCCGAGCAAGCAAACCCATCTACAATTGAATACCGAGATTCGGTCTATATAGTTCTCAAAAGCATCGCCCCGGGCGGTGTTTTTTGTTTTATGAGTTTACCCTTTGGTGTTTATGTGGTGGCACGAACATAAAAAGTCATTGTCAGAATAGTGCGAAGACGAGCATAGAGCAACTGATCCAATGCGCTATACACCGCATATAGCGGCTATTGCAAAAAGTCAATGAACATTGATAATTGTTCAGTGTCCTTTTCATGAACATTTAGAGAATGCCCACCAGATGGAAAAAACAGCTCCCGATGAACAAGTAACAGATCTAAGTTTAGTCGGCTTTGAAAAAGTGTTTGTTCAGGTTGAACAGACTGCGAACAATGAACAATCAACCAAAGAAACGAATATTCAAGAACAAATTCATGAACTTGATGTCGAATCATTCGAATTAGTCTCAATGGCCGAAGCTGCAAGGCGTTTTAAAATGCCATATCCAACTTTAAGGCGCCAGGTTTTATCGAAGAAGATTCCAAGCGCCCCCGGAAGCGATGGAAAGCCAATGGTCAAAATCATGACCACTGAACAATCTTTGAACAGTCACGAACAAAAATTGAACACGACCGAACAAAAGCCATTACAAAGCGAATATTCACTGACTATTCAAAGGCTTCTTGAACAAGTCGAGACAGAACGAAGCTACTCGAAAGCTCTTAATGAGAGGCTAGAAGCTGCAAATCATCGTAATGGTTATTTAGAAGCCCAAGTAGATCAACAAGTAGAACACATCAAACTGCTAACTGATAGTCAGCATAAAACAGGCTGGTGGTCACGTTTTTGCTCATGGTTCAAAGTATGAAAATCGATCCTGTTGTTGATGTAGTGATTGAGAATCTCTTTAAGTCATTGGTGGCGCGTGCTCCAAGACGCCCATCGGTGCCGGTTCCAATAGTTCCAAACTATGAGCGCGTCATTCTGCCTTTTGGCAGAATGCGCAAGCGCTGGAGAAGGCCAGAGCCAATCCCAAGAGACACCGAGACATTTGCATCAATTCTAAAAGAGCATGGTGTCTATATTTTCGCCGTTGAAAAAAGCCACATTGAATGCCAAGCAGCTCAGAATAGAATCGCCAGAGCGCTTGGCAGCTAGCAGTTAAGCCTAAAAGTTATCCGACAACCACCTGTTGATTTACACTAAGCTATATCGCAATTCGGTATAGCGGGATAGATACCAAAAGTGAAAACAAGAAAGCCGACACCGCCCGGCGAAATCCTGGTAGAGGAATACCTGAGACTAATGGGCCTCAGCCAAAGCGCTTTTGCCAGAAAAATCGGCTGGCCTCAACCCAAAATTAACGAGATCGTGCGCGGCAAACGCGGAATTACAGCCGAGACCGCCCTTGTGTTTGCCGACGCTCTAGGGACAACACCTGAGTTCTGGCTCAATGCTCAGATTGCTGTTGACTTAGCCGAGGCAAGACTGAAACACAAGCCTTCAGATTCAAAGCTCGCAGATGATTTGAGCGTAGCGCGAGAGAAACATACGCCTCTGGCTCTTGTTCCAGCTGTGGTTACAGCGGCTAACCTGCGGCGTGTCCGTGAGCTTCGAGAAATTGCCACAGCACCAGAGATTTATCAATTTAGAATTGTTATCTGTGATGTGTCGCCGCTCATATGGCGCCGTGTGCTTGTTAGAAGCGATAGCACCTTGGATCAACTCAGTGATGTCATTCAAGCGGTATTTGACTGGGGCAGCTATCATCTGCATAAATTCATGGGTGCAAGTCCGTTTGGCAGAGGACTGGAAATCGAGGAAAGCTCAGAAGATAAGCCACTCTCGGTTATGAGGCTTCAGCCAGGTGACAGCATCATGTATGAATATGACTTTGGTGACAGCTGGATGCACGAGATTATTTTGGAGAAGATCTCTAAGTTCAGTAAAACGCGCCGCTATCCTGTATGTACAGCCGGTAAGAATGCTGGACCACCAGAAGATTGCGGCGGATCAGAAGCCTATATGAACGCCCGCAACTTTCTCAGCCGCCGCAAGGGCAAGCCTGGTAAAGCTCCACGTGGGCGCGTCTCCGTCTTCGAAAAAGAATTCTACAGAGAGAACTATCGCGGCTTTGATCCGGACGAATTTGACAAAGACGAGGCTAACGAAAGGCTGGCAAGTCTAGGAGAAAGCACAAAATGATTGAGTATAAGAAAGCGCGAGAATTAGACGATTTGGTCGTAGCTGAGTATCCAGACCAGTTGATAATAAGTCACAAGGAAGGTAAAGACCAAGGCAGTCTCTGCCTGCGCCCAGACGAATTTGACAGTATGAGCGGTCCACAGATTTTGAAAAGATTCAATGCTTATATTGACTCGATCCTGGATGGTATTTTAAGTGATCGTCCTGTTGAGATTGCCGATGGAGAACCACAGCTGAAGTGGAGTAAGTCATGCCGTCAGTGGACGCCAGCTGGAGATGTTTTGCGCTGTGAGATCAGTTGGCATCCAGCTGGACCGGAAGGAGCAATCGCGATCAAAATTGATGGTCAGCTGTTGACCGGCAAAGAATTTTTGAAAGTACTTGAAGTAAACGAGGGGTGCGGCATGCGCATTGAGTTCATGCACCCTAACCGGCTCACCAATCCACCGGAGCCAAAAATACAAGTGGAAAAAGACAGTAAGCAAAATCGCGGTTAAGAGTTGGGGGTGGGCTGGGGGGGAGCCTCAGTGGTCGAAGACTGCGCCGTTCTAATCACCTACGAGCAAAAAGAGCTGACTTATCCTCAGCTCTTTTTGCTCGATAATCCTAAAACCTAATTTCTGTTCTAGTCGGTGATGTCTTCCATTCGATAGCATTTGCCATCAAGCTCAATCAGCCAGGCGTCTTGGATTTCGCTGTCTGCGTTCTCTTGTACACCCATTTGGAAAGCAACGGGGTCGACCGCTTCAAGTACAGCTGATGGGCAGTACTCAAGATTTCCGAATTGAATAGGCGGGTAGAGTTCGTCTAACACTTCACGGTAAAGCTCGTCAATGTCTACTTCTTCACCTTCTGTTTTGACAAGATGTTCCATGATCCAATCGGTGCCGTACTCACAGCCGACTCCATCAACTTCGCGCATAAGGTCGTCGGTGCCGCATTTTGGGCATTTGTAGTCGCCGTCTTCGTTGGCTTCGACCTTGATGTAATCGCCGTAGCAGAATGGGTGAGATACTTCTTCAGCTCTCTCTCTGAGCCGTTCTAGTACTGTGTCGGTTGCGTTAATTGTCATTGGTTTTTGTCCTCGTAAGGGAGAGGTGCAGCCCGCACCCCCATGCAGGACATGCGTAAAACCAGCGGCCACGGGTCCTAAAGTCAATGTCTGCCGCAGGCACCCGGAGGGCTTGGGCGTTGACTTTGGGGGGCGCATGGTACGCTTACTTGCGTGCATGGGAAGGAAGGGCGAAGCCTACCGAGGAAGTTTTAGAGTTCAGCGGACAGCGAAATCACACCGCAGCACGAACAACTAAGCACCGTAGGACTCTCTAGCCATAGCCAATAGGAAAGAACAAATCATTTTTCTCAAAGCATACGAGTTTAAAGAAACTGTCAAAGCAGTAATTAATCCACAAGACACGCTTACAGACGCAGTTTAGAAACTCTCCTTCACTCGGTCTTTCGGCTCCAGACGTACTACACACATTAGTATTGTAGCGGTTTTTAATTTTTAGGGGCTTGGCAAAAGTGGAAAACACGTATGGCCAAGGTTGGTAAGCCGTCGTAAAGTAAAGATTATAGTCCCCTCTTGTTCGAGAGCAATTCGATGAGTAAATTATCCTGGGTTTTACTAGCTGTTCAGGCAATTGCGATAGGTTTGATTTATTACTTTTGTGCTTACGGGCTCAGGAATAGTTACTATGTTGGAATGACTATTTCTCAAGCTTTCAGTTTCAGTCTTTTGGTTTTTCTTGGCTTTGTAACTACATTTAAGCCTCTCCGGACTTGGCTTGGAGTGGCAGAAACGAAAGCAAGCAAAAGTCAGTTGATAGCGATCACTGTAGTTGCTCCATTGATGTCTCTGGCAGTCGGTAACTGTATTTGCTACACATATGGTTGCCTTGGTAGTGGTGATTTTTAAAACGAGCTGGCCCGCATAGCAAGCCAGCTCGTCAAAGAGTTTAATTACCGGGGATTTGTTACCACGTCACAGCAGGACATCCAGTACCAGTAAAGGCACTAGCGGGTGGATTCAAATGCGGGTCAAGGTACAAATTTTGCATAGCAATTTTTGTACATCTAAAGGCTGCGGTTGTTGTGTTGTAAGTGCCGAAACCCAAAGCTTGGTCGGTCTGCTTCAAGAAATTCACTTGAGTAGAGCCGATTGTATTGTGGCGAATTGTAAATAGCTGAGCCCAGAGATCACCGGCTGTATCGTCAGTAGGAACACCGTTGGTATTTCCTACGAAGTAGGGCAGCCTCTGCTCATAAACGGTTCTTGGCGTTTTGCCAACATAATAGCTGTCCATCACAAGTGGCGATCCATTGCAGACTGTAGCGGGGCTAGCTTGGGCACCAAGATCCAGTTCTAGCTGGCTGAGTGGAATGCTTTTAAAGATTGAGCACATCCAGCTTGCTTTCGCTGTAGCCGTTTTGGTTGCCCAATCCGACGGGGTGAGGTTGTTCTCAATATCATATTCCATCAAGGTTTTCCAAGCACTCATTTTGCTCGGGTTATTGATCGTGCCGCCATGATACTGCTTGCCGAGCGAGAAATCGAAAGCGTGGCCAGTTTCGTGAAAAGTGGTTCTGACAATATCCGGATTGAAAATCCGGTTTCCGTTTGTCAACTGGCAAACTTCAAAAATTGCCACTGTGATAGTTCCACCAGGGCTAGCCTTGGTTACACCACAACGTGCTGTAGTTGATTGGAAGTTACTTGGGAGGCCAACGGCTGTAACATAACCATTCCAGTAATCTCGGTCGTAAACATAGTGATAGGTTACCGCTGCTGTTTGCAAAACGTCGCGTACTTCAGGGATCGTTGGTTGGGTTGTTGCTCGTGGGAGCTGTTGAACGGCATTGAATATGTCGTTGCGCCTTTGGGTATCAACTGGTTGGGCGGCAGGAAAGCAGACCTTAAATTTATTGCCTGCGCCTGGATAGACTCCGTTGCCGGTGTAGTTGATACAACTAAATACTTGGGCTTGAGCAGGAGTTGCGGCGATAAAGCTACCAGTGATGCCAGCGATTGCTAAGGCAGCGATGCCCAGCATTTTTGATATTGTTCGTTTCATTTGTTGTTACCTTTTGGGTTGTTGAGTGGAACTTCTCATCGCACCAGGGCGCAGGCGATCAAAACTTCTCTGACACAACGGTGTCGAGAAAAGTTTGAGGATTTAAAGCCTGTTTGAGTTTTAAAAGATTGCCTGCGGGATTGGATTGAGTTAGAAGTCCCTCAACCCTCGCCTTTGATGCTGTTCCAATACGGCCAGTGTTGCAAGATCTTCATTAGGCAAAGCTTGAGACCGCCATTCTTGGGCCAATATGATAAAAGCTGAGTCAAGGAAATGGGCTAGCGAGGCTCACGCCATGAGGCTTTCAGGATGCGCTTGTCCAATTAAGCGGCCACTCATATACGGCCCAACAGAAAGCTGCTGGTTGGTCGGATCTGATCGAGCCCTAAATACTGAAAACTCAAATGAGGTATCTAGGAGGCGATTCTAGAAAACTTAGTATGGATTTTCAGACAATGGCAAAACACTACCGGTAGTGTTTTGCCGAACTTACTACTTTGCAGCCATCTGCAAGAACCTGAGGCCACATCTAGTGTTAGCAGTGGATTCCAAGAGTAAAATCCCCGCGCCCTTCACCCCACCCACTAGCTAAAACGCACATCCTGAGCCATTCTAGAATCGATGAAACATAAGATATATTACCAGCCGCATTAAATTCAGTATCTGCTCGCGACATTGTTTCTTACTAGCATTGGTTATCACCAGCTATCGGCATCATTAGTTGAATGGCTTAGTAGCTCGATTTCTGTGTTTTTCAAGGCGCTGATTTATTGTGCTAAACAGCGTTTCAAATTTATCTATCGTTGATTCAGTAAAGATTTTCGCCGGATCGGCTCCGATCTTTTTTAGAAACAAGCGCGCAGGGCGGGTCTTGTGGAATTGGATTCCTAGCGTTTGAAAGGCGTCTTCAACACGTTTTGCTATTCGCGGAATGTTTTGATTGAGTGCTAAGGATTTGCCCTTCAGTTCTTTGGCATAGCTTTCTTGAACTAGAGCTTCGTAGATTTTAGGTTCAAGCAAATCTTCGATGTCAGCTTCATTTGGGCGGGAAACATTAAAAGCTTCGGAGACAAATACAACATTTTGTTCTGATATCAGCTTGTTTTTGACTAAGTCATCTTTAGTCGCGAGTGAGAATTTTTCATCGTCGAGCAGTACCAACACGTTGAGATTTTCCGAAGACAAAAGTGCGACCATATAGGAGACTTTCTGGGCACCGCCAGCAGGGGTAATGGTGAGTTCAGCATGAAGTGCACCCCGTCCTATATCTGAGAGGTAAGAGGACGCGGCTGAAAGGACCCAAAAATCGGTAACACCTTCGACAACTAGATTATTGGGACCGACGAAAAGACTTTGTGCCAGGTCATACCCCAATGCCGCCTGCAACGGGAAAAGCGTATTAGCGTCGCCAGTGGGATCATTGGTAACCGTCGTTCCGGTCTCTTCTGAGATATTCACAGTGCGTACGGAATCCAGAGCATTCGTAGGCACCATGAAGGGCGAATGCGTGGTGTAAATGATTTGATTTTTGAAATCACTTTTGAAGTGATTGAGCAGATCAGATTGAGATTTCGCGTGCAGATAAAGACCAGGTTCATCCAGTAACAAGATTGCATTCTCTGCACTGCCTCCAGCTGTGTCAGCGTCAAAAGTGATATAGAAGGAGAAGAACCACTGAAAGCCCCGACTACGCTCGCTCAGATTGACTTCGACGTCGTAGGTAGCATTCGGGTCAGATATAAACGTATCAAGATACTCAGCATCGAGGTTAAATCGAATCTTCAAGGAACGATCTTTCCATAGACGTTTAATTTGCGCTGTGACCAAAGCACTCGCGCGGTTTACTAGCTGATTACGCGTTTCTGGGTCCTTCTTAGAAGCCAGATCATTGAGTTGAGAAGGCTCCAGTCCGGCGACTTTGCACAGCTTTTCGAAATTGTGGTCAGCGTCAGTTTGCGCAGAGTTAGATTTTCGTGTGAGGTACTCCGCAATGTTTTGGTGTCCCTCTAAATTGGGATACTCATCGAGAAAAATGAAAACGGGAAGCTGTTTTACGACCCAGATGCGAGCTTTAGCTTGTGCTTCTTTTTGTTCGGCAATCGAAGATGCAATTTCCTCAAGATCTGTAACTAGCTGATCCTGATTTGGTGTCAATTCTTGATCCGCTGTGGCAAGTCCTTTTCTGAGTTCAGCGAGAGCTTGAACGGCTTTGGTCGCCCATGCCACGCGATCAGTACCAATAACCATTGCTTTTTCGAATGTATTAGCGGCGACCTCTAAAGCGGCCTTCTTTGGCTCTTCCAATTTGTCTGCCGCAGCCTTAACAGCCGGAACAATCTTCTTCAACTTTGCTTTTACATCAGATTCATCGAAAATCTGTGCACCAAGCTCGATAAAGCCAACGGATCTTACAACTTCTCCAGAGTCCGGTCCATATGGACGTGTCACCCTTACCCGAGTGACAGTAGAAGCCGTCGGCAAGATTTGCGTTAATTCGGATTGTTCTTCGGTGGATAGAACCCAGGTTGTAGTGACGACTGGCGTTGTCTCAGTGCATTCCCTTAGTGGACGAGATTTCGGAAAATCTTTGACTTTGTTGAGTGGCTTTACGCCATCTGGTGGATTCAAGCTGTGAAGCGCTTTGAGAAGGTTCGATTTTCCGCTTTCATTACGTCCAAGCATGGCGGTTATTTGTGAAGCGGCGATTTCGCCACTGTCATTTATCGATCGAAAGTTAGTAACCCTAAAGGACTCTAAGAACATCGTTACCCTCGTTGAGGCACAGAAATGGTGCGTCTATAGAATATACGGTCCGGAAACAACTTGTGTGCATTCGGGTTGTTTTTGAATAGTCCTTCGAGAGCCTTTAACCGACTTGGGGGGGTGGCAACGATTCGCGTTAGATCCGCCATTTGCCATCTGACAACCGGGCGAATCGTGCCACCAGTGGGACTTGCCCCGTATGTGTGATTTTTGGCGTAAAATGTCACACTTTTTTCGGAATTATTTGTCAGTCATGACAACGTTTTAGGAGGCAAAAAAGAGCGGTGCTGGAAACCCTTACTTTTGTGTTTAGCCGTCCTATAACGGGGCTTATGTTTCATTTCAACAAAATTCAAAACCACAGCCCTGTGCTGATTTTGGAGGATTGCGTTTTCTAGCAAGCCCTTTTGGGGTAGTTCAGCAAATCGATTTCAGCTGAACTAAAACCTTGCCAAGCGTGACATTTATTGCTGTTAAAAGTGCGACATTTAATTCTAAGAAAACCGCGACATTTATCGACGAAGTCCACACCCCGCGCTAGATACCTGATCTTTTGACAATTTCCTTAGCCAGTGCCAGAAATTCGGTATTAGCCTCTTGGACCTGAGCTACATGCCCCGGGTTTACATGACCTTTTAGCGAACCAATAGCGAGACCGACTTCTTGAGCTTTGGCGGCAAGACTATGGAAGTGTTTAACATCGCCGATCTTGTTTCCGTGGCCTTCCAAAATGCAGTGAGCGTTTACTTTCTTCAACTCATCGATAACTTTTCGACTAACGCGTGAAGCAATTTTGTTTTCCCACAGTTGATGGGGATTAGCTTTTTTAGCACCACTAGAGACTTTAAATGCTGATGTGACATAACCAAGATAAATAGGTGTTCCATGCAACAATCTCTTTTTGTCAGGATCAGTAGCCAATCCACGTACAGTTTTCCAATCTGAAATCCATCTTGCAATAGCTTTGCCTACTGTGGTCAATGCTCTTAGCGAAAACAGATCAGCTGCTACAGGCGTAATGAAATAGTCAGAATCGAGAATGATTGCTCTGTTTAGAGCACCAACATTCGGTCCAACATCATAAAGAACAACGTCAATGTGTCGCTCCTTAGCTACGTTCTTAATGCAATCAGAGATTGCGCAAGTCACATCATAGCCGCGAGACTTCCGGGCGAAAGAATCTGTCCAAGCTGCTGATAGTTCCTCTTCATAGTCGGATAGGAAAACATCACCAGCGATAAGGAACAGATTGTCATTAAGCTCAAAAGGCTCAATTTTTGCGATCGGTCCACGTCCCAAAACAACTGGTCTGACAGCAGACCATATGGTGTTGCCTCCATTCTCTTCGCTAGACTCATCAAGCAGCTTGTCAAGATCGGACTCCGTTAAATAAAAAGCAGTTAGATTGCACTGAGGATCGGCATCAACCAACAAAACCCGTTTTCCAAGTTGAGTAAGAGCTTGAGCGATATTGACGGTAAGGGTTGTCTTACCGACTCCACCCTTGTGATTAAAGAAGGCTATTTTTTTCACTCTACAGCTCCGATTCAGGAAGAGTAGATGGTACCTGAAATCGGTTTTCAAGCTAAGGTCGTTACTTGATTACAGGTTTTTTGGGCGAGAAAAATGATGCTCCAAAACCAATAAACATTCCAGCGACAACCAAAAGCAGTGCCAGCCTCGCAATGTCGTATTCCATGGCAGCATTCCAGAATGGGACAATGAAACTATTGCTGATGTTTTTGAAAAGGTTGCTGATGGCATCGTCGCCCCAGAAGCCGCTTCCATTGATTGTATCTATGTGCGCCTTCTCGTTCCAATACCAGGTCCATGCATCTTTTCTGATCGGTACTTCGCCTATCTCGTTGTAGGGATTTGGGTTGGAATCAAGCCCTCCATTGCTAGGCGGCTGGTTGCTGGTACTTTGGGCTGTTGTTGTCGTGATACTGCTTGTGGTGCTCTCGTTTGTCTGAGCGCCTGCAGACGTAACCGAGAAAAGTAGCATCACTGTAGCCAACTGCAGGAGGACGGTGTTTATTTTTTTGTTCTGTCTCACGATTCTGGACCTCATTGTCCTGATTTCTGATTGATGCCGTTTAGAGTTTTACTAAAGTCATTAATTCCGCTGCCAGAGGGTTCAATTGGCGCATTGCTCGGGGCTGCATTCGGAGCGAGCCTGAGTAGGCTATTGCTCGATGGTGTTTGGTTCAATAAACCGTCAGTTCGTGAGCCTAATCCTTGACTTCTCAATGGGAATAAATTCGGCGTGCTTGATTGAAAGGCCGGTGAGGACAAACCAGAGGGTGCTGTAGGGCTCGTGGCCGCTGGCATTGTAGTATCGCTGACACTTTGCCTGTTCAAACTGTCTAGCGTCGAATAGGGGCTTCCTGGCTGCTCTGTTGGTGGCGGCGCCTCATCTCCAAATGGGCTAGCGGTTGTCGTGTTCGGTGATCGCTGATAGGGCGGCACATATCGGCTATTAGCCTGAGGCGGAGGGCTGCTCTGCTGCTGCGGGGCGTGATCGCGCTCCCACTTCCAGGCGAAGTCATGCCACCAGGCTTTTAAGCCAGTGCCTACAAAGCCAAACAGGCTCAAGGCTATCCAGGCGATACCCAAACAGACTGATACTTTCCAGCGTAAGCGCTCGTCTTCTCTGAGCTTGGCTTGATCGGCTTCTTGTTGGGCGGTCGGCTGTGCCGGTTGCGGGTTCTCGGATGCCTGTTTCTGGCGTCTCTTTTCTGCTTCCTCGGCGGCGGCCTGCTGTTCACGTGCCTTGCTGCGCTGCTCAGCCGCCGCTTCTTCGTTGTCAGCCTCCTGGGTGGTTCTTCGCCTCCCCGGTCCCGGTCCTGGTCCGCTGTGACTGCTACTCTGCCCTGCCTGTGAAGTACTGCCAGCGCTCGGTTTACAGGGACAAGACCCGCTAGCTTTGTGGTCTTTCTCAAAGTGACTCTTCAGATCGTCTTTGGCATTATTGATTTGCTTCAGTTCTTCTTCTGCTTCTTTTTTGCCGTCAGCCGTCGGAAAGCGGTCAGGGTGCCATACCATGATCAGACGCTTGTGCCGCCTCGTAACTTTGTCTAGCGCTGCCCCTGGCTCAAGACCCATGACAAAGTAGGCTTTTTGCAGTTTTTCTTCTTCAGTCATTTTCCGAAAACCGCCTTCATAACATCGCCAAAGAGCCCTAGAACGCCAAAGGCGCCAAGCCCTATAAGCCACCAGGGCGGCGCCGGTATTGAAGTGTCAGCTGGGTCGCCTGCATTACTCCCCGGTCCTAGAGTCGCTTCTGTCTCGTTTACTATTCCGGTTATTATCGAGTCGCAAGCGTGAAAAGCTGCACCCTCGACCTTCGGCTGAAAGTCAAACTGTACGACAGTGTTGTCATTCGGCTCTTCTTTGAATTGTACGTCTAGTTCTAAAAGCCTTTGTACACGCTGGGTTCGGTGCTGAATGTTGCCTATATTCGTCCCATCAAAACCTCTAGACTCTTCTTCAGTGAACCTCAAACTAGCCGTTATTCGCCGCTCTTGGGTGTCAGCTGTAGCTACGTTCCACTTGTCGCCGAAGTTGTATGACTTCTCACTGATGAGCTGCCTAACCTTGGCGAAGGCTTGTTTTATGGGAATTTTGTAGCGCCTCGGTACTGGGTGCAGGAAGTTATACCGATTCACGCGTCCCTGATGGAAGAACGGCCAAGCCGCCCAAACGGCAGCTACGAAGCCCTCAAACACGCCTGTTTCAGGGGTGCGCAAGACGTATGCACTTGTGCTGGCCCCAACCAGGCCCCACACAAACAAACCGAGAACTATGGCTACTCCGATCATTCTTGTGCCTCGCCTGCTGACTTTTCCATTGTCCTACTTTTTTCCTAAAGGTCGTAGTCTGGGGCATCCTGTGGGCGTTTCGGATAGGTCGTCCTCTCTTCATCTTTGTCTTGCTTCTTCGGTCCGCTGCCTCGATCTGACCTGTCGTCAGATTTCCTTCGCGGATCGGACTTGTTTTGATTGCCTTTTGGAGAACGACGGCCTTGCTTTAAACGCGGTTGTATGCGCTCTTCATCATCTTTTGCTGTGCGTCCTCGTGTGCGTACATAGTCGCTAACCTCGTGTTTCTCGCGTGTTGGAGAGTCGTAAGATAGTGCCTGCTGATAGGCTAGCGGGTCTGTAAGTGGCAGCCTTAAGGGCTTTGTGTCAGCGGTGAAAACTATCACTTCTTGATTCAAGCTGATTAGTTCGTCCGGAGTGATTAACTGCCGCCCGTGAACAAATTCTTGTACGCGCCCGCTATCGCTCACAGTGGCTTCTTCTACGGTTGTTCGCCCGATAGCCTCGCTTAAGTCTCGCGCTTCCTTGAAAGTCTTTTGCTTGAAATAAACCTGTGTTGCCGGTTGGTCAATAATGATTTTTGCTTCCGTTCTACTGTAGACCTGCTCTAGCTGTGAGTGATTCTGGAAACCTAAAATCAAACCTATTTTGTTCTTGCGAATAATCGAAAGAGTGTCACCGATTCCTGATATTTTGCCGAAGTTAGTAAACTCGTCAAGCAGCATAGTGACTGGGTATTTCATCTCTTCCCGTATTTTCAAAATATGGTCTAGCAAAAAATTGACCATGAGTGAGCCTATTAATTTGCTGTCTCTCGACCGACTCGGCACCGCAATATAGAAGGTGAAAAGCTGCTGTTTCAAAGCGTCTAGGTCAATGTCTGTTTTTTCGGTCAACGTGATCATCTGGTCTGTCATCCAGGGATTGAGCTTTGTTATTAGTCCAGAAAATACGCCGTACTTGAAATTAGTCTCCCCCGAAAGCCGCATCCAGCCTTCAAACTCCATTTGCGCCACATCCGACGGGCTCTTGTAAAGCACCTCGGCTAGACGGTCTGGTCCTTTCAAAAGCAACCAACGCAAGGCGCCGAAATGTCCATGCTCAGGCTCTCCAGCTGCGGCATGAAGAATAAGAGGAATTAGTAAAAGCTTCTCTGATCTGTTCCAAGTTTGGTCGCCTCGACCTTCTGAACTTTCGCCGTTCATGATGATCAAGTCGGCTAGTTTCTCGGCTAGCTCTGACTTTTCCTCTTGTCCTGCTGCCCTAATTCTGTCGATTGGGTTGATCCGATTCGAAGTCATATCGGCAGGATTGAAGCAATAAATTTGATGACCGGCCATCTTTCGCCAGCCTGAGGTTAGCTTGTATAGCTCGCCTGCCTCATATCCTGGGGTTGCTTCGGTTACTACCATATTGGTAGCAATGCGCTCTACTAGTTGCGGAATGAAGAAGCCGCGCGACTTCCCGACACCAGTACGACCGCAGACAAGCGCATGAGCATGGGTCCAAAACTCCGGCACCTGAATGTATTGATTGTCGGGAGTTCTACCAATAATCAGTCTTTTCGGGTCTGGAGTTTTCTGGAAATAGCCGCGATCTCTTAGCTCTTGCTGTGTGCCCCACTGAGCGGCACCATGCACGGTGCTCTTTTCCTTGTAAGTCTTTGCCTCTTCCGCGCGCTCTGCGTCTTGCTGTAGCTCCAAAAAGATACGATCACAACGGCGCTGGCATTCTATTTCGCTGGCTCCGCCTTTACGCTCTTCTAGTTCAATATTTACCAGCATGCCGGATTTGGCCACCCGCCAACGTAGCACTACTCTGTATTCATGGCGCCACCAGTCCCGACCGATTTGCTCGTCCAGACGCTCAGTAGCGAGTATTTGATCTAATTGTTTGCTCGCCCGCGTTACCTGATAGCCGAGTCTATCAAGGACGTTCACAGCAAGGATAGGGAAGTCTTTCGCATTGGTCTGAACAATGCCGGAGTCTTTGATTAGCACAGCCATTTACTAATACTGCCCCCATGGGTCGAAGCGGAAAGGGTCATGTTCCTTTTTGCGGTCTTCTTCTTTCTGCTTTTTCTTCTCGATCTGTCTTTCGCGACTGTCCTTGTTGCCTTCTATCGCGCCGTCTAGCTTGTCTATTGTTTCTTTGTCTTTCGATTTCTGTTCGGCTGTTCTGCCTGGCTGCACGCTCTCTTTGTGCTTGTTCAGCTTGGCGTCTTCAAGGGCGTCTCTGCCTTCTTTGAGCCTGTCTCGGGTGTCCGTCAAAGGTATCCACCGCACAAGCTCGTTAGCTATCGAGGCGCCTTGCATAAATAGGCCCACTACTGGGTTTCTCATAACCGCATCTTGAAACGGATTCTGCACCCTGAAATTGTCCGGCATGCCAGCTTGCGCCCTTTCTTGCCAATGCTTCGTCTTTGATATTTCTAGCTGTTTTTCAACGACTCCCGACCATCTCGCCCGGTCGGCGTTTTCTATCCAGCCCCTGAGCTGCTGGTAGCTCTCGACCGGCAGACGGTCAGCGCCCTTTTCTCTCAGGTTCTTATTCAACTCGGCTAGTTCTTCGTAGCTGCTCTCTTTGCTGTATTTTGAGCCCTTGTACTCAAAATAGTCCTTTTGCTTTTCTGGCTCCTTTTCTTTCTCTTGAGCTTTTTCTTTGCCGTCTTTGGCTTCTGGCTCACGCTCACCCAGCCGCTCTTTCTGCTTCATCCAAGCTACTAGTTTCTTGTACTCCGGCTTAGGCAGGCGTTCGTCATAGTTATCCCAAAGGTACTGATTCAGTTCTTTCAGCTCGCCTAGGGTGTTTTGCTTGCTCCATTCTTTGCCCGCTGCTTTTATCGTGTCTTGAAAATAAGGCTTTTCTGGCTCTAACTCGGGCTCTTTCGCTTTGGTCTTTTTGGCGCGCTCTTTTTCTAGCTGCTTCTCTTTCCACTGGCTATAAGGCTCTAGCTGCTCTCTCAGTATTTTTTTGTGCATCCAGGGTAGCTCAATGCCGTCCCTGATTCGCTCCTGGCGGGCTGCTTCCTTCTCTCGTTTTCGTGCTTCTAGTCGGCTCTTTTCTTTGCGTTCTCGCTCGGCTCGCGCCCGCTCTAGTTCTAATGGGTGTGCTCGCTCTAAGTAGCGGTCGCCATAGTCCTTGATTTTGTCGTAGTCTTTCTTGTCTATCCGAACGTCCGTGCCGTTCTTGTCCTTGCCAAGAATTACTACGTGTATATGATGGTGGTCGGTATTATTGTGCTCAACTGCCATCCATTGCAGGTCTAAGCCTTTTTCGCTGCCGAGCTTTTTCATGACCTCGCGTGTAAAAGCCTTCTTGTCTGCTGGGTTTATCTCCGGTGCCAGGGTGACTTTGTGTACCACTACCTTGGCGTCACGCATCTCTCTAACTGCCTTGCGCAGGCGTTTGGCGCTCAGTTCGTCGTCACTTTCACCGAAAATTTCCCGGCCGCCCTTCTCTCTGTCTTCGCCTGGGCGGTGCTGAATGTACTTAAGGTGAGCTAGAGCCCGCCCGACTGCAAGGACTTTCGAGGGCTTGCCATTTACCCGGCTCTGTCGGTCCCTGGCTGAAATGTAGTTGTGTCTTACAACTATCACTTACTTGTCACCACCTTCTTCATTTTCTCCGACAGCTCTGCCTCGTCCCGTTCGACGTGCTTCCGCATCTTCTGCTTGGCGGTGTTTGCTGCCGCCTCGAAGGCCATCTTTGCGTTTTCGTCGTCCGGCAATGCCATCCATGAAAGCTCATACAGGGTACCTATGGCTGCTCCCTGCCGGGCTAGCATTTTGCAGATTCTGTCGACTCCACTGTTTATTGCCTTCACGTGCTGGTCTGTGGCATGGAGCATGGCCTTTGCTACTTCGGTTTCGCGCCCGTCGTGCTCAAGCTTCTCTTGATTGTCCAGGTACCAGAGCAAAGCTTGCCTGACAAAATCCGACCTAGTTTTTTGGGCCTTTTTGGCAGCTTCATCCAGGCGAGTTATGTCGGCCCTGGTCAGTCGGGTTTCGACCTTTGGGCTATACACTCGTTTTTTAGTCTCTATCATGTGCCGCTACCTCTGTGCCTACTATTAGTATAATAGAAGAGCTGCGCCGCCGCCTACGGGGTTAACCCTACACCCGTGCCGCTATCTTTTCCAGCGCAGTAGTGCTTGTAACAAGCGCGTGCCTGCGCATTGTATCTTGCCTTACCCAACGGTTAAGCCTCAGTACCTTCGGCTCCCGTCGGTGCGGCTCCGCTTCGCTCCGTCTTCAATTGCGCGTCAGTGCATCTTCCGCGCGCTGCATTCTCAGCAATCAATTTCAGCACAATCAACCAGTATCGCATCCAGACAAAAGGCTAAAGGTGGCGCTCAAAATCGCGCGATTCTCGAATTTGCCGCGCAGCGGCTCAAAACATGGCGATCAATCATCAAGGCTATTGACGACTTCGAATACTTCCAGTAAGCTGTTGCAGTTAGCTGTAACAGTGGACTGCAAAAATATGACGGACGACAAAAACGAGCCAAAAACACCCGCTCACGAGGTCTACCAAGAACTCTATAAGGAGCTGAAACTAAACCCGCGCACGGTTCAGTGGTATGCAACAGAAGGCTATATTCCGAAGCCAATAAAAGAAGGTGGTACAGCTTTCTACACGCATTCCGCCCAGATAATGACTCGCATTCGGGTTATACAAATGCTTCAGAAACGATTTGACCTTAAGTTGAAAGAAGTCAAATCTATCGTCGATCAGCAAGGCGACGCGGATTGGGAAGACATCTACAATCTATTTACGGCGATGGAAACCTTCTTCCCTTACATGGATTACGACTACAACGGTAATGAGTCCATCAGTCGAAAAGGCTATAACGTCGCCAAAATCGTCTGCACTCAGTTAAAAGAGCGCAATTACAGCGAGATTAAACTAGCGGAAATCGAAGAAGCATACGAACAGATGGCTAAGGACGATCCCTCTGCTTTGTACAGCCCTTTTGACGACTGATGAGTAATTGTGCCTATATCGACGAGTCTGGAACTCTGGTCGAACATCAAATAATGACTCTCAGCCTAGTTTTGCTTGACGGACGCAGGAGCGCAGATCGAATTAGTGAACGCATCCTGAAAGCTCTCTACCCACACCTGGCGAGCGATCTCAAAGCATTAAACAGGAAAAAACTCCACTTCGCTGACATGCCGGATAGCGTGCAAAATCTAGTGGCGCGGCAATTAGCGGACGAAAAAATATCCGGCGTGCTAAATTCGCACTGGCACAATTCTGACGTGGAATCACATCAGGTCTTATTTGCGCGCTACACAAAAATGCTCCAGTTGCTTGTCTACAGAGCTTTGGAAATGACAGATGGGCCTCTGACAGTAATTATTGCTGAACAGGGGAGTCCCGAAACGTATAAATCACAACTGTTTGCAGACTTACAGAAAACGGTTGAAACCTTCAGAAAACGCAAAAACACTTTCCGCACAGCAACTTTCGAACTTCGGTCAGCTCAATCATTAAGAGGTCTACAATTGGCGGACTTTTATGCCGGAACAGTTCGAAAAATGTGGCTTGAAAGCGCCACGGGGATTGAATCTCGTGTCTGCTCACCCTACCGGTATATCGAGCACCAAATTCGCTTGGAAGATTACATTGACTTAGACTAAAACGGGGCGAGGTTGCCCTCGCCCCGTTTCAATAATTTATCTGCTTAGATTGCCTTCTCAACATTCATCCATGGATTCCTGAGGGTATCGCTATACCGCAACACGGGCAATCAAGGCTTACGACAAATACTTTGTACCACAAAGCCGCACCACTTGCCATCCCGTCATAAGGCTGTCCTTTATAATTGAAATTATCTGATGTCCCGGAGTCCTCTTTACGAAGCTGTTCCTTGCGTTCTCAAAACGACAGGGCATGCCCCGAAGCTAGTTGAAATTTGAGCGATCCCTCCCAGGCCGAAGCCTGGTATTGTTTTTGGTGCTTAATCTCAAACAAATACGAGGAGAGACCGCATGACGAAATCATCGAACAAAAAGACTAAGAATGTCAACCTTGAGAAGTTAAGATCTTCGGTCCAGCTTGATCTCAAGCAGGTTGATTTAGCACATATCATCAATTGTGAGATAGAGAATTTTGGGCTCCAGCTAGGCTTGTTTGTCATCGAACAGTTCATGCAAGCTGAAGTTGAAGAGATTACTGGGCCAAAGTACTCGCGAGGGAAGCTGGGCGGAATTGACCGTTGGGGCTTTCAGGCTGGCTCAATCGTTTTAGGCTCTCAGAAGACTACGATCTCAAAACCAAGGGTGCGCAAGAAGCTTGAAGATGGCTCTAGCGAGGAAGTACAGCTTGAGACGTATTCCGCCTTTAACAACCCCAACACGCTGTCAAAATCAGTGTTGAAAAGGATGCTTTCTGGAGTTTCGTCTAGAAACTTTGCTCAAACAGTTGAGCAAGTCAGCGATTCTGCCGGTCTCAGCAAAAGCACCTTCAGCAGAAAAGCCATCAAGGCGACAACCATGATGGTCGAGGAGTTTGAGAGGCGGAAGCTGGACGAACTCGGCATTCAGGTCATTCTGATTGATGGAACTCGTGAGGGAGAGGAACTCAACATAGTCGCTGTTGGCATCGCAGCAGATGGCAGTAAGCATTTGCTCGGTATTGAGCAGGGAGCGACAGAAAATTCCACGGTCTGCATTGAGCTGCTGCAAAATCTCATCGACAAGGGTTTAGACCCAGCTAGGCGAGTATCTCTTCATCCTGGATGGCTCAAAGGCATTAAAAAAGGCTGTAACGAAGGTATTCGGAAAAAACGCTCTAGTGCAGAGATGTATTGAGCACAAGATTAGAAACATCATGGACCACTTGCCGAAGTTCTACCAAGCACGCACAAGAAAGCAACTGCGAATCGCCTGGTCGATGAACGACTACGAAGACGCCAAGGAAGCTCTAACAAAAATATGCAAGAAATTACATGGCATCAACGAAACAGCCGAAGAGAGCCTTTTAGAAGCGCTAGAAGACTCTCTAACACTGCACAAGCTAAAAGCGCCTAAACAGCTACGACGCACCCTACAGTCAACCAATGTCATTGAATCTTGGAACTTCGTGGCCAAGGAGCACACTAAGCAAGTGAAAAATTGGAAAGACGCGAGTCAGGTCAGACGCTGGCTGACAGTAGGAATGCTAGAAGCTGAACGAAGATCGCACAAGCTAGAAGGCGCTGCACATCTCAAACAGCTAAAGGCAAGCATCCACGAACTGATAACGAATCCAAACCAAACAAAAAACAAAACAACAAAAATAAATTCTAAAAAAATGAACTCAAGAAAACTAGCTGCATGATACACTCAGTTCAAATCCGCACCAAGACTGGGATTGCCAATTTCAACTAAATATGGGACAAGCCCAAACGACAGCAGATGCAATGGACGCAGGCCGGAGCACACTTGCTGCTACAGACCCGCACACGAGTTCTAAATGGCGACCTTGAAAAGGTCTTTGAGCGGTGGTACCCAGGTGCTCAAGCGGCTTAGACCCCGCATTTTTTTTATGCTCTCATATCTAATGGCTAGCTAAAGCAAAAACTGAGGGAGTCAGACCGCTCCGACACATTGTAGTTGTCTCTTCGGACCACAAGTTAATAAAAATTTCTGACTAAAAGTTTCGCTCCAGACTAATCATAATTTCGCCGCTAATCTTTCCACCTTTTGCAGCGGCCTGAGCCTTAAGCTCAGCTTTCATCGCACTTCGTGCCGCTGCTTCCGTAGCATAGATTATGGCAACTGAGCAATGCGCTTGTACTTCGGTGCCATCAGCCTTTTTTATCGTGCACTCAGCCCGACCACCAAACTTACCGCCTTGAGCACCGGGAACAGCCGGAGCTGGATGACTATCATCGCCACCTTTTCCTAAATCAACCATAAATCACCTCTCCATAACGATTTCAGCTTAGTTTACCTGCATTCGAAATCGAACCTAAAGCCTCTACTTGCAATCGGCTTCGACCCTAACGACGCAATAATAACCTGCATTATTTGGCAATTTTCCGTGTGATTGGACTGTGACGCTCTTGGTTTGAATGCCATTTGGACATCCGCTTCTAAGTTCAGCACTTGCTGCATCTATTGCATTTGTTTTTGCTTCAAGAGCAGTGGAACCGGTTCCCCTCTCCGTCGCTGAAGCAGCTTCAACTTGTGGTATTGCTGCACAGAAAAAGACTGCAAGAGACCATGCAAACAAAATTGAACGTTTAATCAATTTCCCTCCGAGAAGGTGACTTGTTACAACCACCTCTGAGCTGAACATTCCGAGCCTAAATTTTGTCATGTCGAACTTGATTGAGCAATCCGGCATGCTGGTGATATCTTTTAAGTCCACAATATGCTGCATTGCTGTTAACCCCTACCGCTAAAGAGGGTGGGGGCGGCACGGGGTCTCTGCCTGCAATCTCAGCTATAATTGAAATTGTCTGATGTCCCGGAGTCCTCTTTACGAAGCTGTTCCTTGCGGGACGGCTTTGTCTATTTCTTAGGCTGCTGCTTATCATTCAAACCAAGTTTCGATAACAGCTCGGCGTTCTGAGTCTTCAAAGCATCGGAGAGCCCACGCAGTTCTGAGGCTTCTGTCTTTGCGGCGTCTCTCTCTTCTCGATCTGTTTTGCTCGCTGCTTCCATTTTTTCTAGCTGCCGCTGCGCTTCGCCCTTATCATTTTCCAGTTTTTGCGCGTTCGCTTGCACTTCTGCCACTGTGCGACTGAGGCTCTCTATTTGCTCCGCCGCCTTCGCCTGTGCCGCTTCTGCCGCTGCACTGATTCTTTGAATTTCCTGTTGCCGGTTAGTTCTCTCTTTGTCGATATCGCCATGCAAGCGCTCAAGCTCAACCTCTTGAGACTTGACCTGCTGGCGCAATTGCTCGCCGGTTGCCCTGAATGCAGCGCTCTCCGTCTGCGATTTCTGCAAAGCTGCCTCCAGCTCGGCTACACGTTCCTTTAGGCTGTCGATTTGCTGCGCGTCCGCTTCGCTTTCTTTTTCCAAATTGTCGATAGCATCAAGCGCATCCTGAAATTGCTTGACGGCGGCGGCTACTTCTTCGGCTGCCTTTTCTTTTACAGCCAGAACTTCGCGCCCCGCTTCTTGCGCTGCTTGCCTCCAGGCGCTGGCAAAAGCTGCCTGCACTGATGGCGGGATCTCGTCCGTCGCCGTTATTACCACAGCCGGGCGCCGCTGCTGCCAGGCTTCCAAAAGCTTGTATATAGTCCGCAGGCTGCCGCCGCCCAATGCATCGAGTAACGCCGTAGCGCTCACTTCTTTGCCATCAGCTTGGAGCCGGTTGGCTGTCTCAAACAGCTCATCTGCTTCTATTGCTCGCCTGCGTGCCATCTGTCAGTCCCTCACTGTCGCCCACTTCAATATTATGCAGCAATTTACTATTTTTACCTTTACCATTATTTTTACTATTACCTTTTTTATTATCATTATTACCATTTTTTGAACGTTTTGGACCCCCTTCCCTGGGGGTAACGCGCGCGTGACGCGGGCGCGTGTAATAAGCCTTCCAAAACGGCGGCATTTGGCCAGGCTGTTAGCAAAGCGCCATGGGGTCACGCTTTCCAGCCCAGCTAACCTGTCTTTGATGGCACAAATCGGCCGGGATAACCAGGCTTGAATTGCCACCTGTGGGCAATACAGGTATTACAGACTTGACAAAGGTCGTAATTATTGCTACACTTATCCAATGAACGAACAAATCAAGCCACGCGCTTTCAAAACAGAATGGTTCGCCAAAGCTGCTAAAAAAGCCGATATCAGCGATGCTGATCTGTGCAAAGCAATTGAGCAAGTGCGGCTTGGACAGTGCGATGACCTCGGCGGTGGTGTATTTAAAAAACGCCTGAACAAAAATATGCACCGCAGCATAATGGGGTGTGGCAACGATTCGTGCGAAATCCGCCATTTGCTGCCTGACAAGCCGCTAAGATATTGAACTGCTTCGCGTTAATAGCGTTTTCGCTTTT
>JBIPOV010000085.1:0-25436 GCA_044378815.1 Obscuribacteraceae bacterium (SeqCode) | reverse complement strand
GTAATGCAGCTCTCCGCCGGCCCTAAAGGGCTGGGTCAGGTAGCCACCGGCTGCCGGCTAAAGGTGAATGATGATTCAAGCCGCGATCTCGCCGGATTTCCGCGCTTTTACAGCGCCGCCTACACGGAGATAGCCTCACCTTTCATTTTCATATTCCCCAAACAAACCCCTGAATCCAACTGAAAAAGAAGTTGGAGGAGGCATAGCGTAAGTATTACTTGAACTTGCGTGAGTGTGCGCCGGTGAGCTGAGATGCTCATGCAGAGGGGGAAACCCAAATGAACCAATTACAAAATAGTGAACAAAATCATGGCAAAAGTAAAAACTGACTCTATCGGAAATCTCAGTCTTGTTTACCTCGTAGCAAGGTTGGAGTCCGATCTCAACTACTTCTCGCAACTGATCGAAGCATCAGTTGCGTCGGAGCAAGGTCAAGAGCTGCAGACCGTTACGCTAGAGACGCTAGAGCTAGCGCAAAAATTCCTCACTGCAGCGCAACAAGCTGCGCGAATTGGTAAGAAAAAATTCAAAAAGGAAGCAAAAAGCTGGGCGTTAAAAGGCTTGGCGCTTTTTCCGCCACTAAGAAGTCAAACAATTTGACACAGGCGCAAGCCCTCTAGAACGGTTAACCAGATTCCTACAGCAAGGCTGCACATCACCACACGTGGTGGCAGCCTCTTGTTATTCTCTATGTCACCATTTTCGGTGCCTTTTTCCAGAACTCTAGCTCACAATCAGCAGAGGTTAAAAATGCAAACCATCGAAAATACGACTAAGACGCTGACACTTGACCCGGCAGAACTGACTTTCACTTTCTCCCGTTCTGGAGGCGCTGGTGGACAAAACGTCAACAAAGTCGAAACCAAAGCGCGCTTGCATTGGAACGTGCGCGAAAATGCGACCCTTCCGGCCGAAGTCAAAGAGCGATTTCTTGAACAATTCGGCGACCGCATCAACAATGACGGGGTCATAGCTATCTGTAGCCAGGAGCACCGGACGCAGAGACTCAATAGAGACTCTTGCGTCCGTAAGCTGATGGACATGATTCAACAAGTAGCGACTTCGCCGCTTGATCGCGTTCCGACAAAGGTCAGCAAGGCTAAAAAAAGACATCGGCTAGAGCAAAAGAGAAGAGATTCTTCTAAGAAGCAGGGCCGAAGAAAGCCATCAATGACGGACTAATTTAAGGAGAAACAAAGCGGCCTATCATCCCAGAAACTCTTCGAGACTACTGGTGCTACGCCGACCAACTTGCCAATGAGGTTGTTTCTCCACGTGCATTCAACAAACAATTAACAGGAGTCTCTCATGAGTACTGTAAAACTGACACAATCAATTTCTGAAACTTACCCCGGCAGCAGCTTAACTGGCGCTGTAATCGTCACTTTGAAAGCAGACGATGTCACTAAAGCAGCATCCTATGCGGCCAACATAAGCGGTTTTACGATCGATGCCGGCTCTTCGGTTCTTCCCCTAGGCGACGGTGAATTTATGGTTCACGGTAACGCCACGCAGCCCATTCAGTCAGATCATGTGGTCGCTGTCGAGCGCAATCACAAGTATCAACTAAACGATCCAGGCTCATCAATTCAATAAGCCAAACAGGCCGCGGTAATAGGAGAAACATAGGGCAAGCGTAGCAGCGACCGCTGCTACTTGGCCTCGTCGTTCTTTTCTTTCACTCATTGCCAAATGTCCAGAAACCGGACATGCGGCAATGGAAAGCAGCAACGGAAAGCAACATTGAAAAACGGCAAAGTGAAAGAACTAACTGAGACGACCACCAAATTCGCAAATTGAAAGAAGAAAAATGAAAATGAAATCGATCATTCAGTTGTGGCAAAATTTGAATGCTGAAAATGCACTAGAAGATTTAAAACGGCTTGCTCAACCAAGCAGCAAGCTGGGTTACAAAGCTAGTGTCGATGGGGCCGATACAAAGCGGACCTGCAGCCTTCTCTCGATAAAAAATGACAAGCAACTCACAAGCAATGCAGAGATAGTGAAACGGTTAACTCAAAGTCAACCCTGGACAAAACAAGCACAGGCCTGCCACGCCTATTTCGCCCAACTTTTCTTCGCCCTTACTTCAATTTCTAAGCCATGGAAAGCCTGGGTCTTGGAGCGTAAAGAAGCAGAATTCAAGAAAACACTAGATAAGCTTTTGAGCGCATTCTTGCAAACCAGCCGAGGGCGAGCCATGTCAATTGAAGGGAAAATTGCAGCTCTCAAATATCAGCAAGAGCTCTTAACGCTCTGGCTAGACAACCCACCATCTTTGCCCGCTCCAGCAGCAAACCAAGATAAGGTGACCTTGAAGTATCGTGGTGTCATATACAGACGCAACGCTCTAGGCGAGTTAATCGTCCTTGCCGCCCAAGCTAAGCACTATGTAGAAAACATCAAAGCATTAGCGATGGAAAGCCACGGGGAATTTGCGCTCCGGGCAGAAGGGTCAAGCGCATCCAATATTCTATCGGTGATCAAAAATGCGCCCTGGTGGCCTGAAGAACTATACGCCCACGAGGTAATGGAGAACGCAGCAATGGCCCAAGCTAAGGCTGTAAGGTTCTTTCTTCAAGAACAAGAGCTAGGCGATCTCACAGAAGAAGAATTTACTCGAATTTTAGAGGCAAGAGCGCAACTCTTCGCTACTCTCGGTGACTGCATTCAGCACAGTATTAATGCCCACACCGCTCAACTGGATGCTACGGCTCGCATTATAAAACTGGCAGAAGAAATGCTAGCGACAATAAAAGCTACCTAGAACAGCCAGTCTCCGGCCTATATTACCAACTAAAATGAGCACTTAAGCTCCTAGAGGAGATCTCAAAGCTGCCGTTACAACTTTCCCAGTTAGGAAATCTCACATAAAGGCTATCCAGCCTTTTTTCTTTACTAGGTACAATAGACCAGTCTACTAATTTGCAACCATCCAGAAACTGTGTCTTATTCATCAATCCAAATGGCCAAGGAAAAGCTAAAAATGAACCAAGTGCTCCAAACTAAACTTAATATAGGTAAGCTTAGAAAGTTTAGGCAAGGGGCAAATAGCTCTTGAGAATAACTCCCCTAGAGCTATCAATAATGCCATTACCCTGAATTGAGGCCTTATTTTGATAGGCTAAGGCTTCAGGCTGGAACTATTAGCATTCTCGGAACTGACTCTGTCACCGAAAGGGCGCCTGCTTTAAAATGGGAATGAAATTAAGAGCAAGCTTGTTTTCTCAGTCGATTATCTGGTTGCTCGTTTCTCTCACTGCTAGCATCGTTTCAATCACTTGCTTTTTACAGTTGCGGCTTACAGCCAAGGAACTTTCAGCCAACCTTGAAAGAGCCAATAGAATTGCTACTGTTACCAGTAATCTCAATAAGTGCGTGCTTGATTTAGACACGATTTTAGCTGATTTCGTCAAGAACCCACAAAGCAGCAGCGTTGAAGGTATCTCAGACAAAGTAGACTGTCTTGGCTCTTCACTAACAGAACTAAAGAGATACTATCAGCAAAGGCCAAAAGAGTCTCTTCTCTTATCCAACCTGAGTACTTTGAAGGCAACGGCCGTAAGTTTGCTACCGCAACTACTCTGGAGCGCAGCAGCAGAGAGTGGCAGACAGGTAAGTGTTGGTTCTCAGTTAAGGCCTTTATTGGCAAAAGTTGAAAGAGACACGGCTGATCTGTGGCTACTTCAGAATGCTGAGCAGCGTAGTTACTTCATTGCTCTTGCTACCAACTCAGCAAATCTCCAAAATTTATTTCTGATATGTTGCGCTAGTAGTTTCTTAGCTACAGTGCTTCTCTTCTGGCACTTTTACAAATCAGTTTCATCAAAATTGAATCGCCTGTCTTTTAAAGTTCAAAAACTTGTCTCTGACTCCACCTTGGGTATTAGAAATGGGTCTAACGGTGATCATGATAGTGAAGATATGATCGACTATATCGAGCGAAATTTTGTAGAAGTGGCAGAAAGACTCTCGCAGGCGAATACACGTGAACAGATGATTTCAGAGTACGCATCAACACTAATTTTATCACTTGATGATTCTGGAATAATTCTAAACACAACCGGCACGTCTAAAAAATTCTGGGGTTATGAGCCTGAACAACTCGTTGGTAGCGAAGTCATTCAAAAAATCGCAATAGATAGCCGCAAAGTCTTTACGGAATGTTCGCGCTCAGCGAAGAGTAAGAGCATGAGCCATAAACCCTTCGAAGGCAAGGTACTGGCCGCCTCCGGTAAGACAATTGATACAGTTTGGAATTTCAACTGGTCCGAGTCTAAGCAAACTATGTTCTGCGTTGCTCACGACGTTTCGCAGCGTAAACTGAATGAAAAATTGGTGGCAGAAAATGAACAGCGCATTCGAGCAATTATTCGCAGCGTTCCAGTTGGTTTAGCCGTTTTGAGTAGCAATGGTAAAATTATCTTTCTCAATGAAAAGCTCTTGAGTATGTTCTCCACTTCGCTTGAACAACTCGGCGAAAGGCCAATAAGTGAATTCTTTGCCAAAGATACTTTTGCTGTAGACCTTACAACTGAGAATCTTAACTGTACGGTCGAAAGTCGAATTGTTCGACCTCAGTTAGCCGACATTTTTGTTGAGATGTCTTTTCGCGAGTTCAACTTAGTTGACCAAAAAGCCATTCTTTGCACGGTACTTGATATAACTGACAGGCGGAAAATCGAAGAAGCGCGCGAACAGTTTATCAATATGATTACCCATGATATGCGCACCCCCCTTTCATCAGTGCGGGGCTATTTCCAATTATTAGAAGCAAAAGCATATGAAGGTAAAGCAGAAGCTCACAAGATTTCAGCAGAGCGAGCTTCGCGAAACATTTCGGAGGTAATCAAGCTAATCAGTGATTTGCTTGATATACATAAACTCAAGTCAGACAACTTTGAATTGAACAAAACATCATCGGCAATAGCCGATGTCGTTGATAAAGCAGTCTCAAGTATTGCTGAATTAGCTTCGGCCAAAGACCTAGATATTAGAATTCAAAGAACTAATGTATTGGTAAAATTCGATACAGATCTAATTGGCAGAGTAATCGTCAATATTCTGTCCAACGCCTGCAAGTTTGCGCCCTCCTTGAGCAAAATCGATATTTCGGTTCGGGAACTCAATGGCTTTGTACAAGTTTCAATTTCCGATCAAGGTCGCGGTATTGCCCTTGAGATGCAAGAAAAGATATTCGAAAGCTTCGGTCAAGCTTCTGCTGATGATTTTAAGCAAGGGTCTAGCTCGGGTCTTGGGCTTGCTATTTGCAAGAAAATAGTTGAAGCACACGGGGGCTCTATCGGCGTAACCTCAGAGCCAGGGGAGGGCAGCACCTTCTGGTTCACACTGCCACTGTGATTGAACTATGGAAATCGGCCAGACCACAAAACAGCCTACAACAAATCGGGAAGTACAAGTCTGCGATTCTTCCAGACCGCTCGACCACGGTGTCTGAAATGCTTCATTTGATAGCCTTGCAAGCTGTCTCAACACGGATGGCGCTTGTTCCTTCTATGCAAGCCCTCGCTCAATTCTCCAATGGCATGAGAGCAAGTGATAGCGCTAGCTATCACAGCCAAATACTGAGCCGCCATTAATCAAAAAGATCTTTGTTAGCCTAACTATTTGTACTTAGGTATCACTTATGGTGCTTTTCTGTTGCAAAATACTCGCTATGACCTAAGATCTCCTCATCTAATCCAATCTATATTGTTATTCTCTTTGGTCGAATGCGAGGTTACTATTGCCCGCTCTAATTCACGGAGCACTTATCGATGCTAGCTACGACAGCCGTCGCACTCTAAAAAGCCTGACACCATTGATACCACCTATGGTGATCTATCAGGGTCGAAGCCTGATCAATTTTTCAAGCAACGACTACTTAAACCTATCAAGACATCCGCTAGTTCAAGAAAAGTCTATCGAGTTCATTCAAAAATACGGAGCTGGAAGCCCCTCCTCCCGTCTAGTTTCGGGCAATATTGACTGTTACGAAAAGCTTGAACGCAAACTTGCACAGTTAACCGGCTTCGAAGCTGCACTGATTTTCCCTTCAGGTTTTCAACTTAACTCAACGGTGCTGCCAACCTTCCTCAATGCCTCGTCTAGAGTTGTGGCAGACAGTGCCATTCATCGCAGCATTATCGAAGGACTGCGACTCTCTAAGTGCAGACTGACAAGATTTGCCCATTTAGACGAAGACGATCTCAAACAAAGACTAGCCGACCCAACTAATAAATCAGACTCAAACTGGGTAATAGCCGAGTCAGTCTACAGCGTCGATGGCTCATTGCAAGACTTAAACTCTTTAACCGCCATTGCTTCAGCCCAAGGCAGCAAAATATACCTTGATGAAGCTCACGCAATTGGTCTTTTTGGCGCGCAAGGTATGGGCTTTGCCGCGGGTCGCAAAGACATAGATATAGTTATGGGTTGTTTCAGTAAAGCAATTGGCTCCATGGGTGGCTATGTGCTTTGCTCGAATCTTGACAAACAATATCTGGTCAATTATTGCCCCGGCCTAATCTACTCCACAGCACTGCCTCCAGCGGTTCTTGGTGCAATCGACGCAGCCTTAAACCTAATTCCACTTCTTGAAGAAGAGCGCAGTTATCTCCAGAGCCAGTCAAAATGGTTCCGCGAAAAACTTACTGCCATGGGCTTTGACATTGGCGCTTCGATGTCAAATATAGTTTCTATATTTCTCAAAAGCGAAAGAGAAGCACTGACCCTTAGTGCTTTTCTAGCTCAAAGCGGTTTCTTAGCAGTAGCCCTAAGACCACCAACAACAGGAAAAGACACTTCAGCAGTGCGTTTTTCGATAACCTCAGCCCACAGGCAAGAGGATCTTGAGAAATTACTTGCAGCCTTGCTCAAATACAAGAGAGTCAGCCATGTATATTGAAATTATCATGCAGCATGGCTGGGGCTATGATCGAACATTCTTTTCTAGCTGGGTCGAAGCTCTAGAGAAACAGCCTTGGCCAAGAGGTTATCGTATAAAGACAATTTTGCCAGACCGTGGTTATTTTGGTGACCCGGTCGCCGTCGCTAGTATGGAATATGCCGCCACTGCTTCAGGTCATTTTGACTTAGAGAATAGTGACTTAAATAGGGGTGCCTCAAAAAGTATTGACAGCGATAAATTGCTAATTGTAGTAGCTCACTCACTTGGTCTTCATCTGCTACCAGCAGAAGTCATAGCCAGAGCCGATTACCTAGTTACAGTCTGCTCGTTTTTGAACTTTCACAAAGAGGCGCCAGGTGGCGAACGTCGCAGTCGCTTATTAGTTGGGCGAATGCTCTCGCGTTTGAAACGAGTGCCATTGGCAGTGCTATGCGATTTTTATAAAATTACCGACCCGGCTAAGCGCTTTCGCTTTTCAGCTCTAGAGTTTTCAACAGAGCGTTTAGCGGCTGACCTACACCTGCTTGATCAAATAGACATTTCTGAAGACAGTCAACTATCGAAGCTGAAGTCTAAGGCCATTGTGGTGCACGGTTTAGAAGACACACTAATATCAGAACAGCAAAGTCTTTCGTTAGCCCGTCTTTTGAACGCGGAAACACTGATTTGCCGCGCCGGCCATGACTTGCCCCTTAGCCACACGAATGCCTGCATCGATTTGATTACCAAGATTATTCTAACTCTCAATGAAACAAGGAGTGAGTGCTGTGCCTGATCCTGTTGTCAAAGAATTTTCGCTCTACGTAGATACCTACGAAACCCATGCGGTGGTGCAAAAGATTGCAGCAGAAACTTTAATGCAGCTGCTTAAGCAAGAATACCAACCAGAAAATTTTTCAACTCCTGGACCATCGAGCGCAGGAGTCTCAAAAATCATAGCCAGACCACTATCAGTTCTCGAAATTGGCTGTGGCACTGGCATTTTGACGAGGCCACTGCTTGAACTATTTCCTGAGAGCTATTTTCTCTGTGTTGACGGTTCCAAAGCCATGCTACAAAAGTTAAAGAGAAGCATTAGAGGAGAGTTCGCACACACCAGCACTCGCCTAAAAGAAATAGATTGCAACCGCCTCAGTGAGTTTCTCTTCCATCCCAATTTTTCAGCAGATCTCGTGGTGTCATCTTTTGCCCTGCAATGGATGTACGATTTACCTTTTGCGCTGCGCTCAATATCTGCCGTTCTCATTCCTGGTGGTAGACTCGCCATAGCCATACCTGGCTCTGAATCGTTTCCAGAGTGGCGACAGGCTTGCGATCTAGCTGAAGTTCACTTCACAGCGAACCCACTGCCTGCCCATCAAGACTTACACAAAACTTTTAGTCAACTAAAGTTCGCTGGTGCACTGCACGAGTCGGTAGTAACACAGCGGTTCAAAAGCTCGCGCGACTTTTTCAAGTCACTAAAAATGGCTGGCGCCAGCAAACAACTGTTAATGCCAGGTGAACCAGAGAGAAAACTTTCAGCTCGTGACTTTAATCGACTAGTTAAGGCTTGGGACTCTCTCTATTCACCCGGAAAAGTAGAGCTGTCTTATCAAATTATCCTTGCCGTGTTGGAGAAACATTAATGCAAACATTGACTAAGCCTTGCCAAGACAAGAGTGAAGGAGCTGCTAAGATTTGGCGGCCATACACGCAAATGAAAACAGCTAGCCCAGCTCTTAAGGTAGCAAGCGGCAAAGGGGCTTACTTACATCTGGAAGATGGCAGAGAACTGCTCGACCTAATTTCAAGCTGGTGGACAAACCTTCACGGTCATTGCCACCCACACATTGTTGATGCTATTCATCGCCAATCTCAAAGCCTAGAACATGTCATTTTTGCCGGCTTCACTCACGCGCCAGCCGAAGAACTGGCACTAAGACTGGTGCAACATCTACCCAGCGGTCTCAATCGAGTCTTTTTTAGCGATGACGGCTCTACAGCAGTTGAAGTAGCCATGAAAATGGCTCAGCAGTATTGGTTCAACAAAGGAATTGGCTCAAGAAAGAGGTTTTTGGCCCTCGAAGGCGGCTACCATGGTGACACTTTTGGCTCGATGGCTATAGGCGCTTCTAGCGGCTTACACAGCAGTCAAAGTGATTGTGCTCTTGCTGTTGAATTTATCCCTTTTCCTTACCAGGCAGATAACAACACTTTAGTAGCAGAAAGAGAAGCTCAGAGTGTGGCCCTATTACTTGAAAAGTTAGATCAGGAACCAGAAGAGTTTGCCGCTTTAATAATTGAACCACTGGTTCAGGGTGCTTCAGGTATGCGCATATGCTCGCCTGATTTTATGCGCAAACTAGAAAGTATCTGTCGTGAGCGCAATATACTGCTCATCTACGACGAAGTAATGACTGGCTTTGGTCGCACAGGTGATTGGTTCGCCGCTAGTCGCTGCAACACTAGACCCGATATTATCTGCCTATCGAAAGGTATCACCGGCGGTTTCTTGCCACTGGCGGCTACAGTGGCAACTGAAGAAATCTACGACTCATTTCTCTCTTTCGAAACTCGAGATATGCTAGCCCACGGTCATTCTTATACGGCTAATCCAATAGCCTGCGCGGCGGCTTGTGCCTCAATGGATCTAATGGAAGAGGGCGAAATTAAATTCAAAAGAATGGAAGCCTTGCATAGAACTCTAATAGAGCAATATTGGAGCAGAAATATTGGTCTTGCCAATTTACGTGTTTGCGGTACCATCGTGGCTGCAGATATCACGGCGTTTAGCGAAAACAATTACTTTAGCAGTGTATCAGCCTTCATGAGAGAGCGGTTTTTAGAGAGAGGGCTGCTTCTGCGGCCGCTGGGAAGAGTCTTGTACATGATGCCACCATACTGCATCAGCGATGACGCATTAGAGAAAGCCTACGACATCGTTGATCAAGTTGTACGAGAGGTAAGTACTGGCAATACTAGTTCAAATAGCCGAGGAGGGCGATAGGTGCAGTTATTAGAGCAAAGCGAAGTCAGAGTCGACTGGAAGAGAGCCGAGATTGAGGAACTATTCAAAAAGCCTCTGCTCGATCTAGTATTTATTGCCGCTGGCGTCAACCGCAAGTATCATGACAGCCAGGCACTACAGCGCTGTACTTTGCTTTCAGTAAAAACCGGTGGTTGTTCTGAAGACTGTGCTTACTGTCCACAATCAGCCCGCTATCAAACCGGTGTAGAAAATCTAGGTTTACTCTCACTTGAATCAGTGCTAGAAGCAGCGACTCAAGCCAAAAGCCAGGGAAGCTCACGCTTTTGCATGGGAGCAGCCTGGCGTCAAGTGACCGATGGCGAAGACTTTGACAGAGTAATTAGTATGGTTGAAGGTGTTAGTCAACAAACGGGGATGGAAGTGTGCTGCACTCTCGGCATGCTCAACGCTGAGCAAGCCGCAAGATTGAAGACTGCCGGGCTAACCGCCTATAATCACAACCTTGATACCAGTGCCGAATACTACGGCGAAATTATCTCAACTAGAGTCTACGAAGAACGGCTTGAAACTCTAGAAAACGTAAGGCAGGCAGGAATATCGGTTTGCTGCGGCGGTATCATCGGCATGGGTGAAAGTATTGAAGATAGAGTTGGTTTATTGCATACACTCTGCAATCTTCCCTCTCATCCAGAATCTGTCCCAATCAATGTTCTGGTGCCAGTAGCTGGTACTCCTCTTGCCGGGAGCAAGGGCCTCAATGTCTTTGAGTTGGTGCGCATGGTTGCCATAGCAAGAATACTAATGCCACAGGCCAGAGTGCGCCTTTCTGCCGGCCGAGTAAGTTTAAGCCCTGAGGCCCAAGCTCTCTGCTTTATGGCCGGTGCCAATTCAATCTTTGCCGGAGACAAGCTGCTTACAACACCCAATAATGACCAAGATGACGATCTAAAGCTCGTAGCAGACCTAGGGCTGCGCTTTACTAACTAAGTCGACTATAGTGAATTGATCAAGTTGGTAACAGCTTGAGGCCATGCTCTTACATCATCTCCCCGCGATGCAATTGAAAGTTGTGTACCATCAATTACTCTCGCAATCTCTTCGGCAGCCGAAATCGGATGAATCGGATCGTCTATTCTGGCCAAAATTCGCACAGGACACTTGATGCTGTTCAATTGATCTATGCCAGGAAAATCTGACACGGCAGCGGCTTCAAAGGCTGCCGCCATTGACATTGGATCGCGAGCAATAAAATCATTGAAACTAATTTCGCGAGCTTCCGGAAATTCACGTTCAAAGAATGCTGTTGCTGGCGACATACGCCAAAGCCGCACAAGCTCAGCGCAACCACTCTTTCGTATTATCGAAGCCCAGTCTTTGTAGATATCTGCAAGCCTTTGTCTGGCCTTACCGGATGTAGGCGGAACAATCAAAACTAGACCTTGCAAGTCAATATCAAAACGTCTAACTATGCTCGCAGCATGCAAAGATACCCCGGCCCCCATCGACGACCCAACCAAAACGATCTTGTCAACAGACAACTCGCGCAAAAGCTTGCAAAGGTCTTCGGCCAGGGCACGCCAGGTAAGTTTCTGGTAGTTATGCTGACTATGAGAGCGGCCGTGACCGGGAAAATCAAAACGCAACAGAGAATGAGAAACCCCGCACAAGCGCCAATCCGGAAATTCTAGTCTGTCTTCAAGCTCGATAGAAGATGCCAGTGGATGCAGCAAAACAATCGTTGGTTGACTGCCTAAATGCTGCACATACTGAATTGAAAAAGCATTGCCATCAATAGAAACAATCAAAAGAAGAGACTCCTTGTCTCCGAAGGGTGTTTCGCACTAGCACTTGATGATTGATTGCGATTTCAAGTATTAGCAGTCTCATTGTGACAATTCCATGACTGCAAGGAATCAGTTCAGTTCTATCCAGTTCGGCTCAATCCAGTTAAGCCAAGACCAAACAGACTTTACCGCCGCAAGCTCTGATAGCGTGCAAATTCAATAGCTTTGATATGCGCCAGCTATCGCAAGCTAAGCTTGTTTACTAGAAGACTGATTGATCTTTCGCACACAAAAGCGTCTTGGGCCTTACGGCAGCAATTGAAAGCCCTTTCTACCTCTTGCTTCCGCTCTTGCTCGAGCACTTATCTATTGTGAATACTAAGGCATCAAACTTTACACAAATCTCCCGAGTGAAATCGACCAAACCAATTCAAAATACCTCTTTACCAAGATTTTTCTTGCTCCCTCGAGGGTTCTTTAGTTGGTCGTCTTTAAACGACCTGGTAAACTCGATAGCTAGTATGCGTAAAAAGTTTGCCCCCCACTTACTCCAAACTAAATTATGACTATCAAAGCATCTGTGATTCTCGAAGGCCTAGCCCAATCCAGTTTCAGGGTAGAAAGTCTTGAAGACTTAGAAAACCTACTTACCAGCTTGGGCTATTCACGAATCGGAGAGTGGCTGCCAGACGAAGATTTCGGCTTTGCCAAGTCTTCTACATTTACTCACTCTAGCGGTGAAAGCAAATTAGTCTGCTTTGAAAGAATCGCACTTGACGAAAATTAGAGAGCAATAGGTAATTCTATAGATCTGCTCTGAACTTAAGTCGAGCAACGCTGAATCTTTGATTTTGTATCTACCACCCATCAGGCTTCTTACAGAGAGTCTGAAATTTCCATGTTCAACCGACTGTAAGTATCAATCTGCTTGCTGCTCGAATTCAATTACTTTAGAGCTAACTTATGACTACGCCACGCAAGAAAAGAAAGCGCTGCGCCCCAGGCCAGCGCAATCACTTAGGTAATACAAGAAAGCTCAACCAAATTGAGACTAAACCTGTCAAATTCGTGTTTACCGACATGGATTCAACTTTAGGTCTCTTTTGGGGCTACTATTGTCCGGCTATTCGTGACTACATCAACGAAATGCATGCCAAACATGGCATTGCAATAGTAGATTTAGAGCGCGAAATTGGCCGCGTTACTCAAGAGTTCGGCACCCATGAATATGGGTGGATGATGGAAATGACAAAATTTCGCAAGGAGTTCAAGGGCACCGCCGCTGAATTTCGTGATCAATTTGTCATTCCATTTTGGAAACACTTAGACGATAACCGCCACAACTACTTGCGGCCCTTTAAAGACGTGACCGAAACACTCTATGCCTTACAACAGTTGGGCATTACAGTCGTCATTGTTTCCGATGCTCCCCATTTCATGGCTTTAACAAGAGCCTGTGATATGAGACTGGACGGACCAGTTACAGGACTGTTCGCTCTTGACTGTCCGCTGCCAGATGTTTCCTCGTTCGTTGATCCAGAGGACATCACTTACGGCCTTGAGCGAATCAAAGAACTGTCGCATCGCCCGCACACATTTGATATCAGCGTCAAGCTGGAAAAAGGATTTGAAAAACCCGATCCTCGAGGCCTAAAAGCTGCAATGGAAGCCTTTGGCGCCACTGCAGAAGAATCCATTTTTGTTGGCGACAACTTGCTGAAAGATGGCGGGGTAGCACAGGCTATGGGCATGCGCTTTATTTGGGCAAGCTACGGTCTGTGGGTGCCACCTGAGTACGAAGATATCATCGACCGACGAATCACTCCAAGTGGAGAACTGCCAACTAATGGTCACGGTGTTGGTTTTCGACCCAGGGTATACCCACCGATGGAAGCAGAGGCTGTCTCGTACAAGACAGTTCTGGAGCATTTGCGCGCCGAACCTCTGCTAACGGCTCCCACTAAGCTCAATCCATCGGCCCGTCCATCAATTACCAAAAACAGCGGTCATTAATGAAATGTTCGCTACTTAGTTTCTTGGCGACATACAAAATGCCGCCAAGAACCTTCTATCAAGCCCAAAGTCAAAATTCAATTGGAGAAACGCTATGAGTTTTACCGAATACCAACCGACCGCTGTCTACACAGCACGAATTGATGCCGCCCTCGGTGCCAAGAAAAGTCGCACAGACTTTGACAATGAGGCGGAATGGCTTCTCTACGAGAAGACCCACAAAACTACCAAGCTTGAGTATGGACACAAATACCTCACAATCTTCCTCCACCAAGACGCCGCTGAGATTGCTCAGTATGAAAACGGTGAAAAGCCCTTTTTAAAGCAGTTCAATTTAGGTCTAGCGGTAGCGAATTGCCAGGTCGAAATTCCATCAACTGAAGCCTTGGCTGAACTCTCAGAATCGGAGCGAAAAGTTTACTACATCGGCCTGAAGAAGGGTTGGGGTCTGAAAAAATATCCTCACCACTTTCCGGAAATGCTTAAAAAAGCGGCACAGTTGATCAAATAGCCGTTGAGAGAAGTCGCTCAAAGTAATCGATCATGAGAGAGGAAGTTAGTAACTTCAAAGCTACTAACTTCTTACTCTCTCATTTCTATTTCTGTTCATTTTGACTTTTTTTTTGCGCTCTAATTAACTTTTAGGTTAACTGCGGCCTCGGGTATGGTTTTGTCACAGATAAAAAAGTAAGTTGTAAAGCGAAAAGGCGAGTCCTACATCAGACGCTTCAGTCTTTTTCATTACTACCCCCACAATTGAAACAGCCTAAGAAAGCTTAGGGAGAAAAGATGATGGAAGAGCCAACGATTTACAAGCAACAAGCTAATACTGAAGCCAAAGCAATCGACCTTAGTGCTGAGCTGGCAAAGTTGTCTGCAACAGAAGGCAATTTGAACAGTTCACAATTTGGTGGCTTTGACTATTTCAAAGACGCTAAACAAAAAATAGAGCAGGCAAGCAAAGAAACATTCAACGCAAAAGCGGCCTTGAAAGAAGTTAAAAGTGGCAATCTGATTAACGCCTTCAAGGCAGTATCAGCCTACGAATACTGGGTCAAGGATGACAGAGAGAAGGACTCACTGCGCCTCAACGCTTAGGATAAGAACTTATCTGCGGTACTCAAAGTGCCAGGGATCCTTAGGCAAATTGGGCCAATACCAGCCAGCTTTTGAAAGATAAGGCAGAGCCGCACCGTAGTTTTCAATATCAACAGCGAGACCCAACTCATGCATAGAAGTGCCAGGCCAGGCCACTGGTGATACGTTCACGAGGTTCTTGTAGAGTCTTGTTTGATCACGGTAAGAGCGCCATGAAGAGTTAATTTCAAGCTCGACTCCATGTTTTTTTGCTGTCTCAAATGCTGATTGAAAAGCATCAGCGGCCCGAGGGGAGAGAAAGTGGTTACTGCCGCGCTCCCCTATTTCTTTTAAGCGACTATAACGCCCTGATTCCATCTCAATGCGGTGATGATCATCATTGAAAGGCGAAACTATATCAACCTGCCTCAAGTGAATCTTTCCGGCTTCGTCTTTGTGAGTGAGTAGATTCAATGAAAGGCCTTTACCGTTATCCTGTTTCTTTGCCCAAGTAAACATTTTCATTGCCACTTCTGGATCTACAGCCAACTGCCTAACTCGGTCAATGACTGCATTTAACTTGTTAGAATTCAACAAAAAGACCAGCTCACTCGCTTTCTCTAGTGAAGGCTGAGACAACAGCTGGCCGTCGCCAATATCAGTCCAACGGCTGTACTTACCGGTACCAGCTTCAATTCGATGATGCTGGCCATGAAATCTTGATACCACATCAATATTTTTGAGCTGTTCTTCGCCGTTAGCATCTTTAACAGTGAGTAGCCTGAGAGAATAGCCGTCGCCATCGGAGATTGTCTTAGTGCGCTTCAAAACTTTCAAAGCGCTTTCAGGATCGCGAGAGAGCGCCCTAAGGTCATCGAGTGAAGCGTTAAGCTCATATCTATCTAGATGTTTAGCTAACGCTTTGGCCTTCTGAAACTCTTGGTCTGTAAGCTCCGGTGAGCGGACCAGCCGCTCGACAGTGGAAGCCCCCCTTGAAACGTCTAGAAGATTAAGACTGACGTCGTTTTCTTTAGGTGCTACTGGAGTTAACTGTTCAAGTCTCGGCATCTTAAATGCTTTACCTTTTCTACTATTAGACCTACATCCGCCGAAACATCAAACTGATGCTCCGCTAAATGTCGATACACTAATCCCTCATACACCATGAAGCTTTAAGTGTGACTATTCCATATCTAAAAACTGGCAAGTTCAATGCCTCGCGATTTATAACCTTCGCGATTTCTAAAAAACTGGTTCAATTTTCCAAGGCTTGTTTCGATTGCGGACCAGCTTTAGACAAAGTGAACCAAAATGTTGACCCACCGCTGATAAAAAAATCTACACCCTAGCTAAAATGCCTTTCCCCTGCGGGTCTGTCAGCTGGGGCAAGAGTTCAAAGTACCGAGCGCTACCCCACAAAACATACAAACTTCGGCCGTTTTTGTGAGAGCTTGATCGTCTGGCACAGTAATTGCTTTCCAGCTACCAGAGACAAAGCCATTGCTTGTGGAGTTTAAGTGATGGGCTTCAGCATCGCGACCTAAAGTCTTAAGAAGATCAGCGTAGCTCTTAGTTAAACTGAGTGTCTCAGGATTCTGAAGACCAAGCACCTTCTTTCGTATAGCAAGGGCACCCTTGTAGCGCTCCTCGGCCTCTGCATAGCGACCTTGAATATGATAAAGACTAGCGAGGTTATGCATACAAGTTGCCACGGTTGGATGTTCCCGGCCAAGAGAGCGCTGGTAAATATTGAGACACTTTAATGCGAACGATTCGGCTTCAGCGTAGCGACCCAACAAATAATGCAATTTGGCCAAATAATTTGTCGTACGAGCAACAGCTGGGTGAAAATTACCAAGAACTCCTTGCTTTATCTGTAAAGCTCGCCACCAGACAACCTCAGCTGGCTCAAATTTCTCTGAATTGAAAAAAATCTCACCAACACGGTCTAGTGACTGAGCTAAACGACTATCAGTAGAAGGAAAATTTTCTGCGGTTAAAATAGCCCGATTCCATATCGCCAGAGCGCGGTCAACTTGTCCCGCAGCTAGCGCTGCCTCAGCAGACTCCTGTAACTCTTCCCAAGTTTCTTGTCTTTTTAGCTCGGCTGTAACTTGACCAAGGGACCTCCCATCAAATCCATCGACCTGGTCATAATTTGATGAGTTAACCGACTGGTTGGCCGATACCATATGACTAACTTCGCGTGTAGCTGCATTGTGCGACCAGACTGGGGCCTGCTTAACCATACTTGCGGCCAACTTAGAGGCCTTGGCACTAACAGACAAATCCTCGGATGCTCGAGCACACCTAGTCAAGTTTTCGGCCTGATCGTCCCTATACGTTTTTTTCAATAGTTCTGAATAGCTGTATAAAAGCTGTATTACATCCGGATCGGCGGCCCCTAAAATTTTCGTCTTAATTGCCAGAGCATGCTTATAGAGAGGTTCAGCCTGCCCATATTTCTGCTGCATATGATAGATAATGGCTAAATTGTGAGAAGCAACTGCAGACTTAATATGGTCATTACCGTGAACCTGACGAGAAATTTCTAGCAACCTTCGCGCGGGCTTTTCCGCTTGCCTAAATTTGCCTTGCTTGCGGAAAGCTTCACTAAGACCTTCAAGGGTCTGAACTAGTCTTTGGTCACTTACAGCAAAATCTTCAGCCTCTTGCAGTGCCGCTAACCACGTAGCCTCTGCACAGCTGTAATTTCCCTTAGAAGCAGCTTGAGCAGCAGTTTGAGAAAGCTTCATCCAATGAGGATTCATACTATGGACCTTGACTATGCTAGTTCAGAAATGAAACAAAGTTCTTGTAGGTACGAAAAATATTGTTGCCAGTGAAAGAATCTATACCCAGTTGAAAGGCATTTTGTACCAACGGCTTTGGTGCTTTGGCAGCAAGATAAAATGTTCCTGTTTATAATCGAAGAGATCTGTTCTTCCTCGGAGCTATGCATGAATAAGTATAAGATTCGCGTGTTATGCTGCCTGGGTCTATTTCTTCGCTATTTAAACCCACCGCCTGCTGCAATGGCTACCCCATCAGATAAGCCGGAAACTAACGCTCAAACGGCAGCCGGTAAGTCACCGGCCAAAGACTCGTTCGCAGAATACCTGAAAGTGGCACAGTCTTCGGTAGACAACCTGGCTGCGGCCCGCAAGAGAGGTGCCAAAGACGATCATTCAAGCGAAGCCTGGAAAGCCTTACAGAAAGCTGAATTAGAGGCCCGAATTTTCGGGGAATCAGATCCACGACTGGCCGATGTCGAGATGCTGTGGGGCCGTTACAAATCACTCGTTGGCAACATCACCACCGAACACTATGCCAAAGCCCTTGCTATTAGAGAAAAGCGCTTCGGCCCCGAGAGTTTGCCGGTGGAAGCCTCACTTATGGCACTGGCTCCGGTCTTAGCACGATTAGGCAAACCGGCAGAAGCTACAGATGCCATAAACCGCGCCATCGAGATTGTCGAGGCAAAGAAAGGAAAAGGCGCCGCCCAATTGGCCGACGGCCTCGAGCAAGCTATGGATAATGGGCTAAAGCGCGCTGGAGACTCAACGCGCCTTGCTCGAAAAGTTCTTCGGCTCATGCAGGCGCAGTTGAAGCCAAGCGACCCAATAATTGCGCGCATGATGCACCTGCTAGCACAGTGCGAAATGACGAAGCCGCGCAGCTACCCATTCGCTTCTGGCAATGACGATGCGGTGATTGTTTCGCTCAATGAAGCGATAACAGCGCAACAAAAATCGGGCGGCAGCAAGTTGCAACTCGCCGCCATGTACGAGTCATTAGCTGAACGTCAGAGTAGCAACGGCAAGAACGCTGACGCAGCCAAGACATATGAAACCGTCGTTTCACTAAGAAGCGCCAGTGCTGCCGAGGATAACCGCCTGCTTGCGCGCACCTATAACAAAATGGCAGACTACCTGAAAAATACTCAGCAGATGGCGAAAGCTGAAGAGTATAAGAAGCGTTCTTTGGCGATTTGGGAAAAGGAGCCCGGCCCCTCGGATCTCAATTTGATAAACGGCTTGAGCTCCATGGCCTCCTTTTACAAAAGCGCTGGTCAACTGCAAAAGGTGGCGCCCTACCTGGAGCGTCGAATGGCTATCGCTATCAAACAAAATCCGCGCGACATGAGTGAAGTCGAGTCGCTGGCAAATTTGTACATGGAGATGAAAGACTACACCAAGGCTGAACCATACCTGAAAAAATGGTTCGCCATGCGCGCAGATGAGGGACACTCGCGCGGACCAAATTTTGTTAACTACGATTTGGTACCAATTGCCGAGTCTTTATGCGAAGCCGAAACCCATATTGGCCAGCTGTCTGAAGCCGAGAAGCATATCAATTTAGCAAAAAACTACTATGATCGCCAGGATAAAAAATTCGCCTCGAAGGGCGAGATCTATCCTGAGCGGTTTCTGACGGTCTACACAGAATACCTTCACAAAGCTGGCAAGTTGCAAGAATTCACTACCTTCAGTGCTCGCCTTGCTACGCTCAGGCTGAAAATCCAGCAGATCTGTACGGGCTGCGGGATGGGCTGAGCGCGAGCATAAAATTAGCATGACAGTAAAATGAATATCCTTAACTTACAATTTGTCGCACAGCAGACACTCATTGCCTCGATAGCAATTACTCTGGCACTAAGTTATTCTCCGCCGGCAGTTGCCATTGTCGAAGCAGTCGGAAAGTTGCACCAACATGGAAGCGAAGCGCTGGAGCGAGGCGAAAAGAAGAAAGCCGAGTCGTTCTTTCTTCAAGCCGTGAGTATTGGCGAGAAGCAGGGCTTTGAGTTTAGTCCAAACTCGGCTGATCAGCTGGCGCAACTTTATCTCGAGCAAAGGCGCTATCCAGAAGCGGAAAATATGTTCTTAAAGTCGAAGAAGATTACCGCCCGGGATTTCCCTAAAGATTATCGGTTACAGATACAAATCGAGCTGCCACTCGCTGCAATGTATTTGCAGATTGGGCAAGTGGAAAAGGCCTTATTTGAGCTTAAAACAGCCGGCAACAATTGGAAAGCTAGTAAAACGAGAAAAGACGAACCATCCTCCGAAATAAGTTTAAAATTGGCTGAGCAGCTATCGAAATTGAGCATCACTCTGGTCAAGAACAATCGCTTCGCTGATGCAGAAAGTTGCGCTAAGCTCTCAACCGAAATACTTGGAAGCATGACGGATAACAGATACTTTTTGCTAGAGCAGGCAAAATATAATTGTTTCCTAGGCAAAATGTACTACAAAAATAAGCGCTATAAACTGGCTTGCGACACTCTGGAGAATGGTATCAGCCTGCAAAAGGCTAACAATTTCACTGTACTTGACTGGGAGCTGGCCGAGCCGATGCATTATAAGGTGCTCGCGCTTAGGGCCTCAGCTCAGGATACTAGGGCTAAATCACTTAACGCCGAGATAGCGCCAAACTGGCCAAATTATGCATTCGTTAACGCAGATGATTGGGCTGAAAAATTCACGCAAGCGCTCAATTCGCGCGAGGGCTATGGCCAGCCAAACTACATTGCTGCGCGTGATGCTGTTGCTATAGCCAGCAAGTGGGGAGCGCAAGACATTCGCTTGGCAGAGAGTGAAGCGCGCTGGGGTATTCTTCTGTATCAAAAAGGGAAGGACGATGAGGCTTCTCCTCATGTTTCAAAGGCAATTAATCTGGCCAGCAATGCATTTGCTAAAAACAAAACGGCACTGGCGGCTCGCTTTGAACACTGGGGCAAGCTGATTGCAGACACCAACAGCTGCCCGCGCGAAGCACCATGGCCTTTGTACCGGGAAGCACTTAAACTACGAAAGGAAACTGTTAAATATAAAGACGAGGCCGCCTACAAAGGCGCAAAGCAAATTGCCAACTACTGCAAAAATAAGCTCGTTAACTCATCAGAAGAAGGGCTATTCCTGTTGTTTTCAGATGCTTGCGATGTAATGGCTGTTGCTCACGGTTTGAGCGACGCGCGAGTGATCGATTCATTACATGATCTGATAGCGGCGCGCGAGCAGCGCTATCAGTTTGAAAGAAAACCAGAGGCTCACGCCCCGACAATTAGGTTGTATCGCAAGGTGATCACTGGTGAGAAGGACGCCTATGGTGCCGCAAGCTCTGAAGTTAGAGAGACCGCTGCGAGCTCGGTGAGATATTTACGGCAAGTACAAATGAATGTCGAAGCAGAAAAATTTGCCCAAGAGTACAAAGTTAAATAGCGGCATAAGCTGCAGAGAAAGCCTCGACTGTTAGCGCGCGATAATATCTAGTTTCACATGCGGTAACTACGCATAAACAACCTCGCGAAGGCCGCAGCCAATATTCCAATTGGTCTTTTGGGGTACCCCAAGAGATAGACCAGGGAAGGCTCACGAGATAAGTAAGCACCAAGCAAACAGACATTTGAGCATCGTTCAATAGCGCGCGAACAATTGCCTGCACCAGCGTGCTTTTGCCACGCTTAGTAACTATCTAAAACACCAATCCAACAAAGCATTTTCAACCACCGAGACACAGACAAATAAGCCATCAAAGCAACTTCATTCCTGCACTTTCGTGTGCCGGAATCAATGCTGGCAGAGAGAAAAAAAACACACATTCAAGGAATCAGAGGAAACTCAAATGTCTAATCAATCAAAACTCTTCGCTGATCTACTCAACGGTTTGTTTGAGAGGAAGAACTCCCAAGCAATCGCGACAGCCATAAACGGGTCCGTTTCTTTTCAACTCGGAGATGAATATCTTACCTACCGCGTAAACCTTAAGGTTAGCCTGGGCAAAGTAGTCACCTACTTCAATATTTCCGACGGAGTGTCCCCATTCGTCGTAAGCCTGACAAAGCTAACCAGCTGCCCTGATGCACAGACACAGGCTGACATGCTCTACCGGGAGATGGAGGACAGAACAAAGTGGCAATTAGAGCGTATGGTCATTGATCATACGAAGTTCACTTTCAGTTCTGCAAGGGCTAAAACCCCAACATCGGGGCCAACACCGAAACCGCATCCGAAATCAGTGCCAGCAGCTCTAAAGCGGCCGACAGGCAAATAGGAAGCTAACTCTATTTCTCAAATTGGTGCTTAGCTCAATGGTCTGAGCGCTCGGCTAAAGCTGAGAGGAATGCGGGTTCGAATCCCGTTGCACCACTGTTCCCGACTTCTTTTTCACGGGAACTTACTGGAACATCATGGCAAACCGAAACACGACTAAAACCCAAATCACTGTTAAACCAGCAGCTACTGCCAGAACAATCGGAACAGTGATAGTCACAAACTGGACAGGCTCAATCAGTCAATCAGACTTGGATTTCGCCAAACAAGTCGGTGGTGACCCACGCGACTGGCGCTAGACCCTAGACAGGCTGCTGCCTCAATTTTGGTGGCAGCCTACCGGCTCAATGCTCTTGCTGATGTTAATCATCTCACCGAGAAATTAATATCGGCTCGAGCAGAAATCTAAGCAAAACAACAAACAACTCTGATTCATACAGGAGACAAACTATGAATACTGCAAAACCGTTAGTACGCCCTGCTTCTTATAATACTTTCATCCGAATGAAAAGTTCTGCTACGATGCAGGGCTCACACAAACTTATCTTCCAAACAGAAGAAGAAGCTTTGAAATTCGTCCAAGGCCTCTACGAAGAGTATTGGGATGGTCAGAAAGAAAAATTTGTTCTGCCCCAAGACCAAGCCACGCGGAAGACGCAGAGCCGGGCAGTGCGTGGAACAACACACCTCGCATATAAAGTGACACGAACTGGAAAAACGGTGCTGTTCTCAGCACCTGAGATTCGTGACTTTCTCACTTGCAAGGACATAAAAGATTAGCGCTCAAGACTCTAGAGGCTGCTTCCACATTTCCGGTGGCAGCTTCTTGACCTTTTATTCAATCTCTCAAGTTATCCCAATAATCAAAAGCCCTAAATCTGAAGCCAACTTCGGAGGAGGCATAGTGCAGAATTGAAATTCTTGCGTGAGTGTGCGCCGCAGTCGCTGAAATGCACTGGCAGAGAGGGCGAAAGCCTCAATCAAAAAATCATTGGTAATTTGCCGAAATGGCAGGAGTTCCCATGTCTAATCAATCTAAGCAACATTCAATGACTTGTGACACTGTATTCATTGCCGGGTTGCTCTCCTACAAGAACATACCGGACTATCGAAATTATCTAAGTTCAAATACTGCTCACAGATTGCTAAACGTAGTCTGCCAATTTGAAGACCAAGCAGAAATTATTCCTATGCATTTTATGGCGGGTGTCGTGGCCTATTTAGTGCCGATGCTCAAACTCCAGTTTCCTCAGCTGGCCAAACTAGCAGAGACTTCTGCGGATGCAACTTCTCTGGCTGAGCAGGCCGTGGCTCTTTGCGGTGAGACAGTGGATGTTCAAGCTGTTCCGGTCACTGCTGAAGCTTTCAATCTACGACTTATGTGCACTACTAACCCAGATTGTTATGACGACCTTCTACCAAAAACGGTCAATACAGAGAAATGCGAAGCAAAAGCCTTTGACACGAGACTGGTATGTGCACTTCTGATTGGTGATACCGATATATTTACAAAGTGCCAGCGAATTTTAATTCGCGAGGTGAATCCTCTGCTCAAACACATCTGTAGTATGTTTTTGTTTAAAGATTCCTTTCCATTCACGACTGATAAGATAAAAGACGTCGTACTTCACTATGCGCAAGAGGAATTGAAGAGCCAATATCCACAACTGCTAGAGTGGCAACAACAATTTGCTACTGACGAAGAGTTTGCAAAATTTGCTGAAGAAATTCTAGGTTCCTGCATACTTGTAAGACCAATTTTACAGCAGCCATCTCATCGGGAATTTTTATTTGCCACTCAACTACACCACACTGATGTTGTACTAGGACTAGCAAAGTCTTACGCACAAACATTAGGTGTAGATTGACAGCAAGTGGCGTAAATAGGATGTAATTCCTCAGCTCAAAGCTGTTCAATTGGGCTGCCTGTCTTTCAATGGCAGCCTCTTGCTCTTTCTTCTCAATCAAGCAATTTAGCTATCACTCATATGAGACAAATAGAAGATACACAAAACAATCGAAACTCAGTAGACTCAACAAACGAAAAACAACGACTGAGCAATGAACGTATGGTTAAGTTGGCCCAGAATGCCAGGTTGAAATTGCGTGCGCTGACTCAGCAATACAATCACGATTACCAGAAACAAGTTAGTACAAGAGAGAGCCCTCCAGTAACGCCGGTCGGAGTGCTTTCCAACATGCCTCTCGGATTAGTCAGGGGACTTGACGAATTGGAGCCTGAAGTAGGGTTTCACTTCAACGGACACGGTATGGTGAAGGGCACTTGGGAACAACAACTTAAGTCGCTTGACCATTTGCTGTCAGAGGGCGCCTCGGCTGATCGCACATTATATGAGATGCCACTACGCGGCTGCGAAGCCTATGCAGGAGCCTTTGGAGCCGAGCGCCCCTTTGACACCGGTGGGTTTATAGTCGTTTCAGCACCGGGCAACACAATTGCCAAAGGTGGTATTAAATACGTCCTTGTGAACGACCATTTTTTCGATGCAATTACTGAGCTTCAGGCTGCGTACCCACAAGTGACCTTCATCCGTGCTGATAAAATGGCAGTAGAATTGCCACAAATTCTAGAGGTGAGTCTACCTGACGTTTATAGCAGAGCAATGGCAAGAGTTCTGAAACCTGAAGCGACGGCGCCCATATCCTCAGACAAAAACTCACACAAAACCGTAATCCCGCCAGTTCCCAGTGTCAGTGCTGGAGGAGAAACCGACATCTGGTAAATATTTCCCGGCAGTGCGTTACATGCGAGTAGTGCGCTCACCAGCAATGGTGGCAGACTCTTGCGCTTTCTTTTAAACAAGAACTGTAGCTCAATGGTAGAGCGCTTCCTAGAAGGAAGTAGTTGCGGGTTCGACCCCCGTCAGTTCCATTAACCGGGCAAGTGCTATCTCCAGCACTTGCGTTAGAGCGCAATTTCAGCTGCTCCCGGAAAAAGCTTCCGCAAGGAAGATAAACCGTTAAGGTAAAAAGAAGGAGAGTAACAACAGATGGCTACAACATCAAAAAAACAGACAAGCCGGCAAGTCATGCCAACAGTTAGTGCGGGATCTTCTGGCCAGGAACTAATTGTGCGAGAATCATTCTTTGCCTTCTTCGATGGAGGTGAGCATATCATTCTCGCACCAGATGAAAAATCCGCCATCAGGATAGCCAAAGTTACGGGCGTTGATCTCGAAATTGCCAAAATGCGCAAATTTCGCACTGAGCGTGGGGCAAAAGCGTGGCTGGGGCACGAAACCCAAAAGCTTGATCAAGAAGTAGCGGACGAGTTCGACCAGCTCGGTCAGTCTTGGTGACAAAATGAGCCCTTGGTGCACAGTCACTGGCCTGATCAATATGACAGACTGCCATAAGTTGCAAGCTAAATCACATCTACCCATTTAACGAAGCTAGGGCCTTAACCCCCCCAGTTTTCCAGCTACTTGGGTTTTTCTCAGTTTATACTATATGATACCGTGTTCTACCCCAAAATTATTTTACGAGGAGGATGTCAAAAGATTAGTTGAAATAAGTGATGAACCTGACTGTGGGCTGCGACTGGTATCGTTCTAGTTGCTTAATCCACAAACAATAAAAGCGCTTAGCGGCGCAGGAGGTTCATCATG
>JBIPOV010000028.1:0-90485 GCA_044378815.1 Obscuribacteraceae bacterium (SeqCode) | reverse complement strand
GCATTCGTTACGCCGCCTGCATTCGTCCCTCCGCCTGCATTCGTTACGCCGCCTGCATTCGTCCCGCCGCCTGCATTCGTTCCGCCGCCTGCATTCGTTACGCCGCCTGCATTCGTTACGCCGCCTGCATTCGTCCCTCCGCCTGCATTCGTTACGCCGACTGCATTCGTCCCGCCGCCTGCATTCGTTCCGCCGCCTGCATTCGTTCCAGTGCCTACATTCGTTCCAACTCCGACTACCCCAGTAGCATTACCAAGAGATTGCTGAGAAAGGTTGCCAACTCCAGCGGTAATTACACCTCCAGCGGGAGAAGCTGTGCCTGCAGGCTGACCGGTTGAGGGGTTTACGCCAGATTGGTTACTCACCGGTTGAGGAATACCACCGGGAGTACCAGTATTGACTACCAAAGCTTTAGCTGCATCGACGACTGTAGCTGAGACAGTGTCGCGACTGACAACGGGAGTGGCGACAACTGGAGCAGCAACGGCAGGTGCAGCATTTATAGGAGCGCCAACAACCTTGCTCGCATCAGCTGAAATGGCTGGATTAAGCACCGGTGCACCAGCAACCCGCGAAGGGTCTGTAGTATTCCGAGCCTGACTGTTATCAACAGTATTCGGCCGATTGTCCACCACAGTTGTCTGAGTAACCCTAGTATCAACAACTTGAGAAGTCGGAGTATTAGTTGCCGGTGCCCTATATTCTGAGCCGGAATTTGGCGCCGGCGCAACCACAACCTGAGTAGCAACTCTTTCTACTTGAGTTTGAACAGCAGGTCTCTCAACAACCGCTACAACTGCAGCCTGAGTCGATGCAACAACTACGACCCTGTCAGCGGCAGGAGGAGGAGGAGGGCCTGTAGACTTTTGAGTATCGGCAGCAGGCAAAGGCGCTGGCGCTGTTGTATTAGTCGTCTGTTTCTCCACCACAGGCGTTGGCGTAGTAGTTGTAGTCGTCTGTTTCTCTGCCACAGGTGTTGGCGTAGTAGTTGTAGTCGTCTGTTTCTCTACCACGGGCGTTGGCGTGGTAGCTGTAGTCGTCTGTTTCTCTACAGGTGGACTTGTGGGTTTTGGCTCTATATATACAGGCTTAGGTTCTGGTGGAGGAGCAGGAGGAGCCTCGACCTTGGGGGTCTCTGTCTTAGGAGTTTCAAGTTTAACGGTCTCTTGCTTAACGGTCTCTTGCTTAACGGTCTCTTGCTTAGCAGCAGCAGCGGCGGCAAGAGCAGCGGCAACAGCAGCTGCTGCTACTGCCGCATCACGCTTCTGCTCAAACGTTCTATTATCATTGACCGGCGGCACACCAGTGTCTGGATTTTGCTTGATCTTTGACATTTCAGACGGTGGCAATTGGGGTGGGCCTTTGGCTCCATCAGAATTACCTTGACTACCGGGTCCAGGCTTTTGAGACTCTGCGGGAATTCCAGCAACGTGCCTCAGATACAGACCAGTTGCACCATAGAAATCTCTATCTCCATTTAAGGTATTTGTAACCGTCTTTCCGTAAGCATCAATGACAGTCTGAGTATGATTGGCTGCATCCTTAATTGTGATTACACCAGACTTATCAACACTAATTGACTGACCAGCAGCAATTTCTGTTTTGTTATTACCAGCATCAGTGATTGATACGAGCTTACCATTGGTGTCATACTGCAAGGTTGTCTTAAGAGGTGGAGCGCCACCATCACTGATACTATTGATGTGACCTGTCTTCTTATCAGTCTCAATAATATTGGTGATAGCACCGCGTGAATAATTAGTCTCAGTGACCGTAGCTCTATTTGTTTCGACGACTTTGCTTACAAGGCCATCAGTGCCCCGGAAAGTCTCGGTCGAACCACCCCAAGGATTAGCTACCTTAACGTAAGTGCCGTCACTACTGACCCAAGTCTGCTTACCAGTAGCTGCATCAAAGGATATCTCGCCCTTAAAGGTGCCGGCAGGATCAAGCTTTTTCGTGCCATCAGCAGCGATAGTCGACTTCTGCCAAGTTCCCTCGGCGGTCCGCTCCATTAAACCATCTTTGGCTTGAATAGATGTAAGTCTGCCATTCTGGTCATAACTGAAAACAGTACCTTTAAAATCAGACTGCGCGACCATATGACCGGTAGCATCTGTTTTGACAAAGCGACCGTCATTGCCAAAGGTAGTGACAAGACCGCTGGCGTCAGTGCTCTTAGGAAGACCATTGTCACCAATCTCAATTTTTCCACCGGCAGTGTTCATTTTCGAGGTGGTCAAGCCATCTTTAGAAGTAAACTCAATTCCAGTGACTGCACCAGATTCATCACGCGTGTAGGTGTACTTACTACCGTCTGGATTAGTTACACCAACAACCCTATCGTCCTTGTCTTTCCGCACTTCCGAATGATCGACGTTAACGCGCGTATGGGTGTACTCTCCACCCTCGGTAGAGTTCTTGCCTTCCCATTTGAAGTTGGGATTGAGTGGATTAACCCAGCTGGCAACACCATTTGCGTCTGGCTCACCAACCCTTGTCCATGTGCCAGACTTGTTGGTTACTTCATTGAGAACGCCGTTGGCGTCATACTTAAAGCTGTAAGTAGTACCACCGGGAGTGAGTTCTACAATTTGAGTAAGTTGATTGTTTGGATTGTAGGTCTTTTGCTCAGCGCCATCAATGACGATACGCATGCCTTGGCCGTTGATTACTGTATCAAGACCTTTGGAATCTTTATAGCTGATGCTGCCATCTGACAATGCACGCAAACTACTAATCGACTGATCGCCATTCTTGTAAGTGCCATCAGGCTGACGCTCCCACTGACCGCTCGGCAAACTAGCCTTAGTGAGAACTCCGTCTTTATACTCGAATGAAGATACGACACCATTTGAATCTACTGACTTGATTACACGTCCATCTTTATCAGTGCTTGTAAATACAGGGTTGGGTTGGCCTGGAGTTGTAGTATCTTTGCGACCATCGGCGTGCTGAAGCTCGATGCCACCATTTTGCTTGGTGTATCTAATGTCTCCGGTTATTGGATCAATCTCGACACTCTTGAAAGTCTTACCAGAGTCTTGAAGCGCGCCATTAGGCGGACTAGCAGTAAAAACTTTCGGATTTATTGGATATGAGCCATCTGGATTAGGATGCCAGAGACGCATTTCTATACGCTCGCCCTTATCGTTGTAAGAGAAAGAGGCATAGTCACCATTAGCGCCGGTTAGACTAGTCAGTTGACCTTTAGCATCATATTGCCTAATCGCACCATCAGCATACTCTTTGCGACTGCCATCGGCGGCGGTCTCAAGGCGACTGCCATCTCTAAAGCGCATCTCCATTGTGCCATCAGTAGCATTAACACTGATAGATTCAATGTTGCCTTTTGGCCCTGTCCAAGTGCCATCGGCATTCTGCTTGAAAGTACCAAGCGGGCCAGTGCTCTCAATGACTCTGTTGTTATCATCATATTTGAAGGTCGTTTCAACGCCCTCGGCATTGGTTACCTTTGTGATATTTCCATTGCTATCACTAAAGGTCTTGATGGCATTAGGCTCAACACCGATTACCTTATCAACACGACCGTCTAGATGCTGAGTGGTCTTAGAGCCATCGCTCAGAACATAGGTAATGTCGCCAGTCTTAGCATCAACATCAACGCTCTTATACTTCTTATCGACATCGGTCAAAGCACCGCCTGGACTATCGGCCTTAAAGGTCTGCGGCTCATCAGGATAGAGGCCGGTCTTCTTATCGACTTGCCAAACGTTCATCTCTATTCGATTTCCGTTGGCATCATATTTATAGCTAGAGTAGTCGCCATTATTCGACCACGACTCTGTCAATTGTCCTTTGGAATCGAAGCTCTTAACCGCACCATCAAGAGTCTCGGTTCTGCCACCGTCTGGGCGGCCTTCGACACGCGAGCCATCTTTGAGTGAGAGAACGGCAACACCGTCAGTCGGTCTGACACTAACAGAATCAACATTACCGAGCGGTCCTGACCAGGTACCATCAGCATTCAACTTATAGGTTCCAAGCGGGCCACTAGTCTCAACTAGTTTATTTTTCTCATCATACTTGTAGGTAGTTTCAACACCGTTCGAACCTGTCACCTTAACGACGTTACCCGAAGCATCGGTGACAATATTGGTCTTACTCCCGTCAGGAGCGCCATCAATAAAAGTACCGTCCTTAAAGGCGACTGACATAGAGCCATCAGAGGCCCTTACGTTGATAGACTCAACATTCCCAAGCGGGCCATTCCAGGTTCCATCGGTGTTTCGCTTGAAGCTCCCCATGGGTCCATTGGTCTCTACCAACGTATTGCTAGCATCGTACTTGTAAGTTGACTCCACACCAGAAGCGCTGGTCACTCTCACTATATTGCCAGAATTGTCGCTATAGGTTTTAGTGGCATTAGGCTCAATGCCGATTACTTGATCGACACGACCATCCAAATGCTGAAGAGTCTTATCTCCGTTGTTGAGATAATACGTTAGATCGCCAGTCTTTGGATCGAACCTAAGATCAGCGTAGCTGTATGCAGCGTCAGTGAGGGGACCACCAGGAAATTCAGCGATAAAGGTCTGCGGTTTGTCAGAATACTTTCCTGCGGCCTTATCAAACTTAAATATGTTAATCTCAGAATTGTTGCCGTCTGCATCATACTTGAAAGAAGTGTAATCGCCGTTGGCAGCCCACATTTTGCTAAGCTGTCCTTTGGCGTCATATCGTTTAACTGTGTCGTTGACATACTCGGTTCTGCCACCATCAGCAGCACCATCGATTTTGGAGCCATCTTTCAAAACCATTGCCATCGAGCCATCGGTGGCCCGAACATTGATTGACTCAACATTACCGCGAGGGCCTGTCCAAGTGCCGTCAGCATTCAACTTATAGTTACCGAGGGGGCCATTCGTTTCAACGACCTTGTTCTTGTCGTCATATTTATAGGTAGTATCAACACCATTGGAGCCAGTTACTCTAACGATATTGCCAGATGCATCGCTATAAGTTTTGGTGGCGTTTGGTTCAATACCGATTACTTGATCTTGGCGACCATCCAGGTGCTTAACAGTCTTAGAGCCGTTATCTAGAACATAGTTGATATCGCCAGTTTTGGTATCAATGTCAACACTCTTATACTTCTTACTTGCATCCAGCAGAGGTCCGCCGGGAGTCTCGGCCTTAAAGGTTAGTGGTTGTTCAGCATACTTTCCGGAGGCCTGATCTTTCTGCCACAGAGTCATCTCTGTGCGGTTACCTTGCTCATCATATTTGAAGCTTGAATAATCGCCCTTCGAGCCCCACATTTCTGAGAGCTGACCTTTGGTATCGTATTTTCGAGAAGAGCCGTCGCTATCGAACTCAGTGCGGCTGCCGTCGACTCTGCGCTTAAGAGTGCCACCATCACTAAAATTCAAGAGAACGCTGCCATCGGCGGCGTCAACCTGAACATTCGAGACCTTATCGCGAGGGCCACTCCAAGAGCCATCGGCCTTCTTAGTAAACTTGCCCAGAGGTCCATCAGTTTCAGTAAGTTGATTGTTAGTATTGTACTTGAAGCTGCTAGACTCACCGCTGGCACTTACAGTCTTAACGGTATTGCCAAAAGTATCAAGCTCTCTTCTGCTGCCATCGGCCTTGGTAACGACAGTGCTGCCATCGGCCAAACGGCTCTGACGACTACCATCGGACAATTGCATTTCTAATTTGCCGTCTCTGTCTAACGTCAGTTCTTTGACGCTTACAGCAGCACCACTTTTGTCTGTGCCTTCCCAAGCATTGCTTGACGGATTGAACTTGAGATTACCAGCAGTACTGGCAATTTCAGAAACCTTGCCATCTTCACCGTAATTAAAGGTGGCTACTTGACCCAAACCATCCTTAGTGGCAGTCACGCGGCCTTGAGCATCACGAAGAGGATAGACTGCTACTGGGCCCATCTCACCTGGCGAGCCGATTGCCTTCTCAGTTCTCTCTGAGACCAATTTTTCGACCTTGTCGCCAGGAGGAGGCGCGAAATTCTCGACCCGAGATTCGCTGGAAGGAATAGCTACAGGTGGGGCCGAATCAAGCCCTGTAACATTGCCCATTGCATCATAAGTTACGGCCGCAACATCGGAGGACTCAACTTGAGCTGTCGGTTTAGCAATCGCTACTGGTTCAGATTCAGGTGCAGCAACTGCACTTTCTGTTGAAAGTTGCGCCGCACCAATAGTAGTATCACCGGAAAGGGGAGGAGCGCCAGGGTCAAAGCCTCCAACAATACTGCTATCGGCATTGCGACTTGGCTTAGTTGACACCACAAGCAAAGGGTCACCGGCCATTACCGGGGTAGTATCTGGATTAATCACACGCGGATCAAATGACTCCACGCCGCCTGAAATCGGTGGCAAACCAGGATCTAATGTCTCTGGACGGCGAGCGCCAAGCTTACCATCAGTACCGGCAGCAAGAGGTAGGGAACTATCATATCTGTTGTTATTCGAAGCCGCCCGCAAGGCATTGGCAGTGGCTAATTCGATTAACTTATCATTTGCTGATTTACCGGTGACAGTTTGGTCATCCGAAACAGTAGGCTCTGTACCTCCAACATCAACCAGGTTTTTGGCAGCTCGAGCGGCGTCAAGAGACGAATCGCCATCAGCAAACGGAGGTGGTGCGACCACCAATCCTCCCCGACCGACAGCGATTGATGTCGGAGGCTGGGCTAAATCGGCAGGACGTAAGTTATCAGCAGCCACAACTGCACTCTGATCACGTACTGAAGAGCCTGTAGTCAGTGTAATGGGAGTATCACTAACAGACGGATGCTCACCGGTCGTGGTTGCTATCGGCCTATCAGTTGCTATCGGCCTATCAGTTGTCATCGCTGGTATTGGCTCTGGTACTGGAGCATCTTTAGCAGCAACTTCGGCCCCAGAGGCGTCATTAGCACCAACGACCGTTGTGGTTCTTACACCGTCTTTGCCGGTGACAATAACTTCTGGCTTGGCGGCCGCATCATCAGCGGCTCGCGTTCTTACACCGTTGCGTCCAGAGGACGTGTTTTCAGCGCCGTTCGAGGTGGCCGAAGGCTGTTCAACAGGCACTTCAACCAAAAAGCGTTTGCCGTCTTTGCCAGTTTCTACAAGCTTAGTAGAGGCAGATCTAGCCTCCGAAGCGTCGGCTGCAGAAGTATCAGCTGCCGGAGTGCCCGGGCCGATTTCCACATTCGGAAAATCACTGATATTGGTGCCACTTAGCCTATCTCTATTATTCTGATTGAGAGCCTCGAAAGTGCCTTCCTTGTCAGCCCCCAGACCAGACTTTTCCGACGTGTTTTTGAGGGGAACTGGTGCGAGGACGTCAGGTGTTTCAGTCTTTTCCTTGGGAACGACATCCACAGGCTTCTTTTTTTCTTTTTCTTCAGTACTATCAGCCAAAATGTCGCGCTCCTGAGAAGGCAGCAGATATATCTCTTATCTTTCTATGCACTTAAAAAGCAGCCAATTAACGACTTGCCGGTTACCAAGCAGACTTTTTATCTACTTTTTGCTATCTAAGCTGCCTAGTAAGCCCTTTTTCTGGGTCAAAGAGCCTTACTCAAAATAAGCGCCCGGACAAAGATTAAGGACCACTAATATATAACTAACTGGCACTAAGAAACTGTTACCTGGGCAACATTTGCCCAAATATGACAGCTCAAAAGGCCATAAAAACGGCGATTTAATATTAATTCGATAGCTTGAATAGCCGGAGAAAACTAACCTACATTGGCGGCCCCGTTTTCGGTCCATTCATCTGAGCAACGAAGGTGTGGCAATAACGCTGCCAGTTGTTCACCAGGTCATTATCGGCCAGTTCCTGAGCCGGTGCAGGCGGCAGATCCATCTTCACAGACTTCTTGCGACCAGCACCAACATACTCATGACGCACAGCCATGTGAGGGAAGACTTCGTAGAAAATCACTGGATACCAGATCTCATTGAGCAACAGCTCGAGCTGCGAGCGGAAGACACCAACAGCTGGATCCCATTTCATAGTCGACTTTACCAAGCGCACACTGGGGTCAAGCTGCCAAATAAATCTATCCCCAGCATCAATTGGCGGCTGATCCAGCACCGTGCGCAACTGCGGCTGCTGCGCCCCGTTGACAGACTGATTTTGAGAGTGAACTGGTACTGCACTCAATACCGGATTGGTATCTGTTTGAGAATTCGACTGAGCAGAAACTGGAGTAATTCCCGGCACTGACGAAGACATGCTAGCGTTTATGCTGGACTGCGGCACCACTGGCTGAGATACAACCGTATGTTGTTGTAAATTCTGAGCCAGAGACTGCGGCGGAACAGCAACCTGATTGAACGTTGGAGCGGGAGCTGGAGCTGGTACCACCGGACTCTGAGCGGGAAGAGGCAGAGTTGGATTCGACAGAGCCGCAGCCTGCTGAGAAGCAAATGGGAAGGATGGTTTAGGGAGCGGTGAACCTGCGGCTTGCCCTGTTTGCTCGGTGGGAACAACTGGCACGGGCGGTGCAGTGTATGGCGACGGAGGGACAGCCGCTACAGCCTGTGCACTCAACTGTGATTGCAGTGTTGGCAGAGCCGGAGTTGGAGCTGGGAGCGGCGCAGGACCTGCCGCAGGAGCTAATATCGGATTTGGTGGCACAACTGGAGGAGGAGACGGTACCGTCAGTGGTGCGGCCTGAGACAGTGCAGACTGTGAGAGTGCAGACCGTGCCAGCACCGGAACAGACGGCACGGAGTCGGCTGTTTCAACACCAAGATCGCGCGTTACAGCGACTTCAACAATTACTTCCTCAGATTCGTCCTCATAGTCATCGTCATCTGGTTGATCTTCCAAATCCTCAGCATTACTCTCGTTTCTAAAGCGCTCGATTTCGTAAGGCAACGGAATATCAAGTACCATTCCTCGTCGCAACTCGGCAACAGGTCGACCAAATTGATCAAGTCCCGTAGGCAGATGATTGACGCTGGCGACTAAGGGCCACAAGCTTGCATCTTTCAAAGCTGGATGTTTCTGTGCTACAGATTCGATGGAATCAGTTAATCTAACTATGTAGCGAATTCTCGCGCTATCACTGGGCTTGTCAGCCATTGGCCCAAGAATTTTTTCTATGTTTTCACGACGAGCTTGACTCTTGGCTACGGCTGACCCCATCATGCCGTCCACAGCCGATGAACCAGCTTTAGCACCATCCCAGCCCGAGCCGAACTTGGCCGCTAACTCATCATCAGCACTGGCAAATTTGCTCCCCGGCGCTCCTGCTTCAGAATTAGTTGCAGCATACAAGCGAGAGCGAAACTCTTTAATCTCTGCCTCGGTCGGCAACCAAATCGCCGTACCTGGTCTTGGATCTACAACTTGCTTGCCTTTCTCCATGCGGATAGGAAGCATGTGCTTATTGATTTCATAAATTAAAGCGGCAAGACGAACGTCGCGCAATTGTTTCTTGGCAATAGACTCAAGGGTTTCTTTTTCCTTGACTACATAGCGGCGCCGCTTGTCTTCATCTTTCTTCTTCGCATCATCGTTGCGCAACTGAAATTCCTTCTCTTCCTGCTCTTGTTTCTGTTTTTTCTGCGCCAAGAGTGCCATCATCATAGCATTGCGCGAGTTTAACTGGTCTTCCTCGTCAAACTTCTCTTCATCTCTTTGCTTCTTCGCCTTATCGAGCAATTCATCAAATTTGGCGGCACTACCAGTGGTATCAGCAAGCTTTCTATCTGGATCTAGTTCAACTTTAGTTGTGGTGTTAGGGTCAAGCTTGTCTGCCGCCAACGGCGCCTGCTCAACTCTTACAGTGGGTGCATTTCTATCGCCTTCGAGACGTTGCCCTGGCATCAATGTTGACGCTATAGCACTCTCAACCTTCTGAGCTAGAGACTCTGGTCTACCAGTAGAGTCTGGCTTCCCGGTCACTTCACCTCTGGCACCGAGGGCACCGTCGGCCCTCTGAGCGTCTTTGGCTCCTGGTAGCACGCCCTCGGGTGTTATAGGTTTCGCAACAAGATTGACAGCGCCATCGGCACGCGCAGCATCTGCCCCCTTGAGGTCAGACTTGAAATCAGCTTTGGCACCGACATTTTCAGGCAAGCCTGAAGTTCTACCTGCCTCTAGGGTAGTTGGCTTGAGAGCATCGGAAGCGGCTTTTAGTGCACCATCTGCGGTTTTCATATCTTGCAAATTAGCCGCCTTGCCGTCCACCCCGCGAGTAACGTCGGCACTCAAACCGAGAGCTTTAGCCATGTCGGAAAGAGCAGAAGGCTTGCCTGCTGCCGCACCATCAGTGACACCACCCTTAGCATCTTTCACGCCACTAAGGGCATCACCAGCCAACTTGCCGACAGGCACTTCAACTCCAGACAAAACAACTTTATCACCAGGCTTTAGCACCTCACCAAGCTTAGCCACAAGTGCCGGATCAATCGCTTTACCAGCGATTGCGTCAGTTGCTTTTTGAGCATCACCGGGCTTAAGACCTTCGCCAGGCTTAAGACCTTCGCCAGGCTTAAGAACCTCGCCAGGCTTAGGACCTTCGACAGGCTTAAGAACCTCGCCAGGCTTAGGACCGTCGCCAGGCTTAACTTCGCCGGCTCTCAAAATGTCACCAGGCTTAATGCCAGCAGCGATCATGTCGCTAAACTTCATCGGATTTCCATCCGGCCCTCTTAGAGGATTACCAGCAGGGTCTAACCCTCTACCAGGAACTAAATCACCAGGCTTGACCTCACCAGGCTTAACATCTGGCAACTTTATCTCTGCCACCTTTATTGATGGATCCTGTCTAGGAACAAGATCTACAGGCTTAACGCCAAGATCTACAGGCTTACCACCAAGATCTGCCGGCTTTGCCCCTAGATCGACAGGGCGGGCTCCAGCATCTACAGGCTTAGCACCGGCATCGGCCGGTTTTTCACCTTGATTCTGCAAGGGATTATGCCGCGCCGCTTCACTCAAGCCTTTGAGAATCTCAGCCTGCTTCTCGGGCGGCAACTGTTGGAATGGCCTACTTTCAGCAACCACCTGCTGCAGGCTCTTGCCATCCACAATTGGTGCCGTGGTGCGCGGCTCTAAGACCGGGTTGGCCACGGGATTAGCTAGAACATTAGCTAAAGGATTAGCCTTGGTCTCGACACCAGGAAGTTTAGCATCAGGAAGAGTCGCGGCCGCAGTCCCCCTGTTATCACTGCCTGGCTTCAGATCAGGATTTCCAGGATTCACCCCGACGGGGATTTGACCCCTATTTTCACCTTGGTTCTGCCCCCTATTTTCACCTTGGTTCTGCCCCCTGTTGTCGCCTGGAGTTGCTGCCAATGCTCCTTTCTCAGGCGGAAGGCGCAAGGCAGCCTGCAATTGCTCACTTTGCCCCACAGAGTTGCTAATTTGCTGAGCCCGGTCCGCTAATGCCGCGTCCCGCGGAGGTGTGCCATCGCGATTTCTTGCAGGCGCGTCGGTGTCGCCATGACGTGCTGCAGGCAGTTCAGACTTCGCAGCTAAAGGGTCACGGCTAGCAGGAGACTCAGTAGCTCCCTCTATAACTCGTCCGTTTTTTCCACTACGTTGATTAGCACCGTCTTCACCTTGAATTGCTGGAGCTAGATCTCTTTTTGGGCTTCTGATCGACTCTTCCGCTGGATTTGCAGGAACTGCATCTCTCCTAGGGCCCCTGATCGACTCTTCCGCTGGATTTGCAGGAACTGCATCTCTCCTAGGGCCCCTGATCGACTCTTCCGCTGGATTTGCAGGAACTGCATCTCTCCTAGGGCCCCTGATCGCCTCTTCCGCTGGATTTGCAGGAACTGCATCTCTCCTAGGGCTTCTTGTTGCCTCGTCCCTAGTACTTGAATTATCACCATCTCTAGGGGCGCGCACTACCTTAGGATCACCTGGCTGTAGTATAGGAGCGCCGGTCTCACTGCGGGTGACAGCATAGATGCGACGGTTCTCACCTTGTGTCTGAGCAAAATACTCTTGGCCCTGCACCGTGTAAGACATGCCACTGACAATTCTACCGTCAGGTGTCTTCATGCTCTCTTGCGGACGCACTCTCACTGCCCCACCAAAACTGGCATCATCTTCAACCTTGCGAGCAGTGCCGTTAACTGAACCGAGAGGAGGTATTCTGTCTATACCAGCAGAATCGCGAAGCTTCTCAGGTAGCGTAGCGCCACTCTCAAGAACGCCCTCCGGCTTCTTGTCCGGCACCCCAGCACCAGCGTCTTTAAGCAGGCCAGCAGGAGTTTCAACAGCCGGATCTGCCGGCTTGACTGGTTGATTCTCTAAATTGGTTGTAGCGCCTGCAGGCGCATTGTTATTGGCCATATAAAGGAAGCTCTTCGATTAGTAAGTTTGAGCATCCGGCTGACAGAAAAAGCTCTAGCGGAAGTCTAAATATAATTGTACAGACGATAGATGTCAAGGCCTTCGTGTCCGGCAAGGTAGCTTTATGCAGGCCAAAAGAAGATCGGCATTTTGGCAGAACTGATTTAACCTTTGTCGCTGTCCAAAATTCTCACGACTGGCATAGATATTCTCACCGAGCGAGACACATCAATTTCGCAGCGACAACTTCTTTCATCAGGAAAACGCAGATGCAAAATCAAGTCAAAAGTCGATCCGCAAACACTGGAGCAAGAATCAAGCATACTGTAAAAGCGGGTGAGAGCTTAGCAAGCATTGCGCTGAAAGAATACGGTGACGCTCGTTTTGCTCGTCTGATTCTAACTATAAATAGAGGGGAAGTTGCCAACCGCTGCGACGGCTTCAAGAACTACGCCTTCATTTTCCCATCGCAGATTCTACTTTTGCCAACCGCTGAAGAAGCACAAATCTATGAACGTCAATTTTTCACAGAAACCTCAAGGGCAAAGTTTGACCTTGCTCACTATGCAAGACCAGCGATGCCATCCGACATCATTCCATCGGTTGTACTAAATAGCTTCTCCATTTCAAACAAAGAAGTCGACCAACACGTAGAGCTAGAATCAACAGCCAAGAAGCTAGCGGCTTCCAAGTTAGAACAAAAGCAAGCCGCCGAGGCCAGAGAAGATCAGCTGCGGGCTGCCAAAGAAAGAGCAGAACGCGTTAAAGCTGAATTTATCAAAGCTGAAGAAGTTCGCCTAGCTGCCGAACAAGAGAGCCAAAATGAACTGCAAGCTGCCGCTAAACTCGCTTCACAACGTCCACACCTTCATTTAGTTGCAGAAAATACTGCACCAAATCGGCATTCTGGCTCAAACTCACAATTCAATTCCAACCCACCTTCTTCAATTGATATGACGCCACCGGCAGCTGCGCAAAAAGCTGCAAGTAAAAGAGAGAGCCAAAGGCAAATTGAAATTGCAGACGATCACGAACTCTTCTTTTCGCAAGGCACTCTTGAAATTACGTCACTGTCTCACTATTGCCGTCTAATGAAATTCGAAGCTATGGAAGCACAGGCTTCACTCATGATCAAACTGCAAGTCTTCGACCAAAACAGATGGCAAACAATTGCATCTTATGTGGTGCAAAAAGATGCCACCCAGAGACTAGCGCACTATTCTGATGGCAGCTTCGACTTCGTCAATCTAGAACTACCCAGAGCCGTGGTAAAAGAGTTATCAGTGAGCGACTTCAACCGCAATTGGAAAAACTATACGAAGGTCTATTTCAATCACAAAGAGAAAACTCGCTTAGAACAACTAACCGGCCCAGCCAAAATGATGCTGCACGCCGTCTAAACAGACAAACTAGAAAGAAAGCAAGCAACAAAGAAAGTAAGCGACTAAGGTCCCTCGACTTCTGGCGGCCGTTGCGAAAGCATAAACTCTTCCATTTCGCGAATGACTTCAGGCTCGAGAAATACTCCTGGTGGGGTTTCGAATTGCTCATCGGGAGCGGTTGCCGCCGGTTCAGTGCCAATCACCTGACGCACTTTCTCTAGCACTTCTGGAAGCATAATTTTGCCCATACATTCGCCGGGCTGACCTGGACCAGTAAGCTGACAAAATCTTGCACCAATGCACTGGCAAGCCTGACTTTGATCGAGTATCTGATCGAAGTTGCCATAAGGTCCACTGCGCGAGGGATAAGTTGGTCCGTATAGGCCAATGACAGGAGTGCCAACGGCTACAGCGATGTGAGCAGGGCCGGTGTCTCCTGACACCACCAAATCACAACATTTCAAAACTGCAGCGGTCTCATCTAATTGCAGCTGACCGCATAAATTGATACAACGCGAACCGGCTTCCATATTTATGCGTTGCGCCAACTCAAAGTCTTCCGGTCCACCAATTAGCACCGGTATATACTTTGAGTCCTCTAGAAGGCGTCTAACTAGATAGACCCAGCCATCAAATATCCAACCTCGATGAGGACGCAGGTGGCCAACCCCAGGCACCAAGCCAATTAATGGCCCAAGAGGCATGTTATGAGCTGCCACCAACTCTGGAATCAATTTTTCGGCGATGGCATCAGGGTAGAGGGTGGGGAATAGTCGATCAGGAGTTTCCGCTGCAATCGGACGAATGGTCTCTAAAAAGTTGCCAACGGCATGCTGCTGAGAAGGCGAATTGCTGTCGCTCTTGTCGTAGTGTAGAGCTTTGACCCGGGTGAAGCTTGTGAGAAATTCGCCGCGAAACGAATTTGATAGATCGACAAAAAGGTCTGGTCTCATTGCCAATAACTGCTTACGCAGTTCAAAGAAGCCCACTTCTTTATGAAAATCGACAAATTCATCGATAGAAGGACAAAGCCCAAGAAGTAGAGGACGAAGAGATGCGTGAGACCAGTAAGTTATTTTTGCACCAGGATAATTTAGCCTTAAAGTAGCAGCAACAGGTGTAGCTAAGACGGCATCCCCGATAGCTGCTGGATGAAAGATCACTATATTTGCAAATGATTGGGCGCTTGAATCCATACTCTCCATGGCCTTTATTGGCTACTCTTCACTGGACTTATTTTGAATATGACTTATTATTATCTGTGATGAATCAAGATTATTATTACGTTTTAGGTTGGGAACAGCCCTCGGGCAAAGTAGCGATACTTTGTCGTTCTAGAGGCAATAACCCTGGGCCGGCATATTGCTGGACAAAACGCGAAGCCATTCAGTTGCGCACGCGACTTGCTAACGATAGACGCGGAGAGCAAAATCCATCAGCTCGTCGCATCATTCGTCAGCTACTAGTATATAGATATCTCGTGCATCATCCACTACTGTGGAGACAAGGAGATCTTTGGGTCTATGCAGATCCAAGTGAACTTGAACCAGTAGAGGCAAGTGTGGCTACCCACGGTTACTGAAGGCTTCCTGACAATCAGATTCTAAACTAGGTTTAAGAAAAACCTGGTTTGCTTTAACTCGGCCTTAACCCTATACCTGCTAAAACGCTATCAAGAATAGATTTAGCGAAAAGACTTTTTAGCAAAGAAGAATTAGATGGAACTAGAAACAGTTATAGCGGTGCTGGCAATTGCACTTGCTCTCGGCTTCGACTTTGTCAATGGCTTCCACGACACAGCCAATGCCTGCGCCACCGTGATTTACACCAAGGCTCTGAAGCCAAGCGTGGCGATTTTTATGAGTGGCATCCTCAACTTCACGGGGGCTTTGCTAGTCGGTACTGCCGTCGCTCAAGTAATTACCAAAATTATTCCAGCTGCCTCGGTGACACTGCCAATAGTGGTAGCTGTTTTGATAGCAGCGGTTGTCTGGAACTTAATCACATGGTGGTATGGCATACCGGTTAGCTCCTCCCACTGCTTAATTGGCAGTTTGTTCGGAGCGGGAATCACAGCCGCTGTGGCCAACGGTGCCGATTGGCGCACTGGTGTGGAATGGCATGAGCTACAGAAAGTAATTCTGGCACTCTTGATCTCCCCGCTTGTAGGCTTCGCCGCAGGATACATCACCACCTGGATCACCCTGAAAATAACCAAAGAAAAAGAGCGAGAAGTCGATGCCAAGAAAGCGCCAGAACAGCACGCTGTAATGCGTTGGCTACACATTTTTTCTAGCGCCTCTGTGAGCTTTTCACATGGCAGTAACGACGGTCAAAAGACTATGGGCTTAATCACCCTGATTCTCGCCACTCACTTCGCTAGCTATGGCTACCATAGCAATGAAGTACCGGGCTGGGTTATGGGCTCAGCTGCTCTTGCCATTGCACTGGGAACCATCATTGGGGGCTGGAGAGTAATTCGTACAGTCGGCACAAAAATTAGTAGAGAAAAGCTCAGCCACTCCCAGGGCTTTGGCGCTTCAATGAGCACAGCCGTAATCATTTTGGCTGCATCTCATATAGGAGCTCCAATCAGCACCACCCACACCTTGAGTTCAGCGGTAGCTGGTGGAACCATTCCAGTACATGGCAAAGACAAACTCAATCCCAAAACCATGAAGCTAATTTTATTGGCATGGGTGTTAACTCTACCGGTAGCAGCGACATTGGCAGCGGTTACCTATATGATACTTAGAACAATCTGGCACGCTTAGGCTGCATATCAAGGATAGTAAAAGACAATGAAACTGGTAGTGGCATTTAGCTCTCCAAAACGTAGCGCCAAAACTATTGAGATGGCAGCGGCCTATGCAAAGGCGACAGAGTCTGAAATTATTTTGCTGCGCATTATTCCAGATCCTGAGAAGCTGGGTGTCATCGCCCAATTGATTTCGTCAGACAGACCTACTGACAAAGCCCAGTTACAGATAGATAAATGTGTCAAAGATTTGCAAGAGCAAGGTATCAAAGCCTCAGGCATTGTCAAATCAGGAGAGGTTGCCAGTGGTATTGTCGAAACCGCCATTGAGCTTAAGGCCGATATGCTCTACGTTGGCACCACTAATGTTGGTGGTCCGAATTTCTTTTTGATGAAAAAAGACCCGATTTTGCATTACATTGTAGATAATTGCCCAATCACACTTTGCTTAGTTCGTCACGACGGAACTCAAGAAGCAATTGCAGAAATAGAAGAAGAAGTAGAGCTTGGCTAACAGCCTCTCTAACCCGAGTAGTCTTGGCCAAGATCGAGAAAGTCTTCCATCAAGCGCGACTCTACAGTCGGCAATGAACGAATTAGTTTCATCGGTGGTAAGCATTCGATGATCTTGCGACCATAATATTTCTTGGTCAAACGAGAGTCGAGAATGGCTACTAGACCGCGATCTTTTCGGGTTCTGATTAAGCGACCTACACCTTGCTTAAGACGCATGGTGGCATGAGGCAAGGCTAAGTCATTAAACCAACTGCGGTCCGTATCTTCTTTCATCTGCTCGCAGCGGGCTTCGTAGACCGGATCATCGGGCACCTGGAAGGGGATGCGATCAATAATCACACAACTGAGTTGCTCACCATCAATGCTGACCCCTTCCCAAAAGCTGGAAGTGCCAAATAGAACAGCATGAGGAGTAGCTTTGAACCATTCCACAAGTTTCTGCCTGGGCATATCACCCTGCTTGCGCGATTCGTAAGGCATGCGCGGAGCTAGGGCTTGATAGGCGTTATTTAGCGCCGCCCTGCTAGTGAAAAGTACAAAGGCTCGCCCTTCAGTTAATTCGATAATTCGCTCGATTTCAATCAAAGCAGCTTGTAAGAAATCAGAATGATTAGGTTCTGGCATGTTCGGCGGGAGATAGAGCAAGGCCTGGTTCTCAAAATCAAATGGGCTGGGAACTTGATCTTGAATAACGTACCTATCAACACCAATAGAGCGCTTGAAGAATTCAAAAGGATCATCACCGGCAGTGGCCAGTGTTGCCGACATCCATACCGAAGTCTCTAAACCACCTTTATTTATGAGTAGATCAGAGATGAAATGCGAGGGATCAAGGGGAGCTGCCACCACTTCAATTTTGACTTCTTGTCTTTCAGTACGCTCTAACCACATTACCCATTCAGCACTGGGAGCGGCAATTAATTCAAGGCAGGCACAATAACCAGATATGGTGCTAATGATGCTCTTTGCCTTGAGTTGAGCTTTCTCTCTCAAGAGATCAACATCAAGAATATGTTCGAAAGTTTGATTCTCTAGCCAATCACGCAAAGCCTTAAGCGCAAAAATAAGCTCCACAGCCCCTTCTACAGGCTGACGCAGACGCATTCTTGCCGAACGAGCCATCATGTTAAGACGAACAAAGAGCTGACCAGAAAGATGCTCGATATCATTGATCAAATTGCTAGGAGGATTAAGGCGCTTCACGGCCTTGCCCAGCAAAATGCGAATACCACGATTACTGATAGATCGGCTAAAAGCATCGGTGGCAATGTCAGGTAGGTGATGGGCCTCATCTACGATCAAGAGCTGGTAGGGTGGCAAAATACTGCCACCGGAAGCTGCGTCAGCCAAGAGCAGGGCATGATTAACTACCAGAATATCGGCTTTTTCAGCCCGTTTGCGCGCCTCAAAATAAAAACAATTACCGAAGCTCGGGCATTTATTGCGCAGACAATCGTCTGAATCAGAGTTGATTTCACCCCAAATATCATAGGGCGGTACAAAATCTAATTCTGAAACATCGCCGTTTTGAGTGTTATTGACCCAATCAACAAAATCATCGTCAATATGTTGTTCAAGAACATGATCGCGAAAGCGGCGAATGCCCAGATAGTTTCCACGACCCTTAAGCAAAGCGGCGTTAATCTCAAAGGGGAAGATCTCCTTGAGAATTGGAATATCTTTATTCATGTATTGCTCTTGTAAAGCAATAGTGGCAGTGGAAACCACTACTTTTTTGCCAGCAAGAAAGGCCGGTATCAAGGCAGCAAAACTCTTGCCAACGCCGGTTCCGGCTTCAAATATTCCAGTCTTCTTAGTATTAAACGCCCGCTCAATATGATGAGCCAAATCAAGCTGAGGATCGCGAATCTCGTAACCATCGAGACTCTCAGCCAGCATCTCAAATATGCGCTCAACAGTGAAGTCACCTCGAGTTTCTGGCGACAACGGCTTCTTTTCTGGTCTAGTCGGAGAAGACTTGCCAGAAAGTGAAGTAGCTGAAGATGAGCCGTTGGTAGTTTCGGCAGACACAAGCTTTATCTGAGATTGAGTATTCAACTGATGCTTAGAGTACTAGTGTACTTGAGCAGCGGCAGTTGCAGCAACCTGCGATTGTGCTTGCACTTGAGCAGTTGATTGATAGTTAGGTAGATTGATTTTCTGTCCAAGACTCAAGAAATTGGCATTCTTAAGACCATTTGCCCGACAAATTTCATCGAGTAGACGAGGACTTACTCGCTTGTATTCACGCAGTGCAATAGCAGCCAGAGTGTCGCCGGTTTGAATCTCGACAGTTGTATGCGCTGGTACCAAAAGCGAATTGGGATCGCCACCACTAGGAACTGCCGCTACAGTCTGCCCTGATGGTGCAGCGGCGGGCGTACCTACAATAGCAACAGTGGCTTTGCTAGCTTGGGGATTATTGGCGATCATTCCTGATACCGAAGAATAGCCCCAAATTCCAATCATAGAGAGGAAGGCACCGGCCATGAAACCAATAGTCAAATAAAAGCTAGGTGTGCGCTTAGGTGAATGCAAGAAGTCTTGGTGCACACCCGGCCAAAGAGCCTCAAGCTCATCAGACTTAGGAGTCTCCACTTCAGTTGTAACCCGCGCATAAGAACCGGTGTCTCGCTGAGAAGACTGCCAGTCAGGTGTAGAAGCAGTACGTAGAGCTTCTCTCTCCGCTAATGACCGGGTGGAAATTGAAACAAATGCATCCCGCGAGCTGACATCGCTGTCACGCACATATTCGGGAAGACCTTCCATTTCCAGTTTTTCTTGATCGTAGTTGAGCACTATAGTCATCTCTTACAACGCCACTGGGGGTAACCATTGCTGCATATTATCCAACTTGTCACTAGAAAGTCAATTTTCGCCACTGCAAGCGAAGATCGGCACAGAGTTAGCCTTTTGCCCCTTATGTAAAATCGTCTAAGTGGCTGAAAATAGGCAAGACGCAGCATTTGAGCCGATCGCATTAAATAAATGACAACCTCCCCGAAGTTTACATTGGTCTCTGAATTAAGCTCAATAGCCACTTTGCGGACTAATACAGTTAATTTGCCAAAGTTTTCAAGCAACTTCAGTAAAACGACACCACTTGACGACCTCTCGCGATCACTCCGGTCAGATAAGCGACAATCGGTGTAGCAGATATAGAACGAGAAGGGCGATCGTTAACAGCACTTCATGATTTACAATAGTCACCACTTGACTTGTTTATTTTTCTCAGATTAGTAGCTGCTTATCTGAGCTCATTTCGGCCCTTTGCCATATTCAGCTCAGCACTAACGACTGGACGCACCAGAGCTATTTAGTGACGCACCTGATTCGGTACCACCCTCATCCTGCCTCAAACCATGAATCTGGCCGATGGCCTGCTTAGTGCCAGCAATTACAACAGTAGCGCGGTCTGGCTTAAATGTGGTGCGCACAAAACGATTGAGGCTATCTAAACTAGAAGAGCGAATACCCTGCTGTAATAGTGGCAGAGGATCGCAAGCGCCATCAAGCACAACCGACTCAAGAATTGAATGGGCGGCCAACTGACTATTGGCCATCCAGCGCACTGGCAATGCCCCGGTCAAATAAAGCCTTACTTCGGAATATTCCTCAGCAGTTAAGCCCGTGCGACCAAACTTCTTCAATTCCGTCTGAATTGATCGAACAGCAACTGGCATCAGATTTGATACCAAAGGCATATCTATTGACCATACAGTGGTGCCAGGCAAAGACTCAACGTCAGAAGCTAGATCTTCTAGACTCATGCTGCTCGAGAGGCCTAGCTCTCCTGAAATCTTCTCAGCGAAACGAGAGAAAATGGGGTGACTGGTAAGGGCACAATCACTCAATAGAAGCAGTGGGTAATCAGGCCGCCCCAGGCCCGTATCAACCAGGCGACCAATAGTCACCATGGTGTCTTGCCTTTTATCAATGGTCATTGATGACTTGAGCATGCGTCGAGGGTTGGCTTGCACCAATACTTTCTTGGCCGTGCTCTTACCACTCCAAGCAGCAAAGCTACGTTCGGTAAGCTCAACAGCCTGGCTCAAAGATATGTCACCAACAAAGACTATAGTCGTGGCATCAGGCCGAATGGCCTGAGAATGAAAATCGGAGAGATCACTGGCCTTCAGGGCCCCAACGAAACGGGCCTTATCCATAGGCTCAAGAGGATAGAAGCTAGTATTCGGGGCAATCAAGCCTTGCATCAAGGCGCGCTTTACCCGGGCCTTGACTGTGTCTTCAGTGTGCTTAACCCGGTCGATGACAACTTGCTTAGCGTGTTCGACATCAGCATCTTTAATAAGCGGCTCATGCAACTGGCTAGCCAATAGACCAAGAAGAGTACCGGTATCACGGGAGAGGCAGCGAGTTTGAAAACTTATCCATTGCGGCCCGGAATCAAAGCGCACCATTGCACTAGGCGCTATACCCAGTTCATCCTGAACCGTTACGGCCAATTGATGACTATATTTGGGGGAACCGTCAGCCATGGACTGAGCCAACACGGCCGACACTCCCCGCTTACCAACAGGTTCATAGGCTTCACCAGCCTTGACAGCACCGATGATCTGCACAGACGGACTGAGCTTTGTCTCAAGAACGGCAATTGTCATGCCATTTTTGAGAACGGCCTTCTTTATATTGCGGTTGGCTGCAATCTCGGCAAGTGGAGCTTTCACATTATTAGCCGAGGCGCCAGTGTTGTTTGCCGCAGTACCAGCATTAGAAGAAGAAGAAGATGAAGATGATGATGATGAAGTGCCCTGTGCGACGTGAAGGGCACGCCCTCCCAGTCGAGTTAAGTCACCCACAGTCTCATCATCATTCTTATAAGCGCAGCCGCTCAGTGCAAAAGGCAACCTTGGCTCAGCCCAGGCGGTCTTATGATGAGGGCCATTTTTACTAGGTTTCTTAAGCTTGTCCTTGTCTGATTTTTCTCTGTCTGACTTTTCTTTGTCTGATTTGTCTTTGTCAGATTTACTCTTGCCAGGCTCTTTCTTCGAAGAATCTTTTTTCGAATCTGCTTTCGAGTCCGATTTTGCCTCAGACTTATCCTTATCTTTATCTCTATCCTTATCTTTAGAATCTTTAGAATCTTTAGAATCTTTTGCGTCTTTGGCATCCTTAGACGTAGCGCTATCCTTGCCATCTTTCTTGACGGCTAGAGGCTTATTGGCTGCACCAGAAAGCACTCCGAGCACACGGTTCTCTTGATTGAAATAGCGCCTGGCCACTCGCTGAATATCAGAGGAAGAGACAGCGCGCACTTTGGTAAACCAAGCAAAGGCTGCTGGCCAAGACTCGATACTCTCAGCGTAAGCAAGGTGAAAGGCTGTTCTATATGGCCCATCGCGCTCAGCCAGAACGTGGAACTCAGCATGATTTCGGGCACGCTTCAATTCTGCCTCAGGCACTGCGGTGCTGCGCAATTGCTCCAACACCGACTGACAAGATTCAATTACTTTCTGGGCACTGGTGCCCGGAGTAGAGGCTAGATTGATAGTGAAAAGGCCAGGGTCGCGTTTTGCTTCAAAAGTACAACGAACATTGCTGCAAATTTTTGAATCAACAAGCTTGGTCTTCAGTCGCCCACTGACACCAGAGACCAGCAGCTTTTCTAAAACAGCAAGAGGAGCAGCATCAGCGTCTTGAATATTAGCGGCGTGGTAGGCCATTGCCACAACATCTGAATTGCCAGCATACTTCATGAGCACACGCCGTTCCGCCCGCTGAGGCGGTTCAACCACACGCACTGCTCGCGGTGGCTCAGCTTTGGCAATCGTCCCAAAGTATTTATGCACCTGAGCAACCTGAGCTTTGGTATCGAAATCACCAACAATTACAAGAGTGGCGTTAGACGGTTGGTAATAGTCACGATAATGACGTTTCACGTCATCTAAAGTGAGCTTTTGCACGTCGCTGCGCCAACCAATAGTGGGGTTTTTATAAGGATGCAACTGAAATGCTGCGGAACGGACTTCTTTATTGAGGAGATTGGCAGCGTCTTTTGCTTCTGTCTCTAGCTCTTTTTCAATACGCTTGATTTCAGCTTGGACATCCTCAGCAGTAAATGTGGCAGAGTGCATGCGATCAGCTTCAATTCGCAATGCGATCGGTAATTTAGCGGGGCTGAGTGTCTCAAAAAATACAGTAAAGTCATCACTAGTAAAGCCGTTGAACATGCCACCGTTGCGAGCAATCGTGGCGGCCAACTCACCTTTTCTATAGCGACCAACCTTTTCAAAAAGCAAATGCTCAACCAAATGGCTTAAGCCCGTCTCACCTAGATTCTCATTGCGCGAGCCAACTCTGTAGACGACCATGCTGGTGACTACAGGAAAAGAATGCTCTTCTAACAAAAGCACCTTAAGGCCATTAGCCAAGACCATCTCTTGAACGCCGTTTTCTTTAGCGCTAAGGGTATAGGGCGGAGCATCTTTGGTATTGGTGGAAGCATTCTCATTTGCTGCGATTTTGATTGTCTTAGTTTCACCAGCAGCCCAGGCCGCCGCCCAGCCTTCAGAAGAGAAGCCACAAACTGAGGCTAGCAAGAGATTGGCTATTGACAAGAGTGCGAAAGCTTTCTTACTTTTCAAAATTTGCTTAATGATCAATTACCACCAGCTTCCATTAGATAGTCCCAGAACCCAAGCATCAGAGCCATACAGGCAATACGCTCGGCGAGCAAGGCTCAAAGTTACCACAGTACTGGTTAAGTCTCATGAGGCATTACTCAAAGGTAGTACATAGCAACCCCATCTATTGATACAATTTCTCAATAAGCCTCTTAAATTCCGTCGCCGACGGTCGTAAACATGTCTCCTCCTACAAAACTGACCACGGCCAACACCTCCCACAACCGGGGGGGGTCAAAAGCTGAAGACCACAAAGTTCAGAGCATCGTTCTGGCTGGCAATCCCAATGTCGGCAAATCAGTAATATTCAATGCCCTAACAGGCTCAGATGCAGACGTTTCTAACTATCCTGGAACAACCATAGACATCGCCCGGGGTCATCTAGGCAAAGACGAACTGGCAGATACGCCAGGGATATACGGTGTTTCAAGCCTTAACGATGAAGAGCGTGCTGCTCGCAAAATGATTTTGTCGGCAGATATTGTCATTAACGTAGTTTCGGCCATAACTCTTGAGCGCGACCTCTTTCTTACCGTGCAACTGGTGGAAATGGGCAAGCCCCTCATTCTTGTAATCAACCAGTGGGACGAAGCCAAACATCGCGGTATCACCATTGATTTGAACCGACTGGCTGCCGAGTTTGGTGTCGAAGTATTGACATGCGTAGCTGTCAAAGACGAAGGCATAGAAGAAATAAAAGCCGCTGTAGCTAAAGCCAGACCCGGTAAAATTAGACCGGAACTGCTTGAATTGATCGAACCAATTCTCAATCAATCTTCATCTGCTAATGAAATTACTCAGGCCATGGCCGTTTTAATTGTCGAAGGTGATGAGCCCACAGCCACTGCCTGCGGTATTACATCTCCCAGCCATAGAGCAGAGATATACAGCTTCCGCCGCAAGTTCGTCAACGACTTAGTTGAAGCATCGGTTGTTCAAAGCGGCAGTAAGCGCTCGTTTTCTAACAAACTAGGAAAATTGCTGCTCCATCCAATTTGGGGTTCAGCCATATCATTTGCAGTTTGTTATTTGATCTTTTATCAAATGCTGGGAGTTTGGATAGCTGGCAATCTAGTCGACTTCACCGAAAAGCAAACGATGAAGGTCTACTATGAGCCAAACATCCGAAGATTGGCTGCCAATGTCTTTCCTAGCACCATAACCGTAGGCGATAAGAAGTTTGATTTTCCCCAGGGCACATTGAAAAACGTTGCGGCCAGCAAGGAACTAGATCAAGCAATCAGTGCCAAGACGGTTCCCGCCGACGAAATTGCTTTCAATTTCTGGTCATACCACAACATTCTTTCAGTATTAGGTAACGTCTTTGTTGGCGAATATGGCCTCGCCACCCTAACCGTAACTTATTTGATTGGCCTGTTGATGCCTCTCGTTATCGGTTTTTATCTTGGCCTTTCACTCTTAGAAGATTCTGGATATTTGCCGAGGTTAGCTGTCTTAGTTGACCGTATGATGAATAAGATTGGTCTCAATGGCCGAGCAATTATTCCTCTAATTCTTGGCCTCGGCTGTGTCACGATGGCTACAATCACCACTCGCCTTTTGACCACGCGCAGAGAAAAAATTATTGCCACCGCACTATTGGGAGTGGCAATACCATGCTCAGCCCAACTGGGCGTGGTCTCCGGCACCCTGGCCAGAGCCGGTGGTGGAGCGGCCTGGGCTGTCTATCTTTTTGTAGTAATTGGCATACTGGCAATCACCGGCGTATTGCTCAACATGGTTCTACCTGGTAAGTCACAAGGTCTGATGATTGACTTGCCACCAATGCGTCTGCCGCGGCTCGACAATGTACTGCGCAAGACCTGGAAGAAGTCATGGAATTTTCTAGTTGACGCCACTCCAATGTTTTTCCTGGCTGGCTTCGTCGTTACTCTTGCCCAAATGGTCGGCTTGCTCGACTTAATTATCAAGGTCTTGCAGCCGATAGTCGTCAACTGGCTAAATCTACCTAACGACCCGCGCATACCTACAACCTTCATTCTCGGCATCGTCCGCCGCGACTTTGCCTCCTTTGGCCTGGCCGATGTGGCGCTGACGCCCGTTCAAGCCGTCACAGCCATGATTGTCATTACCCTGTTCGTACCGTGCATCGCCACCGTGGGCGTTATGATCAAGGAAAGGGGCATGAAAATTGCTCTATCTATATGGTTTGGCTCTTGGGCGGCCGCCTTTGTAATTGGCGGGGTTTTGGCCCGGATCTTGCCCTATATCTTCAGCCCCCTGGGCTTGAAGTAAGAAACCGGACTGTCACTAGTAAGAAATTTGCTTCTATTGGTTACAAAATATTTGTGCCGCCAATAGCGGATGAGCCTATGGCGACGGACATGTTAGTATAAAAACTGCACGATATGGCAGGTGTCGCCAAGTGGTTAAGGCTCCGGTTTGTGGTATCGGCATTCGCGGGTTCAACTCCCGTCATCTGCCCCATTTTCGTGTTACAAAGGCTCCAACTCCATAAAAGGGTTGGAGCTTTTTGCATTGAGAATTTAGGTGTATATACACCTAAGTCTGCCAGCAGCCACAAGTAGCATCTAGTTAAATGAAATTATCTCTATGGAATTAGCTCCGGGTGATTAGAGCGCTGCAAAAATTCGATGAATGAATCTTTGTAGTTGAATTTTTCATCGCTATCAAGAGGGGTAAAGGCCCGAGTTTTATGCTCGATATACGAGGCGGGATTAATCAAAACGTTTCGGATAGTACCATCAGGTCTGAAATAAACTGACTTTTCTATTTGGGCATAAATCGATCCATCAGGACCTGGCGTAAAACTATGCATCTGCACAGTTCTGTAACTGTCTTGAATAACCCGATCTTTTTTGCGCTCACAGACCATCAGAAAATAGTAAGCCATCACCACCTGTGTCTTCACGACACTGATGGGAACTTCTTCTTCAAGTATCGTGTGCACTACCATTTTGTCTTGATCAATGTCATACATAATTGGCTCACGCTTGGCCTCCCAGATATGACCTTTGGCGTCAACCTGCCGCCCTCGCTCTCGCTGGCGGACACTTTTTTCCACCCGACCACTAGGGTCGACTGTCTCGGTTCTAATAGTGGCACCGGCAAACCAGGCGGGTATGCGATACCAGCCATTAATGGTTTGCTGCGGCAAATTGCGGTCATCAAAAGTAGCGCCCGCCTGAAGGGTTTTGGGCACAACTTTCTGATTGCCAGGAAGCGCAATCTCCTCGCCCCTCGCCGGAGAAGGCACAGAGACAATAGCCAGAACTATCAGCAGTAACAGAAATAGGCGCATGAGCTGAAAGTATCACATATTAGATTGAGAAAACATTCCCAACCATTTAATCGCCAGTAGTCATGGCCAGGGCAATAGCTGCTAGTTTCTTCTGGTCATTCCCCGAGGCATTGCTTTGTACAGCTCATAAGCCATCAACGAAAAAGGAGTGGGAAAGATAAAATTGGCGTTCAATGCCATTTCACCAGAAGCTGCTTTTTGACAGACCACGGTTGGCACAATACCGCGAATTAAACGAGGAAGTAGCTCAGCCACAAGCAAAGTGGCGGCATAGCGAACAACCGCTTCAAAGCCCTTGGCACCAATCTCCGACGCTACAAAAATTGGCACGAAATCAACACCAGACAAAACCGCCTCTTCAACAGATTCAACAGCCTTGAACAAAGGCGGTGTCAATTTGCCGCACCACAATTTTCTGTCAGGCACAAATGCAACAGCAAGATCTTGACTTGTAGATAGGCGACCGAGATAAAAGTCTTTGGCGGCCTCACGACCGCTGAGCTTGGTACCAGCAGCAATGTCGCACCAAGAATTGCTGAGCAGTATATTCTGACCATTTGCGAGCGGTGACAAAGCCACGGGCCAAGCAAGAATATCCCTGCCAGTAAATTTACCCCGGCCTTTAGCAAGAGCAACCAACCGCGACAACAAAGACATAGAAACCGCGCGCTCAATCATATCTTCAAGCAGCACACCGTTCTCGAGACCGATGTCGTCGAAATGCACTTGATCGGCAACCCAGGGAAAGCCGTATTTATTTATCCAAGCTATGGCAGTTTCGCAGTCGGCGACCTTCTTGAACTGACGCAACATCATGGCACCATCAGCAGTGCTGAGGTCGTACCCTAAAATCGGGGATGAGCGATCCGCCAGCAATAGATCTCCTGCATTTACCTTTTCGCAATAAATATTAAATAGCGACCAATTAGTCTGCTTAATCGAATTGAACATAGTCAGCTTTCCGTCCAGCTTGGCAAAAGGATGCTAATGATACCAGCATCGAAGCACCACCGAGACAACACAGCCTTTAGTTGCAAGTAATAGTTTTAAAACACAGCATATAAGGTAAATTAAAAGCGTGAGTCGTCACCAAAAGAGAGAAAATCTTTGCTGAAACTATCAACTAAGGCGCGGAGAAACTTGACATTTCTCATTCTGGCAATCACCTGCAGCAGTTACTCGGCACGAGCAGAGGAGGCAAAGTCCACGAGCCCGACCACAACGGCATCTTCATCAAATGCCTCGGCGTCACCAACACCTAGCTCTGCAAACGGCAGCAAAATTGAAAATCTCATTAAAGAACGTTACCTCCTCTACCACCAGACATTGCTTAAAGCCAACAGTTTTGACGAATTAGCACCATTTCGCTCAAGCAAAAGAAAGGCTGAACAAGAAGAGAAAGAAAGACAAGTTGAAGCCAAAGACAAAGAGGCCGGCAAGAAAATGATGGCCGGGCTTTTTGGCATGGTAAAGGCAATGGAGCCACGCAACGTCACTGTTACAGCCGTCGTGGTAAACGGCGACTCGGCAGAACTAAGTGTCAAAGCCAGCGACGCTGGTGAATTTCCCGACGCCATGACAAAGGGATTCGGCAGCATGGCCAAGGGTATGAGCACCGCTCTCGGTGACAAGACCACGGCCAACAAACCGATGCGTAGCACCACTACCGGCAAGATTAAGATGGAAAAGGAAGACGGTACTTGGATGGTGGGCGAAGAGAGTTGGTCGACCAACGTAACCAATCTTACCCCGGCCCAAGAAGCCCAGAAAAAAGCTCAAGAGGCGCAAAAGAAGAGCCTGAGTGCCTGGTGCTCTCCGGCAGCATCGCTGGCTTTTCCGCAAAAGCCAGCGGCTGGACGCATTCACGGCCAGCCGTTTGTAGTAGAAAATGCTGAAATAGCCAATGACATTTTGACTATTCGCCAGGGTCGTGACTTCTTCGCCGACCGCGAATTTGTGATCTTTTTCTTTGGTCTTGACGGAAAACTTGCAGGGCAACAGATTGTAGTAAAAGATGGCGCCCCGGTGGGTAAAGTTAGCTGTCACGTGCATATGAAGTGGCAAGTTGCTGGGAAGGACCTACCAGAGACAGCTATGTTTATGCCGCCCGATGGCTATGGCATTCGTATCGCCTTCGGCCAACTTGACCCCAAAACGGGCTTGCTACCAGGCTATATTGTCCTGCGCATGCCAGACAAAGAACAGAGTTTTGTCCAGGGTTATTTCTACGCCAAGCGGAAATAGCCTAACCTAACAAAAATCAGAGCACCATAGGCGCTAGGGCATAGCGCTGGCCTCAGGCGAAGAAGAAGAAGAAGATGCATCCGGCGGAATCAGGCTAGCTTGACCAGTAGACTCCAAAAAACGCACAAATGAACCTTTATAATCAAACTTGTCGTCTCTATCGGTTGGTTCAAAATCGGCTAGCTTATGCTCTACATAAGACGCTCGCACCGGCAGTGTGTTCTGAAAAACGCCAGCGGCATTGAAATAGATAGCTTGCTCAATACTAGCGTTTATCGAGCCATCAGGGTTAGGGGTAAAGACATGAATCTGCTGTGTTTGAAAGCTCTTAATGATGCGGTGAGTTTTGATGTTTTCACAGATCATTAAAGCGAAGTAGCGCATCACCACCTGGTCACGAGCCACCTTCAATGGTAGTTCTTCGGTTAGCACAGTATGCACAATCATATTCTTTTCTTCGATATCGTAGCGAATGGGCTCCCGCCTCGCTTCCCAAACACGGCCTTTGGCATCAACCTGGCGACCACGCTCCCGACGACGTATGTCTTTAATCGATCCACCCATATCAGAATAGACCTTGGTTCGCTCGGTTAATCCAGCAAACCAGTGAGGAATGCGATACCAACCGTTGATATTCTGTTGGGGTAAATTAGCGGCATCGAAAGTTTCGCCAGCCTGCAAAGCTGGAGGAATGACATGGGTTTTCTCGGTACCAAGCTGAAAAGTTTGAGACTGAGCTGACGCAGGAAGAAGTTGAGAGGCACAAGTGGCTGACAGCAAAGCCAGGTTGAAAAATAGTATTCTGGCTCTACTCATCGTCATCATCTAAAAAGTTGCTCTCACGCGCCCTGCTAGCCAACCATGAGTCAAATTCGCGCTGCTCGCTCTCAGAGAGATCACTCTCAGTAATTCTTACCTTGAGCCAATCGAAGCACTCTTTCAATTGCTTTAGCCGTTCTTTCTTCTTAACGCGACCAAGCTTAGAAGGTGACTCTGAACCCTTAGAGTTAGGCTCGCTCCGCTTCAGCAACCACTGCATAAACTCAGCTCTCTCAGCTTGACTGAGGTTAGCAGCATTCATTCTTGCTGTTAGCCAATTTCTAAACTTTGGATCTTCGTGGTCGCTCACTGAAACTCCATCGAATCAAGTACCCTCTCAATCACGACATGAAAATCATCAAACAGCTCACTATCAGCGGTGTAGTTAAATACGTAGCCCTTATTGCCCTTAACAACCAAGTATTGCTCAATTTTTGGAGTACGGGACGAGTCTTCGTAGGTAACTGTATAGAAAGATTTCCTGGCGGGTTGACCAGCTAATTTACTGTCACTTTCACTAACTACAGTGATTGGCATTTTTTGAGCGGCCATGGCAACCTTAACCTGCTCAGTTGTAACTTTGAAATAGTCAGCAAGAGTTGTACCAACCGGCAAATCATCGACCGCGACACGATAACTTGCAAGGCCACCCATGATAATGAACTTGCAAACTATCGGGCTATCTCTCGGCTCAAGCTTACCCCAACTCTTCGGATACTTAATGCTAAAGCGATGCTGTGCACTGGTAAACACAGCCATATCCTGGAGAGAAAGCAGAGCCGATTCCTTTACTTCCTTCTTGGTGGGAAATTCACCAGCTTGTGCCGGAGCCCAAAAGCCCAACAGCAAAACCTGTTGAACGCCACTGAGCAAGGCTGCCAGCTGTAGTTTTCTATGTGCAAGCTGAATCTGCAATTCCCCCAACTAAAGAGCTAGAGGGATTTTAACACTGTCAGTTGTATTGCGGCGAGGAAATGACGAACTCCACAGCAAGACCACCATCAAAGTAGCTCTTACGTTCCAAATCGCCATGTTTGCTGTTCAGGGTTTTGCCGTACAAGCTACCAGCTGGGCGCAAGCAGCCATCCAACTCCATCAACTGACCACAGTGCTTGCCACCATTTGCAACACCGAGGTTATGCACCTGGTCGCGAAAAGCCACTGTCCACAAAGCATTGTTTGCTTTTAGTGTATTGAAGCCGAGAGTATAAACCTGACGATCATGCACAACTTGATTGGGCACATCAGAGACGAAATAGCCATCGACAACCACGGCCCCGCTCTTATCGAAGCGATAAATTAGTGACTGCCCGTAAGACATAGAACCAATGGAAGGTTGCATGCGTCCGCCAATTACAGCCAATAGAGAATCTAGTTTGACGCGGCCATGGGCTGTGCGAATCCAGTCATAAAGACCTTGAACAAAAACGTTTGACAATGTACGAGTTTGACCATCCTCAAGATCGCGAGTCAATATTGCTTGAGCATCAAGAGGATAATCCCCGCCATTGGCTCGAAACATCTCCATATTGGTGCGGCTCGAACGCGGGTCGTTGATATAGTCCGCCAGAGAAAGATAGCCGCTCGGATAACCGTCAGGCAGACCGACGATCATCACACCGGCAGCCGCCTTATCAGAGAGGGAAAAGGGTGCAGCGCAGGCAGAACAAAAGACATTGCCGAAAGCCCGATCACGAGAATCAGCAAATTCTAGCTCAGCGCGGGTGCGCACTATACTTGATGGCATTTCACACTTGTCGACATCAGCTACAAACTGCTCTTTTGACACCAGACTAGGCTGGGTGCCCACTGCGGCAAAGACAAATGACTGTCCAGCCACAGCTAAATCTCTAAAGGCTTTGTAACAGCCGTTCTCAACAGATGCAGCAGGCACTTCTGCCAGCTCTGCCGAAACAGGCAATGCCGTAGTAGTTAAGCCTCCCTGCGAAAGATAGCCAAGCTCTAAGGTGAGGTTCTTTAGCTCGACCGCTTCCATGGTGCGCGAATGAGCCAGACTTTTAATAAAGGTCTGACGAGCGACAGTCAACGGCTTAACCACTTTTCCACTGATACTCAACGGCGCTCGGACATCCTCACGCATAACCAGCTTAAGACCTTCAACTAAGCGACGGGCCGCGGCCTTGGTATTAGCTGCATCGAGCCGAGCCAAGCGCAGATATTCTTCGTTATTAAGGTGTTTAGCAACCAACATGCTAGTGCGTGCCGTTGACACCAGAGTGTTGATTCCAATAACTGGAATTGGCTTGCCATCCTGGGCAATTGAAGATGTGGCACTAGGGGCGCCATCACTTAAGCCGACAAAGCCATAGTTGGGGTCTTCCACCACTACTTGCGACAGCTCGCGCGCCGCTGCTAAGGAAGCAGCCTCCACAGCGCATTCTGCGTGTCTATGGGCAGTAAAGAATTTGACCAAACTGGCACAAGAAGTAGCAATAAAAATCAAGAGAGCCATAGCAAATATAAGCATGAGGCAAAGCATCGCCGAGGCCCGTTCGCCTCTTAATGTCTTTATTCTCTTCACTGATTTGCTATGGCTCATTGATATTCGCTCCGCCTCAGTTGATTCCTAGTTGTTGATCAGATTTAACTATGGTCCTCCGACTACTGTTGGTAGACCGCGCATTGGTCCATAAGGGCCACAAATATCAGAAACTTTACCGATCGGTGAGCCCTTGCCTAAAGCTGGCGACCCTGGCTGAACTGAAAAATCAAACAATGTATAGGCTTGCGGAATGAATTGTTGTGGCGGTGCATAAGCATTTAATTGAGTGGTGACGAACTGCGGATCAACCATGCTAGAGGCAAGAGCAAGCGTATTGCCAGAAACATTATACTGTACATTGCCACCAGCATTTACAAGCTTAGCAGCGGGGACATCAACGAATCCACCGAAGATGATCGAATTGGCTACTCGAAGGTTTCCAGAAGCATTGACACTAACTGAATGCTGAGGAAGTCCATAAGGAAGTGGTTGGAGATGATTTAAGGGCCAAATCCTAGTTTGATAGATGGTGCAATTTGACGCAGTAACACTGGCAGTGGCGCCAACAGCAGAGGCAACTTTGATATTGGCTATACGAGCGTTCATGAAAAGACTATTGGTTAAACGAGCTTTACCATTGGCGATATCAATACCAAAGTCAACATAAGGGCCAAAAACGCACTTGTTTGCATAAATCGTTGACGCTGGTCCACCGGCCGCTCTAGAACCGAGAATCCCAGTGCCGTTATTCATAAAGTAGCCGTAATTGGTAGAACCAAAAGTGCAATTATTGAAAACTGTCAAATTTGCCACACCAGCTACAGGTTTTTCTAGGGCACTAATTCCGCAATCACGAAAATCACATTTTATAAAATGATTATTGATACCACCAAAAGTGGCACCCGCTATCTTTCCACCAGCGTACGGAGGGAAACCACTGAGTCTTGAAATTTCTACATTTCGTAGCGAGTTATTATTAGTCTGAATGTTGACACCCTCAGCACCATAATTCTCAAGCTTTATTCCAGAGCGTCGAGCACCAACGACATGTATATTAGAACCAGCGAAGGTAATTCCCGTTCTTTGAGGGTTACCGAAAGGACTGTCGACATTAACACCACTGAAGATTACTTGACCAGAATGTCCGGCTCCAGTGCTCTGCCTAATTACAATATTACTAACCGGAATCGTCACTGCTGTTTTATAAGTGATACCACTTGTGCCACCATCTATAACTATATGGTCACCACTAGCGACCTTGGTCCAATCAATTTTAGAAGGATCTTGCCAGGCTGTCTTCCAGCTCTCACCAGTAGTACCAGAACCTGTCGGAGAGACAAAAAGATTGCGGGCGGCAACATCTTGAATGGTAGCAAACTGGGCTGTAAGAGCGACAGACAAACCAAGCAAGGCCTGGGTTGCAAATTTGGGGATAGAAATACTTTTCACAATTATTCTCCATAGCAGCTGCCGCCCAAGACCCCCCTGGGCTTCCGCTTATCTGATGCCTCAACTCTAATGGCGAACCGTGAATAAGTCGTGAGCCCAACGTGAAAAGGGCGTGAAGTTCGCAAAAGTAAAAATAGTTGCTGTCATAAGTCTGGCGAAACTTTAGTAGCAAAACTGCATTCATATAGTACAAATACGATTGACCCATCGCCTCTTGGAAACTATCTTAAAACAAACCAGTACAGAAGAAGAAGAAGAAGAAGTAACGGTAAGTAAAAAAGGCCAATCCAGGAATCCCCAAAGACGCAGAGGCCCAAGAGGCTTTGAAGGAACGAGGGAAGATTCAGGTGCCGCAATTCCGACAACCAGAATCGTCCTCAAAAGCAGACAACGCTTCGCCCAATGGCGCAACTGATACCGCTGCAAGTATCCATGAATCGACATCGAATTCTCAATCAACCTGGCTAGGCGAAAACATTTGGACACCTGTTCAAGAAAACGTACTCAACCCGATGGCCAACGGCACCGGGGCAGTGCGCATATACAACACTTTTGCCCCTAGCGATAAACAAGCAAAAGAAGCCAAAGTGGCGGAAGTGCACAACGTAGTCCAGTGGGGCGTACAAACACTTTCAGAAACGGCTGGCGCCATTGTTCCGTATGTCATAGCTGGCAAAGTTCTGCACGGAAGCGGCAGACTGCTTGGCGAGTCTATTGGAGCCAGAGGGGCAACAGCGCGCGTTCTCACCCACGAGGCTGGCGCACAGATTGTTGGCGCTGGCATTTATGACTTTATCAAAAAGCCCCATCAGGGCGAAACCAGAATCAGCAACTCTGTTGCAACCATGGCCAGCTTCGCAGTCTTTGAGGGGGGTAATCGCCTAATCAAAGCAGACTCTATGGGCCTGCTTGCTCGCACTAGCGGAAGGGCAGTAGTTGGCGCTGGCGGTGGCCTTGTCGGCTATGACACCTCGCACTTCGTTGCTGGTCTGCTCGGTGAAAAGAGCAAAACAAGCTGGTCTGAAAGAGGCCAAGCCATGGCTTCGGGTGCCTTTATCAACACATCACTTCCTGCCATTTCTCACGGCTTAACCCGCGCCTATGATGCCGGCATCAACAGCCAGTCTTGGGGCAAGGGTGTGCCAATTGACCGTTACTTAAAATATGAGGGCCTAAGCCATCCAGAACTAGTCGAAGCAGCAAGGTTTAATCCTTTAGCCCGGGTCAAAGAAGTGAAAACCCCTGGAGCCGAGACCAAAGCCGACCTAGCAAAAAACGTGGTCGAGCTACAAAAACAAGACAAAGCCGCCAAACTAGCCCATGAACTGACGCACCTGCGCCTTGCTAAACAAATGGAGCCGCTCTACTCATTGCTTGAGCCAATGAGCAAGGCTAATCCACAAAAAGCCGAACAAGACTTCTACAAGCTGCGTGCCTTTGCCGAATCAACTGCTAGAGCAACCGAAAATAAAGTCTTGCAACGGATGCAGGGGCCGAACGCCCCACAGGTAGTGGAGCACCCTGCTCTTGTAGGCGAACAGCTCGCCAGAGATGGCCGCCAATACAAAGATATTTGGGCCGAAGAATGGCAAGCCTTTCTGGCCCGCCCCAACTTCCGGCCCAAAGTCGAGTTTCACGGTGTTGAATCAAGAGGGCTGATCGGATCGCCTGAGCCACTTGGAGCCACGGTCACCGAGCATGGCGTAAATTTTGCTGTGGCCTCAGAGAGCGCAGCGAAAGTTGAGTTACTTCTATTTGAAAACAAAGATGCCAAACAACCAAGCAGAACAATAGAGCTGACAAAAACCGACAACGTCTGGCATGGCTTTGTTGAAAATTTATCAGCCGGCGCCCAATATTTATTCCGCGCCCACGGTGAATACTCACCGGCCCGTGATGGTTCGCGCATCAATGAAAATATGGCCTTGCTTGACCCCTACAGTAAAGCCGTTAGCGGTGGCACAAAAGGGCCACTTGGTTATGACAATAGCAACCAGAGCGACGCCAATCGTCACCTCAAAAAAGGCACTACTGACAGTGTCGAAGAAATGCCCCGTTCAATTGTAGTTAAAGCTGGTGAATTCGATTGGCAGGGCGATCGACCACCAAACATAGACATGGCTGATAGCCACATATACGAGACCAATTTAAGGGGAATGACTGCTGCTGATCAAACTCTCGGTGCCAAAGCCGGTACTTATTTGGGTCTGCTCGAAAAAATAGAACACTTGAAAAAGCTCAATGTCACAGCAGTTGAACTGATGCCAATTATGCAGTTTGACAAAGCCGATTGGCCACACAATGACCCTGTTACTGGTGAGCCTTTAGGCAACGCCTGGGGATACAACACTGTGGCATTTCAAGCACCAGAAGGGCGCTTTGCCAAAGGTGGTTCAGACGGTGCCCAAGTAAACGAATTTAAGACCTTAGTGCGTGAACTACACAAAAACGACATCGAAGTAATACTCGATGTTGTTTTCAACCACACACGAGAGGCTGGGCATATGGGCCCAACTGTCAGCTTCAAAGGCTTCGACAACAAAGTCTATTACATGCTTGTGCCTGGGCACCCGGAACTGTATGTCGATCATACTGGCTGTGGCAACACCATGAACACCAATCATCCGCAAGTGCAGAAGATGATTGTTGATACATTGCGCTATTGGAAAGAAGAGATGCATGTGGATGGCTTCCGCTTCGACCTAGCTACCATATTCAACTACGATATCAACGGTGTAGAAAGAGCAAAAACACCGATCATCGAAGCAATTGAAAACGATCCAGTTCTAAAAGACACCAAATTAATAGCGGAAGCATGGGGCCCGCATCAATACAAACTAGGTCATTTCTCAGACCAACGCTGGTCTGAATGGAATGGCGACTTTAGAGATACTGTGCGCAAATTTATCAAAGGCGACCCGGGTCAAACAGGTACACTGGCAGAACGAATCAAAGGATCACCTACATGGTTTAGACCAGAGAAAGGTCGCTACTCAATTAACTTTGTCACTGCTCATGATGGCTATACTCTCAATGATTTAGTCTCATACCAACAAAAACACAATCACGCCAACGGCGAAAACAATAACGATGGCAGCAACGATAACTTTAGCTGGAATCATGGCGTAGAAGGCCCAGTAGAGCGCTCGAATCTTCCCCTGGCCGAGCAACAACGCATTGACCAACTGCGGGTACAGCAAGTTAAAAATGCCCTGGCAATGCTCTACTTATCGAAGGGGACACCAATGTTGTTATACGGCGATGAAATGCGCCGCAGTCAGAATGGCAATAACAATGCCTGGCCCCAAGATAAGCTCACCCAGCTCGATTGGATGCTGGCCGAAAAGAACAAAGATGTGCTGCGCTTTACGCAAATGATTACAGAATTGCGCAAGCGACACGGCATTGGCAGAGTGGCTGAAGATGCCATCACCTGGCACGGCACCAAGCCTTACCAGGCAGACTTCTCAGATGGAGCACGGTTTATTGCCTGGCAATACGGCAACACTAACAATAGCGGCCGTTCACTCTATCAGGCATTCAATGCATACTGGGAGCCCTTAGACATTGTTCTACCGCCAGGAAATTGGCATCGTTTGGTCGACACAGGTCTGCCCGCTGGACAAGATATCGTTCCTAGCCCAACAGGACAAACCGGTCAAACGAATCAAGTGGATCAAGTGAAAACCTATAGAATCCAACCTCGAACGGGAATTGTGTTCGAGTCTCACTAGAAGCTCCGACAAGGGCTTCAGCGAAGTGTGTCATAGAGGGTCAGGCTTAATATTTGGAGACTTTGCGTTAGCTTTTCCCCCTTAGTGGAATAAGGACTTAGGTCTCTAATTTTCTTTTTTATAAAATGGTTTGAGTCCATGTCAAAACAGACAATCACGACTTTACTAGCAGTATTTACAACTTCATGGTCAACACTAGTGGCAGCACCAGCCTCGGCTCAGAGCATCATGGAAGCCGGCGGTCTGCATGCTGGTGTCGCAGGTCTAGGCGCCGGTTTAGCCGCCAGCCAGAACCACGGCAAGGCAATAAGATCTACCTACGAAGTGGCTGCACAAACGCAACAAGCTGTGCTAGCTCAGAACGAGGCCATCAAACAATATCTCAGTCTTGGCACAAAGTATGAGGCAAAGAAAGATTGGGCTGCTGCTGAAAAATGCTACGCCTATGTCTTGCAAGTCGTCAATCGCCGCGATGGCCCAGGTAGCGCCAACGGGCTACCTGCTCTAAAACACTTGGTAAGCGTCAACGTTGCCCAAAACAAGATTCCTGAAGCAATTGGTTTTCAGAAAACTGTTGTAGCTTTTACCGAGCGTGCCAAGCAAGCCGATCCGCGACAAGTCTTGCAAAGCAAACTTGATCTCTCAAGGCTGTTTATCAAACAAAATGATTATAGTAACGCCGAGCCTTACTTGCAGCAGTCGGTGGCAATCACGCAGAATGACACGACAATCCCAACAGCTCAGCGTAAGACTACTCTAAAGACTTACAGCACTGTGCTGCGCAAGCTTAAAAAAACAACTGAAGCAGAGGTAATCGAATCAAAGCTAGCGGAACAAGAACTTGAAGAAGGTAAAATAGCAAGCCAAAAACCAGAAGCCAAGCCAGAAATAAAAGACGAGAAAACCGAAGTAAAAGCTGAGCAAAAGGCAGAGGAAAAAGTCAGTCAAAAAGAAGAAAAAGCGATAGATAAATCTGCACCGGCGGCAGAGACTAAGGCTTCTGCGGAAATCAAATAGAACATGTCTGCTGAAATCGACCAGCCCGATCTAATGCAAAACGAGCTCCCAAAGCAGTATCAAGTCTTAGGCGAAATCAAATCAGGTGGAATGGGAGCGATCTACAAAGTAGAGAACCGCTTCACCAAGGTCATTTATGCAGTCAAGGTAATAAAACCAGAAGCTGCTAAAGATGCGGCCATGCGACAGCGTTTCATAGTAGAAGCGAAAGCTGCCAGCTTGCTCAAACATCCTAATATTTGCCAGACCTATGATTTCGGTGTAAGCGAAAATCACGTACTCTATTTAGTGATGGAGTGGCTTACTGGTATAAGCCTGCAACAGAAGGTGTCGAGAGACGGTCCTTTACAGGCAGCTGAAGCAACAACAATATTCCAGCAAGTGGCATTAGCTCTCAATCATGCTCACGAACACAACGTTATCCATCGCGATTTGAAACCAGATAACATCATGCTTAGTCGCGATGAGAATGGTAGCACTGTGGTGCACATCGTTGACTTTGGCATAGCTAAAGTAATTAGCGAAAATACTCCTTCAAAAGACGGCCTCACTAAGGCTGGCGCGCTCCTAGGCACGCCAATGTATATGAGCCCAGAGCAAGCCAATGGAGATGCCGTAGACCAACGGGCCGATCTCTATTCACTAGGCTGTGTTATGTATTTTGCCCTCAGCGGCAAGCCTCCTTTTATTGGCAACAGTCTGCTCGACACACTGTACCAACACGTGCACAAGCCGCCCCCACCGCTTGATGCTGGACTGAAAATCTCAAGCGCCATGATTACCATCATGATGAAAGCTCTGGAGAAAAAGCCCGAAGATCGATACCAGAATATGACTCAACTGCTAGCCGATCTGAACAAGCTGGCTAAAGGTGTCAGTGTCAAACCTCGGCTGCTGGCGCGGGATCGCAAAAAAATTCGCAGCGGACTGCTCTTGCCCCTGATCTTCCTCGCAGCCTATGCCGCTATCCAACTCTTATTTACTGGAATTGAGACTTTGAACAATACAATGAAGCAACAGAGCACCAATCAAAAAACAACGCCAAAAACAGCTGGTAAACTCAAGGCTAAAGATACCAAGAAAGTGGTGCCTAATAAATAGTTGCACTAAAAAAACAACACTAAAAAGCAACTCAGGGTCTATCAGGCCCATAGTGAAAGATTGATTTCATTAGTGGCGTCAGCCAGTGCTTAGCAATCAAATTGAAAAAATATTGTTCATGCTCAACTTCTTTTTGAGCATAAACTTTGATAATCGCTGCATATTGCTCTAAGCCCAGACTGCTAGCGTGATAGGCAGCGTCTTCATACTCTTGGATATTGGCCTGCTCTAGGCGTCCAGCAAAATACATTGGCATATACCAACCACTGACAAAACAAGCCAGAAAAATAACAGAGCCCAGTGAGCGCATCATCAAGTCACGCCAAAGAATGGGCTTTGCCCCTAACTCATGCAACATCTTCAATAAACCGGCTCGGTGATGCCATTCATCCATCTCAATGCGATGAATATCTTGCCGTTCAGACGGCTTCCAAGCCGCACGCCAATGGCCAGCGTAAGCCAATGCGGCCGCTAGCTCCCCCGAATAGGCCATTTGCAAAATATGTATAAGCCTCTGGCGATGGTACTCAGGGCCACTGTTAGGTAGATTTTTAGCTAGATCAGGGGGCTTAACAAAGTCGGCCATCTAAATCAATTCCCTCGTAGGCGACTGTATTATAAGGGCGATTAAGGGTCTATACTTAAGCCCTAACATCTAAGTTAATGGTCAATGCAACAAACTGAAGAACTACTTGAAGATAGAACCCTTGAACGGGCCACTGGCCCTGAACGGGTGCGGGCGACTTTTCGCATTTACCACCCCGATCTAGAACCAGAGAGCCTGACCAAACTTCTTGAAATCACACCTTCAATTGCCTGGCGCAGCGGTGAAGACTCATACGGATGGCGCAAGAGGCCAGGCTTCAAAGCCCCATCAGGCGGCTGGCTATTGAGCTCACGCACGGTTATGCGAGGCAACAATGCTGGCGCACATATCGACTGGCTTCTTGACCAGCTAGCGGGCAAAACTAACATGATCAAAGAACTGCAAAACAGGGGTTTTATGATCGACGTCGTAGTTGGCTGGCATGCCACATCATGGAATACCACTCCAGCCCTTTCGCCAGATCTCATGCGCCGACTTGCCAAGCTAAATTTACCTATCTGGTTTGACGTTTATCTATTTGGCTCAGAAGAAAAAGAAATTAGTTGATATAAGAATTAGTTGTAAGAACATGAACTTTGAAACACAGCCCCAAGAAACTTACGCGACTCTGCGCATCTATCATGCGCAACTAGAGCCTGATCAACTAACAGCACTCTTTGAACTAAAACCAACGATGGCTTGGAAAATGGGTGATCAAATTCCCATTGCCGAGTCTGAAAAATATACCGATACACCTAAGGCAGTAGATGCCCAAACCGGGGGCTGGTTGCTCTCGTCGAAGCACTCAGTGCGCAGCACAGACGCCATGAAACACATCGAATGGATGGCCGACCAATTAGCTAATCACGGCAATTCAATCTACAAGCTGCAACAGGCTGGCTACACAGTTGATTTGGTCGTAGCGTGGTTCTCCGACTCGTGGAATACCTGCCCAGCACTAACGCCAGAGCTAATGCTACGTCTTGCTAATCTGCGCATACCATTATGGTTCGACGTCTATCTCGACAAGCCTATGGATCTCAGCGTACTCAGTTAGCGATAACCGCCACCATACTGAACGTCAGCAATTTTGATGAATTGTTTGGCATCCCATAAATATGTCCATTGCTCAGTTGAGCATAATAAGTATCTGCCATCGGGGCTAAAGATAGCAGCGCGAACCGGGTACTGATGAGCAATTGTTCCCACCTCGGCACCATCGGAAGTTTTCCACAACTTAGCGTTCTGGCCATCAAGGGTGAGCAACTGGCTGCTATCAGGATTAAAAATCAACGATATTACCTGTCTTGATTGCGGCATCTTAAGCCTCATCAGGCCTTGAGAAGCTGACCAAAGTTGGAAATTCTCATCGGTGGTAACGGCAATGATACTGCCGTCTTGACTAAGCACCATTTGCCGAACATTGGCTTGGTGATCAAGTTGCTTTCTAAATTCGCCTGCCGGTGACCAAGTTCTAGTCCAGGTACCGCCGCTGGTGACTATAAAGGAGCCATCTCGGCTATAGGCGACCCAGCGAATTGGGCCACCGTGCTGCAAAGCCATAATCTGCACACCGGTTGTGGCATTCCAAAGAGAGGCAGTATCACCAGAGACTGTAAGAAAAGACTGCCCACTAGGGCTATAAATAATCACTTTGGCCGATGCGATGGCCGGCACCATGGCGCTATAATCAGCAGCGGTTGTACGCACGGGCATACCGCCAGTGGGATCGGCCATAAAACGCGGTATCTTATTACCAAACACCACAGAGTTAATCTGGTTAACCTGAGCAGTGGCCTCAAGCTTGGCGCCAAGAAGCACACCCAAAGTAAGTGTCGGCAACAGAAATTTTCGCATTAATGACCTCGATGGAACAGCCTTAGAAAAATCCATAACATAAGTTGAATTGGATGCAGGATATGTTAGCACTCGACGTGGCATAAAGAATCCAGAGAGTAGGAGAGCCAAGGGAAGATGAGTACAGACAAGAAAGCAAGCGGCGTCAGCTCAAGTCCAATAGATGTCGATTCTATAGCGTTAATTGATAGCGATCAGGCCAAGCCTGCCAGCAATAGCATTAGCGTGCCCGGCAATAATAAGAACGGGCATTCAACTGCCCCATCCGAACCCGAAGCAAAGAAAAAGAAGACGCCGATTGAAAAGTCTGAAAGCAAGCTCTCAGAAGATGATCTAAGAAGAGTCAACACCAATAAAGGTCTGCTCACACTTCTTCGAACAAAAGATATCAAAATAAAGGATGTTACGGCCGATTTAGAATACGAAGAAGAGCTAGAGCGGCTCCAGGTAGAGCTGGTCAAACTACAGCGCTGGGTGCAAGACAAAGGTAAGCGCGTTGCCATTATCTTAGAAGGTCGAGACGCAGCGGGAAAGGGCGGCACAATTAGACGATTTACTGAGCACCTTAATCCTCGCTCAATGAGAGTGGTGGCACTGCCCAAACCGACTCAACAAGAGCGTGGGCAATGGTACTTCCAGCGCTATTCAGTGCAGTTACCGAATGCTGGTGAAATAGTATTTTTCGATCGCAGCTGGTACAACCGAGCTGTAGTCGAACCAGTCAACGGCTTCTGTACCAAAGTTGAGTATCAGCGCTTCATTCAGCAAGTTCCTGAATTCGAACACATGCTCTACGAAGACGGAATAACCATAATCAAATTTTGGTTTTCCATTTCCAAAGAAGAACAAAGAAAGCGCTTCGAATCAAGAGAATCAAATCCGCTCAAACAGTGGAAACTGAGCCCAATCGATCAACAGGCCCAAGACCTGTGGGAGCACTACACTTCTCACAAAGAAGAGATGTTCAGCCGCACCCATATGTCGTTTAGCCCATGGATTGTGGTCAAAGCTAATGACAAGCGCATGGCCCGCCTTGAAAGCATCCGTTATGTCCTTAACCTGCTTGATTACACCGGTAAGAGTGACGCCAAAGTCAGGCTCTATCCTGATCCTAATATAGTCAATCGCTTCCACCGCCAGATCGCCAATATTGACTAACTAAATAAAATTAGCGCAATAAACATAGAAAAAATAACATAGAGAATTCTTCAAAAAGCGGCAAGTCAAGCACACTGAAGGGCTCAAAATTTATACTCTATAGGCATGTCAATTGCATACACCGCCGAGCAGATTCTAGAGCTTGCGCCAGATAGTTCTGCCGGTAAAGCCGGTAGAGATTTGGCCACCGCTTCAAAGTGGAAAAATCTCGCTTGCACTGACCAGGCAATCTGGGGGGAATGCCAGGGCAGTGGCACCAGCCCCTATCAAACCAGAGCAGACCTGAGCGGCCCGGCCTTCAAGTGCAGTTGCCCTAGTCGAAAGTTTCCCTGCAAGCATAGTCTCGCACTAGCCTTGCTATTTAGCGCCAACCAGGCTCTCTTTGAAGCAAAAGAAGCACCAGCCTGGGTAAGCGACTGGCTCACTAGCCGGGGAGCCAAGAAGCGCAAAGAGCCTAGCGAAGCTGAAAAGAGCCCAGAGCAACTAGAAGAATCGCTACTGGCTAAAGACAAACGCAAGCAAAACCGGCTTAGCCGAGTGCAAGCAGGCATCGAAGAGTTAGACCTGTTTCTCAGCGACCTGATGCGCCAAGGCATAGGCACTGTGAAAAAGCAGCCCTTTGCTTTCTGGAAGAGCCGAGCCGCCCGTCTAGTAGACGCCCAAGCACCAGGCCTGGCCCGGCTCGTCAGCGAATGCGCTGAAATCATTGCCCGCAGTAGCGAGTGGGAAGATGCCCTAATCGACAAACTGGCAACTATCAATCTCATCTGCCGTGCCTTCCTCAAACTGGAAGAGCTATCCCCCGAACTAAAGGCCGATGTGCTCACCGCCATTGGTTTCAACCAGAGCCAAGAAGAGCTTCTTAGTGGTGCAGGCCAATGCCTTGAAGATCACTGGCTAGTAGTAGGCCAATATAGCTACACTCAAGATCGCCTGCGAGTGCAAAGAAATTGGCTCTGGGGCAAAAGTAGCGGACAATCGGCACTAATACTAGGCTTTGCCCATGGCACCGCTCCATTCGATACCATGCTAATTCCGGGCTTGTTTTATAAAGGAGAGCTAGTCTTCTATCAAGGCTCCCTACCGCAGCGTGCCCTGATCAAGTCAAAGAGCAGCGAGCCTGCCATCGCCCCCTATGTCAGCGGCTTAACTTCAGTGGCCGCAGCCTTAAGTAGCTATGCCAGCGATTTAGCCAAAACTCCATGGTTAGATACGGTGCCTTTTCTTATGCAAGAAGTGATACCACTAAGAACCCCTGAGGGGAAATGGTGGCTTGTGGACAAGGAGAAAAACGGCCTCCCCTTGATTGTCAAAGAAGAAACGGGCTGGCAGCTGCTCAGCTACTCAGGCGGCTTAGCGCTCTCAATCTTTGGTGAATGGGATGGCACCACACTTAAGCCACTAGCAGCTATGAAAGATGGCAATTACCTCAGACTGCAAACGGTGGAGGTCTGATGGCTACACAAATGAAGAAAAGCCCATTTTATGAACTGACTGAAACAGCCATTCTGGGCACTGATAGAAAGCCTTTAAACCGCATTATTGCCGCAGGCGATCTTGGTCAAACCATTGCCGATCTCTCCTTGAAAGAAGGCCTAGAGCAAAGTCAGTCGCCGGAACGCGTATTGCTAGATCAGCTCACCACGCTGAGTATTGCCCGCAAAGCTGGCAGTCATGCTCGTATTTTTGAAAATACAATTGCTTTGTGCCCAGGCGAAAAGAAGCAAAAAGTGAGCGAACGTTCTCTGGCTCTGCTAGTGCAGATACTAGCTTTAGAAACCAGAGGCAGCGAATTAAGGCCTTCAAAGATGATTGCTGACTGGCTTATCTTTTGTGCTGAAGCCAACCAGCGGGTTCCTGACGAATTCGTGCCCAGACTGCTTGGACTGGGCAAAAATCTCAGCGACTTACACCCACTAATAGAGCAATGCTGCGGCGAACATTTTGCCTGGCTCATCGCTCTCAATCAAGAATGGAATACTGCCTATAGAAAATCGACCAAAGAGCAGTCTGCAGAAGCTGATAGAAGACAAGCTCTAGTCAATATTTTTGAAACCGCACTACCAAAAGAGCGCTATAGCGCCCTCTGCCAGCTGCGTACACTCGCGCCACAAGAAGCCCTGGCAGCCTTAAGTTCGGCCTTTGATAAAGAATCATTCGAGAGCAAAATTCTCTTTCTCAAGGCCTTAAACATAGCTCTCAGTTTAAGTGACGAGCCTTTTCTTGAAGAAGTCGCCCTGACAGACAGGCGCAAAGAAGTGCGTGCACAGGCAGCAGGGCTGTTATGCCTAATTGCTGACTCACGCTATCAACAACGCATGATTGCAAGAGCAGAGCAATATCTTTCATACAACAGCAGTAACAAACAATTTGTTGTAAGCCTCCCGGACAAAGTCGACGACAGTATGAGTCGCGATGGCATCATTGAGAACCTGTCACTTGATTCACGCCTCGGGCAAAAGGCCACTTGGCTCTGCCAAATTCTCAGTCTGGTACCAACTTCTCACTGGCAAAAGCGCTTCAAACTAAGCGCGGTAGATATACTAAAAACTGCTACCAGCAGCAGTGAATGGTCACTAGCCCTAAGTCTTGCCTTAATCAATTCAGCGGCAAAATTTGGTGAGGTAGAGATTCAGAAAGCGATTTTAGAATGCAGCGAAATTCATCTGACTGATTCACAATCAGGTTTGCTGTTGTTAAAGGCTTTACCACACACACTACTCGAAAGCCTAATTCTACAAAAGCTTCCCAGCTGGTCGCAGAAGAGCGAGCAGGCACCGAGACTTGACTTATGGTACTACCTAGAGCAAGTCGATTTTAATTGGAGCGAACACTTCACACGTGAAATAATGAAATTTATCATCAAAGAATGTCGCGAGAAAGTGCCAGTATTCGGTCACACTTTCTATAGCAATGCCAGCATTTTCGCTCTGCGCATGCATATCTCGGCTGGCGAATTAATTGAACAAATAGCCATAAACTCTGAAATGACTGATGTCTATCGACGCAATGCCTTAGAGCGAATGAGCGAAACTGTCAAATTGCGATATGAAATTTTCCAATCTTTCAAGTCATCCAATCAAACAAGTACAATCAGCAAGGGGAACAACCAATGACCGAACTACTGGCTCAAGTACTGCGCGAACATGCCGAGCAGCAATACGCCAGCGAACTGACTGAACTGGCAGCCGTAGACAAAAGGCAGCGGCCCCCAAGCTGGAAGCTTTCACCATGGGCAGTGATGCAATACCTCATGGGTGGGAAACTTGAGAATGGCTTTGAAATTACACCAAAATATGTCGGCAACAAGCGCATAATCGAAATTGCCATCGCCACCCTCACTACCGACCGCGCCTTATTGCTATTGGGTGTGCCTGGCACAGCCAAGACATGGGTATCGGAACATCTAGCTGCTGCCATTAGCGGCGACTCTACCCTACTGGTGCAAGGCACAGCGGGTATGCCAGAAGAATCAATTCGCTATGGCTGGAACTACGCCAGACTAATCGCTGACGGCCCTTCTTTTAATGCCTTAGTAGCCAGTCCTGTGATGCAAGCCATGCGCCACGGCAAAATTGCCAGAATTGAAGAATTAACGCGCATCCCAGCTGATGTGCAAGATTCATTGATCACCATTCTCTCAGAAAAGACCTTGCCCATCCCCGAACTCGGCGACGAAGTACAAGCAATCAAAGGGTTTAATGTCATTGCCACAGCCAACGACAGAGACAAAGGTGTGAACGACTTATCTTCAGCTCTTAAACGACGCTTTAATACTGTCGTGCTACCAGTTCCCGCCACTATCGAAGAAGAAGTAGACATTGTCGCTCGGCGCACAGAGGCATTAGGCAGAGCCCTGGAACTACCAGCAGAACCACCAGCCTTAGAAGAAATTAGACGGGTGGTAACAATTTTCAGAGAACTGCGCAGTGGTATTACAGCCGATGGCAAAAATAAGCTGAAGAGCCCAAGTGGCACACTAAGCACCGCTGAGGCCATTTCAGTTATCAATAGTGGCCTAGCTTTAGCTGGACACTTTGGCGACGGCACCATCAAAGCAGAAGATCTAGCAGCAGGAATAGTGGGAGCAGTTGTTAAAGACCCAGTGCAAGATGCGGTTGTCTTCCGTGAGTATCTCGAAACTGTAGTGAAAGAACGAGAGGGTTGGAAAGATTTCTATCGCGCCCTGCGCAATATTTCCTAGTAACTTCACTTTAGTCATTTTTGGTACCTTCAAAATGAGCGAGACGAAAATCTTCGGTATAAGGCATCATGGCCCGGGCTCTGCCCATAGCCTGATGTCAGCATTGAAAGAATTTCAGCCCGACTGTGTTTTGATTGAAGGTCCGCCAGAAGGCAACAGCCTCGTGCCTCTAGTGACAGAAGCTGGCATGGTACCACCAGTGGCACTGTTGGTTTATGCCCAGGATAATCCACGCCAGGCCTGTTACTATCCTTTCGCTGAATTTTCACCTGAATGGCAGGCTATGAAATATGCCGTGGACAGCGGCATTAGCTGTCGCTTTATCGACCTACCCCAAAGCCATTGGCTAGCGCTGAACGAGGCCAAACTAAAAAAACATACCGCCATTGGCACTCTCACCCCGGTGGCTGAACACAACTTCGAACAGCGCCCAGGAGAGCCTTTTGAAAATCCAGATGTAGATCTTAAATTTGAAGTTAGACCGGCGCTAGAAGCTATTGAATCAACTGAACCAACTGCAGAAGGTCCAGCAAACAAAGAAGACTCAGCAAGCAATGAACACAAAGCAGACATAGAAGAGCTGCAAGAAGAACAAGAGCTAGCCAGACTGGAGAAAGAAAAAGCGGCCTACAATGAAAAAATCAAGCGCGATCCAATTGGTTGCCTAGCTGAAATTGCCGGGTTTAGCGACGGTGAGCGCTGGTGGGAACAGATTGTCGAGCAACGCTCACAAAAGCTAGACAGTTTAGATCATGACGAAAAATCATCAACCTACCTAGTATTTGATGCCATCAGCGAAGCGATGCAAGTACTTCGACTAGAGCTGGCTAAAGATGATGACCCGTCTGCAAGAGAAAAGACCGCCAAACTTGAAATATCAGACGATGGCAGTGAGCGCATCATCTATGACGAAGATGACCTGATTGAGCCCATGCGTGAAGCTCATATGCGCCAATGCCTGCGCTCAGCCAGCAAAGAATTCAGCCGCATAGCAGTGGTTTGTGGTGCCTGGCACGCCCCGGCCCTTAGCCATCTGCCAGCAGCGAAAGAAGACACCGCCTTACTCAAAGGTCTACCAAAGCAAAAAGTTGATGCCACCTGGATTCCCTGGACCCACGGCAGACTTTCATTTTCTAGCGGTTATGGCGCCGGCGTCGAGTCACCGGGATGGTATCACCACATTTTCACTAACCGAGAAAACCCCGTTCTAACCTGGTTGGTCAAAGTCGCACAACTACTACGAGCAGAAGATCTTGATGCTTCCTCTGCCCAAGTAATTGATACACTGCGGCTTGTTGAGGCAGTATCGTCTATGCGCGAACTAGCACACCCCAGCCTTGACGAACTTAACGATGCCATCATCACTGTACTCTGCTCTGGCAATAACATTCCCCTCGGCCTAATTCGCAAAAAGCTCATTGTCGGTGAGACACTCGGTCAAGTACCAGAAAATACTCCCGGTACTCCACTTGAGCGCGATCTAGCAAAGCTGCAAAGTAAGCTGCGCATGAAACCAGAAGCGACCTCGAAAGTGCTTGAACTAGATTTGCGCAAGCCCCTTGATTTAAGCCGCAGTGAACTACTCAACCGCCTGCTCATCCTCAATATCGACTGGGCAGAAAAGCAATATATTCGAGGCAAGAGCGGCACTTTCCACGAAAACTGGGATCTTGAATGGTATCCAGAACTAAGCATTCGCTTAATCGAAGCAGGCATCTGGGGGCGCACCATCGAGCAGGCAGCAGCGGCAAAAGCAGCAGATGTAGCTAGTAAGAATAACAGCCTAGCAACCCTGGTTGATTTACTAGAAAAGATTCTAGAAGCAGATTTGCCCGATGCCTTAAAAATGGTAATGGACCGCATCAACAGTGAGGCCGCTGTAGCTGGTGATGTCAACGAGCTAATGAAAAGCATACCCACCTTGGCTCGCGTGGTGCGTTACGGCAATGTACGCGGTACCGATGTCGAGGCTGTCAAATCAATAATCGACGCACTGGTAACGCGCATTGTTATAGGTCTGCCATCAGCCTGTCAGTCACTTGATGATGAAGCGGCAGATTCGATGCAAGGTTTAATCAATGAAGTCAATGCTGCCCTGCTGTTATTGAGCAGGCAAGACCACCTTAGCTCGTACAGAGAGCTGCTGACTAAATTAGCCAATAACGAAAACCTTCATGGTCACGTAGCGGGCAAGGCCACAAGGTTATTGTTTGAAAGTCGCACCCTTGATGATCAAGCCGCCGCTCGCATGATGCAATGGGCACTATCGCGAGCGTCAGAGCCGCTTTACTCGGGCAAATGGCTAGAAGGTTTTCTCAGCGGCAGCGCCCTGGTTTTAATTCACGATAGCCGCCTCTGGCAATTACTTGATAGCTGGTTACTAAACTTAGACGCCGACGCCTTCAAAGAATTGCTACCACTTTTGCGCCGGACATTCTCCACCTTCACCAGCCCCGAGCGCCGCCAAATTGGCGAAAGAGTAAGAGAAACCCAAGCTATTGAAGGTGACATATTTAGCAGCGAAGAAGAAGACCTCAATCTGGAGCGCATTCGGCCACCACTAAATATGGTGCGCTTCTTGCTTGGTCTCGCACCGCTGTCTGAAAATTCACTAAATTCTGCTAGCACAAAGGCAGAGGCAATTGCAGGTGAGAGCCCATGAGTACAGGTCAAGAAGAACTGGAAGAGCGGCTAAGAAGATGGCGTCTGCTATTGGGCAGCCAGGACAAAGAAGGTCTTAAGCACAGCTTAGAAGGAGAAGACGCAGCAATCGATGCCACCCTTTCTTCTCTCTACAACCCCAGAGAAGACGATGGTGGCCAGCGCGGTGCCGACCTCGGTAGCTCAAGCCCCAACGTGGCCCGCTGGCTTGGAGATATACGGAAGTATTTTCCTGCATCGGTAGTAACTATCATGCAAAAGGACGCCCTAGAAAAACTCAACCTCAAGCGCATGCTTTTAGAGCCAGAGTTGCTTTCTTCAATGGTACCCGATGTCAATTTAGTGGCCACCCTAGTAGCCCTCGGCTCAGCCATGCCCAACAAGACAAAAGATACAGCCCGCATGGTCGTGCGCCAGGTTGTAGATAAATTGATGGCAAAATTAGCTAGCCCAACCAGACAAGCAATTGTTGGTGCCACCAATCGAGCGACAAAAAATTATCGCCCGCGCCACCATGAAATAAACTGGGCAAGAACAATTCAAATCAACCTCAAGCACTATCAACCTCGCTTGAAGACTATAATTCCACAAAGAGTTGTCGGCTACGGTCGCAAGCGCTCCAGCCTCAAAGACATAATTTTATTGGTAGACCAAAGTGGCTCCATGGCCACCTCGGTGGTTTACTCAAGTATCTTCGGGGCGGTGCTCGCCTCAGTACCAGCGGTTTCGACACAACTTGTGGTGTTCGATACTGCCATAGTCGACCTGACTGAAAAATTGGCAGATCCAGTGGAAGTTATTTTCGGCACCCAGCTTGGTGGTGGCACCGACATTAACAGAGCCGTAGCCTACGCCCAGACACTGGTAAAAAGACCAACCGATACTATTTTAGTGCTCATCAGCGACCTCTTTGAAGGTGGCAACAATCAAGAGATGCTCAAGCGCATCTATGCCTTAGTCAACTCTGGGGTAACCGTGGTGGCACTATTAGCATTGACCGACCAAGGGGCACCTGCCTTCGACCACCGCAATGCCGGCCATTTCAGTGAAATGGGAGTGCCGGCCTTTGCCTGCACCCCCGATCAATTTCCTCACCTAATGGCTGTGGCAATCAATAAGGGTGACCTGGCTTCTTGGGCCGCAGCCCAGGGTATTGTCACTACGCGAGCAGAGAAGAGCGAAATTTAGACAGCCAACTCCAGAGTAAAGCTAAGGACGAATATATGTTCCCACAGTCTCTCCGCGAGCAAGAATATGACCAGCTATGGCTTTTTCGAATGCTACTTTGTCTAAGCCCGGCTTCTCGCTGAGCATTTTGTCTAGAGCAAAGACACGGAAATAATAGTGGTGCACTTTGCCCCTGGGCGGCGATGGTCCATTATAGCCAGTTTTGCCAAAGTCGTTTTTACCCTGACTAGCAGCGGCAGCGACCGCCGTTTTCGCCGTTCCTTCTTTTAGTTCTGTGGTTTTGGCATCAAGACCATAGAGTACCCAGTGCCACCAATCGCCCCGGGGAGCGTCAGTATCAACCACGCAAACAGCAATACTCTTAGTCTTTGGAGGAACAGCTGACCAGCTCAATGACGGTGCAATATCTTCACCATCTGCTGTGTACTTAGTTGGTATAGGGGCACCACTGGCAAAGGCAGTAGTTGTCACTTTTAAGTTTTCCAATTGCACTTCCTTCGCAGCGCCAGGCTCAGCATGATTGTTGCCGCCGTTAACCGGCAACAAAGAGACGAAAGTAGACAGCGCAATAACCGCAAACAGTAACGATGAAGCTTTCATCAGAGAGAATTTAGAACCAGTCACGGCTAATTGACCTCGGAAATACTTGATGCTCGCACTTCGCCACGCTTAATAATGCCCACCACTTTTACAACATGAGCCTTTTCGCGAGCCGATGCTTTCATAATTTTCTTGGCGATGGCCGAGCTGGCATTGTCAAGGTCAAGCCATTGACCCTGACTGTAAACTGAATAACCGGCTTCACAGCAAGAGGGCTCAAGTGAGCAAGCTTTGGTGTGCTCCTTAACGCTCTTCATGGCGTCTTTGTTATCACCCTTGATGGCCGCAGCACAGGAGCGATCGACTAAATATCCCGTCCAAGTTTGTGAACCTTCAGGAGCCGCGTTGCTCTTTGCAGCAGGGTTAGAAGCTTTAGAGACGGGCTTAGCAGCAGGCTTATCTAGAGCTTTAGCAGCAGGCTTAGACCCCGGCTTAGAAACAGGCTTTGAACCAGTAGGCTCGGAAGCCAAAGCAGGCAGAGCTGTTAAGAGAAACAGGGCCAAGAGAGAAAAGGTTATTTGTTTTGGTAACATGATCCACGTGATTGCTAACTGAAGTATTACTGATTGGACTACTGAACATATGCTAGAAAACATGTTAGCAAATCTGCTCTTGTTCTAGCCTCAATTCCTTATCCTATTCTTATTCCTGTTGATAACGAAATGCCAATGACGGTTGAAGAGCTAGCAGAGAGCTTAATAAAAATAACAGCCCGACTGCCAGAGAATCAGGCAGATCAGGTGCGACAGTTTATCTCTTGCAGCCGCACAAAAACCCTAGGCTTAGTGGCTCAGGCAGCCAACAATGACAACACGGCCGAATCTAACAATAAAGAAGGTATCATTGGCGGACAGCCACTCTTGCCACCTTACTTTAAATGGCCAGAGGATCGTTACGGCCAATCAATGCTATTCCTGGCCCAATTCGATTTAGCAAGACTCCCAGCAGTGCGAGAGGATGCCCCTAAAAGAGGCCTGCTTACGCTCTTTCGCTCGGCGGCGGCAACAAGCTTAAATAGCAAAGACCGCAAAGGTTTTCACATTCACTGTGTGCCCGAGAGCGATCGCAAAAACCTTGCCCCCACAGAACAACCAGAAGGCATCGAGCTTCCAGTTTTCAGCTTTAAAAGCGGTCTGACCTATACCGTATCCTGCGACCTCGAAGGGCTCAAAAAACTAGTTGACATTCCCTTTGATATGCAAGGCGATATTAAGAAATGGATTAGTTCTTTTAACACACTTTCAAAATGTCAAAGCCAAATGTTTGGTACCAATGTTAGTGGCTTTAATCAGCTCCAAGAAACCTGCGCTTTTGCTTTCAACGGCATCTCTTACAATTCGGCTCGGGCCGCTGACAGCCACTATAGCCACTTAGTCAAAGACGCCGCAGACTGGCTCTTGCTTGCCCGCATCAATGAAAAAGAACTATTTGGTGAGAGTCACCCGGTGCAAGAGACGGTGGTGCTGATCAGGCAGGAAGATTTGCAAGAAGCTCACTTCGACCGCGCTTGGATGATTGTGCGCCCCAAGTTGTAACAGAAAATTTTAAGTATGAACAGTAGATTCAAGCCACTCAAGAATATGGTGAATTGAACTTTTCACCTGGCCCTTTAGTGTCGCCGGCGCAGCCTTGCCTTCTAGGCCGGCCAAATAATTACCTGTGCTCTTGTGATCGAAAGCCCGACGCAAGAAGAGGTTAGGGTCGTTGATACCTTCCATGCCTACTGGTGTCTGACTGCGATCAAGGCTGACCACTAGCTTAGACGACTTGATTGGCACCGATGAGCCGGGCCAAACAGCATCAGGTGTTAGAGCCTTACCATCAAGTGCAAGAGGCTCAACTACAATTTGCCTAGTGGCAGGCTGATACTGACTGCGAAGCATCAATTCAGAAATGCGACTATCACGGGTAGGCATAAGCACTCTGGTGATTTTTGAGTGGAAGAAATCAGAAGTGCCATCAACGCGCTTCTCGAGGGGGAAAAGCTTCTCCACATTGCCAGCAGCGGCCTTGCTGTCGGCAATTTCATAATATTGCCGATTAAGCACTGCTGGTGCCACTTCTGAACGACCAACAAATTTAGAAGTCTCAACTAAGGAATTGACACTTTCTGCAGGGGTCAAAATTGTGACATCACGATTGCTGCGATCGCCTTGCTTAAGAACGCCAACAAGACGTCCTTCAGAATCAATAATTGGGCCGCCAGAATTGCCATTCTCGGCATGCAGTTTAATGCGCATATTCAATGGGTCAACACGCACAGCACTCAGCGTTTCGCCCGGAGACAAAAATGGTTTTTGCCAGCCATTTGGAAAACCGACACTGAAGAGTGGCTCACCAGCGGCATTATTCTTGATCACACCAGAGCCTTCCACTGCCACTGGCGAAAATCTCGAAGCTGCCGCTGGATTCTTTAACTGTATCAGAGCCAAATCATGTAGGGGCAAAGACTTAATAACTTCAGCCTGGTGCGCCCGGCCGAAGCGATCAAAGATCGTCAAGTCGAGTGCATTATCAACCACATGGTGATTTGTCACCATGCGACCATCATTGCCCACCGAAAATGCGGTGCCAAAGCGACCAACCATGCCACCATCTTCTTGAGCAAGCACCTCTACCCGGCCGACCTTACCGCTCATACTCGAGTAGAGCTTGCCTAAGTCACCAAACTTAGAAACCGTGACTTTAGAGCTAAGAGAAGCCTCTTCACCGACCTGCAAAAGCGGAATTTCAATTTTGGCTGCGGCCTGCTTGGCGAAATAAGAACGGGTACCGATGGCCCCAGCACTGCCAGCCGCGCCCATCAAGGCAGTATCAAAGAGAAAAGCACCAGCAGAACTGCTCACCACGGCTTTGTTTTGCCAGTGTTGAGCGTCTGACTGCCAGCTAGACTGTGCGGCAGCAACTACGTCAGCGCCATGCTTGGCCGCTTCTAGACAAAAGGAAACGCCACCAGCAAGGCCGATGCTCTTTGCGGCCAGACCTATCATTCCTGGTTTGTGAGTGACAACGGCCAGGCCAAAACCCAGGGCCGCCGCGCCAGCAACCTTCAAGCTTGTTTCACCAGGGTTCTCCACTGCTCTTTTGGCCTCGGCAACAAAACCAGAACCCACAGAGCCTAGTAAGTCGGCTTGCCGTAGAATCTTCGTGCCGGTCGACTCATTGGAGTTTTGGGCTGGCTCTGCACTAGCTTCAAGGGGCATTAAGAAATCTCATATATCTAGTAAAGAGATATAGAGATTAAGGCCGCACTGCAACAATGTCAGTGGGGAAATTACGAAGTGATCCGCGGGAGCAAGACAGAAAGAAAGAACGGCGTTTACAAGTGCTTATTTAGAACTGCCTAAATATCACTCGCCGATTGCGCGCCCGGTTCGCTTCGTTGGTATTGGGCTTCTCCGGCTTGGTGAAGCCAAAGCCCACAGCCTTGAGGCGTTCAGGTGAAATACCGCAACTCTCTATCAAATAACGCTTCACAGACTCAGCCCGGCGCTGCGACAAGCTCATGTTGTAGTTATAGCTGCCGATAGTGCATGTATGGCCTTCCACCTGCAACTTCAACTTAGGATCGTTAGCAATGTAATGGCTCAGAGAGCGCAGAATAGCTTTAGAAGAATCGCGCAATTTAGCCGAGTCAAAGTCAAACAAAATCAGGTAAGAGGTTGCCACACCGCCATCTCTGAGCTGGTCGAAGATATTGCGTGCCTCTTTGCTAGCATCACTTTCGCCATAGGCATGGGCCAAGGAAGTCACCCAGCGAAACGGGGCATTGCCCTGAACCATAAGGGGAAAGCGGGGATTGTCTAAAATCCAATAGGTCCAGCCGTTGTCGCAGACAGACTTGATACAGCGCACCGGCACATCTTTGCCTTCCACGCGCATACTAATTGTCTCTTCCCCACTGCCGGTAATGTAATGGGGCATGGGCACAGTCTCTTGATGGAGGACCATGACACTTTCAGGGCCATCCAATGAAAACTCAGAGCGCTTGCCGAGCTTCAGGTCTCTAAAGAGATCGTCAGAAATACGCAGAGCATTGTTATAACCAACCAGGGTTGTAGTTTCGTGCTTGGGATAGAACAAACTGACTTTGCGCGAATGATGAATATCTCCGGGCTCAACTCGCCGTGAACCCGATGCATCGGCAGGATTGCTCATCTGCCACTCGTAGATATAACCGTCCCGGCCAGACTCTTCGATACGGGCCATGAAATCATAATTGCCGACCAGCTTCCACTGGGTATCAAGACCGTCAAAAATGTGAAATGTCACTTCTAACCCGGGAGCAAATACCACCTGGGTTGTGGGGTCGGTGATCTCACTGGCCACTGGCGCTTTGCTTTGGCGCTTCACCGGGTCAGCGATTATGGTCTTCTTTGGGCCATAAGAGGCCGCCATGGCCGCCGGAGCCACTGTCAGGAAAAGCAGTTGTAGTAAGAGGGCTGCAAAGGCAGATATGTAGGCAGAATTTGACATCTCTGAATTGTCGCAAAAGTTGGCTGAGCAAATCTAGGTAATGCCGCTAATGAGACAAAGAGCAACGACGATGATTAAAGAAAACTAGAGAATTGGCAGTTAAGCCCTGGAGTTCAATAGGCTGACATTAGAGGCACGCTGAAAAACGGGCCAAATTGTTTTTTAAGGGTCACAAAACGGAGTTAGAGCAATGGGCAAGGCAGTAGGAATCGACTTAGGCACCACCAACTCTGTAGTAGCGGTAATGGAAGGCGGACAGCCAACCGTGATTGCCAATACTGAAGGAGCGCGTACTACCCCATCAGTAGTAGCCATGAGCAAAGGTGGCGAAAGGCTAGTAGGCCAATTGGCGCGACGCCAGGCTGTGGTAAATCCACAAAACACAGTCTATTCAATTAAGCGCTTCATGGGCAGACACTACTCTGAGGTAGCTTCCGAACTACAAAATATTTCCTACAAAGTTAAAGAAGGCCCAGAAGGCGGCTGCAAAGTTGCCATGGGCGGCAAAGACTATAGCCCTGAAGAAATCTCAGCCATGATTCTGCGCAAACTCAAAGAAGATGCTGAAAAATATTTAGGCGAAAAAGTAACTGGAGCAGTTATCACAGTTCCTGCCTACTTCAACGACTCGCAACGTCAGGCTACTAAAAACGCCGGACAAATTGCTGGTCTTGAAGTACTGCGTATCATCAACGAGCCCACAGCAGCTGCTCTTGCCTACGGTTTAGACCGCAAGAAGAATGAAACTATCTTGGTCTTCGACCTTGGTGGTGGCACATTCGACGTATCGGTTCTAGAAGTAGGTGATGGTCTCTTTGAAGTCAAATCTACTTCAGGCGACACTCACTTAGGTGGAGACGACTTTGACCACTGTGTTGTGGAATGGCTAGCCAACGAGTTCAAGCAAGCCGAAGGCATTGACCTGCGCAAAGATCCACAAGCACTACAAAGATTGATGGAAGCTTCTGAGAAGGCCAAAATTGAACTTTCTTCGGTGACCGAAACCAGTATCTCACTGCCTTTCGTCACTGCTAACGAAACTGGCCCCAAGCACCTTGACATGAAGTTAACACGGGCTCGCTTCAACGAACTGACAAGAGACCTCGTTGCTCGCTGCAAGAAACCAGTGGAACAAGCTCTAGCTGACGCTAAACTAACCTACGACAACATCGAAGAAGTAGTGTTGGTCGGCGGTTCGACTCGCATACCGGCTGTACAAGATCTAGTTAAGAGCTTGACTGGCGGCAAAGAGCCAAATCAAAGCGTTAACCCGGATGAAGTAGTAGCAATTGGTGCGGCAGTTCAGGCTGGCGTTCTCGCTGGTGAAGTGAAAGAGATCGTATTGCTCGATGTCACACCACTCTCACTTGGTATCGAAACCATGGGTGGTGTCTTCACCAAACTGGTAGAAAAGAACACCACTATTCCTTGCCACAAATCGCAAATCTTCTCCACAGCTGAAGACAATCAACCAAACGTTGATATCCAGGTCTTCCAAGGCGAGAGAGCCATGGCGCGCGACAACAAGCTGCTGGGCAAATTCATTCTGGATGGCATCGCGCCAGGCCGAAGAGGTCAGGCCAAAATCGAAGTATCTTTCGATATTGATGCCAACGGTATCGTTTCAGTTACGGCCAAAGACCAGACAACTGGCAAAGAACAGAAGATCACTATCACAGCAACAACCAACTTGACCAAAGAAGATATTGATCGCATGGTCAAAGAAGCCGAGTCTCACGCCAAAGACGATGAAAAAGCTAAAGAGAAAGCCGACATGCGCAACGACGCTGATGCCTTGATTTACGCTGTAGAGAAACATGTTGCAGATTTTGGTGCTAGCAATAGCTCAGACAACAAAGCGAAAGCTGAGAGCCTGATTTCCGAACTGCGCCAGAAGATCAAAGACAATGTCAGCAATGAAGCTCTCAAGAGCGCAATCGAAGCTCTGCGTGCTCAATTGATGACTATGCAGCAAGAAGCAGAAGCAAAAAATAGAGAACCTGTCGGCGCAACTGCTGGCGGTGCATCTAGTGGTGCTTCTAGTAGTGGGTCAGGCGGCGCTTCTAGTAGCAGCTCCTCTAGCTCAAGCAGCAAGCCAAGCTCAAGCAATGACGACGTGGTTGATGCTGAAGTTGTCTAATTAAGGCATTCTCAAGACAACACCTAAAAAATGCACGAGGTAAATGGTGGCTCAAATAGATATTTGAGTCACCATTTCTAAAAGGAGAGAAAATGGAAAAGGCTACTTTCGGGGCAGGTTGTTTCTGGGGCGTAGAAGAAAAATTCCGCCAAACTAAAGGGGTGACAGAAACGAAAGTTGGTTACAGTGGCGGCCACACCGAAAACCCCACCTACGAACAAGTCTGTGGCAAGCAAACTGGTCATGCCGAAGTGGTCGAAGTAACCTTCGACCCAGCAGTAATTAGCTACGAGCAGCTCCTCAAAATATTCTTTGAGATGCACGACCCCACCACACTCAATCGCCAGGGCCCAGATCATGGCAGCCAGTACCGCTCAGCTATATATTTCCATTCCGCCGAGCAAGAGCAACAAGCCAAAGAAATGATTGCTGCCCTGACCACTGCTAAGGCTTTCAGAGACCCAATCGTCACCGAAGTAACTGCAGCAAAGCCATTTTATGACGCCGAAGAGTATCACCAAAAGTATCTAGCAAAGCGCGGCATTAACGTCTGTCACTAATATTTATTTTTTCAAGAGTGGCAGGGTTTTGTCTGCGCCCCACTCCATTATGGAGCCATCGTAGACCGGAAGCACGCGGCCAGTATATGCCTCTAATAAAAGAGCATATGTAGATGCGCGCACCCCTACCTCGCAGTAGGTGATTAAATTGGGGTCGGAAAGCACCCGCGAGTCGAGCAAGGCAAGAAATTTGTCGGGACTGGCAAACGTCCCGGACTCTTCAAAAAGACTCTCGTAGGAGAGCTGAACGGCCCCTGGTAGGTGCCCTGTGCGTGGTTGATAATCGAATGAATCGCCTTGAAATTCGCTCAAGCTGCGAGTATCCACCGAAGTAGGCATAATGCCGCGGCCACACATACGCGCCAAGGCATTGGTACTGACACGTCTGCGACGATCTAAGCGCAAGCTAAAGCTGCCTCGCTCTGCCCGGCTCTCCAGACGGTCAGAGCGGCCGCCCGCATCAAGCCAGGCCCGCCAACCACCATCTAATAAGAAGACATTTTCTACCCCTAGATAAAGAAGCATCCAGGCAATTCGCCCCTCGCGGCCTTTGGAGGCAAGAGAATCGGCATAAACCACCACAGGTCGATGATTAGAGAGCCCAAGCTGAGCCAGTCGGCCAGCAAACTCCATCAGGCGAAAATTATCTAGAGCGCCCCAATAACCCGGCTCCCAGAGGTCAAGGCTAAGCCCTGTAGTTTTGAGATTTGGTTTAGCGTTCCAATCTTCCCAGCCCAAGCGCAGGGCTGAGGGAATATGACCAGCTTCATATTCAGGCTCGGAACGCGAGTCGACCACAAGAGACGTCACCTGCCCGGGGATCTCTCCGGCCAATAACAATTGCAATTGGTGCGCTGAAATAAGTGTTATAGCCAATTGCCTAGTTGCACTCTTAGTCGCTGTTCCTAAAGGTTAATCACATGCGGTGGTCGTATATAACTAGCATAGTGCAGCAAGCTAAACAGCTAAACAATGGTAGGTTCACGTAGTGATAGCTGTTCGACGAAAAGAAAAAAGCTGGACAATACTAAATTTCCAATTCCAAAACTGTCAGATTAATAGAAGAAAAACTGACAGTTCAAGAAAGTAGCTTACAAAGAATAGCAATCGCTCGAAAGATGCTCTCTACCATACAGTAAGTAAGTGAACAGGGGGATATTTGTCTTTCTAATGAATCCAATTTGCACGTTTAATCTTTTTATTTTGAATTTTTCGAATTTTCTTTGAACTTTTTAGAGCTTGCTGACGTTTAACAGTAAGTAAGAGGCAATTGCTGAAAAGCAAATTTGAAATTGCCTATCGCTAATAAAACAATATGAACAAGGAACCAGAGCAATGAAAAAATCAATTGCCTTCAGCACACTGTGCCTATCTTTAGTTACTGCCCTTATGCCAGCACTCGCTCAAGGCAGTGATACTAAAGGCGAAATAAAGACCGACGTAAAGAGCGAAAAATCATGCAAAACCGGCGGACACAAGGGTGGCGGCCACAAAAAAGGTGCCAGACTTGAAGCCCTCAATCTTACAGAAGCACAAAAAACTAAAATGACCGAGCTAAAAAATAGTCTCAAAGCTTCAATTTCACCTAAGCGCGAAGAACTAAAGACACACCGCAAAGCTCTTGGCGAACTGCTCTCCAGCGACAAAATCGACAAAGTCGCTGTGCAATCAGAACAAGATAAAATCAATTCTCTATCAAATGACTTAGCTAATTCAATGCTTGCTTTCCGCATTGACTTTAACGAGAACCTCACTGCTGACCAGCGCAAACAAATGAAAGAGATGCGCGCTAGTTGGGGCGAAAAAAGGCATGGCCACCGCCGCAACAGCTAACGGCAAATAAGAACCAAATCACAGGAAGCCAGAAGAAGCGTCAGCAAAAGCTGACGCTTCGGCGTAATACCCTAGAGACAATAAATGCCCCGCTGGCGAGGCGTGGCATTTATCTGGAGTCTCTACAGCTGCGATTATCGAGGTTGCCAAGATTAAAATGCATAGGGAAAAGGATACTTATTCTCCAAGATCTCAATTGATCAAGGCCGTTATAATCTAGAAGCGCAGCTCCCCTGAAGAAATTCAAAAAAAACAACTTGAAAAAAATAGCGTTGTCCAAATTACTGCTTGTAATTAGTTCACTTGCAACTAATGCACTGGCAATTAATGCCCTTGTACTAAGCTCGCTGGGCAGCTTTGGCCAACCGGCCTACGGGCAAGTACTGCAAGGAGGCATTGAAGAGCGCGTTTCTCCTCTGCAAGACAAATTTCGCATTGGTTCCATATTTTCGGAAGACTTGCTACCAGGCAATCACAAAATCAAAGAATGGTACAGATTGCCAACCTGGTTAACGGGCGGCTTTGAGTCAAAAACACTAAAGCTAACGACCCTGCTTGGCGCCATCGAAAGCAAAAACGAGACCAGCTGCATACGCGGTCTGCAAGCCGATAAGACAGGCACGGTCTGGGACGCAGTGATTATCCCCAACTATGCTCGAGTGAAAACGGCCGGTGCCACAGACTTTGACATTTTTGAAGAGTACAAAGTATTAGACTCTACACCTGAAAAATTTCGCTGTGAAATTAAGTATACGGCCCTAACCGTAGACGACTCGTCGCACAAAATTTTGCGAGCGGAGAAGCGCAGAGAGATCCAAGAACTTGTGCCAACGACCAACGAAAACGTCATTGAATACAGCAAACAAATGCGCTATGACCAAGACGGCAAGCCACTTATGCATAGAGCAAAAAAGCTAGAAGTAATGCTCTTTCACAACAGCAAATTTAAACCCCTTGACCAGTCGCCTGGTGGAACCTTCAACTACAAAGAAGAGTTTCGCAGCTACCTAACTGAATCAGGGCAAGCCGATTTAATTCCAGACGATCTTAAAGAGACAAAAGAAGCAGAACTGCCAGAGGCGACAAAAGCAGAAGAGCCCCAATAGCTTGAGCTTTAGACTAACTTATTTCGCAGGAATCAAATCAGCTTGATTGGTCGACTGCAAGTACTCGCAGAAGTCACTAAAGTAATCGCGGCCATCTTCATTTCGAATTGGCTTGAACGGCGCCTTGAGATATTCGCTGTAGTATTTCTTGAATGGTTTATCGAGCAGGGGCCGCCCCTGCTGATCGTAGCCCATACCAGTTGATTCAGCTTCGATAGTAAGCCCAGGCTTACCGGGTCTAAAAGTATGCACTTCTCTTTTCTGAATATTTGAAATAATCCGACCATCAGCTTTGCTAACACGAATACCCATGGCATGAATCTCAAGCACAACTTGATTAGCACTTACTTCAAGCGGCTTCATCTCAATAGTGTTATTTAGATCATAACTATCGCCTCGATCTACGCGCACCGTAAATGGTTCATTGCGCGGATGCCAAATATCACCACGATGATCAACCTGATAGCCACGTCGCATGTCACGTTGAGACACCTGCCGCCGATCCGGATAACCAAACTTCTTTTCAATTAGCGCGTCACGGTGCCAGTAACCGGCAAACCATGCGGGAATGCGATACCAGCCCTTGCCTGTATTCTGTGGTGGTAAGTTAGACTCCTGAAAAGTAGCACCAGCCTGCAACTTAAGAGGTACTGGAGCGACGGTAGCTCTAAACTCAAGCGGAGCAGTCTCAGCACTATCTTGTTGCTCTTGTAGCGGTTGAGCATGAGCAGAGGCAGTAATCACTAATGGCACAAGCAAAGACAGAAAGATTGCCAATGAACAAGCTAAGGCAGCTTTCAAAGACGACTTGATAAATGACATACTAAGAAACCAAAGATTTAAACATCACCTGGGATGGTGGCTCGTAGCGAAAAATAGAATAGCCTTCAAAGTCAGGCAAGAGTTCAATATGTCCATTCAAGACGACCTGATAGCCAGCCTTTTCATACATTCGGCGAGCCCGTTCATTAGTTGCCTTTACACCAATTTCAGAAGCCACCAATCCAGCCTTGACAATCAAAGCTTCGGCATTATAAAGCAGGGCCTGGCCGACACCTTCACGCTCAATTACTGAGCGCACTCGCTCAATAATTCCTGTTGGTTTATCAACCTTAATGCGACTCTTCGGCTTTTGCCGCTCTAAGAGATCTACATAAGCCATAGCCACAATTTCGTTGTCTAATTCACCAACAATGGCGACAGAACCAGAATTGATCAAATGTTTAAAAAAGCGCCTGGTCAAATCTAGATACTCTTCAGTTGGAGGCGGGGCATCATCGGGCTCAGAATCGGAACCAAGAAATTCAAGTGAAAGCCGGTCAATATCATTGAGCTCGGCCAATCGAAATTTGACAATCCCCCTAGAGGTTTTGTGCTCAGCCACGGGTAAAGGAGTTTCAAGAAAATTCACGGCAATTCCCAAAATCTATCTGCGCAATAATGACACATGCCAGCGAAAGTATAAACCATAGCTGTCTACTTACAAGAGCCCGCACAGCCGCTAGCAGGATTGAGGAGAAGCACTCCCCGCTCCATTATGCAAGCATCATCGGAGCTGCCACAGCTGCCGTGGCAAAGCAATACCGGGCAGAAAACCGGATTGATATAACGCTTGCGCCAATGAGCGAAATGAGCCACTGCTGACCCGGGCAAAATTATTGCCTTGTCTAGCCCATTCAAGCCATCTTCGCCCTGACAGCAAGAGTCAGTCGTGTCAGCGTCAACAGGACGGCTGATTCGCAACTCTGAAGCTAAACCTGGTGGGCACCACCTAGAGCAACAAAGGGCGCAAAGACTGAGAAAACAGAAACAGACAAAACAGAAATTTAAAAGACCGGAAGATGACGAACGCTTCGACAGCAAGCCTAATAAAAAATTCAAAAAGCCTGACAAAGACATTGCCATCAAAAGCGAAAACGCAGCAGGTGACAAGCTGGGCAGTGCAGCCCAGCGGCTCGCAAACCGATAGATGCACCCTGATTGAGAGCGGTATTGAGAAACATCCGAGCCACAGGATGACTACGCGGAGCTACCCCGACCACCGGCGGGGCTGCTGGTAGCGCTGTTGACGCCGGGGTTACCCCCATGGTCGGCGCTAACAAGCCATTTTTAGCGGAACTAAGCTGAAACGTTCCAGGGGCAACTGTAGCGGGATCTGTCGGCAGCGCTCCTAGTTGAGGAGAAGTAATCAGAGGAGGCCGCTCGGCCGCGCTGCCGGGCAGAACCGCCGAATTGAGAACAGGGGCACTCAAAACAGGAGCGCCATCAAAGCCGACCGAAGAATCACTATCTATTGCTGAAAACTGTGCTGGAGATTGGGCCGGGGCAGTGGCCGGAGCAATCGCCGGCGCAGTCGAAGAAACACCAGGAAGGCCAAATTGCCCACGATTAGCTTGGCGATGGTTCTCTCTGAAACTAAAGGCCGGGCGATCGCGCAAGGTCTTCTCGATAGAGCTAACTGCCTCGGCGATTTCTTTATCATGCGGTTTTAGAGCTAAAGCGGCACGATAACTGCTAAGCGCTCCTATCAAATCACCCTTTCGCTCGGCTAAAGCACCAAGGTCATAAAAAGCATCAACATTGGCAGGATCACGACTGAGCACGTGGCGAAAAGCAGCTTCAGCTTCTTCATAGTTGCCTTCTTTGTGCTTGCGGGCACCATACTTAAGCACAGAAGTCACTTCAGCATCGGCCTTCTGCCCAGACTGGTCTATATGTGGAGTGAGGGCCGTCAGTCTCGTTTCTGGGCCGGAAGCTTTCAGCGGACTTGCTGCAGACATGGCAGTCGACGGAGCTTTTGCGGCCCTGCGCCTATGCTTAGGCTGCCGGACCTTAGCAGCTTTGGCACGAGCAACCGCTCCTGATTTTGAAACTTGAGAGGATGTTGAAACATGAGGAGACGTCGAAGTCTGGCAGAGACCTGGCTCCACGGCAGCAATCGCTACTAGCGCCACCATTGCCAGGGCAAGCACAGCAGCCGACAGGCTTCTAAGAACAGGCGGAGCAAAGAGAGAGGACCCGCGCCGACCCGCCTGCTTCGTATGCTTTTGCTCATCTAGCTTGCACATACATCAATTATCCTTCAATTTCAAAAATTAGGCGGAAACTTCCAAATTCTGAGGCTTTAAGCTTTTAACGATACCTGGAAGTGCTGGAGCCACTGGGGGCGCCAACATCGGCCGCGACCCTACTATCAATTGAAGAGTTAATAGTCGCCATTGCCCGGCAGAGCCCATAGGTATAGCCTAGCGAATCAAACTTAGTGCCACCCTTCTCTTCTGGGCCAATATCACCGCTAAATACCCTGAAATAGTCGGGGCCAGCATCTAACAAGTCTCTAAAGTTGTAGGCCCATTTTTCACCTACGCCTAAGACACAGGCATAGGGCAAAAACCGTCCAAAGGCCCCAGGGTCTTCGCGAGCTATGCGTTCAAATTGAGCGTGATCAGCTCTGCGGACAAAACGTCTAAAAGCTTCCGCTTGCCTCAGTGCAACAACCCCCTTTAAAGTTCGCTTAGGCATAATCACACTGGCAAAAACGATCATCAAACCAGAGAGGGCAAAACCCATTCCATAATGCTTGTAAAGATCACCTGCCAGCACCGCTTTTGTCAGCAACATCACTCCTACACCCAAAACCAGAGTGCCGACGACTACAAAAGTATCACGATCGTTCTGAGGCAAACGGGCGAAGTATTGATCTTTCACCAATGTTTGATAAATAAGGCGACGCATATCACTAAGATACTCGCGGTACTGGCCTCGCAAAATCGACAAATGGGTTTTATCGTTGGCGACGAACATACTCGATAGCAGCAAGACCTCATGGGGCTTTAGACGCTCTGGGTCGGGGCTGGCTGCCTTTTTAAACTGATAATCTTTATTGTCCAGCCCCATCAATCCACCATAAGGCACTTCCGTAATTATCAAATAACCACGACAGGCCAAATCGAGCAGAGTAGCAGTGATGTCATGCTTGTCGCAGTGCTCATCAATAAGCGTACCTAGTTCGGCGGGGGTCAAATCAGTTGGTGGCATCCACTCTGAAGCAGCCTGGAAAGTAAGCGGGTCCCGACCACAGATAAACCACAAAAGAACTAGTAGAACCAATGTTATGGCAGGAATTGCCAGACTAGACTTCCAGTAAAGAAAAGCGACAAAGAGGCTATCGATTATTGATGGTGGACCAATTGAACCCATCGGAAAAGTAGCAACGCAGCAGAAATCCTGGCCAGAAGATACATGGTTAGCAGAAAACTGCAAACTGTTACCAGCAACTTTGCCCTGTGATCGACCTTTTGCGCCGCAAGAACCAAGATAAGAAAGAGTCTTAACTTCAGAAAGATTGATCTTTGCAGGAGCGCGCAAAACAACATTTACATTATCAATCGGACATGACCATTCACTACCCAGGCAGCTCCAAAAAAATTCGGGTAGCTTAGTTAAGAAGTTAACAGCATCATTGGCTTCATACTGAATGCTAAAGATATGCTGGCCAGTAAACAACTTCTTGTTATCACCAATCTGTAAATTGGCAAAGCCACCCATGATTTTGCAAGTATAAGGCGCAGACTTATCACCATCTTTAACTGAAAGCGGCAATATTGTTAGGGTTATGGTCTTGCCATGGCGCGTATACTGCAGCGGAATGCGCCGGTAAATGGCTGGACGTCTAGCCTTTTCGAAGTCATAGCGAATAGTTTCAGTAACTTTGAGTAAACCATTTTCGCTCAATACCAGATCGACACGAAAGTCTTTTATGCGCTCAGCTTGAGCATTTTGCCAAGGGAAAAGAAAAGCTAGGGAGAGCAAAGTGCCCAGCAATAGTTTTGACCAACTAAAATGCATCGTCTCTCACCCCTATACTTAGGGCTATTATAGTTGCGGTAGCAGTGCCAAATTTCAAGAGGCTTTAAGCAAAGCTTCTTTCTGAGGGACATCTATGACAACCTGGATAGTGCCGGCAGTGCCTGCCCTTCCTGCCCTGCCTACAATAGGGGCAATCGGAGGCGATAGAGACAAAGACACTGCCAGTGAAAAAATTAGAATTAGCAAAGAATGCGCAAAAGTCTCGGATAGCAAATCTGCCGATAGAAAAAACAATGACTAGTCTTGTTCAAAGCCAGCACAAGAAGAGCAAATATCTCAGCACTGCAGCAATGTCAGTTTTGCTTGTTGCTTCCCACCTATACTGGCCACAGAGTTGCCGAGCTGCTGGAAATACTACCAGTGCCGACCATTTTTTACGCTGTTACAACGAAGCGCTACGGGCCACACAAACGAGGCGCTGGCAAGTGGCCTTAGACTTTAACACTGCAGCTTTGCACGAAGCAAATCAAGCCAGCTCAGAGCGCAGCCGCTATTTGCAAGCACGTCTGCTGCAAGGCTTACTTTTCAATCGCATGGACAAACCGCAAAAGGCCTTTGAGACTCTGAGCGATCTGCTCAAGCCTCTAACGGCACAATACGGCAAGAGCAGCAAAGAAGTAGGCAGCGCTTACTCTGAACTAGCAGAAGCGGAGCTTGCTCTAGGTCAAAACATAAACGCAGAACAGAGTGCCCGAAAAGCGATAGATATCTTTGAGCAAATAGATAAAGACCACATTGACAAAGAGAAACAAGTCAGCGAAAGAGAACTAGGACTGAGCATATTGCGTCTAGCTCGTTCCCTTGCCAACCAGGGCTTCAACGAAGATGCTCGCACTGATTTCTTGCGTGCTCGCAATTTACTCGCAGCAGAGCCTGGCTACAAAGAACAAGACTTAGCCGATGAGTTAAGACTTGAAGCCATGTTCTTTGGCAAATTAGGCAGCAATAAGACAGCGACCCAACTCTTTGAAAAAAGTTGCCAACTGAAAGAAGCCCTTTCTGATCCAGAGCAAGCAGCGCACCTAGCAGGCGAAGTAAAATTCAACTGGGAACACGGCTCACCGAGATCCCACGAAATTATCGATCATGAATTTCCCCTGCGATACATTACTGCCAATCACGTTCGCGTTGCTGTAACGGTCATTGATTTATGGGAATTAGCATCTGTTCTCGTCTGTGTCACCAATTTAGACGATCACAGAAGGCCAGTGGGGCTCGGCACAGTCAAAGCTTTTCATGCGGTTATTGACGCCAAAAGCGGTCTGACAAAACAGCTAGCACCACTTACCTATGTTGACCACAAGATTATTGATCGAATTCGCCGCGAAAGAGGCATGTGGGATCTAACTCAAGACCGACCGTGGCTAGCTAATATTCAAAGAACCCGCAACATTAGAGGTCTCGTGCCACCAAATGGTCACGATCTCTTTCGTGGCCCCAATGTCTTTGGGGTTTGGGGGGAATGGCCGGGAGTATCGCATACGGTGCCAACCCGTGTCTCCGTTTATCCTTCAAGAGAAAATATATTCAACCGCAACGAAGACGACGATGTTGAGACAGAAGCAGGCCTGATTCGTAATGAAGGGGCAAAGCAAGCCGGTTTAGCCACCATCGCCTTAGAGCCTATGGAATCTCGCACTGGCGAAACTTTTTATATTTATCCCCGGGGAGAAGATATCTTAGTACAAGTTGTGGTGGGCAATACTACCTTTGAATTTCCCTTCCATTGCCGCAAACGCCGCATACCCTAGCTATTTTCTAAACACTGAGTAAAGCCTTCGACATAAGTTGGAAACTTCAGCTTAACATCAAGATCTGACAATACCTTAGCCGAGCAGATTTGGCGATTCCCCCGCAAGCTGGGATTGACCTCGCTCAGAGGGCTGGACTCAGGCAAGGGCAATGAGAGCTGATTACAAAGCCAGCTTACAACCTCTAAATGGCTCGTAGGTTTGAGATCACCCACCACATACATCGGCGCACTTGCTGACAATGATTGAGCAAGCCATGCTTTGACAATGATCGTGGCTAAATCATCTAGATGTATACGCGATACAAAATTGGAGCCGTCGCCAGGAAGTCGATAAGAGCCAATGAGAAGACGGCGCGGCAAGCCACTATTTGCATCGTAAAGGCCGGGCGCTCTCAAAATCACTGATTGCGCTGCCCAAACTCTCTCAGCGTTGAGCCTTACTAAGGCGCGCGGATCATCTTCATCGACAGCGCTATGCTCATCGATAATACCTGAGACTTTACCGTAAACCCCAGTAGTCGAAATATAAACAGTTGCCTTAGGCTTAGCAGCAAAGACAATGTCGCTAAAAACTTGATCAGAATTTCCATCCGGTGGAAAAGAAACAAGCACATAAGCGTCAGAACAAACTTCTTGTAATTGGCTTTGCCAGTCGTTCTTACTGGCAGCCTGGCTGCCAAGAAGAATCGGTCTGATACCAAGTTCTTCTAAAGCGGCACCAGATGCAGCACGAGTAGTGCCCCAAATCTGGAAGGGAAGGCCAGTCTTAGCGCCAGCCAATAGCTGACACAAATCAGAATCACTAGAAAGTAACTTGGTCAGAGCGCGAGCGGTCTGACCAACGCCAATCAAGACAATCTTGTTGAGGCTCATTTCTTTGTATCAAGCGCCAGCTCGCTAGCAGCTTCTTCAAACGATACCCGCATACGCTGACAATAGTGCAATGCCATGAATGCTTGATCCGGACGCAGATGACCACCATCAATAAATCGCTGACAACTAGTAGCAGCGTCAATGGTCAACTGATCTAGTTTGCTCGAAGCCAGCAAGACTTTGATAACATTTGCACCGCCAGTAGCATCAGCCCTAGTAGCAGCTTCGACATCAGAATCTGTCAGCATGCCAGCCTGCTTTAGCAAAGCAACAATCTTGGTTATTTCCTCAACATCAACCTTCTCCGCCTCATGTCTAGTCACAGGTTGTCCAGCCGAGCTCAACTCCTTATTCAGGCTGTCCACTGCCTCGGCCATAGTAATGGCACCAGCATGCATTGCCTCTTGCAATCTCAAACCAGCTTTGAGTTGGGTGGCAGTAATAATGCCAGCCATAACAAGTACTTGACCGAGCTGCGGTTTAACTCTAACGATGGCTTCATTAGTGGCATTTGGTTGAATGTTTTCAGGCTCAACATAACCACCCCGCTGGTGGGCTCGCCTGACGGCCTCAGCGGCTTTCATCGCCGACAATGTGCCTTGACTAACGAGAGCTTGAACCTGCAAAGCGGCATCAATAGTCGAACTTGGTACCAAGCCAGCCTCGACCAAAAATGTACCGAGCATCACAACAGGTCTTTTCTTTATCAGATCTGGGTGCGGCAACATGCCGAGGTTGGCATAGGGATCGGCTGGCACCGGCGCACCACCAGGGCCATAAGACACTGGCACGGTAGAAGCAGTACCGAGGCCATCGCCAGGCACCTGCTGTGGTGGCACTGGATAATTAGGCGGATAGCCCGGTGGATAGTTTTGACCCGGTGCAGGGGGATATTGATAATTGGCCGGATAATTAAGCGGGTAATTGGGCGGGTAATTGGGCGGGTAATTAGCCGGATAACCAGGCATATTAGGATACGGCGGAGGGTAGTTGGCTGGATAATTGGGCGGAATTCCCGGCGGATAATTCTGAGGCGGTACATTGGGATACTGATAGTTGGGTGGGTAGCCTGGCAGGCTGTGCTCACCAGTCTGACTAGCAGGAGGATAAGGCTGGGGGTAATTCGGCGGATAATTTGGTGGATAATTGGGCGGGTAATTTGGTGCCTGATTGGGGACAGCAGCAGCATTACCGGGCAGAACTGGATATTGCCCGGGAGCCTGCCCCGGTGATAGATTCGGAGACGGTACCGAAGCCGCAACTGGAGCGGCGGCAGCAGAAGAATCGATAGATCCAGACGAGGCAGCAGTGCCAGCACTTCCAGCACTTCCAGCACTTATAGATACATTAGTAGGCTCGAGCATAAATTCAGAAGTCTGGCTCTTACTAGAAGAGGCAGACTTCTCAAAAACTGGCTCAGAAGTATAGAAATCATCACCAGCCAGGTGCGCGGGATAAGAAGTGACAGGGGCGTCCGGTGCCGCTGCATCATCAGCAGAAGAGCTAAAGTCAGTTGATTCATAAAACGAAGCAGGCCGCTGCTCAGTGCCCGAACTTGAACTGGCAGAAGAGCTAGAACTAGCGGCCGGCCCAGTAGAAGAAAACGTCGAGGGCCGGGAGTTAGGATCAAATATATTCGGACCATCTGACGGCAGTGAAAGTGTGAGCACGTCGTAAAGTAGCTCCACATCACCGAAACCGGTGCTCCACATTACTCTAGACTTACTACCATCTCCTTCATAAAGGGTCCAAATCGGCTCACCGCTGCCTCCCAACTCTACTCTTACAGTCAAACTGAAGGGCATCTTCAAGTTTTCAGAACGCCAAGGCTGCTCTACAGTGCAGGAACGCGACTTAGAAGCAGCATCCAAAAGATTGCGCACATCAGCCAATCGAGGAGTGCGCGACAAGGGATCAAGGCGAACATATTTCTTCGGACGGTACATTGAGCACCTTCATCTATTTATGGTGAATCAAGATTATCAATCAATTGAAGGCTAGGATCAAGATCGCTCCTTAATTGCCAGCGTAATAGGCAGCCGGTCCCTTATCAGACGGTCGATAGATAGTAACAACATCAGACCAATCACCTACAGCTCGGCCAAAGTCGTCAAGAGCCCGAGCTTTGATTTCATAGTACCCATTAATCTGATAATAGCTCGCCGGTAGCTCAATCAAGCCCTGGGAGTGATCACTCTCAAAAATCTGAGCTACCACTGAATCACCAGCGCGCCGGTCAAAGGCAAGAAAATTATCAAACGATTCATTCACTTGAGAAATGACAAGCTGCATCCGGGCAGCCTTGGGGATATTAGAAGCATTGAAGCTAAAGTGAAGCGGCTCACGGCCCACAACGTAGTCGCCAGCAGGCCGCACTTTGAGAGACTGCAAACTCAAGCCCGGCACCATGGAGAGATCGTTAGTTAAGCGCACATTCTTCAAAGCTAAACGACTTGCCCCGCTGAATATGAGCTTAATTCGTCGAATTCTTTCCAACCCATACCAACGCCAATAGTGAGAGAGATGGACATTTATATGCGCCCAGCGCAATTTCAAGCGACCATCGGGAGTGCGGTCTTCTTTATCAGGAGCAGCTTTTCCAGGCGGTATCGAAATTAGCTGCACGACTTGGGAGTCTCCAACGAATGGCGCGCCAGGCATGAGATCGTCAAATTGAACGGCTACCGCATAAACGCTAAAGCCAGGTTGCAAAGCCACATCGAAACTAAGGTAATCAGACTGAAGCGGATCAACATCCAGACCCTCAATAAGAACACCGCCGCGCTTGTCGATTTCATCAAGGCTTAGGGACGTCTCATTGCCGTACTGCGAAAGCTTCGAATGAGCCATCTGGCCAGCAAGGGGAGCAACCGCTCCCAGCCTAAGGTGCTCAACAATAGCAAAATCAATTGAAGAAGAAAGGTCATTGGCAGCCTTTAGAGGCCGATACTTAATCAGGTTAAAACACTTGTCTTTAACTGACCAAACGTAAGGACCACAAGCCTGATTGCTAAGTAAGACTTGCTTGAAACGCGTACTGTTAATTGGTTCCTCCGGGCCAGCGACACTACTGTGAAAAGTCAAAACCTTATTACTTATAGACGGTTGCATAAACGGCGGCTCAAGCAACTCTCTATAACATAAGCCGAAAAGCAGGATGTGGGCAGCAGCTAAATTCTTCGGAATACCCAAAACGATTACCGGTTTTTCCTGCGATGAAACCAGCTTAGCTGACTGCACCGCCAGCTCTCTGACCTGACTGCCACCATCAACCCAACTGGCAGTGACAGCAAAGCTAATGGCAGCAAATAGCAGAGCCAGCATCGCAAAGGTAGCGGCCAAGGCAACGTCAAGGATGGCCTCAAGCCCTTGCGGTAGAACCATAGAAGCAGCCTGAGCTTGCTTTCTATCCGCTAACTTTGGCGCGAATACCAACAACGGTAGAAAAAGAGCCATAGGCAGAGTAAAAAAGTAATAAATTCTTTGATTATGAAGGTCTTGATCTAAGCCCCACAATTTATAGAGGGGCAACAAAGCCTGAAACGTCATAATGGCAACGAACGCGAGTCCGTGCCAGTTAATACGTTGAGTAACCAAACGAACAATAAACAGGCCAAAAATCACAGCATAAAAACATTCGATAATCAAAACGAAAGTATCTGGTTGAGGAAAAATGCAGTAAGGCAGCGGAAAAACTAAACGAAAGAAAGTAATTGGATCCACCCAGCGATAGAACAAAAGCGGTGTAAGAGCTTTACCCATATCGCCAGAGTAGCCACCGATAGGGTCACCCAAGGCTATCGTTCGCACAATAAAGTAGGGCACCAGCAAAAGGAAATAGGGCAAGGTAAACATCAACCAAGCTTTCAAATCCTTTCTACTGAGAGGCTCAGTTGATCGGCGTTTACAAACTAGCGGCAGTGAAGCAATCACTATAGGCAAACCTACGGCCGACTCTTTGCTCAACAGCGACAGCACATACAAACCCAGGGATAAGCTATAAAACTTAAATGAATCACTCTTGTCTAGCGCCTGCCAACTTCTGATTGCCAGATAGAGAGAGGGTAAGTAGAAGACCGCAGCAAGTAAATCAGCGCGACCAGAAATCCAACAGATATCCTCGCAATGCAGTGGTGATGAGGCAAACAAAGCAGCAGCCGACACTGCGCAATAAAACGAACGACTAGAGCCAAAGTCTTTTGTTAATACTCGCACTGACATAAAGAAGAAAACAGCAGCTAACCAAGCCAGTATCAAATTGGTAAGGTAATAACCCCACGGGTTTAAACCATAAATCAGATAGTCGCTCAAGTAAGTAAAACCAAGCAACGGTCTATAAAAATCGAGGGAAGGCACACCTAAATAACTTTTGGCAAAATTATCGAAAAGCAGATGGGCTTCGCCATTCATGACCCGATAAGCAAACTGCACTTGCCAGGTATCATCGGCCAAAAAATAACCGCTTAAACAATAGCCATAAGAAATTGTAATTACCAGTGCTAAGAAGGCAGCAGCAAAGCCAAAAGACTTATCGAATGAGTTTTTCAATTTTGTTTGATTTTCTTATGCTACTGTTGAGACCGTAAAATAAATGCATATCTTTTACTATTACTTTAGATGGTCCTCTTTATTAACACAAATGGTGATTATGTCAGCGAGCAAAGTCAAGGGCATTTTAGTTAGCGAAAACGGCGGCCCCGACGTTCTCAAGTATCAAGATCTTGAAATTAAGGCGCCGGGACCAGGTCAGGCTCTCGTCAGAATTGCCGCCTGCGGCGTAAATTTTATCGACATCTATCAACGTATCGGCCGCTACGCCGTGCCTTTGCCGTATACCCCGGGGATGGAAGGAGCTGGAATAGTTGATGCAATTGGCGACAATGTCGACTGTGTCAAAGTAGGCGATAGAGTGGCTTACAGTAGCACTCTTGGCGCCTATGCCGAAGCATCCTTAGTTACAGCCAGCGAACTTATTCCACTGCCAGACGAACTATCCTTTGAACAAGGTGCGGCTTTTCCCTTGCAGGGCATGACCGCCCACTATTTGATCAACGATTTTCGCAAAATTAAAGGCTCAGACACAGTCTTAGTTCACGCTGCAGCAGGCGGCATGGGTCAACTCTTAGTGCAGTGGCTTAAACACCTGAAAGCCACAGTGATTGGCACCGTCTCTACCAGTGCCAAAGCAGAGATTGCTAAGGCTTGCGGAGCCGACTATGTTATTGACTACAGTAGCAGTGACTTTGTTGAAGAAGTAGCCAAAATAACTTCTGGCAAAGGTTGCGAAATGGTTATAGACGGTGTAGGCAAATCAACCTTTGCTGGCTCGCTTGAAGCAGTGGCCAGCCACGGTCATGTAGTGCTTTTTGGTTCTGCCAGCGGGCCAGCTGAACCGATTGCCCCCAATTCGCTACAGAAGCGTTCCATCACCATTTCTGGTGGCAGTCTCTTCAATCACTTAAACGACCGAGATGAGCTACTGATGAGAGCAAGCGATGTTCTCCATGCTATTAAAGTTGGCTGGCTCAAACTAAATATTGAAGAAGTCATCAGTCTGTCTGAAGCCAGCAAAGCTCATGAGCTGTTAGAAAGCAGAAAATCCACAGGCAAAATCGTTCTTTCAACAACTAAATAATCAGGTAAGACAAATGCTAGCGAAAAAAACATTGGCCGTGGTTGGCGTAGGCAAACTAGGCGAAGCTCTAATTTCCGGACTACTTAAAAACAGCTCCCTGGCAGCAGAAGACATCACCGGATCTGTGGGCAAAACTACATCAGTAGAGCGAGTAGAGAAAAAGCTCGGCATCAAAGTTTCACAGAACAACATCGAGACAGTGAAGGGCAAAGACATAATCTTGCTGGCAGTAAAGCCACAAAATATGGACCGGGTTCTAAAAGAGCTAAAAGAAACGATTACACCGAACCAACTAGTAATTTCCGTGGCGGCATCAGTTACTTCGTCTTTCGTACAAGAACGATTAAGAGAAGGAGTACCAGTGGTGCGGGCAATGCCCAATACGCCTTCGGTTATAAATGCTGGCATGGCAGGGCTTTGCGCAGGCATCCATGCTAATGCCGAACAAATTGCAGTGGCAGAAGCCATCTTCAAATGTGTAGGTGAAACTGTCTTTGTTGACGAATCGCTTATGGATGCGGTGACGGCCCTTTCAGCTAGCGGCCCTGCCTACTTATACGTGGTGGTTGAATCTCTGGCAGAAGCCGGCGTCAAGCTTGGAATTCCAAGGGAAACCGCAACCTTACTGGCTGCTCAAACAATGTTTGGTGCAGCAAAAATGGTACTCGATTCAAAAGCTCACCCAGCAATGCTCAAAGATACCGTGACAACACCAGCCGGCTGTACTATTGACGGTCTGATGGAGCTTGAAGAAGGTAAACTGAGAGTGACTCTAATCAAGGCTGTTGTAAAAGCGGCAGAAAGAGCCAGAGAACTGGTCAATAGCCAAACTCAAACCTATAAGTAAATAAGCCAAAACAAACTAAGAGATTATCAACTCGCAGTTAGGCATGTCCTTTTTCAAAGTCTCAAGTGCCAACTCATTTAAATTAGTGCCTGTGATGGAGAGCTTCTTGAGCTTGCCTAATGAAATTAAGGCTGGCACACACTGCTCATCGATATCAGTACGGTCAAGCCAGAGTTTTTCTAGCTTTGCCAAAGACTTAAGATTGACTACACCCTTGCTACCAATAGTGGTGCCTGACAAATCTAACTCTCTTATGGAACCAAGACCGCCGAGCTTGCTCAAATCATCATCACTAACCTTGGCATCGCTGGCATCAACAGAATAGATGGCATCCGAAGGAAAAGCACTTAAGAATGAGAGATCAACGCGAATATCTTTCGCCAACTCAAGCTGCACCTTCTTGCCTTTAGGTAACTCAATTGAGCCTTTAGCCTGGCAGTAGTCTTCCCAATATTCAGAGTCATCATCAGACTCAACAAATAGCTCACCTAAATAATAGTCGCGAGGTAAATCGACTCTGGTGGTCTTAGCTGCTTTACTACTTGCATCTAGATCATTACTTGATGGTGTGGCCGTAATAAATGACGGCGGATCGGGTCGGCCGCCAGCAGTGACAACCAAACCAGCCGTAACTGCAGCCGCTAGCAAAAACTCAATGCCCAGCCGGGAAAAATCAATGTCAAGACGAGTAGCACCAGCGCTGAGAGCAGGGGGTTGGTTTATCGGAGCAAAAACCGATGGCTTTTCCGCAGCACCGAACTCTTTCCATGGTGGATAAATTCCTATCATCACCATGGCCAAAACGCCAAGCCAGAGGTTCTTTCGTTGCCTATCGTTCATCTCTTGAGATCGCCTTTTCCCGTCGTAAATTAGTAAGTAAGTTTATCTTAGCGTGATTGGTCTACACTATTGTCCGACGCCTAGTGAGGACAAAATGATGTGGGAACGTTACAACCTAATGGCTCAAAATGCCATGAATCAAGGCAAACCCCAAGAAGCTGAGGATTTGTTTCGCAGTGCCATTGCCGAAGCTGAAAAATTTGACGCTAAAGATCCAAAACTAGCTAACACTCTCAATAATTTAGCCAATTGCTTACGCAATCAAGGCAAATACCCTGAAGCCGAGCAAAACTACAAGCGCGCTCTAGAAGTAAGACAGAAAGCTGTCGGCCCACTGCACACCGACTTGATTGGCATTTATGAAAATTACGCAAAAATGCTAAGAGCAGCTGGCCGAGAAGCAGAAGCAACAAAAATGGATAGCCATGCCCGCGCTATCTTCATGAAAAGCTAATCTAAAAAGGAACAACTGATAAGGAATAACTGATGACGCTCCCTGAACGCTCACCTGATTGTGACAATTACCTAGCTGGTTTCGGCAATCACTTTATATCTGAAGCCGAAAAAGGGGCCGTTCCTTACGGCCAAAATTCTCCGCAAAAAGCCCCCCTTGGTCTTTATGCCGAACAGCTCAGCGGTAGCTCTTTTGTCATGCCCAGGCATGAAAATTATAGAAGTTGGCTCTATCGCATTCGTCCTTCTGTTCTGCATTCACCCTTTGTGCGCATAGCCAATCAATCTATCCGCAGCCGGCCGTTTAATGAAATCGAAGCCTCACCTAACCAAATGAGATGGGACGCTTTTAGTCTGCCTGAAATGTATGAGAAAGTAGACTTTATAGATGGCATCAAAACCATTGCCGGCAACGGAGATTCGGCCAGCCTCAGGGGCTCGGCTATTCATGTCTATTGCGCCAATAGCGATATGAGCGATCGTTTTTTCTACAATAGCGATGGTGATTTTCTGGTGGTGCCAGAAAAAGGGCGACTAAAATTTGCCACCGAATTCGGTATCATAGGACTAGCACCAGGCGAAATAATCGTCGTTCCTCGCGGCATCAAATTTCAAGTGTCACTGCCAGACAAGTCAGCTCGTGGCTACATACTCGAAAATTATGGCCCCCCTTTCAAACTACCTGGTCTAGGGCCCATCGGCTCGAATGGCCTGGCCAACAGTCGTGATTTCTTGGCACCAAAAGCAGCTTATGAAGATCAAAGCAGCGGTGAGCAGTCATTTAAGCTCACCAACAAGTTTAACGGCCAACTCTGGCAAGCCGAAATATCTAACTCGCCACTAGATGTGGTGGGTTGGCACGGCAATTATTATCCGTATAAATACGACCTGGCTCTCTTCAATGTCATTAACACAGTCAGCTTCGATCATCCAGATCCGTCGATATTCACTGTGCTCACTTCACCTTCGGAGCTGCCAGGAACAGCCAATGTTGACTTCGTTATCTTCCCACCGCGCTGGATGGTAGCCGAGCATACTTTCAGACCACCCTACTATCACCGCAACATCATGAGTGAATATATGGGTCTAATTTTCGGCGTCTACGACGCCAAAGAAGAAGGCTTCGTGCCAGGCGGAGGTTCGCTTCACAATACCTTTACGGCTCATGGCCCAGATCAAGGTACTTTCAACAAAGCTTCACAAGATGATTTAAAACCAATCTACCAGGGTAATACCATGGCATTCATGTTTGAAAGTTCTCTTGTATATGCTCCTACCAAACTGGCAATGGAGACAACACACTTACAGAAGAACTACCAAAACTGTTGGCAAGGTTTAAGTTCAAATTTTTCACTAGATAAGAGCTAAATCTGCAATTTGTGGCATAAAGAATTAAGGCGTTCAGGACTTTACTGAGGAAACTATGAATAAATTACCGCCAAAGAGGCCCAATGAAGAACCGAGTAACTTTGGCTCTAGGCGTCTTCGTCTGCCGACAGAGCCTTCTTGCCCGCCTCTCAGTAAGGTGCGAAGCCTTTTGGAAGAAGCCCAAGGCAAACGCGGCACTCTCATTGAAATGCCCTGGCCTGACTCGCCCTACAAGACATTTATTTTGACTTGTCAGTGGGATGAGAGCCTTAAAGATCCGGTTTGGACATTATATGAAGAAATAGAAGGCAATTCTAAGGTCGTATGGACTCAACCATTTGCACCGCAAGACCTTGAATTTCTTTACGATATTCTTTCGATGTCCGCAGGCTCACAAGCGAAACTTGAAATTCCCGATGAACTAAAGCCGAAGAACCAAGCCGAAGATAGCTTTGCGGATGTTGATCTGGGTGGTATGCCAGGTGGGGCTCCCACTGGTGGCCCGGCTCTCGTCCCCTCCTTGGGTGGCGGCATGGGCGGTATGGGCGGTGGCTTAGGAGGAGGATTGGGTGGCGGCTTAGGTGGAGGTATGACCCCTCTTGTACCACTAAACCCACCCCAACAAGCAGCTCAGGCCCAGCCAGCTCAAAATGTCAATCAGCCTGGATACCCTCAAAATCCGCTCTACGCTCAGCAACCGGACGCCAATTCATACACAAATATGCCGGTAGTGCAGCCTGGAGGTACATTCCAGGGAATGCCACCATTCAATCCCAACACGCCTTATCCGTACATGCAAAACATGCCTAATCAGCAGATGCAGCAGCCCATGCAACAACAGCAAATGCAGCGACCCATGCAGCAGCCGATGCAACAACCGATGCAGATGATGCCGCAAGGTTATCCACAAAACAGCCCGTATCCCCAGCAGCAGCCTATGAATTATGGGCAACAGATGCCTCAGCCCATGCAACAACAGTATCCGCAATCTACTCCTAGCTACAGCCAGGAGATGATGGAACCCAAGATTCCACTCGACTATCATCTGATTGATAAACGAGCCAATATTTTATTGGGCACGATGCTGAAGGAAGCAGGCTTGATCAGTGACCCGACTCTTGAGGCCGCGCTAAAGTTGCAGGAACTTGTGCGTGACGAAAAAATGAGTGTCGATAAGGCACCAGAAGTTCTGAAAAGACTGCACGCCATGGGTTCATCGATTGATCAGTACCTGACAAAAGGCGATTTTGACAAATCCGCAGGAGCATCAGCTTACGCTGCGGCCCCCAAACCAGCGGCACCGGCAAACAAACCAGCAACACAACCGGGGCAAGCTCAAGCACCAGGTCAAGGGCGTGATTTAAAGGGAGCTTTCGACATTCTTCAGAAGGCGCAGCTTTTGACTGAAAGTGATTTGACCACAGCAATGAATGTGCGTAAAAAACACGGCGGCGACATAGTCCAAATTTTAGAAGCAGCTGGAAAAGTAAACAGCAAAACCGTTGATGCTGCAGTAACGAGCCTACCGCTGATTAGAGAAGGCTTGATGAAAATCGAGCAGGTGATTATGGCACTCAATTATTGCGAGCGCATGCGCGTCAGTTTTGATGATGCTCTTGAAGAAATGGGTTGGCAGAATCCTCGCAAACTGCGTACCGATCTACCACTGTAAACTACCTAAAAAAGGTACGTAGATTCATGGGCAAAAATATTCTTCTATACGACGAAGACAAGCAGTTTTCTAGACTGATGTCGTCGGTATTGGAAGGCCGTGGCCACAAGGTTCTCAAAACAGATCTGGAAGACAGCAGCGGGATTTTGCGCCACGAAGATCTTGACTTGATTATTCTGGCTGGTCCTCTCAAAGAAACGGATCAAATCACCTGGTTATCTAATCTTAGAGCCCAAGGTAATTCAGCCAAGGTAATCTTGGTAGCACAAGACCAGGCTCATTTTGATACGCTCAAGCCTAAAGTAACTGCCGATTTATCGGTATCGCTAATGGTGCATAAACCGCTCATTCCTTACATCTTCGGCGCCCAAGTCGACAATCAGTTTGATGGAGACAAGTCTGAAGCCGCCAAACAGAAGATGAAAGACTTCGAAACAATGTTTCTGGCACTGGTGACAAAATACGCGCGGGTACTACCCAGTCGTATTGCCGAACTGTCTCAGGCCATCGAAAAAGCAAAAGGCAACCCAAGTGACGCTGAACTAATTGCCGAAGTACAGGGTCTTGCTCACAAGATCAAGGGAACTGGTGGCTCCCTCGGCTTTAGGCAAGTATCTGACCACATGGACTTTATTGAAGAAGCAGCCATGGCCTTGCCCCATAAATCACAAGAAGAAAAGCTAATTGCCTGGGCTGAATTAGACAGAAAATTGGTTGAGGCCCAACTAGCCGGTGATACGGAATGCAAAGAAATCAATCAAGCAGTGAGCTCTTCTGACTTAAAGCAGCAAGTGCCCAACAATCCGGCCATGACTAGAATTCTTGTCGTCGACTCAGACAGTGATTTTCTCGACATCATCCACGAACTAGGCAAGCAAAGACTAGTGGATATTATTCGCGCCACCAGCAGCAAAGACGCCATCGAAAAAGCGGTTGTCTACGCCTTAGATGCAGCCCTGATTAATGTCACAGAAGAGCACCCTGATGAATCATTCAGACTAGCTCGCGATCTTAGAGAACTGCCTGGCTTTGAGAACTTACCCTTAGCTTTCATTTCAGGACAACCCCTGGTAAAGAATCGCGTAGAGGCAGCCCATGCCGGAGCTTCACTGTATTTAGATAAGCCACTTGAATCGGACGTTTTAGAAAAAGCGGTACAACACTTAGTCAATATTCGCCAAGGCGGCAGACCACGAATTCTCATTTGCGATGATGATGAATTCTTCTGCAACACCATGGCACTAGTATTGCGCAATGAAGGCATGATTGTGCGCATTATTAACGATCCCTCGCAAATTCTAGAGACAATGCAAGAGTATCCACCAGAGCTATTGCTGCTCGATGTGATGATGCCTGCCATCACAGGCTTTGAAGTTTGCCGCATGCTCAGACAGATTCCCAGGTGGCAAGATCTGCCAATTATTTTCCTCACCGGTCAAGTAGGTGTAGAGGCTAGACTTGAAGCTTTCCGCTCCGGTGGCGACGACTATCTACCCAAACCCGTGGTCAACGAAGAACTTCTCACCAGAGTGAAAGTGCGACTCGATAGAGCTCGCATGCTAAAAGATCGCTCAGATAAAGACATGACTACAGGCCTGCTTCTTCGCCGAGCATTCTCAGAACAATTGTCAGCTATCTTAGCCGAAGCACAAAGACTAAAAACCACATTTACCATCTGCCTACTTGACGTAGACCACTTTAAAAAAGTCAACGACAGCTATGGACACTTAGCCGGAGACAAAGTTTTAGCAGGTCTGGGCCAATTGCTATCGAGGCGTTTTCGTGTCGATGATTTGCGCGGTCGCTGGGGTGGTGAAGAATTCATACTTGCCTTCAAACGAGAGACTCTTAGCACCATGCATTTGGCTGTTCATCGAGTCTTAGACGAATTCACCAAGATGAAATTTACTGGCGACAAAGGTGAAGAGTTTAGTGTCAGCTTCTCTGGTGGCATTGCAGAGTATCCTAAGGACGGAGAATCAGTCTTCGAACTCGTGCAAGTCTCAGACAGAAGGCTTTATTTAGCAAAGAAACGCGGTCGCAACCAAATAGTCTTAGACGACGCAGAAGCCCCCGAAGAACCTGAAGAAAAACACGAATAAATTTAGTTCTAGTGCTCTAAAGTAAGTCGACTATTTTTTTCAGATGCTCGCAGAGATAATTGCGACAGGTCTTTGGTCTAATGCCATAGACAGTGCACTCTTGCTTTTCTGATAAGAAGTTGCAGGCGAATTCCGGATCATTCATTTGCAGGCGCAAAGCCGGATAATGATTGGGATCTTGCCACGAGACCTTGTCCGGAAAGAGCTTTGAACCCTCTTTGTACTCGATAAAAATATCTGAGAATTTGTATTTCGTCTTATCTCTGGTATTGAGACGTTTGAGAAATTCTTGGGCATCATCAATCGGTCCAATGATGAAATCGCGGTCTGCCATTTTGCAGCAACCGGCAGAGTTGTGGCGCTTACCAAAACAGTTAGAGACGCAAGTATAGTGAATTACTTCATCTCTAATTGCTTTGGCGTCTAAAGGCTCGCTCATTCTAAGACCTTTTAATACAGTTACTGCCTTGTTGTACACTACTGCTGGCCGCGATGCAACTCCATAACCTTATAGATTTTGTCAAGATTTTCCTCAGTCGCTTCTTGCCTGCCATAGCTGCCCCGATAAGTCTCAAACGCACCATTAGTTGGTATAGCCATCTCGGTAAAGAGTAGCCATTTAGAACCGGGCTTTGGCATTTTGTCCGCACTAAACTTCCAACCTTTCTCTGGCTCACCGTCCGATTTGTCATGGAACTCAAAACGAACAGGCATTGCTCTATTGAGCTTGGGGCCCTTCAATATTTTCTCAATTCTAAATTGAGCAATGGGTGGATGATAAAAAGTAACACCATCAGATGAGTCGTAGCCCTGATAGCTACAAATACCAATGAACTCAGAATATTTGAAAGCGTTCTCGTAAGTCAGGGCTTTCTTAGACTTAGTGTAGATCTCCTTTTCTAGGTCTACAGGAGCTATCGGTTCGGGCTTACGTACCATTACTTCTTCAGCAGCTTTCTTCAGTTCTTCAGGGGTATAAGGCCGCGAAAATATCACCACCTTCTCAGCCTTAATTGTTAGCGCGCGCAATTTAGCAGGCAAGAAGCCAGCATCGGCGTCTGCTGTTACTAGGGCTTTCTTCAATACCGAAACCGCCTCTTCTAGGCGGCCAGCAGAAGCGAGGCACTCACCATATTCGGCAAGTAGATGTGTCCCGGTCTAAACGAAGTGCACTTTTGTAGGCCGTCTCGGCTGCTAACCACTGACCTTGTTTAGCGGCATTTAAAGCTTCTCGGACCTGACGAGTGAGGGTGACGGAACCATAGGCACCAACATCATCAGCACTGTCAATTGCATACACCGAGCTACCAGTGCAAAAGAGGAAGGAAGCGAAAACAAAGGACCGCGCTAATAACGAAGTCAAACTGCGAAAAAAAACGCAGTCAAAACTGTCGTCTGGCAAGGATTTGCCAGACCAATATTTGCTATTCATAAACACCCCTGGTCGGAAAGTTCTACTTTCATTGTCCATGTATTGCTGCCCTTGTAAAGACAAAGGCCTGCAGTTCTCGGCAACATGAGTGTTTTTGTTCACAAGTGAAAAGAGAGAAAGGCAATACCTCTCTCTCTTTTCTCAACGCTAGCAACTTATTCTATTTAGATTTATTCGTCTTCGTCATCATCGGCAACACGTTTCTTCGGACCTGGAGCCGATGATTTAGCCGGAGCATTTTGTTGCTGCAGCATACGATTTTGCTGAATCTGCTGCATTTGTTTCACAGCCGATTCATAGGCACCCTTGTAGCGATCACCACCAGGTAGTTGCATGGCAATACCAAGTGCTCTGGAAGCACCAGCGAAATCGTTGGCATTGTAGAGCATCTGACCAAGCTGACCTTGAAAATCAGCATTCCCCGGATTGCTCTGGGCGGCCTTGCGATAGTGAATTAAGGCTGGACCTTTCTTACCGGCTGCCACCAAGAGGCGTGCATAGTTAAAATGCAGAACCCCATCGTTCGGTTTCATAGCCAGCAAAGCATTGTACTCGCCCTCAGCTTCAGCATTACGACCGAGATCGGTATAACACTTGAGCAGACTCATGTGAATCATTTCTTTGCGCCCCATCGTGATACCCATCTGCGCATTAGCGCTCTGAATATTGACTGAGCATGCCAACGAGAGAAGGGCAAAAGCAAGAGCAAATCGTGATGTAACCTTAAACGTCATTTTTGAAAACCCCTTTCTTATGCTTGCTTACTGCTGTCCGCGGTGAAGTTCAATAATCTTGTAGATCTTATCGAGATTGGCATCAGTAGCCTCTAAGCGGCCAAAGTTACCGTGATAAGTCTCAAAGGCACCATTGGTTGGAATGGCCATCTCAGTAAAGAGCAACCATTTAGATCCTTTTTTAGGCATCTTATCTTCCGAGAACTTCCAGTCTTTTGGTGGCTCATCACCGGTCTTGTCGTGAAACTCAAAGCGAACAGGCATTTCTCTGTTGAGTTTTGGTCCCTTCAAAATAGTATCGATATGAAAACGAGCAACAGGTGGGTGATAGAACGTAATAATATCGGCCTTTGTGTAACCTTGATAAGTACAGATGCCAATGAACTCGGAGGAGCTGTAAGCATTCTCTAGGGTGAGAGCGAAATCTGACTTATCACCCCGCACATCCTCACCGTGAACTAGTTCGCGGGTTGGCGGTTTGTATTTGGTTACCTCAGCTATCATGCGGTCTTTTTCTGCCTGCGTCAGCTCACGCTTGGGCACTTCTTTTACAGTTTCAGTCTTAACCATCAAAGCCCGCAGCTTATCAGGCATATAGTTGGCATCAGCATCGACAGTTAGCAATGCTTTTTTAAGCACTGGAATAGCTTCTTCAAGCCTGCCAGAAGAAGCCAAGCATTGACCGTATTCAGCTAGCAAATGGGCTTTAGCGCTAGGATCTTCTTGAAAAATCGCTTCAAGAGCGACCGATACTTGTTGCCAATCACCAACGTGGGCAGCAGCATTGTACAAACCATAATAAAGATCGGTAGCTTTTGGATCTAGAGCAATCGCTCTTTGATAGGCCTGCATAGCTGTGGGCCATTGGCTCTGCTTTACGGCTCTAGCCGCTTCACGGGCCTGGCGCGTGACAGTGATTGAGCCAAACAAACCAACGTCATCTAAGTTATCGACGGCCAAGACAGGCGTAAACATACCTGCACCCACCATAGTCAACAGCAGTGACAAACTGGAGGCCATCAGCGCCTTCTTTTTAAACATTGAGATCCTTTGCTTCATTTGCTTCTCGATCCTTGAATTAGAAACCATATAAATGGGTTATCAGACGAAGCTCTATTTGACCAGTCTTTTCGATCACAAGCTTCCTACTAGCCAATTTTCCACATTCCCTAGCTTTTATGCCACTTGACAGTGAAAAATTTGGCAGATTTTATTACATCCTCTAATAGAGCTCCAAGAAAAACTATCCAAATAGCCATTCAGACCATTTTAGCCACATCGCCAATTAAAATGCACAAAGAACATAGACCGATAATTAGAGAGAAATGTTTCCGATTGCAACCATTTCACCAGGAGCCGCCTCCTCCACCACCGAATCCACCACCTCCACCGCCTCCTCCAAATGTACCGCTCCCACCAGAACCAGCACTAGAAGAAGGCGCCACAGCTTGCAGACCGGTACTAATCGCTCCCATGCCGGTGCTCATGCAACGAACAAAATAACCTGGCCGGAACTCGCCGTTACTCTCAGAACTCTGATACCAGTGTGGCAGCGCCACCCGATCAACAGCCAAGCCCTCAAAAGCTTCAGCCCAGCGCTCGGCGGCGTTAATGACCATAGCGTAGGGAAGCAAGCGAACAAAAATTGTGGGATCTTTTTCGGCCAAAACTCTGATGCTTTCTGTATCAACTTCCTCGACAAAGCGAGCGAATGCTAATGACTGCCGCCTCATTTTCACTCCAGAGAGGGTGCGAGCAGGCATTGCCCCGGAAAAGAAGAAAAACAAAATCGCAGAAAAAAATGCTCCAAGTATGGCTGGAACTCCAATTTGATTGGAAGCAAAGAGAAGGGAAAAGGCAGCCAACATTACTATTGTTGTTCCTATTTGCATGTAATGTCGCCTGACGTCCTCAGGACTTGCTCTAAACCAGCCATTCTCAGTCATGCTGGAATACAAAAGTTGACTGAAATGCGAAAAGCGAACAGCACCGACCTCTGACAAATCAGATAGTTGAGTGACAAAGTCATAGTCGGACTCGTCATGCCACTTAAAAAGTGATTGAAGCATTTCAATTTCAAATGGCTTCAAGTCTTTGCTAGCCATGTCAGCATCAGCATTGCGCTCAAATTGATAATCTTTTTTGGCACCCCAGAAACCAGGTTTGTCCACTTCAACTATCTTGAAATAACCACGTACAGCCAGATCAACCACGATTGAAAGCACGTCTCGGCTATCAACTCGTTCGTCAATAATCACACCCATCTCGGCAGGCGTTAGCTCCTTTGGCGGCTCCCAATCAAAAGCAATGGCAGAAATCGGTTCTTCGTCTGTGCCGAGGTAGCGCCATGTGGCATAGAGACCAAAGAATGTCAGCCCTGGCAAGAGGAAGAGTGGATACCAATCAACGAGAAACCAACCAATCTGTGTCGACAACGGCGGCGCCACCATAGCACCTGAGGGCAAGCGCACAGCAACCGTCAGGCCCTGACCTGGGGCAATATCGCTGGCCTGGAAATAGAGTTTTTGTCCCTCTTGCTCAAAAGCCACTCCCTCTGCTGATTGCGAATTGGGTACTCCCAAGAAGACTTTGGGTTTGACAGCGCTGACATTGCAACCGGCGGGCAGATCGAGGCTGAACTTTACCGACCGGATTGGGTATGGCCACTGATCGCCAGTGACGTTCCAATAGATTTCTGGCTCTTTATCAAAGAAGTTGACTGCTCGTCGCAACTGATAGTTGATGACATAAGTATGAGTACCTTCAAAAACTTTATTGGCAGATCCAATCTTGATATTTATATCGTTGCCGCGCGAGCTTTGTGAAAAAACAAGACTCTGATCATTTTCGTCTCTAACTGAATTGAGATGAAAGTCAACTGTATATGAGGCCCCAAAACGTGAATACTTAACTGGCAGAGTGCGAAAAATACCATGCCTGGGTTCGCTAAAATTGACACTGATTCTTTCAATGACATCAAGAGTAGAGTCTCTCCGCGCTGTCATCGAAACATTCATACTGGTAATTTCATCGGCCTGACAAGCTGGCACTGAGACCAAAGCTAGAGCGCTAAAGGCACAGAGAAAAACTTTCAACCACAGCCTTGTCATTGATTCTACATCCGCGACTGATACACGATAAATGCTACTTGCGGCAACTAATACTGGAAAAAAACTTGCTGGCGCAATTATATAACGCTGTCTATGCAGATAAACATAGAATCTAGAGCTTCCACAAAAGGGGCCGATTAGGGCTGCCCCCCACAAAGATATAGGGTGCCCATACAATCGCGTCCCAGAAACTCAGTCAAGATGTAACTGGGGCGCTTTAAATTTTCCGACCCAAAACTGGACACAACTATCTTCTATTGGATTTACTACTTATGACTGCAAGCATCGACAACCGCGCCATGCTGGGGGAACTGTTTTACAGGGCTGGCCTAATCAACATAGCCCAACTTTGCCAGGTTCTCTGCATAGCCCACAAAAACAGCCTTCCAGTCGGTCGAATACTGACCATGGTCGGCCTAACCAAGCATAAGACAGTTGAAGCCGCCCTGACCTTGCAAAACTTAGTAAGACAAAACGTCATGTCTTATGACCTGGCCATTGAAGCCCTCTACCACGTAGGAACAAGCAAAGCGACACTGGCAGCGATTCTACAAGAACTTGGTTGGCAGGGTAACATCTACAGAGACGAAGAGAACCTAGGAAAACTTTTCGTAGAAGCTGGCATTCTCACACAGAAAAGTGTAGAAGATTCACGGGGCCTCGGACGTCATATAGGCTTACCACTAGAACGGGTGCTAGTCTTGCAGGGGCTCGTCAGCACCAGCTTGCTAGGCACCGCCCTCAGTGCGCAATCGCTGATTCGCTCTGGGCGCGCCGATAGAAACCAAGCAATCAAGGCACTAAACTCAGCCAATAGCCTAACAGTTAGTTCAAACTCGAACTGTGATATTGCCCTGATTACCTCCCGTGCTCCCTACATCCGCCTTGACGAATTACTGTTACTAACAGGTCTGCTATCTGACAGCGACGTCAAGAAATTCACATCAAAAGACAGTATCGATGTTCAGCGCACTCTAGGTGAAGAAATCGTCGAAAGTGGTATGTTCAGCTCTAACCTTATAGCGGCAGCGGTGCGTCTGCAGACAATGATGGCAAAGCACCAAGTCACACCAGACAGAGCCGCACGGGCCCTCAAACTGGTATTCAGCAAGAATCTATCTCTAACTAAGGCATTGAGAGAAATCTCCAGAGAAAGCGACCCCTATGACGGCAATATCGCTCTCTATCACTTACTGCGTCTATCTGGCCTGGTCACGGCCTACGATATCAGGCGACTTGGTCACTTACCAGCACATCCAGAAGGTGGCATGGGATCTTTAGAAGAAAGACTAATAAAGACCGGCATTGTTAACCGTTCAGCCCTCGATGCCACTAAGCGCTGCTTGCTCTTGACCCAAGAAGGTTTTCTCACAGCCGAACAAGCAATGATAGTTTTACACCACTGGTCATGGAGTGGTGAAGGCCTTACCCGCGTGCTAGAAAAATTACAATGGGCTGACGGCTCCAGCCTGCCGTCCCTCAAGGCATTGGCATTCACAGGCTAAAGCCAAGTGAATTGCTAAGTAGTGAACTAGCTCTTTTTCGAAAACTAGCTCACACTTTTCAACTAGCTCACCACCCAGGCGAGAGCAAGTAGCTTGACTGTAATATTGGTTTTCTTGGGCGGCACAGACACCGCTTCTAGGGCCTCTTTGAGGGGGTCAAACTTATCGGCTAGAGCTTGGGCCTCAGCCTGAAACTGACTATTTAGAAGTTGCAACTTACCGTTCAAGGTCTCTAGATTGTCTTCAGCTCGACCTACATCCTCTCGCTGTTTTGCCACTTTACTAATGCCACGAACGGCGGTAGTTGCTCTACCGATAGTAGACGAGCTAACAGCCTTGCGCCCCATGAAGGCACCAATAACGGTAGCACCAATCGAAATAGCAGAATTGAGTTCGTGCTGCCTAGCCTCAGCTTGCTCAACCTGCACTTTCTGCTCAGCCAAACGAATGCGATCTTGCAAGCTATTGATGCGAGCATAGTATTTATCGCGCAATTTTGCCACCATCAAATCACGCTTTTCAAAAGCCATTTGCTGTAAGCGAATACGAAAATCCCGTTCACTCTCATTAGGCTGACTGACCGCACTGATAGCGGCACTGCGCCACAACTTACAAGGAAGCCCCTCAACCAACCAGGCAGCAAATTCTTTGTTCCAAGTTTTATAGCTGCTTACTTGAGTAAGAGCAGCAGCTGGTTCCGCAAAAGAAAAAGACGGATCGCCAATACTCTCTAACTTGGCCAAGTCAACCTTTATTGACTTGGCCTTTGTCCACTCAGCTGGCACCACCGAATCATCGCAAGGCACTAAGAAGCATTTATTAACGGTGTAATCAAGGCCAAGCTTACTATCAAGATAGCGTACGGTAGCGGCTGCAAGGAGAAATGGACGATAAACGCCTTGTGGCTTATCCGAAAAAGATGCCACATCCGAAGGGATGAATAGCTGGGCAATTTCGGGGGCTACCACCGGCTTTTTAGCAGAGCTCGTGGCGCCAGGTGCAGTTGCCTTGTTAGCAGTTGCCAAAGCAGCAGAACCTTGACTAGGGCTCTGACTGACTTCGGCCGCGAATGGTTGGGGTTGGCCCAAGCTGTCGTTCTTAACACTACCTTGATTGCTAACTTTAACTTTGAGCGGGTCCATCAAGTCTTTGATCTGGCGACGATTAAGAGGT
>JBIPOV010000027.1:0-90658 GCA_044378815.1 Obscuribacteraceae bacterium (SeqCode) | reverse complement strand
CACCATTTTGCTAACCCAAAACATCTCAGAAAGACATCCCTGTTTCAATTACGCCAGAGGGATGCCTTTCGCATATGCCGTGTAAACTCCTCGCCGAATATCCGCGCATCTAGAGGACTGTTCACAGACTGGGGCTTCTCTACTGGTAGATAAGCGAGACATCAAGAAAAATGACTATGATTTAGCTACTGATTTGCGCAAGGGGGAAGTACAGTTTTTGCGCACTGTGTCTTGGAAGTCATTGCCATATAACTCAGCCGATTTTGCTCTACCTAAGAATTTCAAACGTGCTTCAGACATCATTCAAGTGACTTTCTCGGCTGATAAGAAAGATCAACTCGGTGACATGCTAGACAATGTTGGCTTCAAATCTAAGCTGGATAAGAACAGTGGAAATGGAAAGTAAATCCAAAGCCTTTTGTAAAGTGACTCAGCTGCTCTATTAGAATCGACAGACCAGGCTGTCCCGGCTCTATTAGCCATTTGTGCCAGCTAAAGGCCGTGTATAGTTTCCCTTGCCCTTATGATTTCAAATTGGCAAGTCTATTTGCAGCTAGATGATTTGATATCGATCGCTTTTTCAGTTTCTAAAATTGTCCGATTTTCAGCCGAAAATCGGACAATTTCTATAAGTGGAATCGAGTATTGACAAGCTTTTTCATGAGTTTCAAAAAAAGAGATAACTGAAACATTATAGAGTATAGTAATGCTAAAGTTTTTGGGAAATATATAGGAATGAGAGCGCTAGTTCTGACAAGAAAGCAATTAGTAAATAAAGTCCCGCCTATCCGATAACCTCTCTGCAAGTGCTTTGCAGAAAAACTATCGGATAGGAGAACAGTATTATTTGTCGGTCTTGGCCGTCAATTTGCCAGGAGAGAACTAAAGACTTAGTTGAACGACACGGTCAAGCGGCACTTGCCGATCAAGCGATCAGCCATGCCGTAGAAGATGTCGAAGACTTCGTTGCCATCCTTCGCCAGGTCAGGCCTTGCGACCATTCCAGTGGGGAAGACGACGTTGTTGACGATGCCGGACAACTCTTCGGGGGTTTCGGGCTTGAGGATGGTGGTGGGCGAGACGTAGAGCAGGCGGTGCGGTTCGTCGCCGTCGTGCAGCAAGAGACCAGCGCTGTAGCAGCTGTGGTAGCGGCCAGTGCGCTCATCAATTACTTGATCGACGCCGTGGAAGATTTCCAGCCAGCCTTCCTTGATGCGAATCGGCACAGTACCAGCGCCAACCTTGAAGCAGCCCCAGTTTGCACCAGGAGCGAGCACGAGGTCAGATTCGGTGACGTTGAGCAAATTGATCAAGTTGTCTTTGACGGGAGCCAGCGGAATGTAGGCGATGCGCACGCACTGACGCTCGGTCGGGTCGGCCTTGAAGGTCGACTGAATCTGGTCAAGAGTGCCGGAGACCGGAACATTGACCATGGGCCGATGGTACATGGCGAGGCAGACTTCACCACTGGGTGAGAAGACCGGTTCGGGGAAGAAGGCCGCATCCTTGTCGTCTTTGGCCAGGCCGAAGATCGAGGGGATGTTGACCAAGCCGAGGCGCTTCCACTTATAGCCATCTTGCGACGTAGCCAGCGCGATGCGCGGACCATCGAAGCCAAAGGCGGTGTAGCACATGACGAAGCAGTCGAGCTCAGGGATGAAAGTGACACGCGGGTCTTCGCAGCCTTCTCCGCCAACCAGTTCGAACGAACCGCTGGTGGTGGCGCGACGACGACGCTCATACTTGGCCTGCGGAACGAGGGCGAAGCCGACGCGCTCGAAGCCAACTTCGTTGCCGCTGGCGTCGACAGCAGGTTTGCCATCTTTCCAGAGCTGACGAAGGGTCTCAAGGCGCGACTGATTGCCGACGGCAACAGAGCGCATGATCATGACGAGATTGCCGTCACGATCTTGAAAAACTGCGGGGTTGAGGACGCCTTCCTCCTGGAAGCGGCCGTGGGGAGAGGCGACGACTCCAAGTCTTTCGACCTGGATGTTGGCGCTTGTGATCGCGGAAGCGATTGCAGTCATGTTGTTATTCTTGTTCACAGTAAATTCCTTAATGTGCTAGCTGCATTTGTCAGCATAAAAAAGCAAGGGAGCAGTCTTGCGACTGCTCCCCTGCGAGCGGCTTTGACCTTTTTACGGGCCTTGTTATTTGCTCAGGCTTACTTGCCCGGTTTGGCGTAGATTGCCTCGACGCGGTCAGCGTAGCGCTTCATCGCTTCTTCGGTGCGAATCTTGAGAGTGGCGGTGAGCAAGCCGTTGGCCACGGTTGCTTCATCGGCAATGATTTCCACCTTCTTCACTGTTTCCCACTGCTCCAGGCGGGTGTTGCCTTCAGCGATTGCCGCCTTGATGGCTTCTTTGACAAGGTCGTGGCCGGCCAGGAAAGTCTGCACGCTTTCGGCAGAACCGGTAGGACAAGCCACACCCTTGGCAGTGAGAAGTTCTTTGGCAGCCAGCGCGTTGACGAAAATCAGCGCACTGATGAAGGGACGGTCGTTGCCAACCGGCACGATGGCCTGAATGATGGCAGCGCCATCAAAAGCCTTCTCGACCTTCTCGGGAGCGACGTACTTGCCGCCCTCGGTCTTGAAGAGGCGCTTGGCGCGGCCGGTGATCACCAGGCAGTCGTCTTCGTCGAGGTGACCGATGTCGCCGGTGTTGAACCAGCCATCGGCGTCGAACGACTTAGCGCTGTCTTCAGGCAGGTTCCAATAGCCAGTGCAGACCGGGCCGCCCTTGAGGTAGATGATGCCGCCCTTGGCGTCAGAAGCGGCTCCGGGCAGCGGCACGAACTTGATTTCGACGCCGGGAATCATCTTGCCGACAGTGCCGATCTTGTTCGAGGACGGGCTGTTGGCGGCGATGGCGCCACAGGTCTCGGTCAGGCCATAGCCCTGGACGATGTTGAGGCCGATGCTCTTGTAGAAGCTGATCACCTCAGCCGAGATGGCGGCGCCACCAGAGCCCATGATGCGCAGACGGCCGCCGAGACCAGCGCGGATGGTGCGGAACACCAGCTTGTCGGCGACCCAGTGTGAGAAGCCTGACTCTTGCTTGAAGGCCCACTTGATCAGCTTAGCCTTGAAGCCCTTGGCGCTGGCGATTTCGCCTTCGATCTTTTCCTTGATCTTGCGCCAGACCTGAGGCACGCCCAGCATAATCGTGGGACGGATGATCTTCACCACCTTGCCCACTTCTTCCACTTTGCAGAAGGCGGTGGGAACGGCGTTCCAGAGGCAGATGTACTGGCCATTGATGCGCTCGTAGCAGTGCGCCAGAGGCAGATAGCTCAGGTAGACATCAGACTCGTTGAAGTCAAAGCCGTGGTCGTGAACGCCCTGGCAGGATGCCGTAATGTTGGCGTTGGTGAGGGCGACACCCTTGGGCTGGCCGGTGGAGCCCGAGGTGTAGATCATGGTGCAGATGTCGCTCATGCGGATGCCATGAGGCTTCTGGCCAGCGGCGACGACTTCGTTGAAGGCGACGCTCTTGTCGTTCGAAATCGTTCCAGTGGCAACGCCGTTGTGGAGGAAGTCGAGGACGGCCTTGGCTGCGGCGCTGACCTTGAAATGTCCGAACTCCCCATAGAAACCATCGGTCTGCTTGGGCTCGATGCCTTTGACGCGACGCTGATAGGTCTCGGACTTGCCGGCGAGATCAGAGAAGAGCAGGGTCTTAACCGGACCGTTGGCATCGACCTTCTTGGTCTGGTTGCCGTCGTCGCCGATTAGAAGCGTGGCACCACAGTCGTTGACGATGTAGTTGACGGCTTCCGAGGCACTGTTGGGATAGATGGGAACGGCGACTGCACCCAGCGTCTGGATGGCAAGGTCAGTCCAGACCCATTCGGGGCAGTTCCACGAGAGGATAGCGACGCGGTCACCGCGCTTCACACCGGCCTCTCGCAGGGTAACGATCATCTCGGCCACGATTTCGCCGACCTGTTTCCAGGGCAGTTCAACATAAGGACGAGGCTGTACAACAACAACACCGCCACCGCCCATGGGGCCAACCATGGTAGTGATGACTTCGGTCTTGGGGTTGGGATTCTTGAGCAGAACTGCTGTGGCGTCCTGCATAGTGAATACATGTTGCCAGAAGCGGCCAACAAGCATGGTTTGATTGGGCATCATATGAGACTCCGTCGATGTGGTTGCCAAGCGAAAGCCAGCGATCTCCTGATCGCTTTTTCGCTGTTAGAGAAATGGTTGCTAAGTTGCTCTTGATTACACAGCGCTTGACTGCTTGCCTTGCTTTACTTTGTTTCTAGAGATCTGTTGGCAGGTCTGATTGCAGGTCGTCGCATGAACGGTTGCTGCCGGATGCCTGTTAATGGCTGGTTTCCGACGGGCGCCTGAAGAGCGTGGCTGATGTGTGAGAAAAGACGTATTGCTTGGGTGTTAGCTGTTTGTTTTTATTTGGGGGAAAGAAGAATGACGGCCGAAGCCTATGCGATCTCATTGCTCTTTCTCAAGAACATCATGGTTTTGCTATCTAAAGCTTTTCTTTTAATCTCAGTGTATTGCCAGGGAAACCACACGAAAACCGCTTGACAAGAGGTTTTCGTGTAACAGTGCTAGCGTAACTAGTCACCTTTGCGCGGGCTTGCAAACTGTTGCGCTCAAGAAGCATGTTGCAGATCTAATTTAGATATGCTTTTAACCTAATGTCGCGAACTAAAGTCCAATAGTGTCCTGTTTCCCGTTGAGTTTGGTAACGCGGAGTTACTAGTATCTGAAAGTCTTTCTTTCACAACCAAAAACAAACAGGTCTCTCTAACCCCCTTTTTTCTCTTCCCTTTCGCCTTATGCCCCGCACAGACTCCCAGGCTGGTGTCTGTGGTTTTTACTCGGGCTGAAGGCTTCTTCGCTGCAATTTTTTTTGCGGCCCTAAAGCTCATGGAGCAAACAATGAGTGCCAATACTAAGAAAACGGTGGTCCCGTCCAATCCGGACACTCCACCTCAAATGCATTTGCTTGTATCCAGCGGCGGTTCCCGGGCCATCCTCGCAGGTGCTGGTGTAATCCTCGCTTGCGATCACGCTGGCATCAAAAACTGGAAATCTGTTGGTGGCATCAGTGGTGGGTCTTTGCCCACTGTCATGATGGCCTCCGGCATGGATGCTAAAACCACGGTAACCACTGCTCTCGACGTCGACTTTTCCAGTCTTCTGACTCGACGTGGCAGTATGCTGAAAATTCTCTTTGCATACATGATGCAAAGTCGTTATGAGACCAGCCGTCCCCGCTTCGGCGTTCTCAGTTCTGAAAAAGTGGGCGAGTTCATCGAAAAGGTCGTTGGCGAGCAGATGGGTTCACCCATTTGGCCGACCAAGTACTGGACGATGGCCAATGTCGGCGATGACCAGCTGGTCTTCAACTCCACTGGTGTCCACCACATTCGCAAGAACGGCGGCTACCGCTTGCTCAACACCGAATCGGGACCTCTCGGGGCTTCCATTCGTGGCAGTTGCGCGGTGCCTGGCATCATCGATGCTGTGCCGATCGAGGTTGCTGGCGAAAACTTCTGGCTGCACGACGGTGCTCTCTCGCCTGAAGGCAGGACACCCGTCAGCATTCCCGAGAAGTACTACGGTGCACAGCCTCAGAACATCATCGTCTGTGACGTCGGTGACGGTGCACACGATGAGAAGTCGCGTCGGCGCGAGAATCGCAAGATGGCTCTCTGGCGTTGGTTCTGCGGCAAGCTCTGCGTGCCCGGATTCGAACCGGAACCTCTTGACACCGACAAGGGCTACATCCTCATCCTGCCGACGATCACCAACTTCAGCTCCCTGCAGTTCACCCTCACCCGCGACCAGAAATGGCAGGCGGTGATGTCTGGCTACATGGGTTCTGTTCCGGCGCTGGAAAAGGCTGGTCTGCTCACTGGCGCTGCTCTCGAGCAAGCCAAGCAGGTGACGGCTGACTTCAATGCCATCGTCGCTGACTGCGTCAAGACCAAGGCGCCCGTAGGTGTCCTCACTCGTCGCACCGAGGCTCTCTTGCAAGAGAACGGCCTCTGGAGCCCACGCTGAATTTTTTCTTCGGGGAGGGTAAACGGTGAATGGTGAATACCCATTTGCTGTTACCCCCTCTCTGACTCTGCAACAAAACACCTGCCGCTTGGCAGGCGAGTCGCTCTCAGGGTTTGGCAAGAAGTTGCTATTCGCCTGGGGGTGCTCGACAATAAAGCCATAATCTACGGAGAATCCCATGAAATCCGGATCAAAAGTCTATCTTCTCTCTGGCAGTCGTACCCCAATCGGTTCCTTCGGCCGTAGCCTCAAGTCGGTTACTGTCGATAAGTTGGCCGGTCATGTGATGGTGAATGCCATCCGCCGTGCCAATATCAATGCCGATGCCATCGACCAAATCATTCTTGGTCATGGTTACCAGAGTTCCTACACGCCCAATACGGCGCGTTTCGCGCAGCTTGAGTCGGGGCTGCCTGCTTCAATTCCCGCTTATACCGTTCAGCGCCAGTGCGGCTCTGGTATGCAGGCCGTCAACGACGGTATGCGCCTGATTGCCCTTGGCGATGCCGATCTGGTTCTTGCCGGTGGCGCTGAATCCATGTCCACCATCCCTTACCTCCTGCCCGGTTCGCTGCGCTGGACGGGCTTGATCGCCAAGTACGTCAAGTTCGCCAAGATGGGTCCTCGCCCCACGCCTTTCGCCCTGGCTGACAATGGCCTGGCGCCCACCAAGCTGCTCAAGGACATGAAGACGGTCTACATGGCCGGCACTGCCCAGCGCCTGGCTGACGCCTACAACGTCACCCGTGAAGAGGCCGACGAGTACGCTCTGCGTTCGCAGACCCTGGCCAACGAGGCCATCAAGAGCGGTCGTTTCGACATCGAAATCGACCCCATCGAAGCTCCCGGCCGCGGTTTCTTCACCCGTGACGAGCATGCGCGCAAGACCAGCAAGGAAGCCCTTGCCGGACTGAAGCCTGTGCTCGGTACCAAGGTGATCACCGCAGGCAACGCCTCTGGTATCAACGATGGTGCTTGCGCCCTCGTCATCGCTTCGGAAGCGAAGACCAAGGAGCTGGGGGCCACGCCTCTGGCTGAGTTGGTCGACAGCTGCACCGCTGGCGTTGACCCCGAGCAGATGGGTATCGGCCCTGTTGCCGCAATCCAGAAGCTGCTCGAGCGCAACGGCCTCACCCTTGCTGACATCGACCTGATCGAGCTGAACGAAGCTTTCGCCACCCAGTATCTGGCCTGCGAAAAGCTGCTCGGCCTCGAACGCAGCAAGGTCAACGTCAACGGCGGCGCCATCGCTCTGGGTCACCCCATTGGCGTTTCCGGTGCTCGCCTCATCCTCACCCTGGCTCACGAGCTGAAGCGCCGTAACAAGAAGCTGGGCATTGCTGCTCTTTGTATCGGTGGTGGCATGGGTATTGCCACTCTCATTTCCAACCCCGAATTCGAGGGACAGTAATATGACTAACAAGATCGTCACTCTCAACATGCTGGCCGGGGGAATCGCGCACGTCGTGATCGACACCCCCGACAGCAAACTCAACGTGCTCTCGCAGGCTTTCTTCAGCGAGTTCAACGCCGTTCTCACTGACTTGGAAGCTCGCACTGACGTGAAGGGCCTCGTGATTTCGTCTGGCAAGGAAGACAACTTCTTCGCCGGCGCCGACGTCAAGGAAATCCGTTTCCTTCAGGCTCAGCCCTCGAAGCAGATCTACGATGCCACCATGAATGGCCGTAACTGCTTCAACCGCATCGCTGCCCTGCCTTACCCGACCGTGGCTGCCATCAATGGCACCTGCCTGGGTGGTGGTCTGGAGCTGTCCCTCGGCTGCAAGATCCGCATCGCCTCCACTTCTCCCAAGACCTCTCTCGGTCTGCCGGAGACTCAGTTGGGCTTCCTGCCTGGCTGGGGTGGCACCATCCGTCTGCCCAAGCTGATCGGCTTGCAGCAGGGCTTCCAGATGATCTCCACGGGCTCCCGTGTCGATGGTCTCAAGGCCTGGCGCCTTGGTCTCGTCGATGAAACGGCCGTGCCGACCGACCTGATCAAGCGTGCGGTGGAACTCGCTTCGGGTGCCAAGCCCAAGCGCTTCCAGAAGCCCTTCAAGCAGCGCATGATCGACGCTGGCATCGAAACCAAGGCCGGCCGCGCCGTCTTCGCCAACATGGCGACCAAGATGGTGCTGGCGCAGACCAAGGGCAAGTACCCGGCTCCGCTGGAGGCTCTCAAGCTCATCCTCAAGACCTGGAACATGCCGCAGGAAAAGGCCTTCGAGATGGAATCGCTGATCTTCTCGCGCCTGGCGGTTTCGTCGGTGTCGCGTGCTCTGGTCGGCATTCTCTTCGCCGAAACCGAAAGCAAGCGCATGCCCGAAGGCGTCAAGCCTGCCATCAGCGTCAAGACCGTTGGTGTGCTCGGCGCTGGCGTTATGGGTGCAGGCATCGCTCAGGCGGCTTCCTACGCTGGTTACGCAGTCGTGCTCAAGGACATCGACCAGGCTGCGCTCGACAAGGGCATGGCCGGTATCAAGGCTCTTTTCGATGGCCTGGTGGCAAAGCGCAAGATGTCGCAGGTGGAAGCCGACATGAAGTACGGCGCCATCAAGGCTACCGTCAACTACGCCGACATGGCTGACTGCGACCTCGTCATCGAGGCTGTGGTCGAGAAAATGTCGGTGAAGAAGGCGGTTCTGGCCGAGCTGGAGAAGGTTATCACCAAGACCTTCGTCTTCGCTTCGAACACCTCTTCGTTGTCGATGGACGAGATGGCCAAGGCTGCTCGCACTCCCGCCAATGTGGTTGGTCTGCACTTCTTCAACCCGGTGCACAAGATGAAGCTGGTGGAAGTGGTCAAGGCGGAAGACAGCTCTGCTGAAACCGTTGCTCTGGCCAAGGCCTTCGGCATGCGTCTGGGCAAGACCACGGTCGTCACCAATGATGGCCCGGGCTTCGTCGTCAACCGCGTTCTCTCGCCCTACATGAAGGAAGCGTTCACGCTTCTGCTGGAAGGCGTCTCCGCGGATGACATCGACAAGGCTGCCACCAAGTTCGGCATGCCCATGGGCCCGATTGCTCTGATGGACGAAGTCGGCCTCGACATCGTCGCCCACGTCATTGACGTCATGCACGCCGCCCTGGGCGAGCGTCTGGCGCCGCCGGCAACGATTGCCATGATCAAGAGCACCAAGCTGCTCGGCAAGAAGGGCGGTAAGGGCCTCTACCTGTACGACCCCAAGACCGGTCGTCGCGCTGGTATCAACCCCGAGATCGCTGCTACTATCACGGCTGCGCCCAAGGTCATGACGGTGGGAGCGATCCAGGATCGCCTTTTCCTGCCCATGGTCAATGAAGCGGCGCTGTGCTTGCAGGAAGGCATCATCACCGATCCGTCGCAGCTCGACCTGGCCATGATCTTTGGAACGGGCTTTGCTCCGTTCCTGGGTGGTGTGCTCGGTTACGCTGACCAGGTCGGCATTCGTACCATTCACCAGAAGCTGCAGTACCTCTCGCAGGTGGCTGGTGACAACTACAAGCCCGCTCAGCTCATCGTCGACAAGGCGAAGCGCGGCGAGGCTTTCTACGGCTAAGTCTCTAGGGACTTAGTTTCAAAAAGCAATTTTTGGAAGCGGGGCGAATGGCATTGGCTGTTCGCTCCGCTTTTTTTCTTCAACCCATCTTTTTGACCCTTGTGAGACTATAGAATGTAGTAGAAAAACGAAGATCGGACCAATTCTCCGGCCAATAAAGCAAAGCTATGCCACGAAGAATCAAGGTTTCAGGGTTTAGAGTTACTGATCAGACTATTCTTTGGCCTAGTGAAATTAGGTCTCTCATAGCTCAATTCTAGAACAGTCAGACACCTCGCGGAAGCGTGATTGCACCAATTAGTCGCTGCTCTCTCTGCATTGCTATCACGGACATTTTCAACTTGATCGAGTGATCAATTCTTCAACTGTTCTTCGCCCCGCCTAATCTTTGCTTGACTTGCCTAGACTGATTGGAAGTTGGCAGTCAAAGCAGAAGAAATGAAAAAAGAAAACCAGATCAGAGCTAAGCAATTGAACGAGTGCAAAATAAGCAGCAATAAAAAAGGAAATGGCATGAACATATTGAAGAGAGCGGTGAGCGCAGGTTTGCTGGCGACGCTCTTGAGTGTTAACCACACTGCCGTTGCCTATGCCGCCTTACCAGAGTCAAGCGCAGCGGCGGAAAAGAAGGAAGTGATAGAAGTGTCAACTACAGTTAAAGACATACCTTTGGTCGAAAAATATCTTTTAGATGGTCGACTAAAGGAAGGTGAAGTGGCACTTGTGGCTCGTTTGAAAGAGCACAGCAGTGACGATCAAGCTCGCTTTGGTTTGGGAGTATTGCAGTTTCTGCGGGCGGTAGAGGGCCTGGGGCAGGCGTTCACTCGTTACGGTGTTCGTACTTATAGAAATCACGGATTTATTCTGCCTTTCTTGCGCCTACCAGCGGCCACTAATGAAAGTTCCAAGACCATTAGCTACTTAAAGCTGCGCGAGATAGTCGAGACTTTTCAAAGGCAATTGATGCAGGCCGAATCTACACTGGCACCGATTAGCGATGCTGACGTCAAATTGCCGCTGCATTTCGGCATGATCAAATTAGACCTGAATGGTACCGGTCAGCATGGTCAAACCAATCAAACACAGAAAAGCAGTCAGACGGATAAGTCCGATCAGAAGGCTAGTGAGCAATTACCTCATGTCCAGAGCAGTGATGATAATAGAAGTTTGTGGAAAGTCTATGCCAAGCTCACGAATAACTCTAATATTCCAATTGAAAAAGCAGAGCAGTTTTTCATCAAGTTTGATCGCGGAGACGTGCATTGGCTCAGGGGTTATTGCCATTTGCTCTCGAGCGTTTGCGATATTTATTTAGCACACGACAGTAAAGATCTCTTTGAGCGCACAGCTCATTTGTTTTTCAACAAGGTAGATACACCCTATCAATTTTTGAGTAAGTCTAGGCGTATTCGCAGTATTGGCGCCAGCGATGTGGAAATCTTGGATTTAGTTGCTTTGATACATTTGATCAGGTGTGAGGTGATTGAGCCGAAGAGAATGGCTTCAGCACTAGATCATCTTCAGGCTGTGATTGATCAGAGTCGCGACACCTGGAAGTGGATCATGGCAGAAGAAGATGATGATCACGAATGGCTACCTAATCCACGGCAAACAGGGGTGATTCCAAATGCTCGTGTGACTGAGCAGATGGTTTTAGCCTGGTCTGGAATCATGACGGAGAGCGAGAAGATCTTGTCAGGAGAATTGTTGATTCCGTTTTGGCGCAGTAGTGACAATGATCATCGCGGTATCAATTTACGAAAAGTATTTTTGCAGCCGCAACGATTTGACCTCGTGCTCTGGGTGCAAGGCTCAGCTGCAGCGCCTTATTTAGAAGAAGGAAAACTGAGTCGTGGTCAAACCTGGAGAGATCTGCGTGGCGAATTTGGCAATCATTTTCCTGGTTTCGCTTTGTGGTTCAACTAAGCAAAGTCACTTGGGAATTTACTTTTGTGGCTATTAGTCAAGGTTTTCAGCTTGTCGACTGCCGTTTGTAATGAACCTATCTCTGCTACTGCGAGCTAATGTTGACGCTATCCCTGCTAGTTGTTCTGCTGTTGAGCTTAAGCCCGTGCCATAAAGCTTTGGCTAAATGTAATCGCTGCGTGAAAATTCCCGCTCAGATTTTCGCAATTTTCCTGACATCTAAACTTTAAGCACTTTTGATGTCATGCGGCTTTCTGTCCTCGTAGTTGTCAGAAGCCAAGAGTCTTTACCGGTGAGGCTCTGAAGAGTTTTAGTTGTAGCCGTTTTGATAATTGCCTTAATACACCACGCGCCTGTCGTCATCTTGAGAATGAGAAGTTAAAGGTGATATTCATGAGTTCTATACAAATTCTCCTTTTATTTATAGTCACGCAGATAGAACCTACCCCCCGACTCCTATCGCTCAAATTCTCTTTCACAGTGTGAACTGTAGAAGGCTTGAGTCAAGAGCGTTAACCCATCTGCCTTCCTAATGTCTAACCCAGAAACAGAGAAACGTCATGAACGATATGACCAACTCGCTGACCTGGAAACGCCTCTATGCAATTGCCAAACCCTTCTGGGTTTCGTCACAGAAAGGTCGAGGAATCGCCCTCTTGGTGGCTGTTTTGCTGTTGCTCTCGGGTGTCTCTGCGGTCAACGTCTACATCAACTACATCGCTGGCAAGTTCGCTACTGCACTGCAGTTGCGTGATGTTGGCCAGTATTATGTCTTCTTATTCACGTACGCAGCAGCGTTGCTGGTGGCTACTCCCATCATCATCTACTACCAGTTTCTGCGTACGAAACTATCATTGGTCTGGCGTCGCTGGCTGTCACAATACCTGATTAGTCGATACTTCGCCAACCGCGCTTATTACAAGATCAGCTCTGACCCCAACATGGACAATCCAGATGAGCGGTTGACCCAAGACGTGGAGACGTTTTGCAATTCTGCTGTGGGGCTGTCCATTGCTGTGCTCGATGCCTTTATCACTGTAGTGAGCTTCGTTGGTGTGCTCTACACCATCTCGGTAATGCTCACCTTCGTTGTTATCGCCTACTCGCTGTTCGGCTGCTTTCTCACCCTCTATATTGGCCGCCGACTGGTTGACTTGCAGTTTCAGCACACCAAGCTCGAAGCTGATTTGCGCTACGTCATGACCGATGTGCGGCGCGATGTTGAGTCGATTGCCTTTTACTGTGGTGAGCGGCGAGCCAAGTTGCAAGTCTTTCGCGCTGTCAAAGACGCCATCGGCAACCTCGAGCTGATGATGATTCTCAATCGCAACCTGGGCTTCTTTACCACCAACTACAATGCCCTTGTGGTGCTCATTCCTGCTGCAGTGATTGCCCCGCTCTACTTCGCCGGCGACATGCAGTTTGGTGACATCACCAGAGCTGGTATGGCCTTTGCCCAGGTCTTCGGTGGCATGACCTTGATCATTGCGCAGTTCATCGGCATTAGCGCTTTCACCGCCAACGTTAATCGCCTTGGCTCGTTTCTTGAGTCAATGGACGCCCTGGCCGACAAGTGCTCGCTGCCTTGCAAGGAAATCGAACTGATTGAGTCAGACCGCCTCGCCCTTACTAACGTTTCGGTGCTGAGCCCAGATGTTACACGCACACTGATTTCTTCATTAACGGTGTCTGTGCCAGCTGGTTCATCTCTGCTCATCACCGGTCCGAGCGGTAGCGGAAAGTCATCTCTTCTGCGCGCCATTGCCGGACTCTGGCAAGCAGGCAGCGGACGTATCGAGCGACCAGGTAGGGAGAAGCTGATGTTTCTTCCGCAGCGGCCCTTCGTACCCAAATCGACCCTGCGCAAGGCTTTGTGCTATCCCATGACGAACACTAGGCAGAGCGACACCCAATTGTTGGCTCTGCTCAAGCTTGTCAATTTGCCAGATCTCGCTGTGCAGTCTGGTGGCCTCGATGTCGAACACGACTGGCGCGACAAGCTCTCGCTTGGTGAGCAGCAGCGCTTGAGCTTCGCTCGAGTGATTCTTGCTAAGCCTGCTTACGCTTTTCTCGACGAAGCCAGTTCTGCCCTTGATGACGCCAACGAAAGACTGCTCTATACCCTGCTCAGCAGCGTAGGAAGCACAGTCATAAGTGTTGGTCACCGCAGCAGTTTGCTGGAACACCACGACACCGTTCTTGAACTCAAGGGTGGTGGCGAGTGGGAGTTGCGCGCCTCTAAATAGGCTGTCGCTTCTATAGGCCTGCCCTTACCTCAGTGCGGGCCATATTTCTAATCTCAACAACCACATTCACAAGAAGTGGAGAACAACATGGGACGCCATAAATTACAAATACATGCCCCGCTTCTCTCGCGCATCGGGTCACCCCCGATTGGAGAAGAGGGCAAGAAGCGCGCCAGCAAGAAGACCAACACCGCAGCTAAGGCGCGGCGAGGGTCTGTTGTGATCGGCCGTAACATCAGTGCCAGCAATGACATGATGCTCGAAAGGGTGCAGCGCGCACACTTTCAATACTTCCTCGACTACCAGGACAAGACCACTGGTCTCATTCTCGACCGCACTCGTCTGGACGGGCCTGCCACCATTGCTGGTGTGGGTTTCGCTCTCAGCGCCTACGGAGCGGCTTGCCAGCGGCTCTGGGTCAGTCGTGCTGAAGCCGCTGCCTACACACTTCGCGTGTTGCGCACTCTCTGGAACGTTCCTCAGGGTGAGCAGGCCGAGGGTGTCAACGGTTATCGCGGCTTTTTCTATCACTTCCTCAACCCGGCCACCGGTACTCGGGCCACAGCACCACAGTTCTGGAATTCGGAGCTGTCTAGCATTGACACAGCCTTGCTGATGGCAGGCGTACGTTTTGCCCGCTATTTCTACCGCGGCAAGTCTCCTGAGGAAGTCGAGATTCGTGACCTGGCTGACAAACTCTACAACCGTGTGGAGTGGACCTGGCTCGTTCGCGAGAGTGGACTGATTGGCCACGGTTGGACGCCTGAGGGTGGCTTGATTCCCAGCGTTTACGCTGGCTATAGCGAAGCGCCTTTGCTCTATCTTCTGGCCATCGGTTCGCCGACCTACCCGGCACCGGCCGCTTCGTGGGATGCTCTCTTTGCCAAGCCAGAGTTCGCTCAGCAGGATGGCAAAACCTATGTCAGCATGCCGGGGCAGCCGCTCTTTTGCTACCAGTTTCCGCAGAGTTTCATCGACTTTCGCGGCATCAGAGACAAGCTCAATCGCAAGCTTGGTATCGATTATTTCGAGAACAGCAAGCGGGCCACCCTGGCTCAGCATCAGTACGCTGTCGAGAATCCCCAGGGTTTTCGCGGCTACGACCGCCTGAATTGGGGCCTGACAGCTTGTGATGGACCGGGCGATGTCACCAAGATTGTGGACGGCAAGGAACGCAGCTTCTCTTGGTACAGAGAACGGGGCTGCCCTGTTGGCCATGACGACGGCACCATCGCCCCTACCGCTGCCATCAGCTCGTTGCCCTTCGCACCGATGCTTGTGCTCAGCACCATTCGTGGTTGGTTGAAGAATCGGCCTGAACTTTTCTCTATGCACGGCTTTGCTGATGCTTTCAATCCTACCTTCGGCGCCAGTCTGCGCTCTGGATGGGTCGACGCTGAACGCATTGCCATCGACCAGGGGCCGATAGTGCTCATGATCGAGAACTACCGCTCCGGCTTGGTCTGGAACACCATGCGTCGTGACCCGGCCCTCGTGAGAGCTCTGCGCAAAGCAGACTTTCAGGGCGGCTGGCTGGCGAAATAGATTTACCAACTCTCTAACTACTCAACGAGGTATTATCATGAACACGAGCAAAAACTCACGCACCGCTTCTGGTGCCGTCGCTAGAACTGCGACCGTCGCAAAAGGCAAAAAGGCTAGCCGCATGGGCTATGTGTTTCCTCAATTCAGCGCTGCCCACAGCCCTGTGCCTGTGCGTCGCTACAACTTGCCCAAGGGCTTCGTCTTTGGCGCTTCCACTTCGGCATACCAGATTGAAGGTGCTGTGGACCAGGCTAAGTACGGCCGTGGTCCTTCGATCTGGGAAGACTACTTCACTGCTCGCCCGTTGCTCGACAACGGTGCAGTGGCGTGCGACCACTACAATCGCATGAAAGAAGACGTGGCCATGATCAAGAAAATGGGCCACAAGGTCTATCGTTTTTCGGTCTCCTGGCCGCGCATTATTCCCAACGGAACTGGCGCCATCAACGAGCAGGGCTTGCAGTTCTACTCAGATCTCGTTGACGAGCTTCTGGCCCAGGGCATCGAACCCTACCTGACGCTCTATCACTGGGACCTTCCCCGGGCCATGGAAGACATCGGCGGTTGGACCAGCCGGGCTGTGGCTGAGCACTTCGCCGATTTCGCCGAAGTGGTGGTGCGTCGCCTGGGCGATCGCGTCAAGAAGTGGTGCACTTTCAACGAACCGGAAGTGATTGTCGCCGGCTACATCGGTGACGGTCTGGCTCCTGGTTTGAGCAATCCCAAGCTGCGCGTCACCGTGGCGCATACGCTCATGATTGCCCATGGCCTCGCCACTAAGCGCATTCGCTCTATCAACTGCAATCTCGATGTCGGCATCGTCGTCAACCTGGTGCCGGTGGAACCCGCCACCAAAGCGGCTGCTAAGGCTGCTCGCAAGATGTGGCAGCGCAACTATGCCATCTACCTCGATGGCATCCTCAAGGGCAAGTATTCCGATACTGTCCTGGAGGAAGCAGCCGAGACCGGTGTTTCCATCACTGCCGAAGACATGGCGCTGATTGCTCAGCCCATCGATTACCTCGGCATCAACTGGTATCTGCGCCTGGTGGTTAACGCCCGCGGTCGCGTGATCAAGGAGCCTGCTGCCGAAGAGACGCTGATGGGGTGGGAAATCTGCCCAGCTGCTCTGACGCGCATGCTTTTGGCCATGAACCAGGAATACACCCTGCCGCCTATCTACATCACCGAGAACGGTGCGGCGCTGGCTGACACCAATACGTCCACGGGTGTGCACGATAACCGTCGCATGCTCTACATTCATGAGCACCTCAGCGCCATCGAACTCGCCATCGCCGGCGGTGTCGACATGCGGGGCTACTTCGCCTGGAGCTTGATGGACAATCTTGAATGGTCGCTTGGCTATTCCAAAACCTTTGGTATGGTCCACGTCGACCGTCAGACTCTGGTGCGCACTGTCAAAGACAGCGGTCTTTGGTATCGGGCCATGATCAAGGCTAATAGCCGCTAATAGTCTAGTGAAGACAGCATCAGTAAACAGTTTTTTGATGCTATCAACACAATCAAGGCTATACCACCAACTCGCGCACTAGCCATAAGAGCTAGGGCGAGTTGGTGGTGCCAACCGGAGCAGACAATGCAAATTCAACTCAATACCAATACTTGCAAACTGGTACTGAGCGATGGCGTTAAGGCCGCGCTCAGTCAGCACAAGCTCGATCGTGCTGTGCGTCTAGATTTCGAGTTCAACGCTGCCGGTCATGCCATAGTGCGTGTACCTGTGGCAATCAAGCTGCCAGACAACTATGTCTTTCAGTTTGCCGTTGCCGGACAAAGCCCTGTCAACACCCTGGAAATTAAGTTGCTGGACCAATCTACCGACAATGTCTGGTGGGTAAATCGGCCACACTTCGCTTTCAGCGGCACAAAGCAGGTGCTCGTTAACAAAGCTCGGCATTTCTCATACGCCTGGGGCCCGAGCAAAGAACCACTTGCCGAAGTGGCTTACATCGACCTAACTCTCACTGCGAGCACTGGAGGGAAGGGCACCATTTACTTCAGCGATCTCTCCTTTGAGGAGCGCCCCAGTGCCTTGAAGCCTATGGGTAAGCCGAAAGTCTGGGCGAGCTCGTCGCGCAAAGATGCCATCAACGTTCTTGATGGTGATGACTATTCGCTCTGGCAGAGTGGCTTGAGCGAGCGTCAGGGTTTGGTCTTCACTTTCCCCGAGTTGCGAGAACTCAGTGCTGTACTGATTGATTGGGGCGACCATCATGCTCGCAACTACCAGGTGCAGATCAAAGGTGAACGGGGCGCCTGGCGCAATGTTGACACCATAATTGGTGCTGGTGGCGGTCGCCAGTACTTGCGCTTGCCTGACTGTGACATCAAGGCCTTGCGCCTTGTCTTGCGCAAGTCGAGTGGCGGCAAGGGCTACAGTATTCGCTCGCTGCGTTTCATGGGACTCGACTATGCCCCCAATGCCAATGAGTTCTGGCGCCGCATCGCTCGCGATCATCCCGCTGGCTTCTTCCCTCGCTACTTTGATAAGGAGCAGTCTTTCTGGACTGTGGTCGGTGTCAGTGGCGGTCGGCAGGAGGCAATTATCAATGAAGAGGGCTTGCTTGAGCTCGGTCGTCAGACTGCTTCAATCGAGCCTTTCATTCATGATGGCAGCGAACTGCTGACCTGGCAGCATGGCCGCCATGAACAGCATCTGGAAGACGGTTATCTTCCTATTGCCGTGGTCAAGCGCACTCACGAGAAGCTTGCCCTTGAAGTCAAGGCTTTCGCCCTGGGACCGAGAGAAGATGCCACTCTCTATGCTCGCTACAAGGTCATCAACCGCACCGGCGTTAAGCAGTCGGGCAAGCTGTTCCTGGCCATCCGGCAATTCCAGGTCAATCCACCCTGGCAGTTCCTCAACACCCCCGGTGGTTACACACCCATCCAAACCTTCTCCCATGCTGGTGACACGGTCTATGTGGGCAACAGTCTGAAGGTGCGCACTCTCAGTCGGGCCGATGGTTTTGGTGCTACCACTCTAGCCACTGGTGACATTGTTGAACATCTCAACTATGGGCTCTTGCCTGAGCACGGCGGATTGGCCGACACCCGTGGTTTTGGTTCTGGCGCCCTGATGTACAGCTATGATTTGGATGCTCACGAAGAAGTGACTTTCGACATTGCTGTGCCCTATACGCGTTACTCAGCACTGCAAGAAGTAGATGATGCTTTGGCGGCGAGCAAGCAAGAATGGCGTGGCAAGCTCGACAAAGTCGGTATTGATATTCCGGCCGCAGCCGAGCTCAATGCCACGATCAAAAGTCAGCTCGCCTACATTCTCATCAATCGCGATGGCCCGGCCATTCAGCCAGGTTCGCGCTGCTACCGCCGTACCTGGATTCGGGACGGTTCGTTGACATCTGCAGCCTTGCTGCAGCACGGATTCGTGGCTGAGGTGCGGGAGTTCATCTACTGGTTCGCTCCCTATCAGTACCCCAACGGCAAGGTGCCTTGCTGTGTGGATAAGCGCGGCTCTGACCCCACTCCTGAGCATGACAGCCATGGTGAGTTCATCTACATGGTGATGGAATATTATCGCTACACCGGCGACAAGGAGTTTTTGGCTGGTATCTTCCCGCGCATTCTCAAGGCTGTGGAATACATTGATTTGCTGCGCCAGCAGAATATGCTGGCCCTGGCAGCTCGTGACCACCGCCTCGAACAGTTGGGCCAAGATCCTACTCATGAGCCCTCGCATCTGCACTTGCACGGCATCTTGCCGCCGTCGATTAGCCATGAAGGTTATTCGGCACATCCGGCCCATTCAAACTGGGATAACCTCTTCGCCATGAAGGGATTGGATGACGCTGTATCGGCCGCCCTTGAGCTGGGTGCAGATGATCAGGTGCACAAGCTTGGCACCATCCGCGATGCCTTCCGTAGTGATTTGCTTGCCTCGGTGGCGAATTCGATGCGCTTTCATGGTATCGATTACATCCCTGGGGCAGCTGATCTCGGCGATCTCGACCCGACCTCAACCACCATCGGCCTCGACCCTTGCGAAGTGTTTTCTGCCTTGCCGCAAGAGCTTGAGCAGACCTTCGCGCGCTACTGGAAGTTCTTTCAGCGTCGCCGGGATGGGGAAGTTGACTGGGTTGACTACACACCCTATGAATGGCGTTCGGTGGGCACTTTCGTGCGCCTTGGTGAGCTTGAAAAGGCTCATGCGGCAATCGATTATTTCATGGGCCATCGTCGCCCGAGGCACTGGAACCATTGGGCCGAGGTAATTTACCGCGATCCTCTTACCCCGCGCTTCATTGGCGACGCTCCTCATGGTTGGGTGGGCTCAGACTTTCTGCGCAGTGTGCGCAACCTCTTTGTCTATGAGCGCGACAAGGCGCTTGTGTTGGCGGCTGGCATCAAGTCAGATTGGCTTGATAAAGGGGTTTCAGTCACCAATCTGCCTACTTACTTCGGTAAGTTGTCTTTCACTGCTCGTCGTGAAAATGCGGACGTGGTCTATCAGATCGACGGCTCAGTTAAGTGTGCTATCGATCTGGCCGTAGGCACCCTAAGTCGTGTTGCTGGAAAAGGCGCTAGCAATGTCACTGTTAACGCATCTGTTAAAGCAACCGTTAACGGACAGCCTGCGGAAATAAAAGACGGCATGGTGAGCATTAAGACTCTGCCAGCTCGGGTGGTTGTGACGGTTTAGCTGCCTGTCCCGCCGCTAACTAGAACCTAAGTCAATAGTTTAGGCAGGAAGAAGCTAGCAATAGCTTCTTCCTGCTTTTCTTTTTTTTTGACTTTTTTTGGACTTTTCTTAAAATGCCTAAACTACCTATCTCTTTTTTGCCTTTAATTCTTGACATCTAGGCTGTGATCAGTGGTTCAAATGTTTTCTCTGCCAAGTTTTGTTGTAATCAAAATAGGTGTATATACACCTATTTAAAAAAGAAGGACGTTTGAACGTTTGCTTGTTAATGAAAGCTGACTTTTATCGGGCTTTGGGGGAATACTTAGTGAGGTGTTTGTCAAAAGAGTGCAGATCAGTGCTAAAAATCTACTTTGCTGGTTCAATCACTGCAGGGCGTGGCGATCAGCCTATTTATGAGCAGATCATAGATCAGCTGCGAAAGTACGGCACTATAAGCACAGAACTAATTGGCAGCCCGAATCTGTTAGAGGGCGGCGAAACCATGAGCGATAGAGCCATTCACGATCGCGATGTCGCCTGGTTGTTGGCATCAGATTGCGTTGTGGCCGAGGTGAGCAATCCCAGCCTTGGTGTCGGTTATGAGATTGGACTGGCTACTCAGGCTAAGATTCCAGTGCTATGTCTTTATCGGTCGCTACCGCAGAGGCGCTTATCGGCCATGATTGCTGGTTGTAACTTAGTGCAGGTGAATCGTTACAGTGATGTTGCTGAGGTCGCCCCGGTGCTGGCAGAGTTTTTCAAAAGCGTGGTTAGAGAAGATTCTGCTGCTATATAAGCCCTGTGGTTAAGATTAAACCGGCTAGTCTTGACTGGCTAATACTTACCTCTTGGTATTATGGGTAAGGTATTGCGGGAGTCTACATGGCCAAAACTGGTCGCGAAATAATAATCGGCGTTTGCGAGCGCTACGCCAATCTGAAAACATACCAAGATTTTGGTGTAGTCAGAATGCGCGAAAAAGTGGGCGAGCCGGGCGAAGCGGCCAGAATTATTCGCTTCTATACATACTTTGAGCAACCTGATTTCTTTCGCTGTGAATGGTACGAAACAGCTAGCGATGGCAATTCTGCTGGTTTCTGCGACAGTCGTATAAGTTGGCTGGAGAAACTGAGCGGGCTTATGAGTGGCGGCAAGAAGAGTGTTGAGTCTTTAGCTGAGGCTAAGTCTAATGATGCTTTCAAAATCGCCCTCGCTAAAATTGGTCATCATGGGCCAGCCGCTCTAATCAAGTCTTCCCTCAAGGCCCCCTCTGTGGCACCAGTGCTTGAACCCTTTAGCCAGGCTCGTTTGATTGGAAAAGTTGTACATAATAAAGAGATGTGTGATCGTCTCTTAATTGAGTTAGACGATAGCTACTATGGTGAATTTTTAGTATCGCAAAGAGGGTCTATTCTTCTTCGTTCAAAAGAAGCTGTCTGCGCCGGTTCTAAGAGTGCAGCAAGTACTTCTTACGGCGGTGTTTTGTTGAATGGCAAGATTCCTTATGAGCGCTTCAAGAGCTGTAAATTGCCCCGCGTAACGATCTAAGCTTCCTGGCTAACTGGTCATTGGGCGAGTGGCGCTATAATTGACCGGCCACAAGGAGAAGCATATGTCAAACAAGATTTTAGTAATTAGCGCCAGCCTCAACCCCGCTAGTCGCAGTCGCATTATGGCCAGTGAGGTATTTGCTCAACTACCAGCTAGCGCCGACAAGGAGTTTCTTGACCTGCGCGACTATGACTTGCCAATTTGCGATGCTGGCGCTTGCTACGCTAATCCGCTAGTTGCTCAGGTGCAGACCAAAGTGAAAGATGCCGCCTGTATTCTTGTTGCTTTTCCTGTCTACAACTACTCTTGCTCAGCTGCTTTGAAGAATTTGATTGAACTGACAGGTAAAGCTTGGGAAGGCAAAGTCGTGGGCTTTGTATGCGCTGCTGGAGGCCACTCAAGCTATATGTCTGTGATGAGTATCGCTAACTCCTTAATGCTCGATTTCCGCTGCGTTGTTATCCCGCGCTTTGTTTACTCTGAAGGCAGCGCCTTTAACGAGCAAGGCCTTAACAGTGACAAGGTCAAAGAAAGATTGAAAGAGCTGGGGGCCACAGGCGTACAGATGATGAATGCCCTGGCACCGCTCGCTGTGGGCTAAAGCTTCGCTTATGTAAAAAGTGATTACTGGTCGCAGCTAGCTGTTCTTGCGTATTGTTGGCTAAAGTTTGATTTGGCGCAAGCGCAGAGCGTTGGCTATGACTGAAACAGAACTCAGTGACATGGCCATACTAGCTACCATCGGGTTGAGTAAAAGACCAAAGATGGGATAGAGTAAACCGGCAGCAATCGGCACTGCGGCTGCATTGTAGCCAAAAGCCAGAAGCAGGTTTTGGTTGATATTGCTGCTCATAGCCTGGCTCAGTTTGATGGCGCGGACGATACCCCGTAAGTCACCTTTGACTAGTACTATGCCGGCGGCTTCAATAGCAATACTGGTGCCGTTGCCCATGGCTATTCCAACATTTGCTCGGGAAAGCCCGGCAGCGTCGTTTATGCCATCGCCTGCCATAGCTACTCTTTTTCCGGAATCAACTAGCTTGGCTATGTAGTCGTGTTTTCCGCTCGGAGTGACCTCGGCAGAGATTGTCTTCAGGCCTAGCTTTTCGCCCACAGCTCGAGCGGTTTTTTCGTTATCGCCAGTGAGCATGTGCACAGCTATGCCCTGTTTTTGTAGAGCGCTAATTGACTCTAGAGCATTGTTTTTAATAGGGTCGCTGATAGCAATTAGGGCGCTGATAACGCCGTCTATTTCAAGCAAGACAGTCGTTGCTCCTAATTCGCTGAAATAGTTGACACGCTCGTGCCAGCCTTTTGTTTGGCCTATCGGGCTTGATTGCTTGGATTGTTCGTTTTGCCTAGCTTTGGGTGTCTGTTCGTTTTGATTTCTCTGGCGGAAGTGACCGACAACGATTCTCTTGCCAGCAACAAGGGCACTGATGCCCTCGCCTGGAATGGCTTGAAATTCTTTAGTGGGAAGCAGCTCTAAGCCTTTCTCTTGGGCGGCTGCAACAATTGCTCGGGCTAATGGGTGTTCGCTGCTGGCTTCGGCAGATGCTGCTAGCTGCAGCATCTGCAAGATTTCTTCAGAGCTGCTTTTTTCTATTTCAATCGAGCTACTATCTCTTGTGGCGGCATTGTTGCCATCTGCAAGTGATCTGCTATGCACAGCATTGGTTGCCTTTGAATCTAAGATTTCAATAGCCGTGACTGTCGGCTTTCCTTCAGTGAGGGTGCCAGTTTTATCGATTACTAAGACATCGACCAAGCGTAACTCTTCTAAAGATTGAGCATCTTTGACGAGTACTCCTGCTTTAGCACCTCTACCGATGGCTACTGTAATTGACATTGGCGTAGCCAGGCCAAGGGCGCAGGGGCAAGCAATAATTAGTACAGCTACGGCGTTGAGAAATGCATAGGCAAAGGCTGGTTGCGGGCCAAATAGCATCCAACCAATAAACGTTGCAGCCGCAATGGCAACAACAATCGGTACGAAGTAGCTAGCAATCTGGTCTACTTTCTTTTGCACTGGGGCTCGGCTTCTTTGAGCCTGGGCTACAAGCTTTATGATGCCAGCAATAATCGTTTCATTGCCGACCTTGGTTGCCGTGATAATTAGTGAGCCGGTTTGATTGATTGTGCCACCAATTACAGTATCGCCAATCTTTTTACTGGCAGCTAAAGCTTCACCAGTAAGCATTGCCTCGTCTACGGTAGATTGGCCGCTGATAACTATTCCGTCAGTGGGTATACTTTCGCCAGGGCGCACTCTGATTCTATCGCCACGCTCTAGTTTTGATACGGCTATGTCGATTTCTCTTTCATCTATTTTGATAAAGTGAGCTAGTTGCGGGGTCAGGGCCATCAGTTCACGGATGGCGGCGCCAGTTTGTTTTCGGGCTTTGAGTTCTAGTATTTGGCCAAGCAGGGCTAAAGTAGTGATAACAGCAGCTGGCTCGAAATAGGTGTAGTTGCCGACCACATTGCCATGCATGGCGGCTGCCTTTTGAATTGTATTTGGCACTAAATTTGGTGCTATTGTGGCGGCGGCGCTATAGAGATAAGACACGCCAACACCGCTACCAATCAAAGTGAACATGTTCCAGCTTTTGTTTTTGATTGAGTCTAATGCTCGTTCAAAGAATGGTTTAGCTAACCAGGTAACTACCGGTGTGGCCAGGGCGAACTGCAGCCAGTTGGTCAATTGCAGATTGGCGAGTTGCGGTCCAAAAAGTTTGGGCTGGCCGAGCATGTCGGGCAGGTTCAAGGCAAACAAGGGAATGGTAAAAGCCATTGCTAACTTGAAGCGCCTGGTCATGTCGATTAATTCGCTGTCGTCTTCGATGGTTTGGCTGGCATCGAGGCTTTCCAGGGCCATGCCGCAGAGTGGGCAAGGGCCAGGCTTTGTCGTAATAATTTCAGGATGCATTGGGCAAGTAAACTGGTTTTGCTTGCCGGCGTCAAAGGCTGCCATTGACGCTTGGGTGGTGGGCGTTAGCTCTTCTTGCTTTAGCCCTGCTTCTGTTTGTTCGTTGTGTGTTTGCTCGTCTGGAGTTTCTGCGGCGCTGTCGCTATAACGCAGGGGCGCTCGTGAAAACTTGGCTGAGCAATTTAGATTGCAGAAATAGTAAGTATTGCCTTGAAAAACTATTGCATCTGCGGCTGTTTCTCGCTCGACCAGCATATGGCAAATGGGATCTTCAAATAGACTTGGAGCTGCACTAGCCTGTGAAGAAGAATTGCTGGAAGAATTTGAACTGGGTTGAATAGAAACACGAATTACGCGTCCAGCGTTATTCTCTGTTGCCATTGGTCCCCCTTAATTGTTACTGAAACGAACTCAATAACCAAAGTAAATTGTCAATTGTTGCAGTCAATTCTAATGCAGTCTCTAACAATTCAGTGCACAATCAGCTAATGTTTATACATAGTACGTCGACATTTCGTGAGATATGGTTGATCAGCCAATTAAAGAGCCAAAACTTCGCAAGGAAGAGAAAAGTTTTCTGGGAAAACACGCCCGGCTGAAATCGGCCATGCTGATGATAGCAGCCGTTTATGTCGTGCAATTTTGGTTCTTTCAACGAATATGGTGCACCCCTCACGAGCTTTATCATCGAGTGTGGAAGACCACTCAAGACAATCTTTTTGACCAAGCTGCCATGAAAGATTGGTTGAGCTTTGAGCATAAATACGACGATAAAATCAAAAACGAAGCTGATGCAGTCAAGTACGCCAATGAGATTCTCAAGACTCTTGATGATCCCTTTACTAAATTTCTTGACTCTAAGCAGGTAGCCAAGAAGCAGGACTCGCAAAACGGACTTTATTCGGGCGTCGGCATGATCATGAACGGCAAGAAGAAGCCAGTTGTAGTTAGGATGTTGATTGCTGGTGGTCCAGCTGATAGGGCCGGTATAAAGCGCGGCGATCAGATTCTTAAGCTAGACTCTTTGGATTGTCTCAAAGTGCCAGCAACTGAAATCGGCGAATATACGCGCAAGCATATGGGTCAACTAATCAAGTTTACTGTTCGTCGCCAGGGCAAAGAACTTGAATTTGCCATGATACCCGGCAAAATGAATGTGCAATCTGTTAGATCGCAGGTAGTGAACAGCGAAAAAAATAAGAACACAATTGCCTATGTGCGCTTAGAGAATTTTGTACATAGCGACATTGTTGCCCTGGTGCAGAAAGAGTTTGAAAAAGTAAAGAATGCTCAGGCTCTAGTGTTTGATGTGCGCGGTAACGGCGGAGGAAGCGTTGATAGTTGCCTGGCTATTGTCAGTATGATGCTTGATACTGGTGACTTGGTCGCTATGAAAAGTCGCTCTGGCACTGGCGCTGGCGCACGTGATACTGGTACTGCTGGGTCTAGCGATTACCAGACTGTACGCTATCACTTAGAGCCGAATATGATGAAAGTTCTGAATGAAGAACCAGGTAAAGAAATAAAAGAAGAAATTCGGCCGCGGCAACTCAACGTTTGGCAGAACAAGCCAATCGTAGTGCTGATTGATGATAACTCAGCTAGCGCTTCAGAGATGCTAGCAGCTGCCCTTCACGATAACAAACGTGCCACCTTGCTTGGTGTCAGAAGTTATGGTAAAGGTGTAGCTCAAATTTATTACGATATGCCACTATCGACCTGCTTGTCGCTGACAGCAGGTCGATATTACACTCCTAATGGAAAGTGGCTAGGTGACGGGCGCGAGCCTGTTGGAGCTACCACTGAGGATGTTAAACCTAACCCTGATCACAAGTCAGATTTAAATGTTGTAGATCGCGGCATTGCGCCTGATATTGAAGTTAAATCAGCAGAGAATCTTGATTACGGTGCTGCTAACGACAATCAATTGTCGGAGGCAGTTAGATTTCTTGAGGGAAAAATCACTGCTGCTAAGTAGTTTAGTTGAGGTGAAATGCAGGTTCGCAGCCTTTATCTACCTTGTTTGAGCGGTTTGATTTCAATGCAAGTATCGCTGCCGCCACTATTGCTGCTACCACCTCTTGGTTCGCTTCCTGCCGCTTTGATGTCAGAACTTGCTGCATCGGCTTTGCCTGCGCTACCGCCGCCACCAGGATTAGGATAGCTGTCTGCAAGGAATTTTAAAGATGCTGCTGCTGCTGCGCTGCCTTCGCCTGCTTTTACGGCGTCATGCTGTTCGAAATGTGACATATGGAACTCCAGTTTAAGTTGTGTAAACGCGCTGGTTTACTGGTTTTTAATCTATTAAAAAAACATTTGTCGCGTCAACTTTTGTCTTCGGGACATCTGTGCTCTGACAATAGTTGCAAACACGTGAAAAGAACGTGACGGTCTAAAATGCCTCTAGTGGTTAGTTTTTAGTTGACTGGAGCGTCACTAAACAAACTGTCTTCTGTAGGCAGCTTGAGGGTTTTCCAGCTGCCTGAGATTGTTCCTGCGACCACGCCATTGAGACGTGAGAGCTCTTCGTTTTTGTCCAGTGCTCTTAGTGTGGCGGCATACTTGCGCATCACTCTTACAGTGGATGGGTGTTCTGAACCTAAGGTGTTGGTGCAAATTTCTAAAGCACGCTGGTACAGTGCAGCGGCTTCATCATAGCGGTTTTGCAAATGACATGTGAGGCCCAGGTTATCTAGTGCTGATGCCACGTTTGGATGTGTCGGACCATTTAGAACTTCGAGCATAACTAGATATTGACGGCTGTAAAATTCAGATAACTTCAAGTCGTTGATGCGGTAGGCCAAACTGGCAACATTGTTTAGTGTGGCTGCAATCTCAAAGTGATTTTCCTCGAACAATTCTCGTTTTGATTTTAGGCTCTCAAGGAAGAGATCGAGCGCTTCATTGTTTCGGTTTTGGGTTTCGTAGATCTTCGCTAGTACTTCTTTAGCACGGGGATGGCGCACATCATTGATTTCGATTTCTTCAGCGCGATCAAGAATTTCGGCCCACATCTGCTCAGCTTGATCAAGGTCGCCAAGCTCGTAGATTGCGTAAGCTGTTCGGCAGGCTTCTGCCCACTTTGCTAAGTCATACTCTCTTGTAGAAACAGGCTTTTGCATCTGGTCTAACTGCTGCCAGTTAAGGGCTTTTAGAGCATCGTCAACTGATACTTGATTCTTGCGACAGAACTCTAAAACTACGCAGGCATGCTCTATAGATAGTCGGCCTTGCTTGAAAAGTTGATAGCTTTTCAGGGCCTCTTGTAAGACGTTTTTATCAATTACGCCAGCGACATCTAGAATTTTTGCCACCATCTGAGGGTTAAGTAAAACTGCTTCAAAAGCCTTTCTTAGCTCATCAGTGGTGACATTCTTTGTCAGTTGCAAGAATTCTGGGAAAGTTTGCGTTGCAGAGTTTTTAGCCTTGGTTTTTTGTGAATCTTTGGGCGTGTTTTTGTTCAGAGCTTCTTCAAGAGTAATACCGTCGCGATATATGGCTGAGAGCGCGAGGGTTGCGTCTTCGAGTTTGAGGCTTTGTTCTGCCACCATCTTTTGTAAGGCTAAAGCGGCACTGATGGTTGCTTCTTCTATAAAGCGCAGGTCTGTTAGCACTTCTCCCACTGGTTTGTTATTGGCTAAGCCAAACTCAAGGGCTGTCATCAACTCTTGCTCTGACAGCACACCAGCAGCAAGAAGTATCTCACCGAGGCGTATTGATTGGCGAGTTGGTAGGGCGTAATAGCCTTTTTCGGCCAATGGCACTTCAATTGGCACATGCCTGCTGAAGGCGGAGCGCAGACTTTGTGTAGCCTGAGCGCGTGAAACTCGGGAATCGCGCAGCAGAACTTGGGCATTGATAGCAATCGATAGAAGTTCTTCAGGAATCAAGCCTGAGAGCACCAGGGTGCGCCCGAGAGGCAGCCCGGTAGCTGTGCTTTGCTCAAGAGCAAGTTTGAGTCGCTTCTCGTCGATATAACCGGCTTCCATAAGTAGGTCGCCAAGCAAGTTGCTGCGCTTGATTTCGCTGTCTATTCCACTTTCGACCAAGGCTTGGTTGAGAGTGCACTGCTTCTGCTTTACTACGGCTAGCACTTTCTTTGCCATACCAATGTCGATTAACCCTTCTCGAATCATCGATTGGGCGTCTACGACTGCTGCCAGCATGTCGTCTTTGAGGTAGCCGGACATAACGAGCACACGACCAAGCGGCAGGCCTGTCTCGTGGCTGACCTTGAGTGCATCAGCCAATTCCCGTTTACCTAGTAAGCCAAGGCCCCCAATTAGCTCGCCTAGCCGCAATCCTGCGGAAGCCGGAGCTTGTTTGGTTGCGCGGCCGTTTTGCATAAGAATCTCCAGAAATTTTAGAGTGATTCCATTGCCAGCGCTATTTTAGGTTATGCCCCAAGCCAGTTAAGTTTGCGTGTTTTAGACCTTAATTTCTTCGGCTTTGGTCTATGGTGGTCACTATTCCAAACAACAATGGCGTTGGGAATTTTGAAGAAATTATGGGCTGAGTAGACGTCTTTGCCCCATGTGCGCACAGTTTTGACAGGAATGCCAACGGCATTCAAAGCGGCACCAACCAGACCATTACAGTAGCCATTTGGATTAACAAATGTGTGATCATAGGCGCTGCCAAGGTGTTTCTTTACCGAAGCGATGACGGTGTGTCTTTGTTTCTTGTCTCTGTAAGGTGGTCTGATAATCGCCAAGCGGGTGCTGGACCATTTTTTGAAGATACTAAAATCGGTTTGCACTGCAACGCCGTCCATGGTCAAGAGCTTCTTCTCGTCGTCCACAAGGGCTGTGTGTACCCATGAAGAGCCCAGGGTGGAAGTGCAAAGTGCTATCCACTGCCAGCTGTGCAGATTGGCTTCCACGATTATGTCGCCTGGCTCAACCAGCTCTTGCAGCATGTTGAGTTCGTCGTCGTTTGTGTCGAATGGCAGTGGCCATGGCCAAAGTTGGGTCGTGAACACCTTTGTACGCACTGACGGAACCAATGCGATAGTTGCAATTGAGAGTGGGATGACTGATGCCACTAGTAAAAAGGTTCGTAGACGCACTAACCTGGCTCCTTAAGCCGTTGACAAGCCGTAAGATATTATCACTATATTTCTTATGCCTGACAAATACAAGGCTGTGCGTTATTATCAGATGCTTGTCAACGGGGCTTGTTGCCGGAAATTATTGACCAGCTTAGTTTTTGGGTGTTTTGAATTGTAAGAGAATTAGTTGTAAGGGGAAGGCACCCAGGCTGTAGCCGGGGTGCCTTCTGGAGTGGAACGTCGGACTTCGTAATTTGGACTTCGTACTTTGGACTTCGTACTTCGAACTTCGAACTTCGAACTTCGAACATGTACAGAGGACATCGGACATTGAACGTGAATAACATGAATAACGTGAACTAATACATCGAACGGTTTGAACTAAAACATTGGACAAAACAGTTGTCTAGACAGTGTATGTATCGATGTCACCACATCGAACAGAACATCGAACTATGTACATGGACTTGAACATCGAACTAAATACATGAACTAATACACGAACTAATACACGAACTATTTACATTGAACATGAACACGAACTAAGTACACGGACAGTGAACTTCGAGCTCGAAATCGAACACGAACACGTACATGAAGGAGGACATGAACATCAAAATGAACTGAACAATTACAAGGACAGTACTTCGAACTCGAAAAGTACATCGGACATTAACGGAACGTTGGACACGAACATTAACAGTACGTTGAATTCGGACTTGAACAGAACATCGAACTTGGACCAGAACAGTACATTGAACACAATGAACAGTGGTGACATCGATACTTAATTTGTAGCAGATGTTTTTGGTGTTCGCAACAGTTTTTTCGCAGAAGAAAATAAATTCTTGAAATTACCGTGGGTAGATTGTTTGAAGATATCTACTCGTTAATAATTAGTCTGCGTCTGATTGACTCACGGCCGAGGGTGACCAGCTTCATCTGTGCAAGGATGAACCACATAGCCAAGAGTATGTGAAACTCACTTCTCCTGCTAGCGATACCTATGAAGTCGCTAAGGCCTCCTAGGGTATCTCCAGATGATAATTTCAGTCGTGCGCGGCAGGCCTCAAGCCACTTGCTATCGGGCTCAATTGCTATGGCTTGGTCTAAGTCTTTTATTGCAGCCTTGTAGTCGTGTACTTTTGACTCTTGCATGGCTCTCATAACGTAGGCCCAAGACCATGTAGGTTCGAACTTAACGCACTTATCGAGATCGACCATGGCGGCCTCGCGATCGCCTCTTTCTAGATCCGCAAAGGCCATCATGTAATATGGTCGCGACCACTCTGGGCTAAGTCTGCTAGCTTCGTTATACTCAGCCACCGCCATCTTCGTAAATCCAAGCTGATCTAGGGCCAAACCCATGTTGTGATGCATTCTAGCGCTCTCTGGGAACAGCTCTAGTGCTCTCTCGAAATCGGCAGTCGATAAATTGGCAGATTCAGAGAAGACACTGATTTCTGTTAGTCTCAGATGGGCGAAGTAAAGATCACTTTTGTATTGAAGTGATTTTCTGAAGTCAGCTTCTGCGCCATCCGTGTCTTCAAGAGCGTATTTTATTTCGCCGCGTAGAGCTAGAGCGTAAGGGTTGGTTGGATCTGCCTGCAGCACCTGATTGTAGTCGGCAAGCTGCTTCTGCATGTTGCTGTTTGCCATGAAGTAGTCAGTGGCTGGAGAGTAAATTCTATCGAAAGAAGGGTTTAGTTCTGTGGCGCGAGTGTAATCATCGATGGCACCTACGAAGTTATAGGCAAGAACTTTTGCGTCTCCGCTCTGGGCAAAGAATCTTGCTGCATGAGGCATGATTTTGGCTGGTCTGTCATGTGTTTCGTTGCAGCCAAAGGTGCAGTTTTGGTGCATCTTGCAAGGCATGCTGGGGGCCAGAGATAAGTGTGGTTCTATCTGTAGACCATTTCCTGGGCAGGCAATAGCCTGGGAGATGGTGGTTACGGTAGTGAGGGTCAGCAGTGTGAGCAGTGACAAGGTGGTAGCGCGTTGCAGTTTCATCTTTTGCTCCTGGGGCTGTTTATTGAATGTACCCAGAATTGCTTAGCCTGCAGGTTAAGTTTGCCACGGTGATCTCTTTGTGCTGGTTCCAAAAATGTCCGATTTTTGGCTGAAAATCGGACATTTTCGGAAGACTGTTATTGACCAAGCGCCTCTAGAATTGATTCTAGACGTGCTCGCTCAGTAGCGGCTTTCTTACCGAGAACCTCTAAGTTCTGTTCGATGAATTTTTGCAGGCTGTTCCTGTCAAACTCGCCGGTGGGTCTTACTGTTACTGGCTTTGTCTCGCCATTGCTGCTCACTGACATTATCAGGCCATCGGCGTCGTAAACTTGCCAGGTCGCTAGGTCGTATGATTCTATGTAACTTTGCGCATCAGCGACTGTGGGAAATATGTTCACGTCGCCGGAGTCAAGTTCGACACCGAGCAAGGGTAATTTGATTGGTGGGAATGGCTCTTTCATATTGAGTTTTCTATTCAAACATCAATAGCTTTCGCTTAAGAATGCTTCTGCCTAGGTCCATTGCCAATAGTTGAACGATGAGGCTTAGAGTAAAAAGATAGGCCGAGAATCTCAGGAGCAAGCCTGGTTGGTGCACTGCATAGAAGGTAAAGTCCGCTATTGCTCCTAGAGCATCGCCAGAAGCTAGCTTAGCTTTTGCTCGATGTTGATAAAGCCAGGAGTTTTCTGTTCCGTTGAGTGCTATTGCTTGATTGTAGTTGCTAATGGCCTTTTGATAGTTGTGTATGTATAGCCAGATTTCAGCTTGTCGACGGTACGGCTCAATCCAGGTTTTCTCATACCGTAAGCATTCTTCAAAACAAGCTAGAGCTTTGGAGCTGTTTCCCATGTTTCCGTGCACTTGTGCAAGCATAAAGTATGGTCTAGACCAATGCGGCTGCATCGCAGATGCTTTATTGAATTCTTCAATAGCACGTTCAGGTTCATGTCTAACGCTATAGGCTATTCCTTTATCGTGGTGTAAGCGAGCGCAGTTAGGATAGTATTTCAGGGCTTCGTTGCAGTCTGCTAGAGCGTCGTTGTCTCTTCTGTTAATCAGATCTGCTCTGCGCACGAGCGCAAAGAACAAATCTGGTTTGTTGGCGATGGCTCTGTCGAAGTCACCTTTGGCACCGACATCATCGTATTTCATGAACTTAAGCTCGCCACGCAGAGCCAGTGCGTAAGGGTTGTTTGGCTGGTTTTCTACAACTTGATCGTATTCGATTGCTAGTTTGTTGATATTACAATTGCCAAAGAAGTAGTCTCCTTTTGGTGCATTTGGTCTGGCAAACGTTGGATTTAAATTGATTGCCCCAGTAAATTCATTAATAGCCCCTATGTAGTTGTGAGCAGCGGCTTTGGCATTACCACGGTCGGCGGCCATTCGAGCTTGCTTTTCGGGGAATTCGTTGCCAAAGCTGAACTCACCGGAGCCCTCAAGGTGATAACTTTTGACAATTATCTGTGCAGCATTTGCATTGGCTGGCTGCGGTATTTGAACAACCAAAGTTCCTTCTGCCCGCGCCGCAGTTGACGTGGCGAAGCTGGCCAAAGCAATTATTGTAAGAATAGCCAAGGTCTTAGCGCGCTGCCATTTCATCTTCGGTTCCTGTTTCACTGTGCCGTTCTATTGAATATAACGTTGAAAAAGGTGATTGCAAGTTATGTTTGTAGTATGGCTTTGTTTCCATTCATCAATCTATTCATCAATCAATCGATTCATTCATTCATTCATGAATCCTCCTCGTCCATCGATTTAATCTTTTTCGGCAATTTCAATGTCGAGAAATTTCAGGGTGCGGATAGAACAAGGCATCGAAGTTACTTATGGCGTCAACCTTACCAGTGGAGTCTACAATGGCAAATCCAAGCTCTGAAAAGTCCCCTTTTGAGTCAGTTAGCGAGCGCCTTGGCGCAGAGCTAATGGCTACAATTCCTCCCATGTCTGTGAGCAAGAGAGAGTTCAACGAAGAACTAAAGCTCTGGAACAGCATTTTCAATTCTTCTCGTTCTAGTGACTCCCAGGCACCGGTTCTCAGCTTATCCAAAGACACTGATAGCGCTTGGCGTGCTTATGAGAACTCTGAAGCTGGTCGCAAAAGACGCGAAGATATGAGCCGCTCCATGGCAAGCTAGGTCGGCCCTGCAGTGCAATTCGCACTAGTGGCGAATTTTGCTATTGCTGAACCAAGCCTATACTGCTGAACTGGATCTTGCTATTGCTGAACTAGATCAATTACCAGATTTATCGCCACTTCATTGCTAATTGTGGCCGCTGCCAGCCCGCCAATCTTGTAGGCCTTGCGTTCTACTTCTGTGGTTGCAGTAGCGAGCAGATGCTTTTTGCCAGCGCCGTCAACGCTTTCTTTCAGTGGGCCAGCCGCCAATGTCACTGGTTGGGAGATACCGTGAAGGTTCAGCGTGCCTGAGATTTTGAAGCTTCCGCTTTTGTCCACTTCGATTTTTGAAGAATTAAACTCAGCAACTGGGAATGTCGGTACATCGAAGAAGTCTTTGGTTCTAAGGTGTTCGTCGCGTTTCTCGTTTTTAGTATCGATACTTGCTGTGTCTACTTTGGCTTTGACAGCGGCTTGTGCCAAGTTTTTGCCGTCGTAAGTAACGTCGCCTGAGAGCTTTCCGAATTTACCATCGACTGGTTGGCCCATGTTCTTCAGCTTGAAGTTCATGGTTGATGTTTCTGGATTTATTTTCCAAACTGGCTCAGCCGCCTGTGCTGATTGACTGAAGCCATTGTTAAGGCCAGTTAGAAGGCCAAGAACTACTAGCGTATTGCTGATCTTTGTTTTCATTTTGACTCTCTGATTGGAAATGCGGGGGCGTTTGGGTCTTCTAAAAGGCCGACATTGGAGCAGTATAGTCAATCAAAACCGTGCCTAACCATGCTCGTTCGTCCAAAAAGTGCGTGCAAAAGTCCAGATTGGCAATTTGCTTGGCTTTAGCGACTTTAGTTACTGACGCTTTGTTTGTTACCAAAATTATACTTAAATCTTGGATTGGGCCTGGTCTAGTTTCTTGGCTGTTTCGCTGTCTTGCTTGGCCAGGGCTGGCTGGTTCAATTTCTCATAAGCTTTTGCTCGCCGCCAATAATTGCTGCTGCCTTGTGCGCTGTCTAACTGAATCGCTTTTGTATAGTCTGCCACTGCTAAATCGCACTTGCCGCTTTGTCGGTAAGCATCGCCCCGGTCGCGGTAGGCTAAGGCCGATTCCGGAGCCAGCTTTATTGCTATGGTGTCGTCTTCAATAGCTCCGGCATAGTTCTTTTGGGCTCGTCTGGCCAAGGCTCGTGTGCTATAGGCGTATGGTACAAACTCTGTTTTCATCGGGCCATTTTTTCCCTGTGACAGTTGAGCAAAATAGATATTGCAGTATTTTTCTGCGCCTGACCAATCGCGCATGGCTTCTGTTGTCTCTATTTTCTGCTCTATAACTTTTGTGTCATCGGGAACGATTGACAGCATTTTGTTTAACTCGCTGTCCAATTCTTTCATTTGCGATTTTTGTTTCAACCCTGCACAGATGGCCCCATAGACGCGATAGTCACCTTTGTGGTCGGCAGCAAGTTTGCTAACAGGGAGAGGGGCTGCGAATGTGCCGAGCTTTTGATCCGGGCCGGGACCATGTTTTCCCTTGTCCTGGGAGGCGATAGTTTCTCTATGAGGCATGGCCGCTAGAGCTGATAAATTGCCATACGGTGGCGGTCCCTGTTTTGTGAGAATAGCTAGCGGAGCCATTTCTGCTTTTAAATCTGCGGAATCTTTCATTAGTGCTTCAAGCTTTTTGTAGGAGGCTAAGGCCTTGGCATACCTTCCCAAACGTAGATTGGCTCTAGCTTGAGCTAGAATTGCTGAGGCTGAATTTGGTTCTTTTATTAGTGTTGTATCGGCAATGCGGAGTGCTTCTTCTAGCGCGTAGATTTCAACCAGGAACAAGGCCCAGCCGCCATCAGCTGGTGAAAGTGTCGATCGTGAATTGCGACTTTCGTTCTTAGTTAGTTCTTTTAGCTTCTTTTCGTCTTTCTCTGCTAAGTCGTTTTTGTGCAATGCCCGGTAGGCCTTGGCTCGATTGAAATAGCTCGTAGCGTAGTCCGGCTTTAGTTCAATTGATTTGGTAAGCATTTTGATGGCTGTTTCATAGTGCTTCATCATCAATTCAAAGTAGGCATAGTGCGACTGCAGCCTGGCTTCTCTTGCTGCTTTGTTTGCTTCTAAATTAGTTACTGTGTTTTCTAACGTGTCGTTATTGCAGAGCGTGTTGGCTTTTCGGAAGTATTCTGAGGCTTTGGACCAATTTTTATCCTCTTCGTACAGGCGGCTCAATAGTGAGGCTATTTGTCCATTCTTGGGGAATAGTTCAGATATGATTTGTGTTTTGCGTAACTCTTGTTTGGCGGCATTAGGGTTGGCTGCTCTGAAAACAACAGTCTTTTTTGTCGATTCGACCACAATCGTATGTGTGAATCCGTCTTGCTTGTAACTGTATTTTTGATGCTGGGCGTCTAAACTGGTTTTCATCGTATCTGCCAGCTTCCGTGCCTCTTCTGGTGAAGACGCTTGCATCTCGCGCCGATTGGGGCTAGGAAAGTGCATCGAGCTGCTTTGTTCGCCGGGCGTGAAACCGTGAGGGCGTACTTCGTCGATATCTTCGGCCAGTGCTAGTGCGGGTCCTACGGTGAGAGAGGTGGCTAGAAGGAAGGCTGATACTTGACGAAGTGTGGCAGGATTCATGGTTTCCTCTGATATTTGAATTCTGAAATCGGGCCTTTGCCTTTGGTGCTTTGGAGTCAAATCTTTGAGGCCCTGATTTATATGACCAATTTTCTTTTACCCAGTAATTTGGTCTCTGATATAGGAAGTTAAAGTATTACAATACCTGCTTGTTTAAGCCCCCAGAGAAAGAGCGAAAAATGGCTGCGCCCCAAAAAGACGAAACTGCTTCCACTGATAAAGATATCAAGCACACAACTAGCAAAGTCATGGAAACAGATAGCGACGTAAAGCACTACGACACTGTTGTACTTGGTGGTGGCAAAGGGGGGAAGTCTTTGGCTCTGGCCCTTGCGGCGAAAGGTATTAGCGTTGCCCTGATTGAAGAGAAAATGATTGGCGGCTCTTGCATCAACGTTGCCTGCATTCCTACAAAGACCTTGGTTGCTTCTAGCAAGCTGGTAAATGCTGCAAGGTTGGCAGCAGAAGAAGGCTTTAGCTTTTCTGGGCAAGCCTCTGGGGAAGTTAAAAATGCAGATAAGGCTTCTGATGCAAGCACAGCTCAAGGCTTGACTGGAGTAAAAGATACCAATCTAAAAGCTGCCCTCGCCCGCAAGAGAGCGGTGGTTGAAGGAATGGTCAACGCCCACTGGAAGCTCTTTGATTATACCGATAACTTAGATTTCTTCTATGGCAAAGGTAAGTTTATCTCTGCTAAGTCAATCGAAATTGAATTGAACAGTGGCGCCAGGCAGGTAGTTACTGGCGACAAGATATATATCAATACTGGCAGCCGGCCGCTGATTCCTTCTTATGAAGGCCTGGAAGAATGCGGTTATTTGACCAGCACCTCTATTATGGAGCTGGAGAAATTGCCTGAGCATTTGGGCATCGTTGGTGGTGGCTATATTGCCCTTGAGTTTGCTCAGATATTCAGACGCTTAGGCAGCAGAGTTACCATTATTGAGCGCGGCAATCACTTTTTGCCCAGAGAAGATGCTGAAATTGGCAATTGCGTCAAACAGATAATGCTTGACGAAGGCATTGAAATTCTTTTTGATTCGCCGATTAAGTCACTGAAGAAGAATGGCGAAAACACTGACATTGATCTCGGCGAAGAGGGAATTCTTTCGGTGAGCCACTTGCTGGTTGCTACCGGTCGCCTTCCTAATACTGAAAATCTTGGCTTAGAGACTGCTGGTGTGGCCCTTGATTCACGCAACTTTGTCAAAGTTGATAGTCGTTTAGAAACTAATGTACCGGGCATCTTTGCTATTGGCGACTGCAAGGGTGGGCCCTTCTTCACTCATTTGTCCTGGGACGATTATCGTATCTTGCGTGACAATGCTTTGTCTAAGGCTGGTCGCACAACAGATGGCCGAATCGTTCCCTATACTCTTTTCACCGACCCTGAGTTAGGTCGTGTGGGAATGACCGAGGCCGAAGCCAAGCAAGCTGGACACAAAATACTTGTGGCTAAGATTGAAGCTAAGACCATTCCGCGCGCTCAAACCGAGCGAGAGACAAAGGGGCTGCTTAAGGCTGTTATCGATGCTGAGACTAAGCAGATACTTGGCGCTTCAATTTTGTCGGCAGCAGGCGGCGAGATAGTCTCTGTGATTCAAGTGGCAATGCTGGCGAAAATGCCTTATACCGACTTAGCTAACGTGATGTTTTCGCATCCGACTATGGCGGAAAGTCTGAATTTGTTGTTTGCTAAGGTCTCTGCACCTATATAGGAGGTATCCTATTAGTGTCTGAGTTTGGGGAGAGCTTCAATGTCACTGTCGCACGCGATTCTTGGCTTTCTGCGCCAACAACCGCAAACTGGATACACGCTTAAGAACGAGCACTTCGACAAAAGTGTTGCCTATTTCTGGCCAGCGGACCAAACACAGATCTACAAGACCCTCGACAAGCTAGTTGAGCAGGGCTTTGCTACTAGCGAAATTGAATTTCAATCTGATCGCCCCAATCGCAAAGTTTATACGATTACCAAGCAAGGGAAAGTAGAGCTGGAGCGTTGGTTGAGCGAGGCAATCGAGCCGCCAATGTACCGAGACCCGCTTTTGGTGCAGCTGTTCTTTAGCGATTTCATTGATCGCGAAACTATGATTGCTGTGCTCATGAGCGCCAAGGCCAAGCATGAAGAAGGTTTGGCTGCGCTAAAAGCGATTGATATTCCGGCTGTGTCAAAGTGTTCTGACTATGAGCAGTTGGCTGGTCGCCTAACTCTTGAACTTGGATTTAAATCAAAGCAAGCATATATAGACTGGTTGGACGAGGCTATTGAAGCCATCAAAGCTTTGGAGAAGAAATCTAAGCGCGCCGCTAAGCGTTAAGACATGACCATTGGTTCCGTTGGATCGCTTCCGTTCGATAACTTCCGCCCGATAGCTTCTAGAGCATTGTTAAACCGTCGTAATATTAGACGTTCCCACTATTGTACTTTTCTGATATAGGAGTAGTCTTATATCAATCGAGTCTGTCAGTGGCAGATTCTGATAGCAAGTTTTTGAAGAGTTTTAGTAAGCGGCAAGTTCCGCTAGGGGGTAATGAGTATGGCAATTAAGGAGAAGGCAGTGGATAGAGCCGCTGAGAAGACTACTGAAAAGTCCACTGAAAAGGCCACTGAGAAATTGACAGACAAGCTAACGGACAAACCTGCCGCGAATCCATTCCTAGTGGCTAATTTCGCCCCAGTGGCCGATGAAAATGTTATTTCTGACTTGGTTGTTGCCGGCACCATTCCAGAAGAGTTGGAAGGTCGCTTCTTGCGCATTGGCCCCAATCCATCAGCCAAACCTAACCCTAAAAAATACCACTGGTTCCTCGGCACGGGCATGGTACACGGCCTGCGCTTGAAGGGTGGCAAGGCTGAGTGGTACAGAAACAGTTATGTCTTGACCGACAATGCTGCTCGCGATTTGAAGCGTCAGCAATTGCCCTATCCGCGCAAGACCCACGGCGGCAGTGTGAACACTAATGTGCTCAACATCGGTGGCGAACTTTATGCCTTGGTTGAGGCAGGCGCTCTGCCGATGAAACTAGACGGCAATTTGCAGACAACGGCTTACAGCGATTTTGATGGAACATTGAAAGGCGCTTTCAGTGCCCATCCCCGCCGCGATCCAGTTACTGGCGAATTGCATGTATTGGCCTATGAGCCAGGGAAAAAGCATATTGATTATTTGGTAGTAGATAAGGCCGGGCGATCGCGCACTGCTGCTCAGGTCTCTGCTCCGCATCAGCCTATGATTCACGATACTGCTATCACACCTTCGTTTGTGGTTGTGCTTGATTTGCCTATGACATTTGATCTTGTCGCTGCGGTCAGCGGTAAGTTTCCCTATCTGTGGAATCGCAAGCAGCAAGCACGTATTGGCCTCCTGCCTCGCAGCGGTGATGTTAATTCGATGATTTGGTTTGAAGCACCACAGTGTTATGTCTATCACATCATGAATGCCTACGAAGACGGCGGTAAGGTTGTTGTGGACGTAGTCAAAAATTCCACCTATTTCGATGCCGATGTGATTAGGCGAGGAATAACTCCTCCAGCTTTGGTGCGTTGGGTGCTAGATTTGCACACAGGCAAGCTTTCTGAAACACAGTTAGCTGACCAGGCAGTGGAGTTTCCGCGCTTGAACGATAGTAAAGTTGGTCAAAGCTATCGCTTTGGTTATACAGCGCAGTTCACTGCTGACTTGCAGTTTGGCTCTGCCTATAAGCATGATTTGATCAGTGGCGAAACTTTGACTCATGACTTTGGTTCAGGTAGAGCGACGATGGAGCCGGTTTTTGTGGCTAAGGCAAACGCTGTCGCCGAAGACGAAGGCTGGCTTTTGTCTTATGTTTACGACCAGAATACAAATAGAACTGATGTCGTGATTTTAGACGCGCAAGATTTCGAAGCCTCTCCTATTGCCACTATTAATCTGCCTGTGCGTGTGCCTTACGGCTTCCATGGAAATTGGGTGGCTGACTCTGATTTGAACGCGCTCTAGCTAGTCCGAATCATCAGTCACTATTTATTTCGCAACAAAAATGGCGATTGAAGAAAAAGATCGTTGACAAAGTAGAAGCTCGCCGTTAACCTTCAACAAGTTACCGCTTTGGAATGCAACCGCAGAAATGCTTTTATTTGCTTCTACTACTCTTATAGCTAACGCTGACCGACGCCGCCGCGAGTTCTCACCGAACCCGGGGCATCGACTTGCATAGCTAATAAGCTAATAAGCGCAACAAGACTGTCATCCCTGGGTTAATCACCCGGGGTTTTTTTTTGCACTAGCCATCAAATAATTGCCCAGAGCCAACCGCTCAACCCACAGTAAAAGGAAAGACTAATTACCCTAACTGCTCAAAACGAGACCAAAACAATGAAGAAAGACGCAGCAATCAATACAGCAAAAATAGCTGTTAAATCTGGCAAGCCGCAGCGTATGGCTAATCCCGAGGGTGTTTCTCCTTTGGCTTTTGTCCTTGATGAGCACAGCCTGCGCGGCAAAGACATTATTGGTATTGAGCAGCTCAGTGCTACTGAATTACTGTTGATTCTTGATGTGGCAGCCAAGCTCAAGGCTAATAAGTTTGACGCCACTCAGACCCTTTTTGCTAAAGGTCAAACTTTGACCATGCTGTTCGAGAAGCCTTCATTGCGCACTAGAGTGACATTTGAGGCTGGAATGACCCAGTTAGGTGGTCATGCCATCAATATTGAAACCAAGCTAGGTGAGCGCGAGACAATTGCTGATGTGGGCAAGAACCTTGAGCGTTGGGTTGACGGCGTTATGGCTCGCACTTTTGAGCATTCGACAGTTGTGGCTCTGGCAGCCAATGCTAATGTTCCGGTCATTAATGGCTTGTCTGATAAAGAGCATCCATGCCAGGCCCTGGCTGATTTCCAAACACTGATTGAGCACAAAGGAATTAAAGGTATCAAAGACATAAAACTGGCCTATGTCGGTGATTCCAACAATGTATCTAATTCCCTTTTGCTCTTAGCGGCTACCCTGGGCGTTGATTTCTCCATGGGTTGTCCTCACAAGTATGAGCCCCAGGCCTCAATTTGGATGAAAGCATTGGAGCTAGCAAAAATTTCTGGCGCTGAAATAACTCTTTCAAATGATCCTTATGAAGCGGTTGCCAATGCTGATGCTGTCTATACCGATGTGTGGACATCAATGGGGCAAGAGGCTGAGGCCAAAGAGCGAGAAAAGATTTTTGCCCCTTATCAGCTCAATTGCGAGCTGATGAAGCACGCTAAGCCCGATGCCATTGTCATGCATTGTCTGCCAGCCCATCGCGGTTTAGAGATTACAGATGAAGTTATTGATGGTCCAAACTCAGTAGTTTTTGACCAGGCCGAAAACAGATTGCATGCTCAGAAAGCCATTTTGGCACTGGTGCTTTAGAAGAAAATCGGACGACACACATAAGTCCACATTCAGTCAAACCCAAATTCACACCAACCTACAGATACTCGGGAGAACCCAATGAAGAAAATTTTGCTAGCTTATTCCGGCGGACTAGACACTTCCTGCATTTTGACCTGGCTCAAAGAGAAGTACAATGTGCCGGTCGTGGCCTACTGCGCTAACGTTGGTCAAGAAGAAGACTTCGACGCTGTGCACGAAAAAGCTCTCAAGACCGGCGCTGAGAAGTGTGTTATTGATGACCTCAAGGCAGAGTTTGTCAAAGACTTTATCTTCCCTTCAATTCAAGCCAACGCTGTCTATGAGGCCGTTTATTTGTTGGGCACATCCCTTGCTCGGCCATGTATTGCCAAAGGGATGGTTGAAGCAGCCTTGCGTGAAGGATGCGATTACATTGCTCACGGCGCCACTGGCAAAGGTAATGATCAAGTGCGGTTTGAACTAGCGGTGAAGTCGTTGGCTCCGCAGTTGGGTGTAATTGCCCCCTGGCGTGAGTGGGAGTATCAAAGCCGTACTGACTTGTTTGCTTACGCTGAGAAGCATGGCATTCCTCTGCCAATCACCAAAGAAAAGCCTTATTCGATGGATGCCAATTTGATGCACATTAGCTACGAGGGTGGCATTCTAGAAGACCCATGGCAGCAAGCTCCTGAGAATATTTATCTGTGGACTAAGAACCCTGAAGAAGCTCCAGATAAGGCTCAATTTGTTGAAATTGAATTTGAGCAGGGTGTGCCAGTTGCTATTGATGGTGAGAAATTAGGGCCAGTTGAACTGGTTGAGAAAGCCAATGCTATTGCCGCTGCCCATGGGGTCGGACGTATTGATCTAGTCGAGAATCGCTTTATTGGCATTAAGTCTAGAGGCGTGTATGAGACTCCAGGTGTGACTATTCTCTTGCAAGCTCACCAAGCCGTTGAATCGCTCACTCTGGATAAAGAAGTGGCGCACTTGAAGCAGTCGTTGGTAAGCAAAATTGCTGAGCTAACCTACAACGGCTTCTGGTTTGCACCAGAGACTCAACTGCTGCATAACTTCATCAAAGAATCACAAACTTGCGTTACTGGTGTTGCCAAAATCAAGCTCTATAAGGGTAACTCAATGGTTGTGGCAAGAAAGTCAGAACAATCTCTCTACAGCGAAAAGATGACAAGTTTCGAGAATATGTCGAGCTTCAACCCCGCTGATTCTGGCGGTTTCATCAATATCAACGGTCTTAGACTCTCTGCCTGGAGCCAGAAAAATGCAAGTATTAAGAAAAGCGTTCACGCAACAGCTTGATCAATCGGTTACTGCCTTTGTCAATTCAGTTGATGCCGATGAGGCTTTAGTTGAAGTTGATATTCAAGGTAGTATCGCTCACGCCACTATGTTGTGCCAGCAGGGTCTCCTCACGGAGGCCCAGGGCGCAAGCATAGTTGCTGGATTGAAGGCGATTTTGGCCGAGTATCAAGAGGGCAAATTTACGCTCAATCCTGTTTTTGAAGACGTTCATATGAATGTCGAGAAACGCCTTGAGCAGCTCATTGGTCAAGATGCTCTGCGGTTGCACACGGCCCGCAGTAGAAATGATCAAGTGGCTCTTGATCTCAGGCTCTTTGTGCTAGGTCAAATTGCTTTGCATAAAACGCAAATCACTGTACTTAAGTCAGCAATTGCTAAATGCGCCCTTGCTAACATTGAGGCAGTAATGCCTGGCTATACCCATTTGCAGAGAGCGCAGCCAGTGCTTTTCGCCCACGCCATGCACGCTTTTATGGAAATGCTTGAGCGCGATTTTGGTCGCTTTTGCGATCTAGAGAAGCGCACAGCAGTCTCGCCTCTTGGCGCTGGAGCCCAGGCAGGTACTGGTTTGCCTATCGATCCACATTTGAGTGCCAAGCTGTTGGGGCTGCCGACTTGCTTCAATAATTCGATTGATGCTGTAAGCGATCGCGATTTCGTTGCAGAGTATCTATTTGCAGCATCGATGTGCTCTGTGCATTTGAGTCAGATGGCTGAGACTTTCGTTATTTGGGCCACTAGAGAATTTGGCTTTGTCACTTTCAGCGATGCGGTGACCACTGCGTCAAGTCTGATGCCACAGAAGAAGAATCCAGACCCGGTTGAGATTGTGCGTGGGAAAGCTGGTGGGATGATGGGTGAATTGATCAATGTTCTTTCCACCTTGAAAGGCTTGCCTTTGGGCTATAACCGTGATTTGCAGGAGACAAAGCCCCCAGCAATTAAGGTTAGCAAAGAACTTAGCGGATGCTTGAACGTCATGGCCGTGGCAGTCAATAGCATGACTGTGAACAGTGCAACGACACTCAAGGCGGCTTCTGATCCCGATATGATTACAACCGATCTAGTTGAGTATCTAGTCAATAAGTCTGTGCCTTTTCGAAAAGCCCACGAAGAAGTGTCGGCTCTCGTCGCTTTCGCCCGCGAGAAAAATGTCTCTCTTTCGACTTTTACATTGTTGGAGATGCAGAGCTTCAGCAAAGAGTATGCAGAGGATGCTCTAGCGCTGTTTGATCCGGTTGTATCGGTTAACGCCAAGACTTCGCACGGCAGCACCGGCACGGCTAAGGTGAAGGCGGTGGCAGGGGATCAGGCCTGACAGACTCAATTGTCGTTGATTTCATGGCCGGACCGTGCAACTGACTCAATTACAGAGTCAGCAATTTCAGCGCTGGCCTTTTCTAAATCACCGATAAGCGCAGCAGAGCCAGCTAGCTGACGTTTCGGCTCGTGCTTTTCCTTTGGCTCTGCTTTGTCGAGCCCTTTGTGGTTTTTAGGATCTGAGATTTATGTCATTGATGTACCCGAATTACGCATACTGAACTCTAAGACCAACGGGCGGCCTTGTAAAGGGGGGGCGATAGGAGCAAGTTATCTGGAGGGTGGCGTTGCTATCGTCATAGCAAGAGCGATTTCTGGGAAATCTTTTTTCAATTGAACTTTTTCCAGGTTTATGACGTATTACCTACTATGGGTCTTTTTGGCTAGTGGACGCTTCGTGGAGGTAATACTTTGGTGAATAAGGTGAAAGCAAGCACTGGTCTGGGGAAGGCAACTTCGGTAAACAGAGCCATATCGACCAAGGCTTTTTCTATTAGATATATGGCGCTGTTTGTGGTTTTGACATTGCTGTTAGGAATGATTGCAATTGAGCCAGCAGAAGCCAGACGAGGCGGTCATCGTCGCATCGGTGGTAGGGTTGGGGGCCGAAGTGTGATGCGGGGCGCTGGTCGCATGACTAGAGGGCTTTCTCGTAGCCTGCTAGGTGGTCGGCGAGGGCGTGGTGGGCGCAATCATCGAAACCTGAATCAAAACCAAAACAATCTTACGGGCCAGAATGCTGCCTATCCAAATGGTATTGACCCCAATGCTGCAAATGGTTTCCATAACAACGGCAATCACATCGGTAATTAAGTAGTTCTCAATAATTTGGCCAGTATTTTACGAATCGGCCTAATTATTTTGTGCGCTCTGTTGAGGCTCTCGTACGGAGAGGAGTCCTTACTTACCAATGGAGCGCAAAGAGATGATACGCAAAGTTTCCGGATTGGTGTCTAGGCAAAGTCAAAGGCTGTTTGCCACAGCTCTGTCGTGTTCAATGATCTTGGGAGCAATGCAATTGCCTGCTCTCAGTTCAGAAATGAAATTGAAAACTCCTACTAATAGATCAATGAAAAAACAGGTTAGACCTAATGTCACCTGGGAGCCAGACACTCTTCTCATCTGCCCTGACATGAAAGCAGATAACGATGATATTAAAGAAGCACTAGAAGGCGTTCACGGAACTGTTGTTGCTACTCTCGGTGACGGACGCATGAAGATGCTTGTGGTGCGCACCGAGAAGGGTCACTTCGCCGAAGCGGAAAAGAAATTGACAGGCGATAAAAAGCACTTCGCCGCAGTTGGTCGCAACTATCGCTATAGCGCCAATGTGGTGCCTAACGATCCTAACTTTTCAAGTTCATGGCATTTGTCAGCCATGAATTGCCCGAAGGCTTGGGATAAAGGTCAGGGCGGCGCTAAAATTGCTGTACTAGATTCTGGTTGCCAGGCTGGTGTAGCTGATTTGAGTGGCAAGGTGGAGAAGGGCTTTGATGCTAACACCGCTGCAGCCAAGGCCCTCGGTGGCATTTTAATGGCAAGCGGCAGTTTGCCAGGAGTAACAGATCTAGCTGGCATTATCGCAGCAGAAGCTTCATCTGGAGCTAACACTGACCAACACGGACACGGTACCTGGGTGGCTTCCTGTGCTGTTGGCACCATGAATAATTCACAGGTAAGCGCAGGAATTGCACCAAAAGGTAGTATCTATCCCATTCGTATTGCCGATGGCGCACCTGGTACAGCAGCTATGACTGACGATCTTTCTATTGCATGTGCCATGTTCAAAGTCTTCACTTCTGGTGCCAGAATCGTCAATATTAGCTATGGCGGACCCTACTATGGTTTCCATAATGCGGCAATACATGCTCCTTTGCACAAAATATTTTCTGAATTCTATTATGCACGTCAGGGTCTAATCTTCCTTTCGGCAGGCAATGATGGAATTTTTGATGGTACACCCAATTGCCCCTACATCAACTTTGTTTCTGCAATTGACTCTAGCGGCAGTCTCGCTGACTTTTCCAACTGGGGTACTTCAGTAGATTTCACCGCACCAGGAAAAGGAATTGTCGTCACCAATATCGATGGCACACAAGGAGCTGTCAACGGTACGTCGTTCTCTTCTCCGATTGTGGCTGCTGTAGCCTCTCTTATCATCACGAGAAATCCAGCTCTACCTAACATTGCTGTCGAGCAGATTCTCAAAGCTAGCTGCGTCAATTCAGTTCCCGGTTGGAATCCCTACTTCGGTTGGGGCATGCCAGATGCTAAGAAGGCTGTAGACCTAGCTACTGGTGGGCTTTAATTCTGGTCCCGAAAGAAGAAGAAGAGGATCCGCCAAGGGTCCTCTTCTTTCAGAAAATACATTGTGGCAGAGTTGAGGATTGATAAATGAATTTGAGAAAATGGCGCAGAAGCCATCTCACCGGCATCCCTTCACTAGCATTGGCCCTTGTTTTAGCGCTCTCGACCGCCCAGCAGGTAATGGCTGACGGAATGGTTTCTAACCCTTATGACTGGGTGGTGGAGCTAGAGACGAAGCCTTTGGAAAGACAGTTTCAGTATGAAGGATCTTCGCTCAAGAAAATTGAGAAAGTGCAAGTGGCTTACTATGCGCCGAACAAAGAAGACGAAAAGGTTGCTTATGAGTATCTTTGGTTCAACAACGGCAAAGCTTATGGCATGGAAAAGCAGCGCAAGTTTGATTTGCCTCAGGGCGAGGGTGTCTGTCTCAAGGTCAAACACAAGGGGGGTAGCTCCTCGAGTGAAGAGCGAAAGGCTGCTGCCAATGCTGTTTTACGCTTAGCTCTAGATACCTTTGTCAATAAAAATCCAATTGTTCAAGTGCGCCTGCCCAATGAATCTTATACCGATATCGTCAACGAGATAACCAGTCGCGGCTTTCAAGTAGCTCCAACAGACAGTAACGACTTTGATGGTGGCTTTACTGCTGACTTAATTCTCAATATTTACTCTGAGCAGGACGGCATGAAGACCGTGCTTTATCGGTAAATGGCTGAGGCAAAGAGAAAGAGGCAGACCATGGTCTGCCTCTTTCTTTTCTTGCTTTCAATTCGAATATGCTTAGTATTCAGTCTATGGCGCGGTGGCCGGCATGACATAAGTAATGGGCACAATGTGCTTGGCAGAAAGAGCGATGCCGCCGTCTCCAACGACTTTGCCGACAATGAAGGGGGGATAAACATCTATAGTGGTCTTGACGCTGACTTCGCCGTCTACAGCGCCGCCAGCATCGACTGCCGGAATGTCTTTGATAGTTTCAATTGCTTCAATGTTTTGACGGATCTTGGCCGGAACATTGGTAGCATAGATTTTTTTGATTACTGATTGAGCCCGCTGGTAAGGCGATTTGTCTGGTCCGATTGTGCGATTATCAGCCAGGGTTAACTCAGAAGGCGCTCCAGAAGCGGCTGCTCGGGCGGCGTCACGACAGGCGGCGTCGTTTATTCCAGCGCCGATTGCTACTACTCCTAAGTCGATTAGCACTAGGCCAACCGGAACCAAGCAAACCAGGGCGGTGACAAGCTCGACGATGCCCTGGCCGGTTTTACTGCGGGCTGTTAGTTTGTTGGCAATTGGTTTACCGTTTGTCTGCTCTTCTGCTTTTGTCGGATTGTTGCTTGTCATGCGGTTCTTGGCCTGCTTTTCTTAACTCTCTTACTGCACTTGCTTGTTAGGTGCTTTAGCTATAACTGATTGTTGTCAATTTTTAGAGGCGTTTGTGAAAAAGCCCTAAATCCGTCCTAAATACCTCTGGGTGGCCGTATTGTTTTTACCGGCAAATAGGTGTTTACCATGAATGGCACTCGAATCAGCGGAAACCCAAAACTAAGTTTTCACAGCAGGCGCAGAAAAGCCAGTGGTCATGGCCTTACCGAGTTTGCTGTTGGTCTGATTGTGCTCATAGCCTTTGTTTTTGCTCCACTTTTTAATATCGCCATTATTCCGATTCGTTATTTGATAGTTGAAGGTGCCATGACCGAAATGGCTCACCGTTTAGTTCTTTGTGAAAAGCGTACTGAAGCCTACGATATGTTTACTCAAGACCCATGGTTTACCTCGATTTTGGAAAAGTGTTCAGTGACCATCGCCAATCCAAAATTGAAGTTGACAATAATTTCCAAGAATGGCTCTAGTCAGATATCAGTGCCCAACGGTGTTTCGATTCCGTCTGAGTGGTTGCCTGATGGAAGTTTTGAGCCAAGTCTGTATAGCATGGAGCTGTCGGCCGATTGCTCAATTGCTCCGCTTTTCAGTTCGGCTGCGGGTTTACCAGGTTTTACTAGTCCGATTACGCTGCATTTGCATGCTTCTTCTCCTTGGGAAAACTTCAGCAGGGATCCTGTTACTTCTCAGTATTTCGTCAACGAATAGTTGATAAAGAGGAATGGAGATGAGCTCACTTACTAATATCCATGGCAGCAAACGTTTGAAGACGAGTAGAAAATCTTCTGCCCAGATGCGGTGCCGCAATGGTTCTGTACTGGTTTTAGCCATGATCGTCATTGGTTTATTGGCTGTCTCTTTGCTGATTGGTTACTCTTATGGTGGTCTTTTCTTTGAGCATAATCGCCTCCAGGCATCGGCAAACGAAATGGCTCTGGCTGCGGCTCGTAAGTTGAATGATAAAGATCGCATTGGTCAAATGAACAACATGATTGCCCGCAATCGCCAATTGGTATTTGCTGGGCGGCAGCAGTTCGATGAGTGCAAAGAGAAGTATCCTGGCTTAGCCTCATTGGCCGAGGAGCTTTTAGATGAGTCGCGTGATTCAGCCAAGACTCTTGAATTGCAGCGCAAGCAACTGTCTATAGTGGCAAAGAAAGAAGCTAAGCAAGCAATGGAAAAGAAGTTTGAAGAAATCAACAAGACCTACGCTATGTATCTACCCTGGATGAAGGTTGAGGAGCCATTGCTGGCTGGTTGGCAGTGTGGTCGCGTGGTTAATACCGAGTCAAATGTTGAAGTGTTGAAGAACATTGCCGAGCTTGAGGCCCATGACCAAGAGCAAAGCTATGCCTCCAGCGCTGGCATGAAGCTCTACAAACATGACATCGACGCTAAATTGCCTGCTGCCGATGGCGATCTAACTTTCAAAGTCGCTGCCCTATCCGCTCCGGTTATGAAAACTGTGGCGCCAGCACGGATTATCTTAAACGCCAACTATGACAGTGTTGTCGGCGACAATTTGCCTTCAGCTTGTCGCGTGAAAGTTTGGTTGCCAGTTGGCACAGGCCTGGGGCCGAATGCTTCTTCCAAAATGAGTTGTATTGGAGCTGCCAGCGCCACTGGTGGTTCCACACAGCAGTAGTAGATGTAGATGGAAATACTCAGCTATGCAGATTCAAGCTTCATTTATTCGAGCAGAAATTATTCAACTATTCTGCGAGCGTGGGATAAGTGTGTGCGATACCAACCCTTGAACTCGCGTATTTGCACACTGCCATCGTGTGAGTCTATAACATGGCCTTCGTCAATGTAAATCACCACATGGGAGACTTCGGGGCGGTCATTTTTGAGAATGTAGAGTAGGTCGCCGGCAACGAAAGGTTCGCCGGGGTTTAACCGCCTTCCTGGGGCCTTTGGGCCTTCGGCTTGCTTGTGCACGTCGCTGTTGAGTTTCATTCCCAGACCGTAGTTGTAGACCCAGGAGGTGAAATTGGAACAATCTAGACCGGGCCCTTCATCGGGTGACCAGGCCGGTATGTGGTGGTGTTTGTAAGGAAGGCCAATATATTTTTCAGCCACGGCAATTACCCGCGCCCTCTGCCATTCAATTGGGTCAGAGCCGCTGGGAATGTTAGGAGCGGGATATTCTGAAGCGTGCGGGCCCCAAGAGTCAAAGCGACCTTGTTCGTACCACTTTGATTTTGGCACCCTTGTTTCTGGCATGGCATCGCGGGCGGCGAAATCTGCGGTTAGTGAGGCAGCGTCTATTTTTGCAGCGAACACTGTTGAAGGAGTTGCGAAGGTTGCAGCTAGCAAAATCAGTTTTGTTATCTGCGGGGCGATTTTACGACCAATTTTGCTGTTAGCTTTGTTGCCAATATTCTTGCCCATCTATTTCCTTCAGCCCTTACTGCGCCAGTAAATTAGTGGTTTACTGGGCTTATATACCCGAGCTGAAGTATTTGATTTAGCGAGCTGGATAATTTAATTTGGTGAGCAGGCTGCTTTCCTTTTTCGCCATTTCTTCGTAGACAATTTCAATTAGTCGATTGCTTAAAAGCTCAATCTCAGATTCCGACAACCACCGCACTTCTTTTGAATCTGCTGAGGCAACTTCAACTTCGGTGAGGCGGGTAATTACAATACTCATTTTAGGACTCCAACGTTCGTAATTACGTTATAGTCCTATTTTGGGAAAGAAAAGGTTAAGGCTTAACTAATCGATCCAATTGGCCCACCAATTAATTAAGTGCTCAATGACTGAAGATGAATTTTGGGGGATAGTTGATTCGGCGTTGATTGATTCAGCTTCGCCCTTCTTTCTTGAAGATCACTATCTGAGCTATTGGAATGCCTTAGAAGCTTTGCCAGATAAAGAGCTGGCTGGATTCGCCCAGATGCATTCGCAGGTTATGCAGCGTGCTTTGGCAACTAATCTTTCAAAGTCTCCTTTCATTTTGAATCAGGGTTGGAGTGATGCGGATTTTCAAAACTTACTAACGGGCTTAATTTCTCGCGGGCGCAAGATCTTTGGCGATTTCTTGCTTGATCCCGAAGCTGTTATGCAAGCAATTGACAGACCGTCTCTTTTGAGCAAATGCGAGGCTTTTGGCTACGCTCCAGTGGCGATTTACCGTGAGCGGACGGGGCAGAATCAATTTGATTTCGGAGAAATGATCACTAATCCTCACACTTAGCTAGTTGTAATGAAATTTGAGTACTTCTTCTGGTATCTTTACTACTTATCAAGTCTTGGCTGCCAGCCGATTAAAGGTTCAAGTTATGTTTCAAAAACGCCTTGCTGATGCCATCGAGTCAAAAGACCACGACACTAAGTTGTGGAAATCGCGCATCAGTGCAGCCAAAGGTGCTTATCAGCAAGGTGAGTTTCGCCAGTGTGAAACACTTTTGTTCAGAGCTATCGAGCAGGCTAAGCAGCTAAAAGACCGTGATTTCGCCGAAAATGCTTGCCACGTTGGTCTTGGGGCAATGTATATCGCAACAGAGAAATGGAAAGACGCAGAAAAGCATCTAGACCAAGCGATGCATGCCTTGTCGGGGGCTAGCGAACCTGCTTTGCGTGAGCTTTATGCCGTTGCGTTGCGCTTTCACGCGCAGATTTTTTGGGAGCGGGGAGACCATGCTTCTGCTGAAAGTGAATTGCGACAGGCCATGTTGATTCTCGGAGATCTAAATCAAGACGGCGCTGTTCAGCTAGCTTATGTTATGAGTGATTTGGCTGTGATGTACGCCGCTGATGGCAAGCTCGCAGACGCCAGAGACTTACTCTTCTCTTGTATGGAGCTGTTGGAGATTACACTTGGTTCTGGAAATCCCGCATACATGCGTGCCAGTATAATTTACAGTGTTTGTCAGCAAGAAAATGTTGAAGATCTCTTGACCCAGGGCGAGGATGGCATTTTTGCCATGCAGTATCTGCTTGGGCAAAAGCATCCAAACGTTGTCAGAGCTTTGCGTTGGTATTTGAAGAAGCTGATGGAGCTTGGTGAAACTGATAAAGTAAGAGAAGCGCAAAAGCGCTTTGATCTGCACGCAGAAAAGCTTGGCGTATAGCTCTTATTTTTTCGATAGCAGCGTTTTCTTCGATGCTTCTAAGCGAGTCACTATTCCATTGAGTTCGTCAGTGATTATGTTGAGCGATATATCGCCGTGATGGCAGTTGGGAAGCTCTACATAGCGGAGATTTGATTCGTCTTTGGTTTGTGTACTCGATTGTACTTTTGCTTGGTGATTTTCTTTGTAGGCCGCGACCAGTTGTCTGCTGTGGGTGACGGGAATTCTTTGGTCTAGAGCGCCGTGAATTATAACCACAGGATGAGTCGTTGAACCGCTTGCTGTTTGTACTGCTGCATTGGTCTTAGATGCGCCCGGCCTTTGCTTATCTTTGACCATGAACGGCATGCAGTTTAAATCAGGCTGGGGAAAGAGAAAAGATGGATAGAGTTTGAAGTAGCTGATGTTGTCGCAAGCAGCCTGCGCCAGGCTGTTGTATGGTGCCACCAGTAGCAAGGCGGCGCAATCTCTGCTCAAGGCCGTGTTCGCGGCAATGCCTGTTCCCATGGAGCTACCCATGGCAATTACTTGATTTGCTTTGACTTTTTTCTTTTGTATCAGATAATCATAGGCAGCGATGCCATCGCTCAAAAGGTTGCTTGTGCTGGCCTTTCCTGTGCTTTCGCCGTAACCCTCGTAGTCATAAATTAAAACGTTGAGATTGCTTGCTAAGGCTGCGTGCGCTAGGCCAATTTGTGTTTCCATTTGGCCCTGGCCATGGCTAATTAGCACTGTATACGGTGCGTTTGGTCTGGGGAAGTAGAAAGCCCTGAGGTGACCACCGTTTGCTAAGGGCACGTTTACTTCCTCGCCAGCAACGCCGAACGGTTTGAGGAAAATATTCTTGTAGGCATTGGTTATCTTTTGGGGGAAGAGCAGGTAGGGTGCCAGCTCCTTTGGTGACAGCGCTAAATAGAGCGCGGCCAAGGGCGAGCCGAACAAGGCTGAAGCTATCAATGTCACCGAGAAGCAAACAAAAATCTTCCTTGATTTCGTCATTCGCCTGCCTTTTTGCGTGCTGTTTTCTGCTGGCTGATATTTCAAGTCACTAGTTGCGATTCTAGTGGTTGCCAGTGTCGCCAGCGAGAGCGGCAAACAGTTTGCTAACTGTTGGGGCAAAACGGTTATTATAGGCTTGTCGCTCAGCGGCCTAATTTGCAGCCTGGTTTGCTCTAGGAGATTTATTGAAGAGATTTGCTTTCATTACCAGTTGTGTAGTTATGGGATTGTTTTTGTCTAGCGGTATTATGGCTAAAGCTGCCTTTGCTGGTGATATCGCCAAAGACAGTGCCAATGGCAGTGCCCGAGACGGAGCCCAGCTCAAGTCTCAAGCCAAAGACAAAACCCACGTTAAAGCCCAAGAAAGAGCCAATAAGAAAGCAGACCTGGTTGGCAAAACAATCGTTATTACAGGTGCTTCTAGTGGCTTTGGAGAGGGTGTAGCCCGCCTGCTTGCTGCCCGGGGAGCTAATGTTGTCTTAGCCGCGCGCCGGGGTGAAGTGCTTGAGCAGATTGCCTCACAGTGTGGCCCTAATAGCTTTGCCGTTGCCACCGATGTTAGCAAGGCCGAGCAAGTAAAGGCCCTGTCTGAGAAGGCTTTGGCTAAGTTTAAGCAAATTGATGTTTGGATCAACAATGCTGGAGTGGGCGCCTTCGGCCGCTTCACTGACATACCCTTAGCCGATCAGTCTCGCATGATCGATATTAACTTGACTGGGGTTGTTAATGGCAGCCACTTTGCTGTTAGTCAGTTTAAAAAACAAGGCCACGGCACTTTGATAAATGTGGCTTCTATGGCTGGGAAAATCCCAATTGCCTATTACGCTACTTATAGTGCCACTAAATTTGGTATTGTCGGTTTCGATGATGCCTTACGTGCTGAGTTAAAGGCCGACAAGCTCAAAGATATTCATGTTTGTACTGTCAATCCTTTGCCGACCAATACTCAGTTTTGGACTAATGGAGCCAATTATACTGGTCATAAAATCAATCCGGGAGTGATGTATAAACCAGACATCGTGGTTGATGCCATCAATGATTTGGTGCTGCACCCCAAAGATGAGGTCAATGTCGGTCTGAAGGCTAAAGTGGCAGTGCGCGGCCATCGCCTTGCCCCACGCTCGGTGGAAGACAATTACGGCGACTATCTGCGCAAAATTCAGTTTGAAGAGGGTCCTAGTGCTCCGCCCTCGTCTGGAACTTTGTATCGGCCAGTATCTTTCTAATGCTGTTGCAGTGAAAACAGATTCCAAGGTTTCCCGTACAATAGTAGTCCATTTGCATTCGGACTATGGGTATTAGAAAGATAACTCAATTTTAGCGGCGGCAGCTTTGACTATTTCTCTTGGTTTCTTCAAAGTTTTAAGCATAAGGCCAGGCCGTGCAAGTACTGCAAGGCAGTTTCCTGCTGCGTCTTGCTGTTGCGTATTGGCATTATCTTTGGCTTTGTCGCTGGCTCTCTCTGCAGTTCCTGCTTTCGCCCAAGATGCCATGACTAAAGCTATTGCCCTTTTTCAGAAAAAGGATTATCAATCTGCCTCGCTAGCATTTCGAGGGTTGGCTGATTCAAAGCAGGGAGCGACAGCGCATTATTACCTGGGTCTTTGCTACATACAGCTCGGGCATACATCCCATGCTAAAGTCATTTTTGAGCGCTTAGTGCAGATCTGGCCTAATTCTGCTGAGGCCAAGCTTGCTGCTAATTATTTGGATGGTGGTGCGGCAACAGCTTCCCAAAGCCAGTCTTTGAAGTCTGCTGATGCTGAGAGAGAGAAAGCTAGTTCGGCTCTTGCCGCAAAAATTTTGGAGAATCTATCGAAGTTTCGAAAACCCCTGACTCGGGCTGAATGGGCAAAGTTGCCAGAAAAGACCCGCATTCCTCTTGAGCGTGCTAACGGACATTTGTGGGTGCGGGCAAAGATAAACGGTAAGTATTGTCGTGTCGTATTTGATACTGGTGCAGAGGTCTGCACTCTTAGCGTTGCTGATTTTCCTGATCTAGTTTCAAGAGATCAACTGATGCAAGGAAAAGTTGTTGGTGTCCATCGGGTCTATGGTCTTATCTCAGGACGAATGGTTGAAACCGAGATATCTATTCAGGATGTTACTCGTAAGATTGATACCATTTTCATATCTGAGCCCAATTGCAGCGTGATTGGTCAGAATTTTTTCAAAGAGTATTCGTATCAGGTAGATGACTATTATTTGCGCCTGACCAAGGCCCCATTTGAGGGGGATGAACAAAAGGTTGCCACCGCCAGTAGTGTTTCTGTTGTGGCAAAGCCTGACCGAAACGACAAATTCTCTCTTCCTTTTGAGAAGCTAGGAAATAGCATGATGGTAGAGATTTTGGTCAATGGTCATCCAATAAAGGCCTGTTTTGATACTGGTTGTGGTACTGAAGGACTTGTTATTCATCCTCGCATGCAAGGGCCTTTGGGGGTGACGAGCAGCGGTTATGGTCGTGGAGTGGCTGATCGGGTGGAGGTTGGCCACATGATTAAGATGGGCTTGCCGGTTGATTACGCCAATGGGTTGAGCCACCCCCTGATCGGGCCGAAGGTTTTCAATCGTGGCTACACTGTCGACCAGCAGGCCAAACGCATCAGGTTCGATTATTGAGTTTTCGCGTGCGATAGAGCAAATGCGGCTTGAGCGGGTCTCCGTCAGCTAAAGCTGGATGCAGAAAGTTATCTGCTGGCTGGTGAGTCATGCCGATTTTTTCCATTACCCGCATCGAGTTTTTGTTGCAGGTGGCGGTGAACGAAACTATTTCTTTGAGGCCGACGCGTTCAAAGCCATCAGCCAGAACTGCTTCTGCTGCCTCTGGAGCGTAGCCATAGCCCCAGTGTTTGTAGGCCAGTCTCCAGCCGATTTCCACACACGGAGTAAAAGCTGCTTCAAAGCGAGGCACAGACAGACCAACGAAACCGATGAATTCTTCGTTGGCGTTTAATTCAACTGCGTATAGTCCAAAACCGTTTTCTTCAAACGCTCTTTCGATGCGCTCGACCATGGCATTGCTTTCTTCGTGACTTAGTTTTTTTGGAAAGTACTCCATCACCAAATCATCTTGGTTGAGCTCGGCAAAGGGATGTAAATCAGCTTCGCGCCAGCGACGTAGTAGCAATCTTTCAGTTTTAATCAGTGGTGCGGATAGTGACATTGATTGACGGTTTCACCTTTGTCGAGTCGTGGAACTCTATATAGCAGTTTATCGGAGGGTGCACAACTAAATTGGCACGTCTAGGTTTCCCGCTGGCAAATCTCAAAAAGGTCACAGGCGCTGCTTTTGCTTTGAAGCTTGCTGTGTTGTTGGCTGTTTCTGGGGCTGCTGTGGCCTGGCAATCTGCGGCGTGGGCGGCCGGTAATGACGGGGCTGGAGGGGCTGAAAGTAACGCTGCCAACCGACCAGTGACTGATAAGTGGGCCCTGGTAGTTGGCATCAGCAAGTTCTCTGACCCCTCTTTGAACCTGCGTTATCCTGCCAAAGACGCCCAAGACTTCTACAATTATTTGATCACCAAGGGCAACTTTGCCAAAGACCATGTTCGCCTCTTGCTCAATGAAAAGGCGACCAAAGAAAACATTCTCGATCAGCTCGGTGATAGCTGGTTGCCGCGAGCAGCTCTGCCTGACGATCTGGTGGTAATTTTCATCTCTAGCCACGGCAGTTCTTCTGACGCTGATATTCGCGGCGTCAATTATGTGGTGGCTCACAATACCAATCCAACTAAGCTTTTTACCACCGGAATACCAATGCAGCACCTGGCGGATACCATTCGAGAAAGAGTGCACAGTGACAGAGTTCTGGTGGTGTTAGACACTTGCCATGCTGGCGGTGCCAGTGAAAGTAAAGGTATTGTGCGGCAGGCTAATGCTGATGCAGCTACTATCGCCCAGGGCTCGGGCCAATTGGTAATTTGCTCTAGCGACAAGAATCAGACCTCGTGGGAGTCTAAGCAATATCCCAATTCTGTTTTTACTAGAAGTTTAATTGAGGGGTTGCAAAAACAGGGCAGTTCCAGTGATGTGTCTGATGTATTCAATTTTGTCAAAGATAAAGTGCAGCAAGAAGTTGTACAAGAGCGCGGTGTGTTGCAGACACCTGTTTTAGAGTCGAGCAAATGGACCGGTAAAGATCTGGTTATTGCCTGCCAGCCAGTGCGACCTCGTCCAGGTCTGCCTGATTATGATGCGGTTTTGAGTAATCAAAAGTTGGTAAGTAAGCCTGAAGTTGCGCCTGAAGCAACCAAGCGTCATGAAGTTATAGCTCTTAGCGCTCCGGCTTCAAAACCTGTGGTAGCGTCATCTCCAGGTTCAGCTCCGGTCTCAGCTCCAGTGTCTATGCCAATGTCAGCACCAATGGGCAATCCTCGTTTTGCTGATTCATCTAGTTCGTCTAGTTCATCGATGGATAGAATTAGGTCAGTGCGCGATACCACTGCTAGTGAATTTTTAAAGTATCACTTTCGTGCTATTGCCTTCAAAGAATTCGAAATAGCCTGGGATGATCTGGCACCCGCATATAAGGCTAAGTTCAATAATAATAAGTCAGCCTACATTACTTCGGTTTCGCGCCATCGCTGGCTTAGTACCTCGCCGCCCGACAGCGATTTTTCGGTAGGTATTCGGCAGGGTGATTTGGTTAAAGTTCGAGTGAAGATGCTCAGGTTGGCTGGCTATAATTCCGACTGGCTTTATACGCTACGGGTGCAAAATGGTAAGTGGTATGTTGAGGCTGTGGGCAGCGCGCCTTAGGATTGATGCCTTGAGCTTATTTGGTCAGTGCAGAGGGGCAAACAAGGTTGGGTCCATGTGGTAGCCGGTGCTTTCTTCTTTAATCTCGGCTTTGGGAAAAACTTTCTTGAGTTCCTCTATCTCTTCTTTTGATAACTGAGCTACGTCAAGGCGCAAACTGTCGATGGGGCAATTTTTTAAAGCTTTGAGGCCCGCAACAGTGATGCTGGTATCACCTACGTCTAAATAGCGCAACTTCGGCAATTTGGCTAGATACTTTAAACCGTTGTCTGTGATCTTTTTGTTCTCATGTAAGGTTAGAGATTCTAGGTTTTTAAGTCGGCCTATTGGCTCTAGGTCTTTGTCCTTTATTTGGCACGCTTGTAGGCGAAGGGCCCGCAGATTTTGAATAGCTGCCACTCCATTAAGATTGCCGTTGCCAATGGCGTTATGCCCTAGTAGTAATTCTGACAGCTTCGTTAACGGTGCCAAGTCAGCCAGAGTTTTGCCTGTGACTAGTGACCTTGCCAGGGTTATGTAACGTAGGTTTGGTAATTTGGCGAGAGTTTTTAAGCCTTGATCGCCCACGTCAGTTGAGTCTAGTTCAATTCGCTTCAGGCCCGTCATTCCAGTTAGATACTTTAGGTCATTTTCTTTGAACATTAGTTTGTTTAATTTGAGTGCTTGTAGATCATCACCTTTAAAGTTCTGCAGTGGCCGAAGACTTTCGCCAAGGGTGTAGTTACCGACTAGAAATGCACTGCCTTTTTGTGGAATTTTAACACGTCCCTGAGCATGAGTATGAAATGTAGCTTTGTTTACTGCAATTACGTTGTTCTTTAGATCAAGTTTTTTAAAAACGTACAATCTACCGATCGAGAAGCTTACTGGACAATCTAGAGTTCTCTCTAGGACTTGTTCTCTTTTGTTCTCAGCCCATGCTTGGTTGAAACTGTTACCGTTAGAGACAGTTACCATGGTGGCTAGGATGAAAAATTGAGTCCTGAATTTTTTCATCGTTGATCTTGCTTTGCCGCTTGGGGAATTAGTTCATCGAGCATGCCTGAATCTTTGAGTTGCGCGTCGAATTCTCCTCGGCTGCGCTTGTAATTCGCAGGCAATTTTAAGTTCGCTAGCTGTGTCGTAGTTTGCTTGCAGCTTAAAGTGTCAACAATTACCACTTTTGTCAGCAGATTGAGTGAGAGGTGAATGAACCTCAATGGTACTCGACCAATTTGGGGCATACCGTGCATACAGGCTAGTTGATTAGCAGCTTCGCTTGAAACAATTGCATCTTTTGCCGCCCAGAAGCCATTAATGCGCATGGAGTCGTCTATTTCTTCGAAGCCGTGCCTGGTTAAGCGCCAGTTTTTCGCTAGTCTTGAATCAACGTAGCGACACGCTTTTATCCCGGCAATTGTTGATTCTTCTACTGGGGTCCATTTTACTTTATCAAGATTGTCGGTTGCTACATGCATCATGCGTTGCATGATTAGGGCGCTGGCTTTGGAGTCAGTTTGAAAATAGGTGTTAGTATCGTGGTTGATTACCAGTGCTCGCCAATCTGGTGCCTTTACCAGGGTTGTTCGCAGGCCACCTGGCTGTTCTACTTTGATGGCTTTGTCGCTGATGTAAATCGTCTGGCGGCCGAAGTTTCGGATATTCTGAGTCAGTACAAATGCCTTTGTAGATGCGCTTTTCGCGCACACTGATGATGCAAAGAGAAGGAGGCCGCACATAGCAAGCCAGAATGCAATTGTGAGTTGCCTGGTCTGCATAGTGACAGCCTCAAATTAGCTATCTACTATCTTACCTCATTTCTATTTTGTCTTACTTCTTACTTCTTGCTTCTTGCTTCTCATTTCTCATTTCGACTGAGGGCGATAGGCTTCAAGTAGACGCGAACCTTCTGCCAAATCGGTCAGCGCGGTTTTTGACCAGTAGCGGCTATCGGTGTGGTGAACATAAAGTTGACCATCTTTTCCGGCTGTGACAATACCCCATTGTTCACGACGGCCAGGGCGACCAGTTAGTACAACTAAATCACCGCTGATTACTCTGTTTAGCGGCACTGCATCAAGATGTTTGTTAATGGCGTCAAGTTGATCGTTGCCGCGAATTAGTAAGTGATCGCCTGGTTTGCCAGTGGATTTGGCTTCGACGTTTAAGGTTGTGCTTAGCTCTGTCGCGTGGGATGGGCTTAGGTTAAACTCTTGGGTCTCACCAGGATTGGCAAAGGTGCGCAGGTTGGAGAGAAATTCTTGTGGTAATTTGAAATTGTTCCAGCTTTCGCTGGTGCTCAGTGGAGGTGCGCTCACAGCCGGAGCGTAGGATAGAACATGGCTTTCTAGTGGTGGGCTGATTGACATTCGGTTTCTCCGTTCCAGAGTAGTGGCGCAGGGGTGGCTGCTGAAATTACTTTATGAAAAAGAGGGTGAAAAACTCGTGAGAGTTTTTATTTTTTCGTATTTTCCCCACTGACTTGGATTTTGTTTGCAACTACCATGACTTCGCGCGTGAAGATTAAAGACTAAGAGCAAGATTGCCTGAGTTATGGTGACTAATGGAAGATGACCGCAGACATCTGATCAACTTGGGAGATGGGACAAGCTACTTCCGCGAGGCGGCGGCCAAATTAAGTAGCCAGAAATTGTCTGCTGAAGTCATCTCTGATGCAGCGGTCGAAAAGGCTAAGGAATCTACGGTAAAAATCACTACTAGCAGTGTTCATGGGCCGCGTGGCTACGGTAGCGGGTTTATCGTTGGTTCTGGCAATGAGATTATTACCAATTTGCATGTCATCGGCAATGCTCGCTCTATTGATATCGCTACCCCAAGTGGAGAGCATTTTGCTGCCCGGGTCATCAAAGTTGACGAGTTTAGCGACCTGGCTCTGCTCAAAGTTGACGGGATGAGCGCTGATAGTTCACGTGCTGTTAAGTTTGGCTCGACGGCTGATCTTACTGGATACTCAAAGTTATTCGCTGTCGGTCACCCAAATGGTGTGGACAGAGCTGAGGTATCGCAAGGTGCTTTCCGGGCCATGAGCACCTATGGAGAGGTGATACCAAAGTACGAGGCCGATCAATGGCGCAGAGGTGTGCCAGTTCTTTATGGCAAGGATGCTTTTGGTCAAGCTTATATTCCTGATGTCGAGAAATTTTTGGCCACCCCTAGAGTGGACGCTACCCTTCACATTGACCATGGTAATTCTGGTGGATTAGTGCAGAACGCTAAAGGCGAGACCATTGGTGTTGCCACAAATATTTCACCCCAGCGACCTGGCCAGGCTTTTCTTGTGCCCTCTGAAAATGTCGTTTCTCTGCTCAATAACCCCAATAATCGCTTTGCTTTTAATTACGAGAAAGAAACTAATTTCGACCGCAATCCGGTGCTTACAGCTGGTAAAGATGCTGCTCTCTTGGGTCTGGGTTATAAGTTCAGGCCAGTGGCGGCCCCCTTGCTAGGAGCAGCTTATTCGATTGACCTCTACAATAATTTGAAGCTGGCAACGAGCAGTAATCTTTATGGCAACCGCAGTGACTATGTTCGAGATGCAGCAATAGATGCAGCCGCTGTTACTGGGGGCGTACTTAGCTTAGTGCCTAAGGCAAGAATGGTTGGATATGGACTGGTGGGCGCTCGGGTGCTCTATGAAGTTGGCTCCGATTTGTTCAAGGGCGATCCTGTATTGAATCATGTGAAGCGTACCGATGCTGCTCAGCCCCAAAGATCCGGCGAGCCCTTGTATTGGTCTTTGATAGATCGGGTAAATGCTAATAGTGGGCAAGTGGCACCTCGATCTTCAAGTTCTCTTCAAGGTTCAATGAAAGGTTTAGGGCAAGGTTTGAGAATAGGTCGCCATTAGTCATAATTTTGGTTCTAGGTTAGAAAAAGGCCTAAGTTGGCCTTAAGTCGGTCCCAAAAGGATTCTTTTGCATGAGTCAGCCCCCTGAAGAAGTACCTGAAGGGCTTAGCGCTCGGGAATATCAACGCTTAATTGCGCTGTATACTCTGATGGGACGCCACAATCATGCTGCTAAAGCTTTTTCGCGCTTATCTGAAAATGACCAGAAGTTGCAGGCGGCGGGCCTGCGAGAGTCGCTACTGAAAGATGAGCCTGAGAATTTAGGCGAGGGCGGTTCTGCTGGTTCGCAGAGCGCTGACAGCCCACCTGCTTCTGAGCTGAAACCAAGTTCAGAGGCCAATGAAGCGTCTGATGGTCCCGATGAACGAAAACTTGTGGTGGGTCCCCATGACCAGTATGTATTGGGTCACCAAGCTGGCGCTAACTTCGCTCAGGCCTTGCTTAAGCTTTTGCAGCAACTGACTATTGAGGCCGTTGATAAAAACGACAGACTCGGCACTGTTGGTGATTCTAAGTCAGGAAATGGTAAGGGTTCCGAGAGAGATTTAGATCAAAGTTCTGGTCAAGTTTCGCGTGCCGATGTAGATTCTGACAGTGATGAGCCACTTACTGCCATGAAAGAACAGTTGCTTTCAATTGGTCTGTCAGAGGCTGAGGCTCAAGAGTATGTGCAGAAATTGCGGCAAGCGTTAGCTGATATGACGCAAGCGGAGCCGCCGCCGAGAGAGTTGCCTGAAGATTTGAGCGCAGAAGAATACTGGCAGCTGGCCGTGCGTTACAAACAAGTTGGTTGGACCGAACAGGCACGCGATGCTCTCACCACAGCCATTGAACTAGACGGAGACGGTCCGGTCGGCATTAAGGCGCGATCTTTTTTGCGTTCTAAAATTCCGCGCTATCCTGTTCCACTAATGGCAGAACAACTAAATATTCAGGGCTACAATCAGATGTTTGTTAATGAAGACGAGGCCCAGCGAATGTTTGAGAGTCTCGTTAAAGACTATCCTGATTTTGAATGGCCATACGGCAATCTCGGCTCGCTTTTAATTAAACGAGGACGGTTAGAAGAGGCGCAGGCGCTTTTAATCAAAGCTGTTCAGATTAACCCATACTACATCAATGGTTGGTTGCACCTCTCGCGTGTTTACGCTATCCAGGAAAATTTCAGTGCGGCGGAAGAGTGTTTGCAGCGTGTCACAGCTATCGATGCTAGCGACCCTAATTGGAAGGGCATTAGCGACTTAGTAGACCAGCTAAAAAGCGATTTTGAAGAGAGCTAGAGTAGCCTGATTAAGGCAGTGGTGATTCAATCTTTTCTCTCAGAAAAAAGAGAAGACCTCGCTGGCGGGCGAAGTCTTCTTTTGGGGTTTATTTTGCCAGCTGATTGTTAGCGGCGTTTTGATTTAGAGCTCTTGGGTGTAATAGTCCTTGTCAAAGGCAAGGTCTTTCAAGCCGCCATCTACAGGTACCTTTCCAGTAGATTCAGTGTCCTTTGGGCCACCCTTGCCTGGGAATTTTTTGATTATTTCGCTGCCTTGGGCTTCCTTATCTTTCAAGCCACCATCGGCTGGTACCTTTGGTTTCTCTGGAGAAAAGTCGAGAGAGCCTTCTACTTTGGCACCAGGCTTTCCGCTATCGGCCAACTCCTTTTTCTTCTGAGTCGCGTTAGCTTCTTCAAGTGCCTTTTCTTTCTTGTTTCTGATGGCGTCGTCACCGGCTAACTCTTTCTTTTCCCGAACCATTTCTGCAATGGCCTCTTCAGCCGGCAGCTTTTTGCCTTGTGCTTCTAATGGATTTTCCATAGAATTTTTCTTGAAGGGATCGCTAAAGGTCAGTGCTGATCCATCCTTGGTTAGACCATCTTTGCTGTAACCTAAGCTCGCTTTGCCAGCTGCATCTTTGGATATTTGTTCCCATGAATCGACAGAGATACTGCCGAATTTTTCTGCGCTATTAGCAGCAAAATTGTCGACTGCTTCGCTCTTAGCCAAGTTATTTACATTGTCCATGATTCGATACCTCTAGTAATTTGCTTTCTTCGGCAGGTTCATCGACTTTGGGGGTTCTTGCGGTCGGTGTGGCCTGCGCTACGAGAACAAATCTAGAAGAAACTTATTACCGCGCTGTGATTAGAATGTTTCGGCTTTATAACTGGATTGGCTTTATAACTGTTCCGGCTTTATAACTGGATTGGCAGACTAAAAATGAATGTGCTGCCCTGCCCACGGCTTTCTACCCAGATTTTGCCGCCGTGCATTTCGACGATGGCCTTACATATAGTAAGGCCGAGGCCTGAGCCACCTTTTGATTTGGAGCTGCCACCCACTTGCTGAAAGCGCTCGAAGACAGCTTCTAGCATGTCTGGGGGAATACCTGGGCCTTGATCTTCTACTCTTACGGCAACCGAGTTTCTCTGTTGTATAGCTGTAACTTTTACTGTTCCACCTTTCGGGGAGTATTTAATAGCGTTGGCTACAAGATTGGAAAGCACACGGTCTAGTCTTTGCTCATCCGCGGCTACTGTTATATCTGTTGGCTCAAAATCTAGCTTTACTGACATTTCTTCTGCCAGGCCCAGGCTTGCTGCCTGGCAGTTGCTGAAGCAGCGATTGAGTGAAACCGTATCAATTTCTAGCTGCATCATGCCTGACTTGATCTTTTCTATGTCGAGCAAGTCATTGATGAGGGCAACCATGCGATCTGCATTGCGTTTTGCCATCAAGACATAGTTGCGACCTTTGGCGTCAAATGTTCCATAGGTGCCGTTTTCGAAAAAATCGAGGACATTATTTATAGTCGAAAGTGGCGTGCGCAGATCATGGGTGATCATTGCCATTACTTCTTGTTTGAGTTTTTCTGCTTTGCGCCGATCGGTCATATCGTGGATGACACAGAAGAATGAGTTTTCCTCTTCTGACCAGTGGGCTGACCACAGAGTCTCTACTGTAACGCCTGAACTGCTGCGCATTTCGATTTCGAGGGGGGTGGCACTATAGTTATCGCTCTGTTTGAGCTTTTCTAGGTAGTCTAGGGCTTTATTGGTGTCTGAACCGACCACAAGATCAATGAAGTGTTTACCAAGCAAGTCTTGGGGCTCGATGCCAAAGAATGCTTCAGCTGCTTGATTGACAGCGAGAAAGCGACCCTGGGTATCGATGGTACAAATTAAGTCGCGGGCATTTTCGACAATTGCTCGTTCTTTGCGCGATGCCTCTTTGATTTCATTGGCCATTTTATGAAAGACCTGGTCAAGTCTGGCGATTTCATCACTGCCGCGCATTACCTTGTGCAATGGCATACCACTGGCTAGTCGATAAGTGTTTTCGCTCACTCTGTGCAACCTGGTTGTAATTCCCTTTGTTAGGAATAAAGCGAGCGCCAAGCCGAGGGCTAGGTCGAAGAGGCCGATTCCAAGCATTATTGATTGAGCTTTCTCGCGGAACTGTGCTTGTACCTCTGGGGCCTTTTGTGAGAGACGTTTTTGCTCATCACCAATAGTGAGTAGCTCGTTGTAAAGAATTCCTTTCATCTCATCGCGCAACTTGCGCCATAGCACTTTGCGCTCCGATCGACCGTCGCCGCCCGTTTTTAGAAAAGAAGTTTTGATGTCTTTGAGCACTTTCATGCATCGGTTCGAGGCTTCTTCGGAGGTTGTTATTGCTTTTGTAATTTCAGGTTGGTCTTGAGTAAAAGCTCTTAGCACGTTGTAGTCTTCGTGCACCCGCTCCATCATTTCCTGGGCTCTACTAGTTTCAAAACTAATCTCGTCTAGTGCTTTCTCGTTGCCGTAAACTGTGAAAATTTCAAAAGCATCATTGGTAATTTTGTTGATAGCGTCTGATATTTTTCCGCTTTTGGTCGAAACTCTCAAGGCTTGTTCTGCTTGACTCTGAAGTGATGCAAGTGAGGCTAGCAAGCCCAGTTGAATCAGGAGAGGCGCAGAGACAAAGATGAGAACCTTGGATGTTAGCGAAAGATGCAAGCGCATGTGACATTTATCCCCATTGCTGCGCTGCCTAAAACAGATTGAGTCTATTGAGCCCTGTTCAAAACGGCTTTCAAGACGATATATTGTCAAAGTGAAAGTTGCAGCAAATTTGCGCTTCAAACTATTGCTTCAAAGATAGGCTCCACATTGGCAAAGATACTTTTAGTCGAAGATGATGCAGACCTGGCTATGACTATTGGTGATGGCCTCACTGCTGAGCGCCATACCGTTGAGGTTTTCAATGACGGGCTCGATGGTCATGACACTTTGAAAATGACTGAATACGATGTAATTGTTCTCGACTGGGATTTGCCTGGAATGGCCGGCATTGATATTCTCAAGAATTTCCGGGCGGCTGGGGGTAATACACCGGTCATCATGCTTACTGGAAAAGGCGAGATTGCCGAGAAAGAGCAAGGGCTTGATTCTGGGGCCGATGACTATGTCACTAAACCGTTTAATCTTAAGGAGTTGGCGGCGCGGATTCGCTCACTCTTGAGGCGTCCACCGATTTCTCAGTCTAATGTTCTCAAGCATGGCACTTTGACCCTCGATCCCACCAAGTTCCGCATTACCCGTGGCGAGAACGAGCTGCGCTTGCTGCCCCGCGATTTTGCTTTGCTTGAATTTTTAATGCGCCACCCCAATGAGATTTTTAGTGTTGATACCCTGTTGTCACGGGTTTGGCAGTACGATTCAGATGCTACCCCAGAAGGCCTGAGAGTTGCTATCAGGCGGATTCGCAAGGTAGTTGATGAAAGCGACGACCTCTCTAAGTCTGTCATTGAAAACATATCGAGAGTGGGCTATCGCCTGCGGCCTCTTTAACTTGTGGTTGAACAGCAGCAGTTTTTGATATCTTAATTTTCGCGGTTACAGCCAGGTGCTTTGTTTTGACCGTAATTTCCCCAAAGACCGCAGGGTGGCGATTGTCTATGATTTGGGTATGAACTAAGAACATAGCCAGGTGCGTCATGGTCGGTGATAGTGATTCTTGTAAAGTTGTGCCCGAGATTAAGCCTGGTGGCGGCGTTGAGCGCAATGAATATTGTGGCAGCGGGCTGGTTCTTGATGCCTACAAAGATCTTTTAGGAAAATCGGTCAAAATTAGAACCGAAAGAGGTAGTGGGCCAGACGCTGGCAGTGGCTTTTTTGTGCGCAACGGCGATGAGATTGTTACAGCGGGCCATGTGGTTAAGAATTCAACTTCAGTAAAAGTTGAAATGCCCACCGGTGAGCTACTTCCTGCACGCATTATCAATTACGACGATATTAATGACCTAGCTTTACTCAAAGTTGAAGGTTTGGTACCAGACCCTAGTCGGGCAATTGAGTTAGATCGTTCCAACAGAGATTTGACCGGCGAAACGATTTTTACCTTGGGTACCCCAGGGCTGAAGAACCAAGAGAAAGTGATGTCGGCAGGAACGGTGTTGGGCCAAACTAAGTTCGAGAATATTCTCAAAATGGGAAATGCTAGAGCATTTGCTGGTTTGCAGGGAGCTTTTGACACAGGCATTAAGGAGTTGCAGCAAGACGCCACTAGTTATGTTTTGGGCCAGCGTTTGACCAGCACCCAGGGCATTCTGCCCGGCCAGTCAGGCAGTATGCAGGTGGATAGAAACGGCCGCTTGGTTGGCGTGGTAACAGATACTGCTGGCGACTCTCATTCTTTGGCTACTCCCGTCGACAAAGTTGCGGAGCTGCTCAATAGTAATGGCAAGTTTGATTTTCTCTACAGTAAGAAAAGCGACTTTGATATCAATCCGGTTAAGACCCTTGGTGTTGATGCCATGATTGGCGGCAGTATGCTGCCTTATGTTAATCGCGTTGCTCCGGCACTCTATGGCTTGAAGCGTTTGACTGATTTGCCTTCTGATTTGAGCAATTACACCTCTGCTAGTGCTGGTGACTTTAAGTCTGAGCACGGTCGACGGGCTGCTGAAGACATTGGTTTTGGCGCCGGTGGTTTGGCCCTCAGTATTGGCATTTTGAGCAAGGTACCGCAAGCTAAGTACATTGGCATGGCTGCTTTCGGTATTGCTGCCGCTTCATCTGTAATCGGTAGTTTTGAAGACAAACACTTGAAGTATGAGGGCTACCAGCGCAAAGATGGCACTAATAGACAGCCATTTATGTGGAATTTCAATATTGCTGGAAAATCAGTTGGTTAAGCTGGTGCGTTATCTTTTATCCGTTTAGTGCAGTTGCTGCTGGAAACATGAGTCTGAGGGGCGGATTGGCGGGCATCTCATGCTCATGATAAGATTGGTTCGACGCTGCGAGGGAGTAAATGTATGTCTTTAGTACTTAAGTCTGGTGTCCAATTGGATGAGAGCGCAGAGTTAGTTGATTTCTTTGATAACGCGCCAATTGGCATGCTTTGGATTGCCGCTGACGGTACCATTCTCAAAGCAAATAAATACAAATTGGCAATGCTCGGATACACAGAGGACGAGTTTGTTGGCCACAATATTGGCGAGTTTCATCCTGACAAGAAAAACTTGCAAGAAGCGCTGCAAAGGCTTTCCGGCGGCGATACTCTGCAGGATTATCCGGTTGGCTTGCTCTGCAAAGATGGCAGCACAGCTAAGCTTTTGCTCAATTCGAATGGTCGCTTTGATGGAGACGTATTCATTCATACTCGCTGTGTGACAAGGCCTGCTTCCTGACACTCTCCTCATTTGTAGTTGTCGCAAATTAGCCAGCTTGATGCTTGGCTTTGTTATTAGGACGTAAGCCATTGATAGATAAACAAACAGCCGTCTAGTATTGCGATCGAGGCAAAGATTACTTTTAGTCTGTGCTCGGCTGCCATGCGACCGATTATCGGCGCAAGGCTAGCACCGAAGACGCAACCAAGAATCGTGAAGCAGGCGTAATCCCATGGTATGCCGCCAAGAAAAAACTGGTGTAGTAAGGTCAAGTAGATCGAAGTAATGGCCAGCAGCAACACACCAGTTGCTATGCTGGTTCTACTCTTAACGCCACCAACCAGAATAAGAAAGGCCGCCACGACTTCACCTTCGCCTATGGCTACCCAGCCAGAGATCAGGCCACCGATAAAGGCAACTACTGAAACTATTGGGCCTAAGTTTTTGTCTATTGTGTCTTTCTGTGCTTGCCTCTTTGTCAGAACAGAGACAACCACTAGTATTCCAAGAATTATCGAAACTACACCAAATAATCCCTTTACGGTTTGTGGGCTCGGGTGGAGTAACAACGAGCTAGTAGTGGCACCAGCAAATAGCCCAGGTAGTGCATAGAAAAATGTTATTTTGCATATTGGAGTTTTGCTTAGCCAGCCAATCGCCCCTGTAGTCATTCCGAAAGCTTGACTCGCGAGTGCTATTTTTAAAGCGATTAGCGGAGCTATATGGAAGACGAAGATCGTCACTGGAATGAAGACAAAGCCGCCACCGATGGCACTGAGGTTGCCCATTAGTGCACCGAAAAAGCCGGTGAGAATAAGTGGCCAGCGCCCTGCTAGCAGTAGCATCGGGTTTGGCGTCAAGAAGAAATAAATCACTAACCAGAACAGCGGAAAGGCTATTAAAGCGACTTGCCTAGCTGACAGTTTTAGGCTCACTTTATTTTGTGAGACTTCGACTGGAGAGTTTGTTTTCAAGAGAAAGTACTCAGTAGCTGTGCTAAGTAGATTACTCAGTATTGATAGCACACAATCGAGAAGTTTCACTATTTGGGAGTGTTTGAAGTTGACTTGGGCGAAGAGCGCGTCTTCTCTATCAGTTTGTTTGATAGCGTCATCGGTCAAGACTTGGCGCTCATTCGTTGTTGACCAATAGCCTAGCCGAATTGAAGATAAAAAGAAGTTCGGAGCCAACATGCACAAGAGCAGCGGCGAGTGGATTTAGATGTCCGCTAGACGCTAGTGCCATTCCTATAACGTCGACAACGATGGTGCCAATGAAATTAAACCAAATGATGCCATAGCAGCGGCGAGCAATGACTATAGAATCAACTAGGTTGAGAAGATTATTTTTTACCAGCATAGCGTCAGCCGACTGCAGCGCTATATCGGTACCAGAGCCTATGGCTATGCCAATGTTGGCTCTGACTAAAGCAGGTGCATCGTTAATGCCGTCACCGATCATAGCCAGTTTTCGCCCACGGCTTTGCTCTGCTCTGATGTAGTCTGATTTCTCTGTGGGCAGCATGCCTGCCTGGTATTTGGCAATGCCCGTCTGTCTGGCGATTGCCTTTACTGATTCACCACTGTCTCCGCTTAGGAGAACTGAGCAGATGCCAAAAGCATCTAGCTTTTTGATAACGTCGCAGGCTTCTGGGCGAATCTTGTCTGCAGTTAATATCACTCCGGCAAATTCTTTGTCGACAGCAACAAACACACTTGTTTCGCTCATCTCTTGAGGCATTGTTAACCCCTCGAGACCGCCGATATTGATGTCATGCTCGGCTAAGAGAGAAGCTGTTCCGGCAATGATTTGGCGACCTTGTAGTTGGCAAACAACACCTTGACCAGGCATATATTTGAATTGGTCTGGAGCCTTAGGGGTGATGTTCTTTTCTTGGGCCTTGGCTTTAATAGCATGAGCTAGTGGATGCTCTGAGAATAGTTCGCAGGTTGCGGCAGCCGAAAGTAGCGTTAGTTCCGTGAATTTTGGCGTGGGCAATAGGTGTGTGACCAGCGGTTGGCCCATCGTTAATGTGCCTGTCTTGTCAAAAATTACGGTTTTCACTTTTGCCAGAGTTTCTACGTGCTGGCCAGCCTTTACGATGACACCGGCTCTTGCCGCTTGACCAATTGCTCCTAGTATCGCCAGTGGTGTGCCGGCGGCTACTCCACAGGCACCGGCCACAACAATTACTGATATCGTCGATGGTAAGTCTTTTGTGCAGAGGTAGGTGATTGCAGCCCATGCTAAAGCTAGATAGACAAGATAGCCAGATAATCTGTCGGCAATGTTTTCTATCGGAGCTGGTGAATTTTCTGCTGCTTCGATTGTCTTCAATAGCTTGCCGTAGGCTGTCTCTACTCCGGTTGTTTCTATTCTTACTCTTAGTGCACCAGATTGATTGATTGTGCCTGCGTATATGATGGAGCCGACTTCTTTGCTTACTGGTAGCATTTCACCAGTTATGCTTGATTGTTCAACTGTAGAGTTTCCTGAGATAACTAGGCCATCAATAGCAATGTGGCTTCCTGGTTTGATTACAGCAATTTGTCCGGGTTGGGCTGCCGAGATGTTGATAGTTTTGATTTCGCCGACCTCGTCTTCTATGAATATTTCTTGAGGTAGGCTGCCGAGCAGGCTCTTGATTGATCGCCGACCTCTTTCTATGGTCAGCTTCTCTATCTCTTCGGCAATCAAAACAAATAGAATGATCAAAGCAACAGTGAGAAATTCGCCAATTGCCAGCGCTGCAGTCAGAGCGATGGCCATAGAAAGCTCCATGTTCATGCGCTTTTCTAGCAGAGCTTCTTTGGCTTCGCTGAGTATTGGCTTGCTGCCAATTATGCCGGCGGCCAATAATATAATGTCTGCTAAGGTGCAATGAATAGCAAATAGGGCTATTGGAAAATTGCCCAGGCAATATACGCAGAACGCGCCTGTGATAAGCGCTGCAACGGTTGCAATGCGTGTCAAATCTTCGCGCTCTATGCGTTCCCACAGAATTTCTTGTTTGCTGGTTTTTTCTGTGGGTATGTCAGTTGTTTTTGTCGGTAAAGAAGTGGTGCTCACTTTAGATAGCTCCGCACGATGTCAACCAAGTCGTGGGCTGCTTCGACCCGGTCAGACTGGCTGGGGTCGTCGACATCAACCAGGTGTGACAAGATATGACCCTCTAAGACCTCTGACATCAGGCCATTCATGGCTCCTCTACAGGCCGCTATTGTCTGCAGTACTTTTGAGCAATCTTCGTCTTTCTCAAGGCCTCGTTCAATAGCGTCGAGCTGACCGCGAATGCGACTGACTCGGTTAAGCAATTTCTTCTTGTCATTTTTAGTGTGCATGAGAGAACTCTAATAGATACTATACTGGGGTACAGTATATCAAATTTCGACAGGCACTTGCTTTCGGGGAATTCTGTCGATTTGATTGAATACTAGACGGAGTTGTTGATAAACGGTTATCATTTTCGTTCGTTCGACCGGGCAAATTGTTTGGCCGGTTAGTTTATACGGGCATGGTGAAATTAGATGGTTAACGTAGATAAGTTAAATAGAGTGCCGGTGACGGTTTTGACTGGTTTTCTCGGCTCGGGGAAGACCACTCTTTTAAATAGAATATTGACCGAGAACCATGGCAAGCGGATTGCCGTAATCGAAAATGAGTTTGGCGAAATAGGTATCGATGATGCCTTGGTTGTTCAAGCTGACGAAGAAATTTTCGAGATGAACAATGGTTGTATTTGTTGCACCGTCCGTGGTGACTTGATTCGTATACTTGGTAATCTAATGCGCCGGCGAGATAAATTTGACTATATTTTAGTAGAAACAACTGGTTTGGCTGATCCTGCACCGGTAGCTCAAACTTTCTTTGTTGACGATGAGATTCAGGAGTCATTAGAGCTTGATGGCATCATTACTTTGATTGATGCAAAGCATGTTGCTATGCATATTGATTCGAGCACAGAGTGCAAAGAACAGATTGCTTTTGCTGATGTCATTCTTCTCAATAAGACTGATTTAGTTACTGAAGAAGAGTTGAATCAGTTGGAGGAGAAAATGCGTTCAATGAACGCTATGGCAAAAATTTATCGCACAAAGAATGCTGAGCTAGATATGGATAAGATTCTTAGTGTGCGTGGTTTTGATCTTGAGCGAGCTCTTGCTGTTAAGCCCACATTTTTAAATCCAGAGTATCCCTTTGAGTGGGTTGGTCTGTATGACTTTAAGGGGCCATCGACTCTCTACTTAGAAGATGGCCCAGATCCTTCTATGAATATGCTTTTGTTGCCAGTGACTAATGAGCATATTAGTAAGCCTGATTTGATGGTGATCGAATCGTTGCTAGAGGTCGCTGTGGTCAAATTTTCTCAGGATAAACTTGAGGTGGGTGCTGGAGCTATCATCGATACGGTCGCTAAGTCGTATCAATTGAATCTTGATAGCGAAGGTAGCAAGCTCTTTCAAGTTGTGGTTCCAGCTGGTCGTTATGCGCTCTTCACTCAGCATAAGCCTGAAGAGTTTGCTATGTCATTATCTTTCGAAGACGAGCCTTTGATGCCAATTTGTGCTCAAGTGTATGACGCTGGGCATACCCATGACAGTGAAGTCAGTTCGGTTGGCATAACCTGTGACGGTGATCTTGACGAGAAGAAGTTTAATGAATGGCTAGGGGAGCTCTTGCGTGAGAAAGGGACAGATATTTTTAGGATGAAAGGCATTCTTAGCATAGCCAAGCAGTCTCGACGTTTTGTATTTCAGGGCGTGCATATGCTTTTTGACGGTCGTCCAGACAAAGAGTGGGGAGATGAGCCGCGCAACAACCAACTTGTTTTCATTGGTCGTAATCTCAACCGCGCAGAGCTAACGGAGGGTTTCTATTCATGTCTGGTAAAGAGTCAACTGCTCAGAAAGTAAAAGATCTAGATTTAGCTTGGCTGCTTGATTGTGGTGACTATATCTCTCATTTAAGTTGGTCTAAAGATGGTTCTCTGCTTGCCTGTGGCGACGCTGAAGGTAAGGTTACGGTTGTTGATGTTGGTGGAAAAGTAGTTTCGCAGTGGATGGCCCATAGCCTTGGCACGCTCAAGGTTGGTTGGTCGGCTAGTGGTAAGTATTTAGCTAGTGCTGGTCAAGACTGTAAGGCTCGCATCTATGAGAGTGCCAATCGTACCTTTGAGCAAGTGGCTGAAATGGATCATGGCTCTAGTTGGGTGGAGCATCTTGCTTGGAATGCTAAGCGTGATGTCTTATTGACTGCTGCAGGAAAGGATCTACGTCTGTGGGATGCTGTAGGCAATGTCGAAAAAGAGTTTACCCGGCATAGTAGCACCATTGCTGGTATCGCCTGGAATCCGGCTATGCCAAATCTGTTTGCCACCAGTAGTTATGGTGGGCTGAGGCTGTGGGCAGATTCTGAGGTTAAACCTAAGCGTTTCTTTGAATGGAAGGGCTCTGTTCTTGATATTGCTTATAGTCCAAACGGCAAAACTGTTGCTGGCGGCTGCCAGGATGGTGCTGCTCATATTTGGTTGCTGCCGAGTGGTGATGACCTTTTTATGAATGGTTACGCGACAAAGGTGCGAGAGCTCGCTTGGGATAGTACTTCACGCTACTTAGCCACCGGTGGCAGTGAAGTGGTGGTAATCTGGGATTTTAGCGGGAAAGGTCCTAGTGGTAGTAAGCCCTTGATGCTAGAAGGGCATCAAGCCTTTATTTCTAACTTGGCCTTTGCCCCAAGTGATATGCGCTTGGCTAGTTCGGGCCTCGATGGTAATTTGATTATTTGGAATATTGCAGGCAAGAGCAAGAGCGAACCACTTGCTCTATTTACTGGTGATAGCGAAATCAGTTCGATAGCGTGGCAGCCGCAGGCGGCTAGCATAGCCATTGGTTGTGCATCAGGTAAATTGATTTTGCTTGACTTAAAAAACGTTTGAAATTCACCGTCGTTAATGATAATGTATTATCACTGATTGGGGACGGCTGTATTGGCTGTCCTTAACTAAACTGATTGATTGAATTTCGTAGTAGAGCAGCTGAATTTGCTTTACAGTTTGTTGTGAGGAAAACTAGATGAGATATACAGACTCTAAGGCAAAACGCTGTCGAGCTGTCGGTGTTAATTTGTTTGGTAACACTAAGTTTGATGACTTGAGACCCTATCCACCAGGTCAACATGGTCAAAAGAAGAAGAAAGTCTCTGACTATGGAACACAGCTCTTAGAGAAGCAGAAGATTCGCTGGTCTTATGGATTGTCAGAGAAGCAATTTGTGGCTCTATATGAAGAAGCCACAAGGGCTAAAGCTGCCACTGGCACTGTTCTCTTGCAACTGCTTGAGAGGCGGTTAGACAACATAGTTTTTCGCTCAGGTCTTTTTGCTAGTCGAGATTTAGCTAGGCAAATAGTCAATCATGGTCATGTGTTGGTTAATGGTAAGAAGCTTGATGTAGCCTCGGCCAGGCTAAGCCCTGGTGATGTGATTACTTTCCGCGAGAAGAGTAAAAAGTTTATCCAAACTATCACGCTTGAGAATATGCAAGTTAAGCCAGATTGGGTTGAAGTGCTGAAGAACGAACTGTCTATAAAATTGTTGCAAGTTCCTGAAAGAGATCAGCTAGATCAGAGTTTCAGAGAGAATTTAGTGGTCGAGTATTATTCGCGCTAGTTATTGCTATTCAGCGTTAATCCTTGATGATAAGCTGGAGGATTTGTCTTGATCTCTAAAGGTGCAGAGTATTCTTTGCGAGTTGTTGTCCTGCTTTCCAGAAATAAGGGAAGGAGGCTTGTCGCTTCGGAGATTTCTGAGCAGACAAAGATTTCGCTAGCTTACATTCCTAAGGTTCTTAAACCGCTAATTTCAGCCGGATTAGTCACTAGCAATCGCGGTGTTAACGGTGGCTACGCCTTGAAAAGATCAAGTAAGCTCATCACTATTTTGGACATTCTCAATATAGTTGGTAACGCTCAAGATGAGCACGTTGAGCGAGGTGAGTTGAGTGATAACTTTGCCTCGCTATGTAAAAAGCTTGAGCAGCTAGATGCTCAAGCTTTAGACTTTTGCGCCAAGACCACTGTCGCTCAACTGGCCGCTAGTTAGCAACAGTCCATTCGCTGGGCAGCATATCGTTGAATTTAGCCCATGATTTAGGTCCGAGTTTCATTTCTTTGTCAGTGAGTAGGCACTGATTAAGTTCGTTTTCGATCCATTCTTTATCCATGTGAATGCCTATGAATACGCACTCTTGGCGTCTATCACCGTACTCTCCTTGGCACTCCTCTTCGATTTCAGCACGAAAATCTTCTTCTTCTGGCCATTCTGCTTTATCGATGCAAGCCCACCATTGATGAGCTGGCTGTAGGCGGCAGGAGCCTCCGGCATGCGACCAGTCTAGGGCGAAATCCATGCGGCTGGCTAACCAGAAGAAACCTTTTGAGCGAATGACACCATCCCATTCTTTGTCTAAGAATGCTCTGAAGCGCTCTGGGTGTATAGGACGGCGTGCCTTATAGACAAAGCTAGAGATGCCATATTCTTCGGTTTCAGGAATGTGCTCGCCACGCATTTCTTTCATCCAGCCTGGCGCTTCGGAAGCCTTCTCGAAATCGAACAGCTTGGTATTTAGAATGTCGCTGGAATTTATTTTTCCAAATTCACTCTCAATTATCTTGGCTTCTGGATTGAGATGGGCAATGATTTTATGAAGCTCCTGCAGCTTCTCTGGCTCAAGCAGATCTGTTTTGTTGAGCACAATGACATTGGCAAATTCAATTTGATCAACAAGCAGATCAGATATGCTGCGGTCGTCGTCTTCATTGATGCCGAGGTTGCGGTCTTTCAACTCGATGCCTTCTTCATAGTCGCTCAAGAAGTTGAAGCCATCAACCACTGTCACCATGGTGTCTAGAGTGGCAACCTTGCCCAGGCTCTCACCACTCTCATCTTCAAAAGAGAAGGTCTCAGCCACAGGGAGAGGCTCTGAGATGCCAGTTGATTCTACTAATAGGTACTCAAATTTTCCTTGCTTAGCGAGTTTAGCGATTTCTATCAGGAGATCTTCGCGCAGAGTGCAGCAAATGCAACCATTAGACATCTCAACTAATTTTTCTTCGACGCGATTGAGGCTGGCACCGCCATGCTTAATTAGCTGCGCGTCGATATTTACTTCGCTCATATCGTTGACGATGACCGCTACACGCAAACCTTCGCGGTTGTTGAGTATGTGGTTGAGCAAGGTAGTTTTACCGGCGCCGAGAAAACCAGATAAGACTGTTACTGGCAGTGTTTTCATTTGATTGAACCTATTTTTTTGTTTCTTTAAACTCTGAGTGGCAGCGGCAGCCGGGGCAATACTTGTTCAGTACGAGCCGTTCGGGATTGTTGCGCTTGTTCTTTGTTGTCACGTAGAAGTGGTTGCATTCCATCAGGCCGCAAGCCATCTTAATTATTATTCTGTCTGACTTTTTCATATTTCTAAGTGTTTGTCCTTTGCAGCACGATACAGGCCCTGTCTAGATGCAGGGTCTTCAAGGCTAAAGTTTTGGCAAGGCCAGTGATAATAGATTATCATTAAGAGGAAGTCAACCCTCTTTGAGCTTGAACAATTATCTGGATGTTGTAATCTTGCTATGTAAGCAAACGGGTGGTTATGGAGCGCAATACACAGCAACGGCAGGCCATTCTTAAGGCGTTTGAGAGTGCTGAGAGGCCTTTAGCAGTTCAAGAGATTCTTGACCTGGCTCAGGGCGATTGCCCAGGCTTAGGCGTTGCTACTATCTATAGAAATCTAAAGGCGCTGGTGGGCGACAAAAAACTCATAGTTGTTGATATGCCAGGCGGCGTTGCTTTATACGAATTACCGGGCGGTCACCATCATCACCACTTCTCTTGTAGTGGTTGTCAGAAAGTTTTTGATGTCGATGGCTGCGGTCTCAACGTAAAGAACCTAGTGCCGAATGGATTTACTCTAAAACGACATGAAGTTCTGCTGTATGGATTTTGTGATTCTTGTTCGCGCTAACAAAATTATTGACTTAATGATAATGATAATCTATTATCAGTAAAGCTATGAACGCTGCAAGAGAAACTCGGAAATTGATCTGGCTCTGATCTTTGTCCGGTGAGGGTGGCACCAGGCTCTCGGTTGTCATCCTTGACTCTTGTAGCTTTGCTTAGGCTTAGTTTGCATGCGTGGGGTTCCATGAAAAAGTTACCGGTGACTGTATTGTCTGGCTTTCTTGGTGCGGGCAAAACGACTTTGCTTAACCATATTCTCTCTAATAGAGATGGGCTCAAGGTCGCTGTGATAGTGAATGACATGAGTGAGGTCAATATTGACGCGCAGCTAGTTAAGCAAGGTGCAAGCCTTAGTCGTGTTGACGAGAAATTGGTTGAGATGTCGAATGGCTGTATCTGCTGCACTTTGCGAGAAGATCTGCTCGTCGAGATCAATCGCTTAGCTAGTGAAGGTCGCTTTGATTATTTGTTGGTTGAGTCTACTGGAATATCGGAGCCGATGCCGGTTGCTGAAACCTTTGTCTTTACTGATGCTAACGGTGTTTCGCTTTCAGAAGTAGCTCACCTCGATACCATGGTTACAGTAGTAGATGCTATGAATTTTCTTGATGATTATATGGAGAGCGCGGCCTTAGTGTCGCGTGGTCTAGAGTTGAATGAGGGAGATCCTCGGACCATAAGCGATTTGCTTATTAGCCAGGTTGAATTTGCCAATGTGATTATCGTCAATAAGACTGATCTGATTTCGAAGAATGATCTAAATAGATTGACTAAAATTTTGCAGCACCTCAATCCTGAGGCTCGCATTGTGCGTTCGAAATTTGGTCTGGTAGATCTGAATAAAATTCTAAATACAGGTCTCTTCCAGTTTGATCGTGCAGCCGAGGCTCCGGGCTGGCTTAAGGAATTGCGCGGTACTCATACTCCTGAGACTGTTGAATACGGTATCACTAATTTTGTTTACACTGCTCGTCGTCCTATGCATCCGGAGCGCTTGCGTGCATTTCTTGATGCTGACTGGGATGGTGTTATACGCTCAAAAGGATTTCTTTGGGTTGCTACCCGTATGGACTATTCAATAGAGTGGTCGCAAGCTGGTGGTGCCTGTCGTATTGAGCCTGGGGCAATGTTCTTTGCTGCTATGGATAAAGAACGTTGGCCGCAGGATTCATTGCTTCTGCGCGATATTCACGATAGCTGGGAAGAGCCCTTTGGTGATCGTCGCCAGCAGTTGGTTTTGATTGGTATCGGTATGGACCAGCAATGGCTCACTCAAGAGCTGGATGCTTGTTTGCTCACTAATGAGGAAATGATTGCCGGGGTTGATGCATGGAAGAATCTGCCCGACTCGTTCCCTGATTGGAATATCAAATTTTTGAGTGATGTGGCGCAAGAGAACATGGCTATAAGTCATTTAGCGACAGCAAAATAAACAGAGGTGAATATGGCTGGAAAGGTACAGAGAAGTGAGCCCCGTGCGCTTATGCCGAAGCGGGTAAAAGTTGATCCTATTGCATCAAACAAGATTGAGCTGGTTGACTATAAAGACGTCAATTTTTTGCGCAAGTTTTTGTCGGAAAATGGCAAAATTTTGCCAGCTCGCATTACTGGTTGCAGTCGTAAAAATCAGCGTATGGTGACAAAAGCGATTAAGCGAGCCCGCGAAATTGGTTTCCTTCCGTTTGCTGGCACGGGTACATAGTTGTGAGTAAGCAGACTCTTGATGAGCCAAAGACTGAAGACGCAAAGGCTCTTGCGGCGTTTGATTCGGCTCGCCAGTTAATGCTTGCCGATGAATTTGATCAGGCGCTGGCTTGTTTTGCCCAGGTGCTAGAGTCTTGGCCAGAGCTTTCTGAAACTAACTATTATCGTGGCTGGATATATTTTCTCAAGAAAGAATATCAATTGGCGATAGATGAGTTTACTATTCGTCTTTTGAAACAGCCAAATTGTGCGCTAGCTATGTATTTTCGTGGTCTTTGTTACGAAGAGCTGAACGATCATTTTGCAGCGCTATGTGACTACACAAACGCACTTGATGAAGACGAAGATTTCGTCATTGCCTATTATGTTCGAGGTCGGTTGCGAGCCGCTCTCATGGATTTTAATGGAGCTGTTGACGATTACAATGAGGCGATTGAAATAAAGCCTGGTTTTGCTGATGCCTGGTACGGCAGAGCACTTATTTTTGAAGAGTTTGAGCAGTTTGGCGAAGCTATTCGCGACTATGATCAAGCAATTCAGATCGATCCTGCTCATGCTGATGCTTTGTGTGCAAGAGGTATGTTGTTTAAGCGCTTAGGCGAAGGAGCTTTTGCTTTGGCCGATTTCAATAAATGTCTTGAGTCAGATCCATCTATAGTAGAAGCTTGGGTCGAAAAAGCCCGCGTTTTGAAATCGTGTGGTAGCCTGCCGCAGGCTCTAGCTTGCATAACTAAGGCAATAGATTGCGAGGGTGACCCTGAGTTTTTGCAAGAACGGGCTGTTATCTATATGGAGTTAGGGCAGCCAGATTTGGCTTACAAAGACTTTAGTCGCTATATTGCTGAACTCAATCGAGAAGACAAAGAGCTTTCTGGTGGCTCAATTGAGCACTAGCTATCTGTCGGATTCAGACCAGAGCTTTGCCACTTGTTTAATGCATATTCAATGCTGGTGTTGGGGCTGTGATATTAGGCGAGAACAAGGTAATTTGTTGCTAGAGCAAAATTTCAAACGGGTTCAGCCCCCTAGTGGTGTGCGCGGAAGTTCTTGTTATTTTTCTGATTTAGAAAATGGTAAGTCTGTTCTGTTATGGGGTTTTGGAGCTGCTATTGCTTCTCTAGACGGTAAAGGTCGAGGCGCCAATATTGGAGTTTATATTAACCGCTATCGGTTTTACCCTGTTGCTATTAGGTTGCCCTCGTTGAAAGAAGGGATATGGGCACCTGATCAACTTCGCCCTTTAAAGCAAAAGGGAGAGCGTTCTTGGCAGAGTTCGTTAGGCCATTTGCATGATTTAGCTAGTTGGATTGCTGCTTATGAGGCTAGTGTTGAATCTGCTCTAGGCAAGGAATATCGTGTAAGTTGTTTGCAAGAGATGCCGGAGCGTGAGTTGTGCCTGCTTTCGGGTATGCCTGCGGCTTGGCGCAGTGTGGCGCAGGGTATAGCTGACTTGCGCCACTAGTATTGATTGGCGATGAGGTGTGGTGTGTTTGATCGATTGAGTGGCACTGGTAGTTCAAAGAAGACGCGAATTGTAAAAGACTGGATTCGTGAGTTTGCTCTGGTGCCAGATGAATTTAGTATTTTGGTGACTGAGCTAAAGTGCACAGAGCCTGGTTGCCCGCCTCTTGAGACGGTGGTGGCTTTGCTTGGTCCTAATGCTGTGAGTTGTCAGCAAAAAGTGCATTTGGCTATTGCAGAGATTACTGAAGAGCAGGCTAAGGTTGTTGCTGAAAAGTTGCAGAGGCAAATGCTCAGTGATGCCTTTGGCGGCTCGGAAGTAGACGAATGTGATGAACATTAGTTTGTCAAACACAAAATAAAGGAGAAAGTGTAATGTCTTTAGTATTAACGTCTGGCCTTAAGCTCGATGAAAGCAAAGAATTGGCCGACTTTTTTGATAATGCCCCAATTGGAATGTTGTGGGTTGCTGCCGACGGAACTGTGCTGAAAGCCAATAAGTACAAGCTTGAAATGCTTGGATATGCCGAAGAAGAATTTGTGGGCAAAAACATTTCTGAGTTCCACCCAGACAAACAAAATTTGCAAGAAGCTTTGGAGCGAATCTCAACAGGTGAGACGCTAGAAGGCTATGTTGTTGAACTGCTATGTAAGGATGGATCTACTAAAAAACTTTTGCTGAATTCTAACGCAAGATTCGATGGGGAATTAGTGATTCACACTCGTTGTATCACTAGGCCTCTTACTTAAGAAAAGCGAATCAAGGCTTGGTATTACCTCTGCTTTGTTGCTGATCAGTAAGGTGCCTATGAGAATGCTTAGGACGGCCACCAGCGAACCTATTGCTTTGAGCCAAATTCTAGATGAAGCCGCGCGATAGTAGCCCTCGCTGGCTATAGTTGCGATTATGATGCTCGAAGCCAGCATGCCTGTTATGAAGCTGCTCAACATCATTAAGCTGGCTGCTAGATTGTTGCTGCCGGCTACCGACGTAAGCAGAATCACTTGCGTACCTGTTTCTGCTCCAATTCCGTGGAGAGCACCAATCGCTAGCGCGCACTGCCAATTGCATAGTTGAGTGGGCTTATGTGGGTGAGAAATTTGCCGGTGGACCATAAGTGTTCGCTCAAGCCTTTCTTTGCCTGCCAGAATTAGATCTAGTAGCAATCTGCCTCTGCTTGGAATGGCTAAGCTATTGTTGTTTTGAGTTTTTCTAAAGAGGCAATAAAGCATCCAGCTGCCAAGAAAAATAAGGGATGCACCAACTAGTTTTTCTATCAGTGGGTCTATCCAACTTGGTAGTATTGCCGAGAATAGCAGTGCGCAAAGCCCTAGGATTGCTACAACTGCAGCGTGGCCAGAAGCGTAGGAAATAGCAATCAGGCATGACTGAATCTTTGCAACAGAATGGTTCTTGTCTTTCGGCTTTTGAGTAGAGCTAGCATCGCCTGCGTTTGAGCCAACTAAGTCTGCAATCGCAGCCATGTGATCAAAATCTAGGCCGTGCCTTAAGCCCAGCCCGAGTGCCGTGAAGCAAAGCAAGTCTATGGCCATTTGGAATTGTTTCTCCTCGCTTGCCTTCTTAATGATAATAGATTATCATCAATGATGATACACCTCTGAGCTTTTGCCGTATCTGGTTTTCAGTCGTGCTTCGTTCGTAAGGGCTGGCTTTTTAGTGGATGTTTTGAGATCCGCGTTTTCTCTCGTGATTTATAGAGAGGGAAACGTAACTATTGATGACATAGACAGAGTGCTTGAGCGCTATCGCATCAAGCGTGGCGTTGATGTTGATCGTGATGCTTATATTCAAGCAGTCAAAGATTCTAGAAGCTATTATCTTTCAGAGCGCCTACGTCTAATGATTTGTACGGATGGAGCCTGTCTAAAGCGCTGTGTCGTTGACCTTACTCATGACTATGTTGAAGGCTTGGCCAAGCAGGTCGGCTGCTCTGTGATAACCACTGGATGCCACTGGCGATGCGACGATGCGTCTGTTGTTACTTTGAAAGTCGGTGCTAAATCTACCAGTTATCTAAACTGTGATACTGAAGAAAATTATATAGAGATGTTGGAATCAGTTAAGAAGCTAATCGCTGAGGATGGCGACAAGTTGGTTAAGCGGGCAAGGAAGCGGGAGAAGAAGGGTGCTTGATTGGGTGATTGTCGGTGGTGGCATACATGGTACTTATGCAAGCAACCAGATCTTAAAGGCTGGAAGAGCTAACCTCGAGAAGGTTTTAGTGATAGATCCTCATGATCGGCCTCTTGCTGTCTGGAAGCGTTGTACTGAAAATACGGGAATGGAGTTTTTGCGCTCGCCGGCTGAGCATAACCTTGATGCTGGTTCAGGCGCGCTAAAGCGCTTTGCTAGAGAGCGAGCGAGCGGTGCGGCGGAGTTTTATTCGAAGTACAAGCGTCCATCGCTGCGATTGTTCAATGCTCATTGTGATCATGTAGTTGATTCTGGCAATCTCTCCTCTATGCGTCACAACGCCAGTGCTCTCTCTCTGAGTAGGAAAGGTAAATCTTATATTGTCACTACTACAGAAGGTGAATTCGAGTCTAAGCGTGTCATCCTTGGTATTGGCATGGCTGATTGCCTTAGTATTCCGGCATGGGCTAAAGAGCTGCACGCGGTATCGCCAATTGTTCATGTGTTTTCGACAGACTTCGCAGCCGCTGCCGCGAGGGAATGGTCAAAGGTAGTCGTTGTCGGTGGCGGGATTAGCGCGATGCAAGTAGCTCTGTCACTGTCAAAGAAGCGGCCCGGTCAAGTCACACTGTTGCATTCTCGGGAGTTCAAGATCAAGCAGTTTGACGCAGACCCCTGTTGGCTAGGACCGAAGTGTTTGAATCTTCTTGCTCGTGAAGCTAACTTTGTTGAGCGCCGCAGAAGAGTAGATAGTGCTCGCCATTGGGGTTCGTTTCCAGAAGATGTTCGTCGCCAGGCTCATGGAGCAATGATAAGCAAAGCCGTTTCGTTTGTTGAGAATTCGGTGGTTTCTGCAAGTGGAGACAGCAGCTCCGTTCGCCTTACTCTTGAGGATCAAAGTTTAATTGAGGCCGACCTGGTGGTTTTGGCAACTGGTTTTGAGCGCTGTTTGCCTGGTGGTGCATTGGTTCGGCAAGCAATAGACGAGATGAATCTGCCTTGCGCACCCTGTGGTTTTCCCGTCTTGGATAAATATTTGCGCTGGTCTGATGGGCTCTTCGTTACCGGAGCATTAGCCGAATTAGTTATCGGCCCGGCCTCTCGCAACATTATAGGTGCGCGGATGGCGAGTGAGCGGATTATTAGCGCTGACATTCCCCGGCCGTATCGTCCGAGAGAATTGTCCTACTATTACTATAGAAGTCGCCGTACTGGCTGATTTGCTGATTTATTCGCTTCTTTTTCTCTGCGCAGAACAGGCTCGTAGCCGACGAAAATATATTCGATCATCTCAAGGGTTTCAGCACAGCAGGCGCAACAGTGGCGACCATAAACAGGTCTATCTGGATGGTGCCAGGCGACCATGAATTCAACTGCCTTGTTGAAACCGCCGACAATGTCACCGTCGAAAGGGCCGCCTTTAAACTCGATTATCATTTATCTCTCCGTTGAGTCGGTTGCGCTAGTTTTCTACCAGACTGCAGGGCTTCTCTGGTGCTCTCTTCTGACGTCTTCACAAATTAGTTGTCGCTGAGTTTCGTCAAGCCCTGGGGTGTAAAGCACTGCGTAAAATCTGTTTGTAGCAGTTGGTTCTGCTCGTTCTACTAGTCGTTCGATAGTCGTGCGAATAGAACTTGAGTGATACATTGCCACCAGACGAGTGCCTCTTTTGGCGTTGGAAAGCAATGCAAATAGCCCAGGCTCATTCTTTAGACCTTGTGAATTTAGAATTGGTCCCTGGAATTCCATGCGACCAATGACAATACTCATATTTGAGCCCTCTTTTTTCTTGTTGATAATACATTATCATTAAGCTGCTTCAATTTCCAGTGAGTTGTATTCGCTATGAAATTCGGTTGCTATTACCTCCTATTGTTGTTAAGTCCTCAGCCATTGATAGATAAACAAGCAGCCGTCCAGTATTGCGATTGAGGCAAAGGTGATCTTTAGTTTTTGCGCTCCAATAAGTCGGCCAAGAATTGGAGCCAGGCTAGCGCCGTAGACGCAGCCGAGAATCGTGAAGCAGGCGTAGTCCCAAGGTATGCCGCCGAGAAAAAACTGGTGTATGAGAGTTAAGTAAATAGAAGTGATGGCAAGCAATAGTACGCCGGTGGCTATGCTGGTTCGACTGTTTATCCCAGCGGCTAGCATGAGAAATGCGGCCACTACCTCGCCTTCCCCTACCGCCACCCAGCCAGATATCAAGCCGCCAATGAATGAAACTACCAAAAGCGGCAGCGCCCATTTCTGGTCAATGGTTTTGCTGCTGATGTTTTGTTTTGCCATGCTAGTAAAGATTATTAGTAATCCAAGAACTATAGATACAGGGCCGAATAGACCTTTGATTAGAAGTGGGTTTGGGTGAATTAATAATGAGCTTATGCTTGCGCCAGCCAGTAATCCTGGTGTCGCAAAGAACAGTGTTTTCTTGCAAATAGGAGTTTTGCCTAGCCAGCTAATAGCCCCTGCAGTCATGCCAAATGACTGGCTGGCAAGCGCAATTTTTAAGGCGACTACAGGGGGCAGATGGAAAACAAAGATCATCACTGGGATAAAAACTAAGCCGCCACCAATGGCGCTGAGGTTTCCGATGATTGCTCCTACTAGTCCTGTAAGAATTAGCGGCCAGCGTAGTTCCAATAAGGCAATTGGATTGGGTGCTAGAGAAAAGTACATCGCTAGCCAGAGCAAGGGGTAGGCTATTAAGAAAGCCTTTTTTGTTGATAGCCTTTTGTTCTGCGATTGACAATCGCTACTTTCGGCAATTTTTGTCATATCGCTTGTAATCAAGGGTCGCCTCTGGGTTTGTGCATTATTGATAATACATTATCAATAATGCACAAAAAAGGCTAGGCGCTTTGATGTCGGTGGTAACATGAACACTAATGAGCAAAATTCATTTATGCGATATTTCGATGTTGGTTTCGGCTTAGGTCAATGAGTAATTTTGAAAACAAATCTTGGCAAGAGTTGAGAGAAAAGGTTCTAAGCGAACTCAACGCTGCTGCAGTTCGGGAGAGTAAGCACACTAAGATCACGTACTGTAGCGGGTGCGGCTATGAGCCTAGGGCAACTGCTCTGGCTGCAGAAATCGGTATCGAGTTTGGTATCCGAAGTGAGCTTTATCAAACTACCGGTGGTTTGTTCGAGGTAGATTTTGGTGAATCCAGAATTTTTTCAAAAATCAAACTAGGTAGATTTCCTGAAGAGGGTGAGGTTGTAGAAATCCTCAAGGCGATACTGAGCAGGTCTGAAAAGTAGCTTCGATGTTAGATCGGTTCGTTCTGTATGTAAAATTGGCAGGGGAGAAATTTTAGTGAGCATTTCGGCTACCATTCAGGCTCTCTGTGATGAAGAAGCTGTCTCGTACAACCAGCAATCTGGTCATGGATTATTGTCGGCTGCTGAAGCTAAGGCTTGGCGGTCGGAGTTTTTGCGATCGGTAGCAGTTAGGCCCGGTTACAGTTGCTTGGATGTCGGCGCTGGCACTGGTACTTTGACTCACATGCTAGCTTCAATGTTGTCTGATGAGGGCAAGATCGTTTCGCAAGATATTTCAGGACCGTCACTAGAGATAAGCAAGGCTAGCCTCCCTGCTGAGTTTTCCAAGCGTGTAGATTTCTTGACTGGTGATATTCATGATCAGTCGCTTTTCTCGTCTGCGTACCATGCTTCCTTTGATTTAATTACCGCCAGGCAGTCTGCTGTTCTTTTGGTAGATCCAATCAAAGTCTTTTCGCACTGGCGAGATTTGCTAAAGGTAGATGGTCGAGTGGTTATTCTTGATGCGCTTTGGACGCGTGAAAGTTGGAGCGGTCAATGGGAGCAATTTATTGATCAGCTTCCACTCTCGTGTTTGCAAAGTCTCTCCACTATTCCTTATTTGCTTCAGTACTCAGGTTTTGAGGTTGAGAGTGCGCGGTATCTGGATGAAGTTAATGAGGCTTTGGGGTTGCAAGGAGTTGCGTGCCCTCGCTTTATTGTGGTGGCAAGGCGCGCATAGTTACCCTGGGTGGTGATAGTGTTGATTCGGCCTTGCGAGCTAGACCGTGGCGTTAAAGAATGAGGCTTTGTGCTTGCTAATGAATGGCTTTTCTATTCGCCGTCCTGATGATTTTCATGTACATTTTCGCGAAGGAGATTTGCTTCGCTTGGTGGCGCCATATACTGCGGCTCAGTTTGCCCGTGCGCTTGTTATGCCCAATACAGTAATTCCAATTGTTTCAGCTCAGTTGTTGTCTGAGTATCGCGACAAGATAAAGTCAGCTACGAATGGTAGTCTCTTTGAGCCTCTCATGACTTTTAAGATTAGCAGTTCGCTTAAGGCTGATTCTCTTTCTCAGCTAAAGGCGGTAGGGGCTTTGGCGGGGAAATTCTATCCTGTGGGAGTTACAACTAACTCTAATGATGGCATTTCTTCTTTGAAAGATTGTGTAGAGATATTGAGTGCGATGCAGGAGCTTGACATTGTTTTGTGTGTTCATGCCGAAGAACCGGGAGCGTCTAGTCTTGACGGAGAGAGGTCATTTCTCTATCAAATTATTTGGCTAGTTCACGAGTTTCCTCGTTTGCGGGTAGTGTTTGAGCATGTGTCTACGGCCGAGGCTTTGAATCTGGTGGCTTCTCTGCCTCCAAATGTTGCTGCTACCATAACTGTCCATCATATGCTTTTTAGCTTTGATGACTTAATTGGTGATTCACTGCGTCCGCATCTTTTCTGTAAACCGCTTCTGCAGTCAAAGAAAGATCGAGAAGCTATTCTTGATGCTGCATTTAGTGGTAATCCAAAATTTTTCTTTGGCTCTGATAGTGCACCTCATGTGCGCAGCAAAAAGGAAAGTGGTTGTTGCCCAGCTGGGGTTTTTTCTGCACCTGTCGCTTTGTCCTATTTGGCTAGTATTTTTGACGGCGTTGATAAATTGTCAGCCCTAGAACCTTTTGTGTCTGAATATGGAGCTATCTTTTATGGTCTGCCTCTGAACGATTCGCAAATTTATTTGGACCGCAGCGAATTAAATGTTCCTGCAACTATAGGTGATTTAGTGCCGCTAGCTGCTGGTTCGTCTTTGGGCTGGGTTGTTTCATCTGATCGCTCTTGTCTAAGTTGACTTCTCTCTATTGATAATCTATTATCATTAGAAGGAAGATTGGTATTATATGAAGAGTTTAGTTGCTCAGAACCCTTTTGCTTCTGAAGCAGAGGTTTGTCTAGAATCTAGGATAGAGAGACTCTGTTGGTCGCAACAAGGTGCTGCTTTGTTGGCTAGCACGGCTAGTGGTGAGTTGATTCTCTTTGACGAGAATGGCAGTGCGTGTCAGCGCTGGACTGGGCACGATGGCCGAATTATACAAATAGGTTTGAGTTGTAACAATGATTTTGTGGCGTCTGCAGGTGTCGACACGGCTACCAGGCTATGGAGTTTGGTTGATGTTGGTAAGGCTGTAGAGTTGGAAAGAGGTGGCTCGCTGGGCAAGCTAGCTTGGTCGCCTTGGTCGCGGGTGCTGTTAACCAGCCGCGATCAAGATATCAGCCTGTGGGCTCAGTCGGGGGCACTTGTTGAGCGCTTGAGTGAGCATAGTCTTCCTGTCGTCGATCTTTGTTGGCATCCCGTTGAACGCAATATTTTTGCAAGCTGTGCCAGTGATGGAATTTTTGTGTGGGAGTTGGGCTCAAGTAAATCTCTATATCATTTGAATGGACAAGGTGACCCTACATACCTGCGTTTTAATCGCTTAGGGAGTATTCTCGCCTATGCCTGCCGAGATTCCAGCGTGCGTGTATGGGTAGTTGGCTCTGGAATAGTTTTGCAGCTGAATGGTGCCGGTGAAATTAAGTCTCTAGATTGGAGCTGGGGTGGTCGCTGGTTGGCGATTTGTAGTGAATATAGTGCTTATGTGTGGAAGTTCGATGATCGCCGAGTTGAGTCGGCACAACCGACTAAACTCAATGGCCCAACTGCTCCATTGACCAGTATGGCCTTTCATCCTTTCGAGCACTTGCTTGCTTGCGGCGATCAGTCTGGGGCAGTCTATGTTTGGCGGACAGATTTGGGAAATAGAACTGCTCCTGTTGTCGTTGCTCGTGGTCAATCTGCTGTGACAGCACTGGCCTGGAATCCTTTCAAGAATCAGCTAGCTGTGAGTTTTCATGATGGTTCGCTTAGGTTCTGGTCTAGTGAGTTTAAATGAGGGAGAAGTTGATAGGAGTTGAGAGCTTTATGTCGCCATATGTACTTACTTGTCCTGATATAGCTGATTCTAAGGCAAAGACTCTGTTCGACTTGGCGCTAGAGCATATGTCGGCTGAGAGACTTGATTTGGCTTTGGTTTGCTTCGGCCGAATTCAAAAGCTTTATCCTTTTATCTCAGAGGCCGATTACTATCTTGGCTATATCTACTTTCTTAAGAGTGACTATAAGAGTGCCATTCACGAGTTCAATATTCGCTTAGCAAAGAGCACTGATTGTGTTCTTTCTTCCTATTTTCGTGGTCTTTGTCGCGCTGAGCTTGGTTTGCACCAAGAGGCTTTGCGCGATTTCTCCGATGCCATTGAATGCGATAAAGGTTTCTTCAGTGCTTATTTGTCACGGGGCGAGTTGCGTTCTGAGCTTCTTGATTTTGCTGGAGCGGTGGAAGATTTTAGCAGAGCAATTGAGCTTGATCCTGAATCAAGTGATGCTTGGTATGGTCGAGCTTTGGTCTATGATGATTACAATGAATACAATTTAGCGTTGCGCGATTTTGATCAGTCAATTAGGCTAGAGCCAAAAAATGCTGACGCCATCTGTGGTCGTGGATTGCTGCTGCTTCGGTTGGGTCATGATACCTTTGCTTTGAGCGACTTTGATAAATGTCTAGATATAGACCCATCTATAATTGAGGCATGGCTTGAGAAAACACGCATCCTTCGCAGTTCTGGAAAGTACCATGATGCTCTTCGCTGCATAAATGATGCCATTAAGCAGGAGTCTCTGCCGGAGTTTTTGCAGGAGCGTGCCAGCTTAAACTTAGAGTTAGGAAATTCTGATAAGGCATATAGTGATTTTAGTCGCTTTGTTTCAGCGCGCCTTGAAGAAGAAAATCAATAATATACTTGGGGGAATTTTGACTTGAATAAAGCCGAACTAGTTGATGCTGTTTCGAGCGCAGCAGAGACTACGAAGAAAGACGCTGAATTGATCATCAATATCGCAATGCAAACTATTATTCAGCAAGTTTCTCAAGGTCGTAAGGTAACACTGGTTGGTTTTGGTGCCTTTGGTTCTCGTTCGCGCAAAGCGCGTGTCGGAAGAAATCCGAAAACCGGTGAGTCTGTCGTCGTACCGACTAAAACAATAGCTGCATTTAAAGCCGGTACCTCTTTTGCTAAGGCTGTTTCTAAAAAGCGTTAATTCTGGAAATGACTGAGTTAATGGGCTAGATCGCTTGAAAATCACAATGGTCTTACTCTTGTGGTTAGACAAGAGTGGATCAAAGCCGGTACTGGGGCACCAAGGGTAGTGCCTAGTTCGGGCAATAGAAACAGCGGCAGTCTCAATTTTTTGAAATTGCAATACTGGTGTATGTAGTTGAATGAGGACTTCCGCTTTAAATTTGGGCGATTTTTTGTTGAATTGTTTGTGCCAGACATTTTACACTTATTGTGCATATTTCATTTCCTAGAGAAAACGATTCAGAGCCAGGATACACAACAAACCGTTTATCTACTTGCAGGTCTTCGCAGGCTATATGAAAACCGCGCTCAACTTTAGGAGACAAGCCGCGTTTAATCTCAATCGCCCAGACTTCCTGATCCGAAAATTCAAGAACAAGATCTATCTCAGCCCCAGCAGATGTGCGATAGAAAGTGGCTTCTATGCCCTCTGGCTCTGCTGATAATATAGTCTCGATTACAAATCCTTCCCAGCTGTAGGCGGCGCTGTAAAAGCGCGGAAATCCGGCGAGATCGCGGCTTGAATCATCATTCACCTTTAGCCGGCAGCCGGTGGCTACCTGACCCAGCCCTTTAGGGCCGGCGGAGAGCTGCATTACA
>JBIPOV010000026.1:0-92008 GCA_044378815.1 Obscuribacteraceae bacterium (SeqCode) | reverse complement strand
TCCAAAGTCGGCAACTCGTGCTCTTTTCGCAGTCCAAACTGCGCGCTGATACTCTCAAATTAAAGCACGCCGGATCTCCTGAAACTAGTCCACCAACTGCATATACCTGTGCTTGCCGAATGCTTACCTCAATTCGATTTACAACTACGCCACCTAGTAGGGTGAATGAAAAAGAAACACTATTGAGCAAAAGCGGCATGGTGGCCGGTTCTGCGTCAATAGTGTTCTCGGGGCCCAGTCGGGCTTATTTCGCCTTTAGCACTAGGGCGTTGGTTTCGGCTTCGAGCGCGTAGAGTTCGTCCGATGCCAGCTCGCCACCGTTCAAGCTTCTGATTTGGCGAAACCAGAAGTTTAGCTGACTAAAGAAGCCAGCCGCATGAATCAGTTGGTCGACGTATTCTTGTTCTTCTTGCAGTGCCTTGTGCAGCGCTTCGGCAGCCCGTTCCATGCGCATGAACATGGTCTGGAGCACGAAGTCCGGAATGATCGAGCGATTGGTGCTCGCCATCGAGTTTGCAGAAGTCTGATCACCCGCCGCGTTCTCGTTCGAACTTGCGTTCGATTGAGCCAGCGCCAGGTCATAGGCTGCCACCGCCTTGCTGCCCTCGTGTGAAGCGAGCAGCACTTGGATGCCGGCGATGGCAGCCCGGGTTTTGATGAAGTTCATAGGGGAAGTTTGTTAGTTGGCAGTCGTGATCAGGCCTTCTGCCGAATGCTAACGAAAGCCTCGAACAGTTGGTCGGTGGCCACTGTCTCCTCGGCATGCATGGTGCTAACCTTGATCGGGTCACTGAACGTGACCGTGGCACCATACACGGTGTTGCCGAGAAAGCCGCGGGGGATGCGCAGCTTCTTCAGCAGGCGCTGAAACGGAGTAGCCTTGGCCGGGTCGGTGATGTACTGAACATCCACCGGCAAGATATGCCAGTTCTGCTCAGGGTGCCTTTCATGGCAGGCCTTGGCGATTCGCACAGCGCCAGCGCGGAAGTTCTCACGCACCAGCACATTACCCTTGTCGAGCTTGCCTTCGGGGAAGATTAGCAAGATGCTGTCGCGTTCTTGCGTCATCACCGTGACAGCGCTTTTGGTGGCGTTGGCTGCTGACATGGCGGGATTGCTCTTGTCGTAGCCGACAGAAATTGCTCCCATCCAGGCCAGCGGTGCGCCGCGCAGGCCCTGGGTTTGGTTGATGGCAATGAGGAAACGCACCTTGAGAGTGCGTGCCAGTTTTGCCACGAGGGCGGCGTCGGTTTCGATCACGTGTTTGGGTGTGACCACGAGCCGCCCCTTGAAATTGTGCAACTTCTCCCAGCCGATAACGGTCACCGGCCCGACGAAAAGTCGTGCGGCGATACAGCCAGCACCCCAGCGAAGCAGGCGCGGGAGCTTGGCGATCATCGGAGCATAGTGCCCGCTGCGGTGAGATAGACGCCAGCCCTGTATCTGCCAGAAGGCAAACCAGACAGCGAGCAGGCCAAGTGCGATCCAGCCGAAGGGGATCTTGCTTAGCAGGGTCAAAAAGTCGGTAGCGAACATAGAAGTTCTCCTGGACGCTCAGCGTCGTTTAGAGTGATGTTTCAAGCGGTGGGCGCCGCTTTCGGTTCAGGTGACGGTTCGGCCGACAGCGCAGGCGAAGCTTCTGCTTGCACCGTAGGTGGAGCTTCAGCTGGCACTGCAGTCAAGGCCGCAAGCCAATCGGCCCAGAGTGGATTGACCACCAGTTCAGCAATCTCGCGGTAGTCGTTAGACTTGGTCTTGTGCATGATCAGGCCGTGCTGCATCAGGAAGAAAGCCATTTTTGGCTCCAGCTTGCTGATGTCGAGACTGCCACCCATGACTTCGAGCAAGGCTTTGAGTTTGGCGCAGTGAACGTCACTGAAGGACGAGCCCGCCAGGCCGAAGGGTGTGTTCGTCGTCAGAATACGCTGCTGGACAAAGTCGAGGCTAAAGGGAACTGCCTCTTCCGCTGGGCTGGTGACGAGATTCGAGTTCAGCTTGTAGACGTTGCTCCAGAACCGCCAAGGGCTGTAAGCGTGACGCAGGAGAAATTCGAGTGCCTCTTTGGTAAAGCAGATTTCGAACATCTCAGCGATGCTCAGACCTCGAAAAATACCGTTAGCGGGCGTGCCTTCCCGAGCGCTGAGCATACTGCGGGGGACGAGATCGTAGAGATAATCGCCCCCGAAGGACCTGTAGCTGTCGAAAATGCTGGTGCTGTATTCGAAGCGCTGATGGCCGAACTCGAGCAGACCCTGTCGTGCCATAGCGTAGAGATCCGATTTGGCGGCGGCGGCAGCAGCCTTCAGAAGAGCTGCGTTAGAAAGTTCTTGGGGTGTTGTGGACATTATTGGTCCTTCAACTGGAGGGAAAAAGAAAACCCAAAGACAGAGCGATTATTGCTGCCCTGCCTTTGGTTGTGGCGAGTGTTGAATCTGGTCGCCTAAAGACTGCGCCGATGGCGGCGATGTGAAGCAGGGTTGTCCTTTTTTGTTTTCGCGCTGACTACGCCTTTTCGGCGATGGTCAGGAGTCGCTGAATCTCAGCGGCAACTGCGTTGGTGGCTGCGCGGGGATCCTTCGGCAGGTCTTTGGCTGCCATGGGCTTGCCGATCACCACGGTGGCACCATAGGTGGTGAAGATTCGGTCCACCTTGGTCTTGGTGCCGTCGGCGTTGGGAACCAGCTCAAAGTCCTTCCACCGGCGGAAGTTCTTGAAGCCGATGGCGTTCATGAAGCGATGAACGGCGCTGGCGTCTTTGCGGTCACGTTTGTAGTGCACCGCTACCGGTAGCACGTAGAGTTGGTCATCACCGCCCAGTTCCGCCGCGCCGTTGACCATGCGAATGGCGCCGGTGCGGAAGTCGTCGTTGCTGATCTTGTTGCTGAAGACCAACTTGCCTTGCGGGAAGAGCAACAGGCGAGCGCCCTTGCTGGCGTTGATGATGCGGGCGCCAGTGTCGATCACTGCTTGACCGCCACCGCCTTCTTGCGATTTTCCACCTTCCACTTGAACCCCAACGATACCAGCCCAAGCTGCCAGTGTGCCTCGGATTATGGGACGCAGCTCTTTGGCCTTGGCCACTTGGCGATAAGAGAAGGGAATGGCTTTGCCGACGACAGCGAAGTCGAGGGCGAATTGGTGGTTGGGCAGAACCAGGGCGCGTCCAGCGAATTTGGCGTTTTCGGCGCCGATGACCTTGACCGGGCCGACGCCAATCATGCACACGATTTGATAGACGCGTTTGGCGAACCAGCGAGCGAAGCGCGTGGAAGGAGGAGGCATGTAGCCGGTCTTCTGCAGCTTGCGACCTTGCCAGATCCAATAGCCGGTGCGGTAGGCCATGAAGAGCAGCGCTGCGATGAGCGCCCAGAAGAGAACATTTCCTAGTGTCATGTTTGACTCCAAAGAGGGTTGAGAAGCTAAAGGGTGTCTTCAGCTGACGATGATTTGCACTGCTTTCGGCAGCACGTAGAGTTCCATCGAGCTGGTGGGGCGACCCGGGTCTCCGTCGATGTTCGGCGTCACCGGTGAGGAAGTTTCGATGCGCACAGCGGCGACGCGCATGCGGTAGTAGTTGTCCGACTTGTCGGGTCGACCGCTGGCCAGGTGCGCTGAGAATTGCAGCAGGCTGCCGAAGCCGGTGGCAGTGATGGCTACAACATCGAGCAGGCCGTCCGAGGCGTTGCAACCCCGGCTCAGAGCCATTATCGAAGGAGGCACTGCGCTCAGGGCGAACAGCGCTGCGGCATTGACGCTGACGGCTTTGACCTGAAGGTCTGTCTGACCATCAGGCAGCAGGGGCGTGAGCTTGTACCGCACAGGATTCGGCCTGAAGCTCGCCGCGAGCATGCGCACCCCGTAGGTGAGCTTGCCGAAGATGCGCTTCATGCGTGGGGTGGCGAAAGAAATGGCGTCGGAGATCTTGCCGAAGCCGGTGGCCACCATGAAGAGCTGTTCTTGCTTGATGCCGATGCTATCGCTGCTGACCAGGCGTACCATGTCTACAGGCTGGGGCTGGCCGCTGATGATCATGGCGATGAAGCGCACCGGGTCGGGGCTGGCGTAGAAGGCGCGGGCGAAGAGATTGCCCGTGCCGGCAGGGAAGACGGCCAGGGGAATGCCCGAGCCGAACAACCCTTCTGCGGCTTGACAGGCCGTTCCGTCACCACCGCAGGCGATCACAGCATCGATGTCGCTGCGAGCGACGGCCTTTGCTGAGAGCCTTTTGGCTGAGCCGAAATCGGCAGTGGTTGTCAGTTTGACGAGTTCAATGCCTTGGGTACGGCAGGCTGCTTCCAGCTTGTCGATCGTGCCAGATTTGGCCGATCCGCCCATGGGATTGAAGATAACAGCGAGACGGTTGTGTGATAGTTTCACCTTGATCCTTTGCGCTTATGGCGCGGTAGTGGCTCAGTCAGCCTTGTTCCAGGGGGTCTGGTCTTGGGTCAGCATGAAAGTGCGCATGCGATCCCAGTTCGCGGTGAACAGGGCGGCGCGCCTCTTCGACTGCACGAAGTTCAGGTTGTTGTTTTGGTCGTTGGCCGACACGCTGTAATTCCAGCTGCCGTCTTCGACCCATTCGTCGTCGCGCACCGCGAACTTGAGATGCATGATCTGGTGCTTCTTTTCAGAAGTTCCGACGATCACCTCGATGCCCTCAGCTCTGAGTCGGTTGATTTGCTCTTGCTGATACTGGGCAGTGCGGGAGACGCTCTGCGACTTGTCGACGATTACCTTGATGTCTTTGACGCCGCGCCGATGCAGCTCGATGAGCTTGTCGGTGATGGCGTCGTTGGTGTAGCTGTAGACACCGATTCGCAATTTGCGTTTGGTGCCGTCGAGGAACTGCAGAAATTCTGCTTGGGCGTCTTCATACGGCGAGAAGACGGTGGTCATGTAGTCCTGCGGGTCCACGCCGCTCTTCGGCAGCGAGTGTCCGTAGAAGCCACCGCCGATACCTGCCATTGCCATGAGCAAGAGCACGATGCCGACGATTTTTGCTTTTCTCAAAAATTCGGTCATAAGTTTTTCCCTGTGAGCGCGCTTGAGCCACTCGCCGTCAGGGCGAATGATTGGAGCGGCTGTTGTGGTAGTTACTTGAGAGTGGTCCGATCGACCTGGAGCAATCAGGAGCTTTGTTCGTCCACCAGGTCGATGGAGAGCAGGTCAGGGTTGTGGATGTTGGTTGAGATCAGTTTGTTCAGGTCGTCGCGGGTCAGGCGCGCGTTGATGCGCACTTCGACCACGGAGCCATCGCGGCGGCTGAATTTTTCGATGTTCGAACCCTTCGGAAAGAGGTTGCGAACGGCGTCGTATTTGTCGAGCGGGCAGACGATGGAGAGCGTGCGATCGTTCGAGTCGTCAGACGGGAAGACGCGATAGCTCACCTGAAGAAAGATGACAACGATGAGGCTGGAAGTGATCGCCCACAGCAGATAGCCGAAGCCGCAGAGGATGCCGATCACTGTAGAGAACAGAATGACTGCCGCGGTGGTGATGCCTTGCGTTTTCCAGCCGTTCTTCCAGATCACACCAGCACCGAGAAAGGTGATACCGGCGATGATTTGGCCAGGGAGACGAGCGGGGTCGCCCAGTTTGGTCGCTTCGAAGACGAAGATGCCGACCATGGTAATCAGGCAGGCGCTGGCAGCGACCACCATATTTGTGCGAACACCGGCTACCTTGCCACGACGACGACGCTCATAGCCGAGGGCCATGCCCAGGAAAATGGCGGCGAGCAGCGGAGGCAGGTAGTTGCCGGTGTTGAGCAGCGAGGGATTGACAGCAAAGTTGGTGAACCAGTTATTGAGCCAGTCCGGTACCAAGTTTGAAAGATCCGGCAGGGCGATGCCCAGCGGTCCACCAGAAGATGGGTTCGTATTAGTCATAGTGACCTCTCGAAAAAAAAGGTGAATGATGGCCGTCCAAGCTCGCAACACTGGTCTGCAATTGAAACCATTGGTGACGGTGTTGCTGGCTGGAGGTGCGGAGAAGATAGGTGGGTCTTTTTAAGAGCCTTTAAGAGAAAGAGAAGGGGGATACTCATGATGATGGATATACATGACATCCAATTGCTATTGCTTTGAGATAAAACTATGGTAAGCGCCGTCGCCACGAGGTTTCAAAACCATATTCTTGACTTCTATGATATAGAGTTAGGTTTTCTTCTAAAATTGCTAAGTTAACGCCGCTAGCGCAAAGCTTTTTAGTTGCCTCTTTAAGGGTCTAATGTTAGTCGTGGCTAATGCTGGCTGGCCGTCTTGAGCCCCCTAGTCGTGTGTTTTGGGAGCAGTCAATACGGAACGCCAAAACACAAATATAAAGGCTTCTTTTCGCAGACAAAATCGGATTATTTTCTCTACGCTAAGCTTTGACGATGGCGACATGTCCTTGTTTGCCATAGGCCAAAATTTTACTGTCACGAGTAACTACAGCTAGTCTCATCACTCTAGCTGCAGCTACGATCAAGCGATCTGCTGGATCTCCGCGAAAGCCTGCGGGCAAACGAGCACTTTCGATAGCAATATTGGGCAGAAGGGGTACAAGTCTGACTCCTGGCTGTGATAGCGCCTCATTCATCCACTGTTCTAGGGGCATGGACATGGTTATTCGGCCTTTGCTTTCTAGAGTGGCTAATTCACACAATGAGATAGCTTGCACATACACTTCTCCGGCTCGGCCAGCGCGGTCAATCAGTGCCGCAGTCTTTGACGAAATTTCACTGCTGGCAGTATTGAGCCAAATCCAGATATGGGTGTCGAGTATTAGACCCCGGGAAGATTCAATCGCCATCTGCCTGCCATTCTTCGCCAGTGCCGTCGACTAAGTCGCCGTGGATGACTACGCTGCCTTTCATGCAACCGAACAAAGTGTAAGGTTCATCAGCATAGGGAACCAGCCTGGCAAGTGGCTTTCCATGCTTAGTGATGACTATGGGCAAACGACTGCGATTGACTTCGTCAATCAGATTGAGGCAATGAGTTTTAAATTCGCCAGCACCGATAGTTTTTTCTTTGGCCATAGTCTAACTTCTTGCTATTACTTGATTTTGTTGTCCTTATTGACAATCTTACCATGGTCATATGACTATAGTCGTAATTACTAAAGGGCTCGTTATACAATCACAGAAGCGAGACCAATCAGAGAGTGCCAAGAATTTTGCCATGCATACTGCTATGACTGCCGAATCACTAAAGAAGCTCAAGGCTGATGGCCTTTACTATGAGTACACCAAGGCTGCTGATCCAATTGGCTCAGGTGTAATTTCACAGGTGCCCTATGCTGAATTTAATGGCGCACTGCACCAGGGCGACAAAACAGAGCTTATTCCCTTAGATGTAAGTGAAGCTCTCGGCTGCGAAGGGCCAGCTACAAGCCCTGCACTGTGCGCCAATTTTGTCCATATTTTGCCGAACGAGAAATTGACCACTAGTTTCAATGCTACTTCTCAGCTCATTTATGTCATTCGTGGTTCGGGCACAACTTTGTTTGGCGGCGACAGTATTCCCTATCGCACTGGTGATTTCTTGGTTTTACCGCTTGGTTCTGAAACTACCCATGTGGCCGATGCCGATACCGCTTTTTATTTGGTGCATGACGAGCCGCTTTTGCGTTATCTCGGAGCTGAAGCTAAGTACCCTCGATTCAAACCGACGCTGTACTCTAGTGAAGATTCGCTCAAAGAGCTGGCCCGTGTCGAGCAAGACGGTGAGTCTGTCAATCGCAGCCGGGTGAGCATACTATTGGCAAACAAAGAGATGGATCAAACTCTTACGGTCACTCATACTTTGTGGGCGATGTTAGGGGTTTTGCCAAAAGGAACAGTGCAGTTGCCCCATCGCCATCAATCTGTGGCGTTAGATCTAATTCTTGATTGCGAGCCGGGATGTTACTCTTTGGTCGGTAGCAAAATTGACAGCGATGGCAAAATAATCGACCCTAAGCGCGTTGATTGGCAGCCATATTCTGCTTTTATCACTCCACCAGGCTATTGGCACGCTCATCACAATGAGTCAGGCAAGAAGGCTCACTTGATTCCGATGCAGGATGCTGGACTGCATACTTATCTGCGTTCTCTTGATATTCGTTTCGTATTACCGAAGACTTAAGTATGCTGACAACTTGAAAAATAGTTTTGAAGAAACGGTGGCCCCTGAAAAAACGTTCTGAAGACGTCTAAGGGGCCGCTCTATGCTGTTTTAGCCTATGGCTCCTGGGGATTCGTACCGCTGTATTGGAAAGCCGTAGGAGCGGTGCCAGCACCTCAAATGGTGGCACATCGAATTGTCTGGTCTCTTCTTACCGTTTCCTTTTTCTTTGTCAACAAAGAGCGGCGACAAGAGCTAATTGCTGTACTGACGTCACCGCGAAAGATTGCCTGGATGTTTGGCAGTGCCTTATTTCTTAGTTCGAACTGGTTGCTCTTTGTATACGCAGTTCAGCAAAAATGGCTTTTACAGGTCAGTTTAGGCTATTTCATTAACCCTCTGGTTAATGTTGTGCTTGGTGCGGTCATTCTCAAAGAACGATTGAATCGGCTCCAAATCTTGGCTTTTCTTCTCGCTTCGGTTGGGGTTTCGATTTATGGTGTGGGGTTGAATAGTTTCCCCTATTTTTCCATAGCCCTGGCTTTGACTTTTGGGCTCTACGGGCTAATGCGCAAGCAGGCGCCAGTTGAGCCTATGGTTGGCCTGGCGGTGGAATCAATTTTATTGTTGCCTCTCGCTGTGGGTTATTTGATTTATCAGTATAGTCAGGGTCAACTTGTCTTTGGTCAAGACTGGCAATTGGCTCTGTTGATTGTCTGCGCTGGACCTATCACGAGCTTCCCCTTGCTCTGGTTTGCTCATGCTGCTCGCAATCTGCCGCTATCTACGTTGGGTTTCTTTCAGTACATTGCCCCTACCATGCAATTTGCTCTGGCAGTGTTCTTGTATAAGGAACCATTTTCGACCACTCATCTGTTGGCCTTTATCTTTATTTGGACAGCCCTGGCCACTTATGTCGGCAACTCGGTCTATCGTCTCAAGCATCGCTAGAGCGGTTTTGTAGACAAATAAAAACAGGGAGCGCTCTTGGCGCTCCCTGAGAAGTGGGTTGATTTGAAGAATTCTTACCTAATTCATCCTAATCGTTATCGAATCGTTGATTGACCCGAAAAAAGTTTCGCCTCGGTAACTAGTACCGAAGCGAACTTAGAACCTATCTTTTTTTAGCGCCTTTTTTGACGGCTTTTTTTACTGGCTTAGCAGCAGCTTTTTTAGCTGGCTTAGCAGCGGCTTTCTTAGCTGGTTTAGCAGCTGGTTTGGCCTTAGCAAGAACTAGTGTTGGTTGCTTGGAGCGACCATTAACGATGTCCTTGAGTTCTTTACCAGCGCGGAAAGCTGGAACGCGAGCAGCCGCAATTTTCAACGGAGCAAGTGTTCTAGGGTTACGGCCAGTTCTGGCTTTGCGCATACGACGCTCAAAAGTTCCGAAGCCAACTAGAGTGACTTTGTCGCCTTTTGCAAGAGCGCCAGTTACGGTGTGAATAAAAGCGGACAATGTGCGAGTCACTTCTGACTTGGCTTGGCCTGTAGCTTTGGCCACATTTTCTACGAGCTCAGCTCGGTTCATTCTGATTTCCTCCTTATTGGAAATACTTATCCCAACCCACAGCCAGGGATGATAACACCATGTAACTCATACTACAAGCGATTCTGACTGGAAAGTTTTAGATTTTTTCTTTGATGTGTTGATCAATTAGCGATTGATCCAAGCCTGTAGAGATCGCGTAGAACCGGGTTGTAGTGCTGTTTTGGAACTTTCGACTGTTGCCCGCGGCAGAAAAAACAAGAAAAGAAATTTTGAAAAGATCAAAATTCGATCGAAATTTTTTCCAGCAACTATAATGGAACCCTGTCGGAGTGGCCCTAGCGAGAGCTTCAGTAAAAGACCACGACTGATCAATTAATTCTGCAGGAATTCTTGGCTATAATCCTTCCCTGGTGCTTATCATGACAACTGTTCTCAAATCGGCAAGACAAGCCACTTTCTCGCTAACCCTATCCTTATCTATAGCATTTGCGTTGGCTCCTTATTCAATCGCTCAGACTGCCCCAAAGCCAGCTACTAAGCCTGTTGCAACTAAGGCTGCCCCCACTCCTGGTAGTACTGCGGCTACCCCGCAAACGAAAGCCCCGCTTGTGCAAACGGGCATTGTGACTCATTCAGAGGCTGGTCTAAAACCGACCGGTCTAACCGGGAAAGTTGAGTCTCTCGGGGATCAGTCAAAGGGCACCCAGGCTATCGTATCCAAGTTCCGAGGCCATTGGCAGATGTTTTTGCAGAACCCATGCCATACCGGAAACAGTGCCGTAGAATTGCCGCCTGTCGCTCAAGGCAAGGTGCGCTGGACGTTTCCGGCTGAAGGTCCAATCGATTCATCTCCTGCTGTATATAAAGGAGTTATATATGTGGGCTCTGATGATGGTCATGTTTACGCCATTGACGAGCAAACTGGAAGAATGGTTTGGCGCTCCAAACTTGGTGACAAGGTTAAATCGTCCCCAGCGGTGGGCGATGGCATGCTGATTGTAGGCTGCGAAGACAAGAAGATATATGGATTGGATGCTAAGGACGGAAAGGTAATCTGGTCAGTCGATACTGGTGATCGCGTTTCATCCTCACCAGCTGTATTCGAGTCTACGGCCTATATTGGTGGGCACGCCGGTATTGTTTACGCTATTGATACTCATAGCGGAAAAGTAAAATGGCAATATCCTGCTGCTGCATCTTTAAATGTACAACCAGAAGTAAAAGCCATAGATAGCTCAGAAGGCGCCACCGGTAAGGCTTCTACAGCGACTGCTGCGGCTGCGCCAGCAGCGAGCGGCGGAGCACCAACCGATTCTAAACCTGCTATCGGCATTGGCCGCATCACTTCCTCACCTTGCGTCAGCCCTAATTCGGTCATAGTCACGTCGCAAGATCGCAGCGTCTACTGCCTATCTACTAAAGATGGCAGCTTGCAATGGCAAGTCAAAACCGGTGGACGCTTGATGGCTTCGCCCATGATTCTGGACAATACCGTCTATTTAGGTAGTTGGGATAACGCTTTCTACGCCATTGATATATCGACTGGTCGAATTCGCTGGAAAGTTGGCGCACCGGGCTCTTTCAGTATTGCCGCCACTGGCGCCAATGGCCGCATTTTTGCTGGCAATGATGATTTAAAAATGTATTGTCTCGATGCAGCATCGGGCAGAATTTTGTGGAAGACCCAACTGAATTCGCCCAATCCATTGCTTTCATCATCCCCAGCAATTGCTGGCAATATGATCTATTGCGGTAGCACTGACGGTTATGTCTATGCCATTGATTTGCGCAACGGTGCAATTAAGTGGAAGTTCAAAACCCAACGTGCCATCGTCAGCAGCCCATCTGTATCGCAGTCTGGGGTGTGTATCGGTAGCCAGGACGGCAATCTCTATTTGATCAACTAATCTGAAGACTCAAGTACTTTTTAAGGCTCACGTATCCATTTAAGGCTCAATACTGGCGGAGGGAGGCTTCTCTTCGCCTTTCTTCTCGGCGCCCTCACCTTTGCTCGGTGGTAAATCTTCGGTTTCGGAATCAATCAGTTTGGTGTCAATCTTAGGCATCTTCTTGATGTTGTGCGTCATTGCCAGCTGACCCTGGAAGGTACGCAAAGCCATGACATATTGCGGCACCTGGCGAATGAATTGCATCGGCTCGACATACTCGCCGCTCTCATTCATTACAGTGTAGTGCACGTGTACACCTGTAGAGCGCCCGGTTGAACCGGCATAGCCAATCACTCTGCCCCGTTGCACCCGCATGCCAGGCATAACCGAATAAGCATTTAAGTGGCCAGTGATTGTGCGCAAGTTTGGATAAGGATGATAAACCTCGACTGCAACCCCAAGGTTGCCGCGCCAGCCCACCCTGGTAACAATGCCGTCTAGAAGGCAATAAACACGATCGTTTAATTTAGCGCCAAGATCAACGCCGCTATGAAAATCGCCACGGCCCGTGACTGGGTGCACTCTATATCCGGCCTTAGATGTGATTACACCCATCCCTACCGGAGTGTACTGAATGTCGTCGCGCATGGGCGAAACTAATACTGCTGGCGCATAGTAGCCCTTGAAGTTATAGGCTGATGCGGCGGTGCAAGTCATTAGTGCGGCGAGCACGGTCAAACATTTCAGTTTCGACGACAGCAAGAGCGAACTCCCCGCGGGCTAAAAATGATACCCAAGACTATTGCAAGTCTAAGACCGATTAAAAGCCTAAGACCTAGAACAAGATCTTCAGCAAGACCTATACCGGAATCTAAGCATAAATTGACCTACTTATTATTAATACCACCACAGCGGTTTATTTACTCAGCAAAGGGCAAGAGGTTTCATTTAGTGATCCATGATTATCATCTTCATAGAGTCTTCTGAGTCTTCATCAATCAATAAGTCACTTGGGTGTTTGACCTTGCTGAAACCGCTTGGTGCTGCCATGTCACTGGGTTTGAATAATTTTGCTTCGATTTTGTCAGTTGTCAGGTAATGGTGGGTTTGTCCGGCAAAAGTTGTGTATTGCATCTGCAGGGGTAAACCTGGTTTTTCCGGTAGGCCATAGTAGCTATGGAGAAATCTGCTAGCTGCTGTGGGCACACTAAGCTTACTACTTGTGACCATTTCAAACAGCCGCGGTGCCCGGCCGACAAGATCGCCATTTGATTTTTCTTTCTGTCTCTGCGCCATCACTTCTTTTGAAATATTGGAATAGGCCGCTGAGCATCCTTTATATGTGTCATCTTTGAACTTAGTTGTTTTAACGTCGTCAAAGGTTACTGATTTTAGAAGCGCCATAGAAGAGGCGAAGGGACTTTTGTAATCTTTGATTGGGCCGTGGAATATTTTTTTTGTTTTGACTTTGTAGCAGTAAACTTCTGTAAATGGCTTTGGCAGCAGCGTTACCTGGTGATGGCGTAGGTTTGTGATTTTGATGCCGAGGGGGTTTACTAAAATTTCGTCTTCGCCGGAGGGCTGTGAGTGCTGCAGCAGATGAAAGCTATTCTTGCCGTCTAAAGTTACAGGCGCGGCGTTATCAGCTGGGCTTTTGCTAGCCGTGGCCGGACTGGCCGCAGCTTGATTCGGCTCATTTGTCTCAATGGAAGAGGAGAGCAGCAATGCAGCAGCCGAGATAATTGCCAACCGAACTAGGCGGAAATTTCTGCAGGTAAGCATTTTGCACCTGTATGCATGTATGTATGCTGGTTTATGAGCCAATTAGCTAACTAAGGGTTTCCCGGGAGCATTTCATCGAGCAATTTATTTATCACTGTTGGGTTAGCTTTGCCTTTGGCTGCTTTCATTACTTCACCAAAGAAATACTGACGCAGCTTGACTTTGCCGTTTTTGTAATCTTCTAACTGTTGAGTGCTGCGCGCCATTACTTCGTCTACCATAACGCGAATTGGTCCCTCATCTGAAACTTGAGCGAGACCTTTAGAGTCGATTAGTTTGTTGACGTCACCACCATCTTTGAGTAATTCAACGATCAATGGTTTAGCCGCTGTGGAGCCGAGTTTTCCTGAGGTCACCGCTGCACAGAGGGCGTGGAGATTTTCTGGAGTCAATTTTGTTTCGGCGAATTCTATTTTGGCTTCTTTGAGATAGGCCATGGTTGGCCCTTTTAGCCAGTTGCAGGCGTCCGAAGCCGGGGCGCCTAGTTTGATTGTCTGGTCAAAGAAATCACTGAGATCTTTTGCTTCAGTGAGAATGGCTGCGTCTTCGTTAGAGAGGCCGAGGCTTTCGGTATAGCGCTTGCGTCTTTGTTCCGGTAGCTCTGGCAGATTTTTCTCTACTTCTTTCACCCACTCACGACTGATGGCAAGTGGCATTAAGTCTGGCTCTGGGAAGTAGCGATAGTCGTGGGCATGTTCTTTTGAACGCATTGGATGGGTCTTGCGATCACCTTCATTCCACAATCTGGTTTCTTGAACGATGCGCTCACCTTTGTCAAGCAATGCTGATTGCCGCTCGATTTCAGACTGAATAGCGTTTTTTACTGCTTGAAAACTATTCATGTTTTTGATTTCTGCTCTGGTACCAAGTTCGGTAGTACCGAGTTTTCGCAGTGATACGTTGGCATCGCAGCGGAAGCTGCCTTCTTCAAGGTTGCCGTCGCAGACTTCGACGTAGCGCAAGATGCGGCGCAATTCGATGAGATAGTTAGCGGCTTCTTCGGGGCTGCTAATATCTGGCTCGCTAACTATTTCTAGCAAGGGCATACTAGAGCGGTTGTAATCGGCCAAGCTGTAATCAGAACCATGCAGGCCATCAGCACCTGAGTGCACAAGCTTTCCAGCGTCTTCTTCTAAGTGAGCGCGGGTTATGCGAATTTTCTTGCCATTGATTTCGAGGTGGCCTCTCTCGCAAATCGGGTGCTCGTATTGCGATATTTGATAGCCCTTGGGCAAATCAGGATAGAAATAGTTTTTGCGATCGAAGTGACATTGCTCGGCTATGTGGCAATTGAGCGCGAGACCAGCGCGGATGCCGAATTCGACGGCTTGCTTGTTTAGCACTGGTAGTACGCCAGGCATGCCAATGCAGACTGGGCAAATTTGTTCATTGGGGCCCATGCCAAATTCAGTGGGGCAGCCACAGAAAATCTTGGTTTTAGTTTTTAGTTGGGCATGTACTTCTAGCCCAATCACTGGCTCCCAGGTCATTGTTTTACTCCAATCGGCAATACAGAAGCTTAGCAGGGAATGCTGTTTAGTGCGCCATGCTATTAGCTGCGTCGTTTCCGGCTACTCCAACTTCGGCTTTTTCTTTCTGAATCTTCAGGCCTTTTTTGTGGGTTTTTTCGCCTTTAGCAGCGTCTTTGGCTGATTGTTTCTTCAGGCCGGGGCCGAACATCATTTTCCACAATGGACGTGGCCCTTCGATTACTTCATTGAAGTGAGCGGCTGCTACATCGACTTCATCGGCTGCACTTCTCACTTTGGTCATGGTAGAGCGAATATCGTCTTTGAAGCCAGGCTCGCTAACAAGACCATCTAACTTTGTCATCGCTTCTTTTAAGTTAGTGATGGCTACTTTGACGTCGCTGCGCAGTTCTTTGTCTTCGCTGATAGTTTTGACCGAATCAATTGACTTAGCGATGCGCTCCGTTGAGTCGTTAACCTTTGTCAACATGTTCAGTACGTCAGTTCTCAGACCCTGGTCTTTCAAGGTGCCGCTCAGTTCATGCATGGTGGTGCCAATGCTATCGGCTGTTTGTCTAGCTAGCTGAGCTGTTTCTTTGAGGTCGCCACTAAATCCTGGGTTATCAAGCACTTTGTTGAGGCGCTTTGAAGTAGTGGTGAGATTGCCGGCAAGTACATTTATAGACTCGGCAGTTCTTGAACTCTTGGTGAAGAATGTATTGGCGCCAGCCGAGACGTTTCTATAAGAATCAGCCACTTGACCGACTTTTGTCGAAGTGGTGCTGAAGTTTTCGGAGGCTGTTTTGAGAGTGTCCATGTTGCTGTTCAATTTCTTGGCAGCTTCATTGATGTTGTGTACGGTTTCGCCCGAATGGCGCAAAGCTTCTGCCAGGCTGATACCGACATCATCTCCGCCAACGTCAGTGACAAGGCGATTGAGTTTGGTCGCAATTTTGTTGGCGATCAGTTCTAAGCGCACTGGGTCTTGGCCCACGACGATGGCGCCAGGCTCAATGGCGGTAGGAGATTCACCTTGCTTGGTTTCAGGCAAAGTAATTTCAATGTACTTAGCACCCACTAGACCCTGGGTTTGAATAGTGATGGCAGAGCCTTTAGGGATGGTGATGTCTTCACTACTAATTTTTAGATGAACCAAAACCTGGCCCTTGCCCTTGAGATCAATCTGCTCAACTTGACCAATGCGCACACCATTAATGTTGACAGGGGCATTGTTGTTCAGGCCAGCTACGTCATGAAACTGAGCAATAAAGCGCTGGGGCGGATGCATAATTGACAAGCCCTTGAGCCAGCTCCAGCCGAACAGCAACATACAGGCCGCCGTCATGACGAACAATCCTACTTGTGCTGAGATTTTGGGTGATAGCTCCATCGTTCTTCCTACTGTTTGTGCTCGTGGACTGTGTCTCTTTAAATTTTCGCCGCTAGCATTGGCCCTTCCCTTGAGCCCGTGGCAAACTGTTGCATGAACGGATTATCTGATTTGACGCCTTCTTCGGGGGTGCCTTGCCAAACGATTTTTCCTTCAAACATCAGAACAACTCTGTTGGTGGTGCGGGTCCAAGTTGAAAACTGGTGAGTGACTACGATCGATGCGGCGGAGAGTTGGTGTGATAAGACAATCATATAATCTTCAATCACTGTTGACATTACAGGGTCTAAGCCAGTGGTAGGCTCGTCGTAGAGAATGATCTTAGGATCGTTAACGATGGCACGGGCGAAGCTGGTGCGCTTTTGCTGACCACCAGACAGTCTCGTGGGCGAGGCGTACATAAAATCTGAGAGTTCAACTAGCTCAAGCTTTTCTCTGATTATCTTGTCTTCTTCTTTTTTTGTTAAATTGCGACCATCAAGAGCCAAGGCCAAGTTGTTGCGCACCGAGAGTGAGTTGAGCAAGGCTGAGCCTTGAAAAACCAGACCGATATCGTCAGAGCGGCGAATTACTTCGCCTTGGTCAGGCGCCAGCAAGCCACAAATAATTTTTAGAAGTGTCGATTTGCCGCAGCCTGAGGGGCCGATTAAGCCAAGCATCTCTCCTGCATATACATCAAAGCTCACGCCTTCCAAAATCTTACGATCGCCAAAAGCCTTGTGAATATTTTTTACTTGTAGAACTGGTTCAGCTGTCATTTCTGTTGTTCTATTTGGGGCGAGCGAGGTCTAGCGAGGAGCATACGTAAGCGAAGTAACGACGAAGTTGAGGATGAAAATTGAAATCATTGTCCAGACAATGGCGCGAGTTGTGGCTATACCAACGTCTTCAGCGCCGCCGCGAGTGTTGAGGCCGATGGCGCAAGAGAAGAAAATGATGATGGTGGCATTGATGATTGATTTGAGATAGTGAACGGCGAAGTCGCGGTCTAAAATAGTTTGACGCACAGAGTCTAGAAAAGCCTCTGGCGGTACGTTCGCTGCAGTCTTGGCGATGAATATTCCCGCCAATAAACCAAGAAACATGGCGTAAGTTGAGAGGGTGGGAATGACAATTAATGCGGCGGTATAACGCGGTACAACTAAGAATTTGATGGGGTCAACTCTCATCACTTTGAGAGCATCAATTTGCTCTGTAATCATCATGGTTGTTAGCTCTGCTGCAATGGAAGAGCCGACGCGACCAGCCACAATTACCCCGGCAGTGATCGGTCCAATTTCTCTTACAAGTGCCAGAGAAACCACCCCGCCAATGGCAGTGTCGGCGCCAAAAGTGACAAGTTCTCGCGATATTTGTAGTGACATTGCCAGGCCGGTGAAAAGCGCTGTGATTCCTACTACCACTAATGACTTGACGCCGATCATATAGCCCTGGCGAGTACTCTCGGCCCAGTCAATCTGCAGTCTGAGCATATATCCAGTAGTGCGCCAAAAGAGATAGCCAACTTGCCCGAGCAAAGTTAATCCGATCAACATTTGATCTTCGGCTATTTGCAGAGGGCTAACGAAACGCTTTTCTTTTGGTTGGCTTGCTGTCATTCGGTCAATTTTATTGGAAATTATGGGCGGTGGTCGCCGGTCGCAACACTTTCTTTCCTGTTGCCTGTTAACCTGTAAAGATAGGCTTATCTGTATTGCAGATTTCGCACTCTTACAAAAGGCTGCTTAAAATAGATTGTTACGACTGATAGATTCTACTAGTTATCAGTAAAAAGAACGAGGAAATTCGTGGAACAAGAGCCGAAATCAAAGACTAAGAACTCTATATTTGGCGGCTTGGCAGTGCTTGGCATCGCTTTGGTGAAGTTCAAAGTTTTTATATTCATGATGCTAAAGCAAGGCCTGTCAATGTTTATCATGATCGGCCTCTACTCAATGTTGTTTGGCCCGATATATGCGTTGATAGTAGTAGCGCTGATTTTAATTCATGAGGGCGGTCACTATATTTTCATGAAGTTCTTTGGTCTCGACCCAAAACTTCCAGTCTTCATTCCATTTTTCGGGGCCTATGTGGCTATGGATAAATTGCCCCCAGATCAGGCCGTGGATGCCTGGGTTTCGCTGGCCGGGCCGCTTGTGGGTGGAGTCACCTCAGTCATGCTCTTCTTCTTCGGCGCCCAGCAAGGTAGTGGGTTGATGATGGCAGCGGGTTCTACAGGCTGTTTCTTTAATTTGTTGCAGTTGATTCCGGCCAAGCCCTTTGATGGCGGCTTTGTCGTCAATGCCATTGCCAAATGGGTGCTGATTCCAGGGGCTGCCATGGTTTTTCTTGCTGCCTATTTGTTGCAATCGCCTTTGTTCTTCATCCTTGGCATATTTTCTGCCTTCAGCGCTTACCGTTCTTTTACTGGACAAGTGAGCGAGCGGGACTTGATTAAACCGGCTACAGCCCTAGAAAAAGTGATGATTGGTGTGGCCTATTTCACCCTGGCCGGAGCCCTGGGATATATCTACGCCCTGTCAAGCGATCAACTGGTCTCCTTTTTGCCTGTTAACAAGCACTAGGGCCTGATTTTGCCGCTATGGTGTTTCCACCATCGACAAAGGGCTCTAATTTTTGTTCAATGAGGTCACAGAGCAATGACTGATTGTTTTTGCCTCTGTTTATGGCCGGCGAGCAAAAAGACAGGTATCCACGTTGAAGTCACCCGAAGGCTCTATTGAACAATCTTTTTCCCGCGACGGGGGATCAGATAAGGGTGCTGACAAAAACTTCGACAAAATTTTGGATAAGACCACCAATACCTTTGCAGCTCCTGAGATTGCTTTGTTTAACATGAGCACAGAGGCCAGACGTCTAGAGGCCTTTCGACCAGTTGATGGAACTCGGTCATTTAATTCAACCCGGTCAACTGATTCAACTCTTCCAGGAAATACTGCTCGCCCGGTTGATGCTACTCGTATAACGGAAACTACTCGTGTCGCGGAAACTGTTCGGCAGACTGAAGTTGCTCGTCCAGCTGTTTCTGCTCAGTCAGTTGAAACGGCACGGCAAAGCGATGCTGCTCGTCAAATTGCCGCCGCTCGTGCAGAAGCACAGAGCCGCGCTGAAGCTAATCGCGCTGAAGCTGTTCGCAGGGCCGAAGCCATGCGTGCCGAGGCTATGCGCACTGAGGCCGCTCGCACAGAAGCCCAGCGCCGCGCCGATGCAATTCGCACGCAGTCGGCTCGCAATGAATCAATGAGAGCCGAGGCCCAACGTCGAGCCGAAATGAACCGTGCCGAAGCTTTGCGCAATGACGCTATGCGGGCTGAGGCCCAGCGCCGAGCTGAAGCTGAAAGAGCCGAAGCTATGCGTCGAGCTGAAGCTAAAAAGAACCCAGCTACCCTTATTGGTGCCAAAAATTCTGATGCTGCAGATAAGACTCCTGGTGCCGTAGGGGCTTTGGCCTTTCTTAGCGTAATGGGCCCAAGCAAAGAGTTGCAGGCTTTGAAGCAGAGCGATCCAGCCAAGTATGGCAAGATGACTTTAGAACAAGTGCGCCAGCACAAGCTTTCTGAAGAAGTCGGCAGCCGCGACAAAATGTCATTTATGGGTCTGGCTATGTGCAATCCATTTTTCTTGATGGCTTTGGGAGCCACTTTCGCTGTGATGGATGACATTAAGTCGAGTCGTGCTGCCAAGCTGCAGAAAGACAACGGTGTTAACGCTGGAGATGCTGTGAACGGTCAAGCTGGCGGTTTGAGAAGAGCTGTTAAAGGGGAGTCAATCGAAGAGACCAAAGCGAAACAAGCCGATTTGCGCCCTAAGTCACTAACAGCCGAAGGCGCTAAGTTGCTCGGCCTTGATAAAAACAAGCAAAACCCTGGTGATAGCGGGGACACCGGTTATTTGAAATTTGGTTTGAAGAAGTCAAATGATGCTACTAAAGAGCAGAAACAAGCCCGCCCTGAAGGCGAAAAAGGTAAGCAAAAACTATTTAACAGCGCCGAGAGTAGTTGGGAAGAGCGCGCCGCAGCCCGTTCTTTGAAGAACTGGATCAAAACTGACAAATTGATCAAGAAGAAACAAGCCCTGGGTGATCAGATGGAGCGCATCAATGGCCGCGCTCAGTATAGTGAAGTAGCCAGTCTGGCTGCTAAAATTCAACTTATTGATAAGGCTTTGAAGCAACAAGCGCAGTAGTACTCTAGTTTTGACAGCGTTCAATTCTAGTCGTCGAAAGAGGGCGGTATGGTTGCGTCTTCGATTGACAGTGGAATGAGCGTCTTCAAATTGGGCCGTCTTGGCTCGTAGGCATGGCGCAGTAAAATTTTGCGTAGGGCTTCAGGTGAGATAGGTTTGAACAGGTAGTCGTTTAAGCTCACACCATTAGCTTTGATTGTTTCTTCATCTACTTCTTTGTCAGCGATGCCGACAATAGGAGTTTGCGATGTCATCTCAAGGTCAATAGCTTTGATTGCTTTGGCGCATTCGTGGCCATCCATATCAGGCAGGTTGAGGCTAAGCAAAATGACAGCGTATCTAGTGCTGCGTGCAACTTCTAAGGCTGCTTTCCCGGAGGATACTATTTGCGGGCAATAGTCATATTTATCTAGTAAGTGTCTAAACACTTGCTGATCACTGCGATTATTTTCGGCAACGAGAATTAGCGGCTGTACTGTCATTAATAGTCTGAACTGGGGTCGTCTGAACAGGGATTGACTGAACTGCTGTCAAAAAAACTTCTTTGGAACAAGCTCTGAATTGCAATCTAGCACAAATGACAGAAGTCGGTAATACAGTCGGAGCTAACTAATTGGTTACCACTGCCTCATTTGCTATGATGATCGCTGTAATATTATATGCAGTAATAGGGTGAATTTTTTAAAAAATGGATGCAGGAGCTATCAATGAGGAACCTGAGCTGAAGCGGACCTTTTCGGGGCGAAAGCTTAGCACTATATTGAACCGCTCTGGAAGCTCGCAGCTCTCCGTCTCCCAGAGCGATCTTGTGTGAGCCGTAGGCTCGTCAGTTTCTTCTTTTTCTTCGTTTTCTTGAATTGTCGTTTTCGTTTGTCTTTTGACCTCAAGTCAACTGAGATGGAGTGCGCAGGCCAATCTTCGCTGCTTCTTAAGCAGGAATTTCTTCGGCCTACGCTTGCTTTGGGGGAACAGTCACTGATTTAGCCTACGAAAAATAGGCTCCCTGAGTGCCTTAGGCGGCGAACTGTTCGACGCAAATCATTTGCGTGGTGGGGCCATTGCCGATCAGGGCGAGGGTGACGAGGCAGCGGCGATTGTTGCCGTCGAGGTATTCGCCCTGGCGCAGAATCTTGCTGTTGTCGATGGTCTGCTGGTCGATGCCCTCGGGAGAGGTGTAGGAGAACGCGGCGCGGACTGTGTCTTCGATGTGAACGTCGTCGACTTGCGTGACAAGCACCTGGTCACCAACCTTGAGAATGGCAGTGGCAGCGTCGGCGGCCTGGTCGATGGTGATGAAATCCTGGCCGATACCGTCGCCGTCATCGAAACGAACCACCAGAGCGCAGCGATTGTTGTCGACGGTGCCGACCACGGGGCAGTTCGCCTGGCGGAAAGTCGGGCGGAAGTAGTCATCGCGGCGAATCAGGGAACCGAGGCGCTCTTCGGCCTTGAGGTTGGCGAGGTGTGCGGCAGAAATGACGGCAGCGGTGGCGACGGTGCGGAATTGCATGGTCATTCGGTGGTTCTCCGAGCTAGCAAACTCTATGGTTCGCGGTTGATTTCTCTTTTCGCTTCAGGCAATCGTAAATTTCACGGGCAAAGCAACGGCGGCACTGTCCTTGAGACAAGGTCACAAGAACAGTTTAGAGAGAGTTAGATGTATTGCTGCTTTGGTTGTTTTTGCCAGAGGATTGGGAGAAGGAAAAGATACTTCTAGAATGAAGAGAATGAGGGCCGAACACAATAGCGTTGGCAACAAGTGATAAATCGCAATAAATAAAGGCTATTCGTGAAGTTGCGCGAGCCTGAAAAGCAATGGTCTGTAAGCGTTTCTGCTTTGTAAGCTGGTTGCGTTTTAGCTGCAGCAAATAGCAGAGCCTTGATTGGTATGCCGCTGCCGCGTTTTTTGAACCATCCAATGTGGGGGGAACTACAATAGCCAGTGTTATGTAGTTTTGTCTGAAATGCGTTTATTATGGTTTTGGTACTTCTGGGCATTTGAGGGCCAAGTGATTTTACGGACAGCATTGTTCAATGCCATTTTGCTGACAGCTTTTGTGGGCCATTGTGATGCTGCGCCTCAACAAGCTGCGCCTCAACAAGCTGTTCCTCAACAGGCTGCTTACAAAAACGCCAAGCCCATGCAACCAAATTTCTTGAGGCAAACTGTTGAAAATCAAATTGTCCTGTTTAACAATGGCAATTTTCAGCAGGCAGCACAAACAGGCTATGAAGTTCTGCGCAGAGAGCCTGGCAATTCACTGGCCCGCTATTACTATGCTCAGACTCTCTTCAAGCTCAATCGCAATGCTGATGCTAAATCACAATTTGCAGAGTGCTACAAAATCACTAACGATTTAAAAATGAAAGCGAATTGCTATGAAGCTTTGAAGACATTGTCTGCGATGCCCCCTGAAGGTGTGTCTCCATTATCTTCATCTTCATCTTCTTCTTCTTCTGTAGCTAATGTCTCTTCGCCTGGTAATGGCTTAGGAGTTTCTCGATCATCGGGGACTGCCTCAAGTTCAACTAGCTCGACGGCCGAAGTGCCCACAAGTGATCCCGCAATGATTTCTCGTAAGTTGCAAATCATGACCGAGGGTTCTGCCAACATCGAACATAAGCGCAGACAGATGTTGATTGAAATTGGCAAAGCTAAAGAAAGAGCCGCCGAGCATATGAATGGTATCGAGCAATTCTTTCGGCGGCCGATTACGGTTAACTACCAAATTATTCGTTGGGAGCAGTATGAAAATCCTGAGTATTCCAGGGAGCTTGAGCGATCGCAAAGAGAATTGAAAATCAAGATTGAAGATCTCAATGCTGAGTTCAATCACCAAGAAGCTGAAATATTAGCCGACTGCAAGGCTAGGGCGGCCGTATACGACCAAGTTTCATCAGGTTTGAAGAGTCAGCAGAAGATTGGAACGAGTCAGATACAGCTCACTCCGCAGCACAGCAATGGCTTTGTTCGGCACTATGTCAATTACGATGGCAGCGATCCAGTCAGTTTGAAAGCGAGGCAGGGAGAGCTGACAAACACCAAGCCAGCGACAACGACAAAGGCTAAATCTGCCACGAGGACGAACAAGCCTTGATCATGATCCCACCAGAGCGTTTGAGGGCTATATGCTGTTTGGCTCTAGCCGCGCTTTCTTTTTGTCAGCCTGCATGCGCTGCTAAGAATGTTACGGCAACTGCGTCCTCAAGGAAAAAGGTTACCCTGCAAGGTGGTATTGACCGGGTTGATTTTGCCCTTAAGTCGTCTGGAGTAACTCTCGATGACGTTAAGCTTCCAGCCCTAGTTGGTAACGTGCGATTGGGTTCCCCTGCATATTACGGCGGGCTTGCGGAAGGAGACAAAGTTCTCTCCGCTGCTATCAACGAGAATAAACTAAATCTGTTGTTCGAGCGCAAAGGCAAGCGTTTTGCGCTGAGCGTGCATACAAGCCCCACTGATTTTGGCAAATTTGTTAAAGGCGTTCCTGTTAAAGATATTCTTGCTAAAAATCCGCTGGTCGTAGATAAAGTTGCAGATCCGCCATTGCTTCCAGGTACGCCCCTAACAGACGAACAAAAACTGAAGGAATTAGCCAAACATGATCTCGTCATTCTCATAGATACCTCAGGCTCTATGGCTGAGCCTATTCCGTCATTGCGTAAATCAAAGTGGCAATGGTGCGCTAGCTTTCTTGCTAATTTTTCTGAGCGTACGAAGGGGGTGCTGGCTGGACGTGGCTTGACCATAATTCCATTCAACAGTGGCTATACAATAATGCGCAGCTGTTCTGCTGATCAAGTGAGCAATCTATTTGCGACCACAAGCCCCAATGGTGGTACTGATTTCGCCTCACCCTTGGCCGAAGTGCTTACAACCCATCTCGCTTCTGGTCGGCAGCGGCCGCTTATGATAGCTGTTTTTACTGATGGAATTCCTAGTCATGGACCAAGAGTAGAGCAGGTGTTAATCAATGCCACCAAAGACATGCGCTCTGCTCGGGAAGTACAAGTAACTTTTCTTGCTGTTGGCGACGAATATCAGGGGGCGAGTTTGCTCCAATACTTAGACGAATTTCTCGTGCATGATGGTGCTCAGTATGATGTTGTGCAAACTGTTGGTTTCACGCAGTTGAAGCAGATGAGTTTATTGGAGGTCTTCATGCTGGTTCTGGAGAACAACGCTGTAAGCCGAGGTGGAATCGATAGTGAGATTGAGCGACTGAAAGAGCAAATTGAAGAGCAACGTCACCAAGCTGAGATGAAAGAGGGTAAGAAGAGCCCGGTGCGGAAGTAGACTCGCTTTGGTCTAGGCATGGCGTAGTTCGGCTTTGAGCTTGGATTCGGCATCGGTCAGTGCTTTAGGGAGGGCCAGCAATTGATTCAAGTAAGTCTCGTCTGGATTGGTCAGGGCGATGGGATAGTCTTTTACTAACCGCTCCACTTGCTGTTTCCACTTGCGTTGGAAAAACACAGTCGACTCATAAAAGGCCCACACCATATTTGTGGTGGCTTCGAGCTGTAGCTGACTGTTGTTGGATTGCTGATGAACTTGGCGCGCTTGCTCTAGCTTAAAAAGATGTAGCTCGGTGCGAATTAGATAGCTATCTAAGTCTGCTTGTTGTTTCTCAAGAATAGCTTTGATGGCTGCTCTAGCGCTGGCCAAATCTGTTTCTGTGCGATGGTAGAGAAACCACCAGATAGAGGCCAGTGCCAAAATGATAGTGGCAAAAATTACATGGCTTGATTCCATTTTGATTTGTTTTAAATTGTGGTTATTTGGTTGTTCTAGCTGTTTGGTTTTGGTTTTTTCTTAGCCTGTTTTGATGGCTTGGATGAACTAGTTAAGCCCTCAATCTAGAGTGATTGCGTTCTGTCTACAAGCTCACAGGTGGCTCTTTGCTAGCCGTGAATAAGCGATTTGGTCTCTAATCTCGTACAATCACCATAACTAAGACCCCAAAGCTATCTCCGTGCATTGAGTTACTTAACAAGCAAGACGTATCCTAATACTTGTGCTGCTTTCATCGGCTCTTTTATCTTTGCCTTTATATTCGGGTTTACCAGGGCCTCGGCTGCCGAGCCAACTAATGTATGTGCGCGGCAAGAGACATTAGCTGGAAGTCAAATCACTTTGACCGCCGATCAAGTTTACGTTCCAGGCAGCCGCAATCCACTACAGAGGCTCGACATTTATGCGCCGGCAAAATTAGGGACAATGCTAGCGAAAAAATTGCCAGTGATTATATATATCCACGGCGGCAGCTTCTGTTTAGGTGACAAGGTTTCTTCCGTAACGACAATGCCCCAGGTTTTCACAAGCAAGGGCTTTGTCTTTGTTAGTATCGACTATCGGCTGTCTCCAGCAGTTCATTTCCCTGCTCACGTACAAGATGTGGCCAGCGCAATTGCCTGGATTCATAGTTCAATTGGTCGCTATGGTGGAGATCCAAATAGAATATTTTTACTAGGTCACTCAGCCGGAGCACAGCTCGCTGCCCTGGTATCTACCGACCAACGCTATCTGCTTCGGCACGGGCTAAGTCTGAGAACGGTATCAGGGGTAGTGCTTCTCGATGGCGGGGCTTTGGACGTTGCTGCTTCGTTGCTGACTGATAAGCGCCGACCTATCAAATCTTCAGCGTTTGGAAGCAATCCCGCAGTTTGGCGCCAGGCATCGCCAATCTATCATGTGAAGGAAGGCAAAAACATCCCGCCTTTTTTGATCTACTATTTGCCATGGACAATCCAGAGCACCGAGCAGAATACCAACCTGATTAGTGCTTTGCGTAGAGCAAGAGTGCCTTTCGATGTGCATGTAATAGAGAATAAGAATCACCGCGAGATTAATGAAGCTCTAGGCAATGATAATGATCCTGAAGGCGCGCAAATCATACGTTTTTTTAATAGATTTAGTCGCCCTCGCCCCTAGGGTTCTATGGCTGTGTCTCGTTTCTGCAATTCTTTTTCAATTTTCTGCCACTTCGGGCCGATGGCCCGTTTAGCTCTTGTCGAAAGCCAATTTGGCATACAAGGTGTGAATCCGATAAATTCTTCTAGCTCTATGCGAGTGAGACTGGCTAAGGTTTTAGCAATTTCATCTGCATCAGTTTTGTCGCTACCATTTTGCCAAAGGTATAGAATCAGCGCTCCAACATCACTGCTAGCCAATTTCAGCTTCCTTGCACTCATTTGTTTGATGTAGACGTATTCATCATTACAACGAAATTTTGTACCTTTGGTTAGACTAAAGAACACTGTTGTGTTGCCATTTTGTGCCATTCTTTTTGGGAAATGATGAGCTTTAAAGTTCGAACTTAGAATAGGTACCAGAGTGTTTCTGGATTTAGCTAATGCTATGTCTAGGTCGCTATAAGTTTCCTTTTGCATGTCATTGATAACGAAGACTCCAGAAGTAATTCTTTTGAGTACCCCACTGGCTACCATGCGAGCCAACGCTCTATCTATTGAAGTCCGGGGGTGTTTACTTGAAGTCATCCTGAGGATTTCTGCTGTACTAAAGAGTTTTCCGGATGGTGTGGAAGCAATGAATCTCTTTATTTCGCTCGTAGCTTTTGGCATAGCTGGACCTCCCAATACAATAGTTCCGATCTTTTTGATCAACGGCTTAGGGCTGGAAAAAGTTCAAAATATACGTGGTCTACCTGTTCGCATTCATTGTCTAAAAATGTCCGATTTTCAGCCAAAAATCGGACATTTTTAGTGTTAGTAAAAACAGGTCTAAATGCTTTTCTAGTCTAAATATTTTAATACTGGGTGTTGTAATATTAATGCTTATCGTATGTAGCGGCAAAAAAACATGGCGACCAAGCATTAGTATTGCAAGATCGCCATGTTTGGCTAGTTTTGTCTGCAGCTTGCGCTGGCTGCTGTCTTACTTCTTCTGGCTTGCTTCTTCTGGCTTGCTTCTTCTGGCTTGCTTCTTCTGGCTTACTTCTTCTTGCTGCCGCTACTGCCAGAACCACCGCCGCTGGAGTCCTTGTCGTTGTCCGACTGGGTCTTGTATGCAGCGATGAAGGGCAGAATGCGCGGGTCAACAACACTGCGGTCCTTGACCGTTACGGTCCAGCTGTCGCCGAACCAGTTGAAGTAGCCCCGGTGCAATTCTGCCACGACCTTACCACTGGTGCTTTCCAGGGTGATGTCGGTGGCCAGAATTTCAGACTTGTGTGAGTAGGCAACGACGTTGCCTCTGCCATCGAGCACCTTGTAGGTCGTCCAGGTCTTGAACATTGAGCTGAAGACCTCTTCCTTGGTCGTGCCGATGTTGTTGCCAGCACCGTCCACGATATCAATTTGAGTGCCCCAGCTGAGCAGCGCGGTGTAGGCTGTTGCCACAGTCGCGCCACTGTTGTCAGTGAAGACGAATGAGCGCTTGAGCGAGACGAGACGTTCGGTGACGACGCCATAGTCTTTGCCGTTGGCTTCCACGTCGAACGCGCTCTTGACCTTGAAGATCAAGCGTTCTTTGACCTGAAAGTTGTCGGGCAGCGAACGAGCAGGCCCCCCGCTGCTGAAGATTGAGAGCAGGAATGACAGGGCCAAGGCAGCTGCCAGGCCGAGCAATCCCCATTTGACGAATTTCTTCATGCTTCTTGATATCTCCAGGGCAAAAAAAATTGGTTGAGGGTGAGAGTGAGCGAGAGAAGAAGAAAAAGAAAAAGAGGGAGGGGATTGCTCCGCCTCCCTCTTTCGCTTGTTTTTTCTTACTTGTCGATGTCGCTAGCAGCGAAATCAACATCAACTTTCGCGGAAATCCAAGCTGGCTTAGACGATGGCAGCTTCGATGAAGCCGACACCAGCCAGCTTGGCCGCGATAACACGATGGCGCCCATCTTCGACGTTGTAACCACCGTCGAAGCGAGGACGCAGAACCACGCGGACCATTTCTTCGCCGTTCTCATAAGCCTGGCGATACTGTTCGATCTGCTGCCCATCGCGAGCGATGAGCTTAGCCCAGGTAGCTTCCGACACGAAGATATCGGCGAGAGCGACGAAAATGTTTTCCGCGTCACTGCCGTGGCAGCGGACGGTCGCCTTGTTGCAACCGCGATAAGACTTGCCCATAGACACCTCCAAGGAATGGAGGTCCTGGTGCAAGCGGAGGTGACAGTCTTACCTCAACACTCGGCAAGGCCGATAGTACTCAACAGCGCTTTGCCAAAGTTACTGCCTGGATTTACTCCGAGCAATTACTTCAGGAATTTTTTCGAAGACGCTATTGAGCCGAGGTTTCAACGATAAGACTGGCCTTGCACCAACACGATTGTCAGTGCGCCCACCAGGACCTACATTCGGCTTAGCCTTGTACGTGTCATGGCATCCTCCTTTCAGGTTGGTGAGAGCTGCTCAGCGTGAGCAGCTCTCGGGTTTAATTACTGCCGGTTGTTCTTGCGGTCTTCCTTCTCGAGCTGATCGCGCTCCCGACGCTTGCGACCGTGCAAGTGCACCAGGAACAGACCAACCAGTCCAGCACCAAGGCCAATGCCGATCATCAGCACCGAGATGCCTCCGAAATCGTCACTGCCATTGTGTGCCTGCGGAGTGCCGGCCGGACCGGAGAACTTCGCGTTGGCGATCTGGTTGATGACAGTGACCGCAGCGGCCAACTGCTCATCGATGGCACCACCACGGCTGCGGTCGATGACGATGTCGGGCTCGATGCCCTTGTTCGCCAGGTCGTAGCCGCTTGGGGTGAGGTAGTGCATGACCGTGACCTGCAGCTCACCGAGCGGGGTGATCGGCTGACCTGTGTAGGCCACGGCTTTGCCGAAGGTCTGCGTGCCGATGATGATAGCGCGCTTGTTGTCCTTCAGCGTACCAGTCAGGATTTCCGAGCTGGAAGCCGAGCTGCCGTTGACGAGAACCGTCAGCGGCACTTCGAGCAGACGCTCCACGATACCTGCAATTTCCGGCGGCATGCCGACGTAGTTGTAGGGCATCGGGCGGTTGATGTAGGTCGTCTTGTCTTCACTGAAGCGCCCATTGCTTTCATGGGTCTTGAGGAAGATGCCTTCGCGGATGAAGAGCGAGGCGATGTTCTGCGCCACGTCGACGATACCGCCGCCGTTATTGCGCAGGTCCAGCACCAGGCCACGCATGCCACCGTTGGCATTCTGGTCAAGAGCGAAGAGGGCCTCGACCATACCCTGGCTCAGGGCTTCGATGTCTTCAGGGCTAGAGCCGAAGCTGGGCAGGCGGATGTAGCCGATGTTGCCAGGCAGCATGCGCACGTCGATTTCAGCTTCCGGTGCGGAACCGAAAGCCACTTTGACCTGCTCTTCGATGCCGTCGTGAACGATGGTGAGCACGGCTTCGCTGCCCTTCTTGGCGAAGGTCAGTGCGTCTGCCTGGTCTTTCGTCAGGCCAGCCAAATCGGTTTTGACGGAAGTTGCCTTGCCATCGCTGCCGGTGCTGTTGACCACGATCGATTTGACCACGTCGCCAGTGCGAAGGCGGTTGCCCTCCCACGCCGGCGTACCGTAGAGAATCATTTCGATCTTATAGCTGCCGTCGGCCTGGCGAGCCAGTCCGACGCCCAGATGGACGATACCACTGGCACTGCGAGCCATCGAGGCGAACATGTCGTCCACGGTGGTGAACTTGGTCCAGCGGTCGCCGACACTGGCAACCATTTCCTTGAGAGCGTTCTGCAGGTCTTCGCCGGTCTTGAGCTTGCCCTTGTACTTGTCGGCCCAGAGGTGCCAGTCTTTCAACTTGGCCTGGTCGTAGTACTTGGCGCCAATCTGAGTCCAGACGTCGCGGTAGATCTTTTCCAGAACTTCGGGGCTCGGCTGTTTGGCCGGGTCGCGCATCTGTTCTTGGCGCATCTTGATCATCTTCTGGATGTCTTCCTGAGTGGGCATGCCACTCGGGGTGAGGACGCCAGGAGACGGAGCCGTCGGGGCGACGGTGGTGGTGCCAGGAGACGTAGCCGGGTTGGTGCTCGGAGGCGTAGCCGGGTTGGTGCCGGGAGCGGTTGCGGGTGCATTGGGGTCAACAGCCGGCGTCGCAGGGGTGACAGCCGGAGCTGTTGGGACAGGAACCGGGGCGTGGGGGTTGACAGCAGGTGCCTTGGGATCCGCAGCCGGCTTGCCGGGCTGGGTCATATCCATCGGTGCCACCTGCACCGGAGCACCGGTGGGCAGCTTGCGGAAGAGCTTTGCCTTGTCTTCGGCGGGCTTGGTGTTGACCGGCGCGCCGCGAAGGTCCGATTCGCTCAGCGAATCAGCTGTGCCGGTGACCGAGACCGACTTGGTCGGGTCTTGGGCGAAGGCGGAATGCGAGAGCGAAGCGACCGACAGGAGTGCCGAGAGCGCCACCATCGCCAAACCGCCACGCATGTAGTGTTTGAGAGTGTTTGACATACGATTATCCTTTCCAGACAAAGAGTCAGGTTTAGATTCAGATTGAGTTCGAAACCTAGAGAAATGGGTGCGCGCCTTCTCCACAGGGAGATTAGGCGCGCACCGCAGACGGTATTACTTGTCGCTCTTGTCGCCAGCCTTCGGTGCGACAGTGGTGCTGTCGGCCGCCGGCTTGTCAGCAGGAGCTTCAGTGATGGCCTTGCGACGGGCCTCGACTTCCTTGGCGAAGTTCTCTTCGTTCTTCTTCTTCAGCTCGGCCTTGCGGGCGTTGATTTCGGCCGCCGGGCGAGCAGGCGAGGGCTTGCCCGCGATAGCAGCAATTGCTTCTGCCTTGGCGCGGTTGAGCTGAGCGTCAGAGCTCGGGTCTTCCTGCAGATTTGCATCCTCAGGCAGGGTGACTTCGATGTCCGGCACGATGCCGATCCAATCCATTGCCATGGCGGCGGGGCGGAACTCGAAGGACGTGACGTGCATGTTGCGGTCGCCAGGGATATTGATGACGTGCTGGCCAACACCCTTACCGACGGTCGGCTGACCGATGATCAGAGCACGCTTGTTGGCCTGCAGCGCGCCGGAGAGAATCTCCGAAGCAGAGGCAGAGCCACCGTCAACCAGAACGATGACGGGCATGTCCTTGGGCACAACCAAGGGCGGACGATTGCCAGTCTTGGTCATGTCCTGACCGGTGCTGGTGACGATGCGACCGTTGTAGGCCGTCGGGGTGAACGAGTGTGTGAGCGTCACCTTGTCGTCGTCGCTGCGCTGGATCAACTGAACGACAATGCCCTTTTCCAGGAGCATCGCGGCCATATTGATTGGCTGGCTCAGTTCGCCACCAGGGTTGCCGCGCAGGTCAAGGATGATGGCCTTGCCCTTCGCTGCTTTGGTCAGGGCTTCGTACATCTCCTGGATGCCGTACTGCGACTCGAAGTGCGTCAGCTTGATGTGGGTGATGCCGTTGCCCAAGTCTTCCGACTTGACGACGTGGATGATGAACTTGGCGCGAACGATGGCCAGTTCGATGGTCTGGTCGCCAGCAGGGGTCTTTCGGATGATGCTGATTTTGACCGTGCTGCCAGCGGGCCCGCGAATGGTGTTGACCACTTCATCAAGGGTCTTGCCGTTGACATTGGCACCATCGACAGAGATGATGCGGTCGCCCTTCTTCAGCCCGGCTTTGCCCGACGGAGTGTCGGAGTCTGGGTCTTCGTCGACGATGATGGGACGTTCGTCGCTCAGTTTGAAGAGCGGCATCACGTCTTCCTTCTTCGGCTCCTTGCCCAGGGCGCGGATGGCCGAGCTCAAACCCTTTTGGTAGAGCGTGGCGCCGACACCGGCCATAGAAGCGTCGGAACGAGCCTTCTCGGCCTTGTTGGCTTCAGGCAGGTTGTAGTAGTCGTAGCGCTGACCGAGACTCCACACCATTTCGAAGACAGCCTTGTCGGTGCCGGCTTCAGTGTCGAGTACTCCGTTAGTGGCATGGCGGTTCTGCCATTCCTTGATGAACTTGGCGCGAGCGGCCGGGTCCTGCAGGTCCTTGTGGTAGTCACGCAGGGCTTCGAAAGCGGCGTTGTAGATGGCGACGCCATCGAACTTTGCGGCGACCGGCGCAGCAACAGTGGCGTTGGTGGTGACAGTGGGAGTGTTCGAAGCCGGCGCATTTTGTGCGAAGGCGCCGGACATACCCACGGTGATGACGGTGGCGGCAATCAGGGCCGCTGCACAAGAGCGCAGCGAGCCGAGAACGCCGCTGAAAAGCGAGTTCTTCTTCATGGCGGTGTTTCCTTTAGAAACGTTTTCTCGAAAAGACAGCCAGAGAGGCCTCACCACTGGACACTGGCACTAGGGCTCAATGTTCAGAGGTGAAACCTCTCCAACCGCCTTCTCTGTTAATGAATTTTGAGAGCACTAAATCTCCCGAGGCGTAGAAAGAGAAGCCCAGGGCCACGCAGCTACCTGGGGTGCCGTTGTTCACCGGTTAGAGTGGACATTGGCGGCACCTTCGATAGACTGCGTGGCCGTCCGTAGGCCTTACTTGGCGGATACCTAACTGGCTTCTTGCCGATGACCAGGTTTACTTCGAGTCCCAGGGACGGGGCACCAGAACCTGAAGGTCTTCGAACAGACTCTTGATCTGCTCAGCCGTCAGAGTGGTTGCGGTCGTCTGGTCGTCTTTGGTCTCGGAGTCGAACAGGTCGCTCTCGCACATGGTGATGACAGAAGCAACCATCTCGGTCTTCTCTTCTTCGGAGAAGCGAGCGACGATTTCCATCACAGTCAGTGCTTCGAGCTGCGGGTATTGCGGCAGAGTACCGAGGTAACGCCGCAGAGCGTGAACGATGGCGCGGATGTGCTTGCGCTTGTATCCGCCGTTGGCCTTAGCGTCCTTGTACTGGCCTTCGAAGACGTTCCAGGCTGCGCGGTTCGCCGGAATCACCTTGCGCGGACGTACACGGTTGATGTACTTGACCACGGCGGTGCCCGGGATGAGCAGTAGCAGGAAGGTGCCCAGCGCGAGCGCTGCCACCGTCATGAAGGAGATGCGAGTGCCCTGCTCGTCGAGGTTGCCCTCAAGCAGCTCTTCACCGTTGTCGCCGATGTTCGGTCGCGAGACGACGAAATCAGGCGTGGTCAGTGTCTTCCAGTTGGGCTTGCCGTCAGGAGTGGCGTCGTAGGCGTAGCGCAGGTCGAGCTGGAAGGGGATGACCGGCTTGTAGACCATGCTCTGCACGATCAAGTTGATCACGTAGATCTTGCGCGTCTGCTTGCCGATCACGGTGCCATCCGGGCCCTTGATTTCGCGCACGCGCAGCTGCGGTCCCGAAATCTGAATCGCCGGCGTTTCGCCAGGACCCTGCTTGGCCAGCATGAAGTCGGAGCCGTTGAAGCCCAGAACTTTCTGCTTGACCAGGGAGTTGAAGTCGATTTCCACCGACTCGTCGACGTTGAGCACCACGGTCAAGGGAATCTTGTCCATGATGTAGTGACCGTAGTGGCGATGCGACTGGGTGTAGCCAGCCTGGTCACTGGGGGTGGTGCCGACGATGATGTTGAGGCGACCCTGACCGCAGGTAGCCGAAATCGGATTCTGCGGCTTGGGGTCAGCAGGAGGCTGCGAGTAGTAGCCCCCGTAGTTGTAAGAGCTCGTGTTCGAGCTCTGGTCGGCACCATCGATGGTGCCGGTGATCTTGCTGCACGGGTCCGGGTCAGGCATGACCTGGGCCTTGGATGCGGCTGCCGGAGGGGCAGTTGGAGAGATGGACTGGGCATTGAGGGAAGCGGCTGACACCATGGTCAGCGCCACCGCCAAGAGGGCAGTCCGCATATAAGTCTTATACATGGAGTGGTTCCTTTATAGGTTAGGCTGACCTTAGCGGCCGGAAAGGAGTTTCCGGATCTTGGGCTCAGCGGCTGCACCTTCTTCGGTGGAAAATTCCTCCCAAAGGATGCCGTTGTCTCTGAAGAAATCGATTACTGCAGCGCGCGCATTCTGGAAGTTCTGCGCATATTGATCGCGCACTCCCATGCCCTTGCCCTGGAACGGCCACCACTTGGGCGGCAACCAGAGCGACTTGCGTTGTCCGGTGCGGATATCTTCCATCGGGATGATACCCCAGGTGTTGGGCAGCTCTCGTTCGCGGCGGTCCTGCACGTACATAGCGACAGTGGCGTGGCGAGCTGCAGTGAGCTCGATTTCATCCTTGTCGTTGGTGTTCAGGTCGAGGAAATCGGAGATGACGAAGACGAGAGCCTTCGGCTTGGTGCGGACGTATTCGAGAGCAGTGGCCAGTCCGCTGGCAGTGCTGCCCCCCATGTCTATGGACACGTTCTCCGACTTTTCGCCGGGGAAGAGGTGACGAACACCGGGTTCGATGATGGCGCTCAGGCACTGAAGCTTCACCATTCCAGCCGGTTTGGCTTTGGGGGTGATGGCTTGGATGCCTTTTTCGTCGTAGGTGATGAAGCCGACCAGGTCGTTGGTCTTCTTCACCGATTTGATGATGGAGCATGCCAGCTCTGCGGCGAGCATGCGCTTGGTGGTGCGGACGGTGCCGAAATCCATCGTCAGCTTGCTGTCGATGAGAATCCAGACCTTGATGTCACGGGGTTCGAAAAACTGTTTGACGAAGATGTCCTGATCGCCCGATTTTGCGGTGGCACCCCAGTCAATCTTCTTCACGTCGTCGCCGAATTCATACGGCTTGAGGCCGTAGAAATCGGTACCATTGAGGCCCTTGCTTCTGCTATTGCGCTCACCGCCACCAACCATAGACTGATTGGCGCGCCAGCGGATAGGGATGGGGCAGGTGATGGCTCGTTCTTCAACGGCGGCGACCAGCTCTTCGACCTTAGATTCCTTGCTTGATAGTTGGCTCATAAAAAACCTCATTTCATGATTTCCAAGATAATCGTTAGTGAGAGTGATGGCGCTCGTTCATGCAAGTGAGACAGCAGGCTGAGTTAACAGCCTGCTGCCCACACTGTGCAAGTTGAGTCAGCCAGCACCTTACTTGCCGACGATCTCGATGGAGTCGAGGAGGGAGGAGATGAACTCGTCCGCGTTGAAGCGGTTGAAGCCCTTCTCCGACTTGCCGATACGAGCGCGCAGGATGTCGCGTGCGACATACTTGACGTCGTCCGGGGTGACATTGGTGCGGTCGTTGAGGAAGGCAACGGCAGCGGCGCAAACAGCGATGTTCTGCTGCGCACGAACCGAAGCGCCGTTGGAGACGAGCTGAGCGTAGTCGACGCCGCTGGTCTTGCTCTTCACCTTGCTGAAGTCAGCCTTCAGCTGAGGGCGAGTGGCGCGCACCAGGCGGACGATGTAGCGCACCAGTTCATCCGGCATGGCTTCCACCATGGCGTTGACCTTGACGCGATCTTCCAGGATCTGCGGGATGGTGATCACGGGAGACACCATCTTGCTGGCATCGCCCTTGCGCAGAGCGGTCTTGCGCACGATGGCCATTTCCTGCTCTTCCGAGACATAGCTCATCAGGCCTTCGCCGGTGACGCGGTCGATCATCGCTTCCGGAAGGTCATAGGTGCCTTCCTGCTCGATCGGGTTGCGCGTGCAGATGACGAAGAACAACTCCGGGCAGGCGAAGGTCGGGCCACCGTCGATGGTGACCTTCTTCTCCTGCATGGGCTGCAGAACGGCGGCATTGGTCTTGGGACCGGTACGGTTCGCTTCGTCGTAGAGGAAGATGTTCTTGCCGACGATGGGGCCGGGGACGGCCACGTACTCGCCGGTCTTCTGGTTGTAGACCATCTTGCCGACGATGTCCGAGGCCTGGCTATCAGGCAGCGCCTGAAAACGGCCCGGAACAGCACCTTCAATGGAGGAAGCCAGGGTGTTGGCCAGAGTGGTCTTGGCCAGACCGGGCAGTGAGGTGAGCAGAATGTGGCCGTCGGCCAGGATTCCGCGGATGCAGAGGCCGATGATGTCGTCGTAACCGATCACCACCTTGCCGATTTCTGCAGACATAGCGGCGTAGTGCGGCCGCTTGATTTTGTGCATGTCGTTCATTTTGGAAACTCCAGTTCAGGATTTGAGGTGTGACCGAGCGGAAGTGCTGGTCACCACAGTTGAGAGTTGAGCAGCGCTGCGAAGTGCGAGCGTTGCCCATAGGGACGATTGAAAGAAATAAGGTCAGTCGTTTTCAGACTGTCCGTTCGCGCCGGAGGATGCCGACGAAGAGGAGCCCGAACACGATGGCCAGGGCAGCTCCCAGCGGATACTGGAAGACTTGATCTTCGTGCTTCTCGTACTTAGTGCCACCGAGAGCAGCGGACCATTTGACAGAGAGGCGCGGATTTGCCGGGTCGAGGCGGATGTACTCGCCACCGGTGAGGGAAACGAGGGTCTGACAAGCAGCCTCGTCGATAGCGGTGGTGACCACCTCATTGTCTTTTTGCACGTAGCCGGTCAGCTGTCCTTCAGTGGAGTAAAGGGGGATGGTTACCGGTGTGCTAGAGCCGAGGCCGACAACAATGATGCGAATGCCGGCTTCTCGGATCTTGCCGAGGACTTCTTGCAGCTTGGCAGGATCGCCTGTGAATCCACCGTCGGTGAACAACAGGATGATGCGCTGCTTTGCTGTGGGTGGCTCTTCCTTGAACATCTTGTAGGCTGTCTCCAGGCCGATGGCATAATCGGAGCCACCGCCAGGAGCCTGGCCGATGCGCATCCAATGGTCCATCACCCAGGTCAGCGCTGCATAGTCATCGGTCAGGTCAGCCTGGATGAAACCTTCACCCGAGTAATTGACGAGGCCGAGCTTGTTGCGCTCAAGGGTCGGCATGATCTGAGTTTTGATCACGTTCTTGGTCATGTCGAGACGAGAACCGTAGGCGCCAGGCACCTGGTCCTGCGGCAAGTGACCAATCACTTTCTTGCCGCTTTCGTCGTAGATGGGCTTGTCGGGCATGACGGTGCGATAGTCCTCGGCCGCCATGCTCGTGGAGACGTCCACGACGGAGACCAGTTCCATGCTGCCTTCGCGCACCTTGAGGGGTGCGTCTTCCATGACCGGGCCTGCAGCAGCAACCACGATGGCGGCCGCGGCGATGAGCCAAAGCGCTCCCTTGAACACTTCCAGCGACTTGCTGAAAGGCCGAGAGAAGCGCTCGGTGAGTTTGTTTTCCTCGGACCAGTCGCGTCTCGCTTTGAGGCGCTGATGAGCCGACGCCCAGAGCAATGCTGCCACTGCCGGGAGTACCAGCAGAAGGGCGAGCATGTAATCAGGACGCAGGAAATGCAATGTGTTCATAGCGTTTCTCCTTTAGATTGCGTCCTTGTTACCCTTGCCAGGCATTTTGCCGGGCTGGTCTCCAGGAACTTGCTGATCGCCCTTGCCGTCACCGGGTTTGGGCTTGCCCTTGCCCTGACCTTGTGCCAGAGAGGGGTTGTTCTTGAAGAGCAGTTCCAGGTCGTATTTGACGACCTTGGCGTTCTCTTCAGCTTCCTGCACTTCACGAGCGCTGAGCCCGCGGCCCTGGTAGAGGTTGCCGCTGTTGAGCTGCAACGACTCCTGGAAGGCCTCCACAGCAGGTTTGCCCTGCTTAGCGCGGATCAGCGCCTTGGCCTTGTGGAAAGCGGCCTGGGCGGCCACTTCTCTGTCGGGCTTGGGGTAGACGAAGCGTTCCACCCAAGTCTCGTTCTGACGGGCCTTGTAGACGCCAAGGCTCTGGTCGAAGTATTTGATCGCCTTCTGCACGTCTCCGGTCTGATACGCAACGACGCCCTGGTTGTAGAGCTGGTACTGCGAATCAGTCCAAGAGAAGAGGTAGATGCCGTAGGCAAGCGAAGCAGCGCCGGCGAGGATCGTCAGTCCAGCCATGAAACGCTGCCGCAATGAAGTTTTCTTTTCCATATTGTTTCTCATTTCGTAGGTTGTTGGCTAGACGTCCTCGCGGACGATGCTAGCGGCCACAAGATAGAGCAGTCCTGCAAGAAGAGCGAAGACCAAGAAGATGTCGTAGACATCCTTGAAGCTCACCGACTTTTCGATCTCGACCCGCGATTTCTCGAGGGCGTCGATCTGGGCGATGCCTTTGCGCATATCGGCAGCGTTGCCGACGACCATAACGGCGCCACCTGACTCTTCAGCCATGCGACGCAAGTCTTTGGTCTGGTCGCTTCCGCTCACCCAGCCTTCGGCGATGCCGAGGACATAGAGTTTGACGTTGCCGTTCTTGAGCTGGTTGAAGAGCTCGTTGTAACGCTTCTCGCTGATGCTCGATTCACCGTCGCTGACGATGATGATCACCTTGCTCTTGGCCTGGCCAAATTCTTTGAAGTGGTTGAGACCGGCCTGAATCGGACCGTTCTTGCGGTCGTTTTCGGTCGGACCTTCAAAGTTGGTACCACCGCCGCTGTAGCCACTCGTGCGCTTGTTGCGCTTGAGAATGGTGTTGAGGTCGGAGGTGAGGGGCCAGGAGTAGTAAGTGTCATCGTCGAAGTACATCAGGCAGACGCGATCGCCGGTGCGGGCCTTGACGAAGGTATCAACCGCCGACTGGGCGACGATCAGGCGGGTCAAGGGTGTCGGCTTGGAGTCGGCCGTGGTGTCGGCGGTGCCGTTGGCTTTGGCTGCGTCGGCCGCGGCTTGGGCGATGGCAGCTTGTTCGGGGTCAGTGATTGTGCCGGTCATCGAACCAGAGATATCCACCGCAAGGCAGAAGTCTCGGGTCTGGGTGACGCTGATGTCGTGATATTCAGGAACGACTGGGCGCGAGATGGCGATGCCGAGCAGCACCAGGAAGGCGCCGAGCAGCACAGAAGGGATGTAACCAGTGACAGAGAAAGTGCGCAAATCTTTTTGGGTGTTGATCTGCGAGTGACCGAATGCTCTGCGGCGTCGCACGGCGAGCACGAGAAGTGTGAGCGCCAGCGGGATGAGCAAGAGTAGGTAGGGATTTGCAAAATTCATCATGTTTAAACCTCCCACTGATGGGGTTGAATGCTGAGTGTTGGAGAAATCTAGATCCAGGGCAAGGCAGCGTAGCTCATAGAGCTGATAGCGACCTCGCTTTAGTGGCCTAGATCTAGGTCTCAGGTTATGCGCCAGCACTGTGATGCGCATTCCCTTTGGTGTTCGTTTCTATAGAAAAACTGCTCTCAACGCTGACGCTTTAGTCGACACGAACCTTGTGTTTTCATACTGCCAAGACAAAAGACTCAGAGCGGCCTGATGCGACGTTGGGGAACGATTGCTTCAGGGGGATGTCTTTTGCTTTGGAGTAGAGTTTCTGGTTCTTGCGCGTTTTCTTGGGTGGAGAGAAGTTATTAGGTCTCTAGAGTATAAGAACGACGAATCCAGATGAAACAATAAAAGCTTTAATAAGAGTTTCTCTGCGCCTGCGCGCGTTATTTGATCTTGTCTTCGCGCGTGCGATGCCATAGCTGAGTTAACTTGATAACGATCTTCAAGAAGCCTTTCGTTTCTGCCTTCCAGCTTCTTTACATGCCTGGATTGGTATGCCTAGAGCGGCACGAATGGCGTAACGAATGTGTCAATATTAGAGCCGCTTAGTCTTCCGGGGCTCGTCTTTTCGGCAATTGATGCTTAGCGCGGCTCGCTTAGATCGGCCGTAGTTGCTGATTGTGAGCGGCGCTTAAGCTTTCGGGGTAAGATTTTTCATAACGCTTAACTAGGCTTTGAGAGTTCTTTTGCGGTTATCTTTCAATGCTTTTTTGCTCTAAAAAATGGTCTCTCGTCAATTCTGTTTAGTTCCCTAGCTGATCTCGCATTGGGATTACTGATCTGGTGCTTATAATTTGCTACCTGGCAAACATTGGCAGAGTTAGCTCAACTCTTTCAGTTGCTGTCAGCGATGGTCGATTCGAGAACTGGCTTAGAAGAGCAGACTCGGTCGTTTTGACAGAGTATTTAAATGGTCAGGAAGCCCTGTGAAAAAGTGGAGATGAATGATTCTATCTGCCAATCTTTTTTGGCCTTAAAAATGCTGACGGGAACTTTCACGTCTTTTTTACAAATGGATTTAGACCACCTAGCTAGACAGCTTTATTTTCTGCCGTTTAGGCATCGATAGAAATGCCGCTCGTAAGGTTCTAAATTAGCTTCTTGGTAAGCCGCTAAATTTAGCCCTAAGGAAGTCACTGATCCTGCCGCTAAACATGCCACTAATTATGCCACCAAAAACTACACTAATAACGACGCTAATTTTGTCGCAATCTTTGTCCTGAGACTGCCACCAATATTGCTACCACCTTTTTGCGCTTATGAACCTGGCTGCTGTAAGTAATCTGAGCAGCCAAAGTTGCCATTTTTCTTGGAGATGTCGGGCGCAATTAACGGTGGTTTTGCCTGGCATAATCGACGTTTTCAATTGTCCGATTTTCAGCCAAAAATCGGACAAGAATAATTGTGAAAAAAACGCCTATTGAGTGCTGTCGTTTCATGGACAAACGCTGACAATTTGTAGGGCGACAAGCCTGTGCTGTTAGTGTTTATATTATAAAGCGTAGTATAAATAGTGAAAAAAGAAACCAGAGAGGGTGAGCCCCCTGGTTTCTTCGGGAATGAATGCCGGATGCCGCAGCGAATACGAGGCAAATAAGGCCGCTTGAGCGAACCTTACTTGCACTCGTATCGCTTTGGCAAACGTTGCGTACGACGTTGTGCGTTTCTTTTCGGAACGCTTACTTGACGTCGAACTTGGCGTCCCAGGTCTGCCCGCCCGGAACTGGCTGGCCGATGGAACTGCCGGTATTTCCCCACCACGACCACGTGCGCTGGCACTCCTCGAACTCGATGGAGGCCTGGCCCGTGTTGACGATCTCGAAGATGAACTCGCGAGTGCCGTACTGCGGGTTGCCGCTGTCGGGAGTGAACTGGCCGCGGCTGATCAGCTTGAACTGGTTGCTGAGCGGACGCTTGACGTTCCACTCCTTCCAGGCGTACTGATCTTCGGCCAGAATCACGTGGATCTGCTCGCCGCGGCTGAGGTTCTTGAAGGTCTTGCCTTTGTCATTGTCACGACAGGTCGTGTAAAAGACGCCGGCGGCGCTGGCGATGGGCGAGGAACTGCCGGCCTGCAGAGGCGCACGGCACCACTCGCATTCATCCAGCTGCGAGCTGCAGGGATCGCACAAGGCGTGCGCGAAGTGCGAGGTGATGCCGCTGCACTTCTGACAGGCGCCCGGCACGTTCAGGGTGCTCTTGGTGGAGCAAGTTTGGCAAAGTGACATGATTGCTCCTCCTTAGTTGACGCCTCGAGTGCATCCAGTGCAGGTGCAATGGAAGGTCGGGCGATGGGTTTGGGGTGGTTCGAAGCTGGTCTCGTCCTGCTCGTCGATGAGACGCGCGGGCCGGACCATCGTCAGCAAGTTGCGCGTGGCAACCAGCTCGTCGTGATCGACCGGCTTGTTCATCTGGAAGCAGACTTCGAATTCTTGTGCCGGCGGCTTCAGGCCAGGGCCTTCGTCGTCGACGAAGCGAACGACGATGAACACCGAGTCAGGTGCAGCGTCGGCCAAGAGCGGCAGCTGAACGCCACTGTCGGTGATGTCATCCAGCAGCGAGGGCTGAACTTCATCGCTGGCGTTGATGGCCTTGGGAGCCGAGAGGGCCGCGATCTGCTCTTCGTCGGTGAGAGACGGCGCGCTGGCATTCGCACTCGTGTCGCTGTCGACGCCGAAGACGAAATTGGCGCCGCTGCCGTCCTTCCTCAGGTACTGCAAACCGGATGCGACGTCGGTGCGCAAGACGAGCTTGCCGCTGACGTGCACCAGCATCTGCGTGGCGTGCTTGGACATGACGCGGATGGCGAAAGGGCCCTCCGGCATGCGCACGAACAGCTTGGTGCTGTCGGTGACTTGGTGGAACGTCGGGCGAAGCCATTCGACATCGGCACCGAAGCGGGCATTGGCTGCCGGCTTGGCGACGAGGGCGATGTCCACCGTCCGTCCAATGGTGTCTGTGATTTTCATGGTTACTCCTTATAGAGATTTGAGTTCAAAAAGAAGAGGAGGAGAGATTGCTCTCTCCCCCTCTCTAGAAGGTCTCGGACGAATCGCTAAGAGCTCTGGCTTACAGCCAACGCTCCTTCACGACCTCGCCGTCTTCCGTGAAATACTCGAACGGGGCAGGCTTGCCGATGGGGTTGCCGCGGGCGTCGGTGCGCTGCTCCATGGTGAGGAGGCGTACTGGTGCACCGCAAAGGCGACGGAAGAACTTCAGCGTGTCGCGGCATTCCGACTGCAGAAGCGGGCCGAAGGTTTCGTCGAACTCGTGCTTGAGCGTCCAGCTGCCATCACCGAGTTTGCCAGTGTCCTGGATGGTGATGTTCGGCAGGCTGTGGTAGGCCGTGCGCATGGCGATCATGCGGCGGGCCTTGTGCTTGTTCTGGTCGAACGCGGCGACGATCTGGATGACCGTGCCCATGTGCTGAAGGGTCTGAGCCGGCACCGGGAACAGGGGCTGGCCCAGTTCTTCGTGGTACGACTCCGAGGTCTCCTGCACCTGCGACCAGACCTGAACGACCTGGAACAGGTCTTCCAGCGTCATCGGCTCCGGGTTCTCGAAGACGAACTTGCGGTTCCAGCCGTTCTTCTTCAGCGTCTTGTTGATGATCTTGATGATGCGACGCACCCACTCGAGGTTCTCGAGGTTGATCTTCTCGAAGAGCTCTTCGCCCATGAACTCGTTGACGAAGCGGTTGTCGTCGTAGTGACGACGCACTTCCATCATCTTGTCGCGGTTGCGGCGGACGACTTCCATCGTCTGCGTCTTCTTGCCTTCGACATACTCGCCGTCGGCGTTCTTGACGATGCGCTTCACCTTGACCTTGTCGATGCCCTCATCACTGCCGTATTTCTCGTCAATGTAGCGCCAGATGTTCTGGCCGAGAGCGTAGGGGTCGAAGTAGCTGTTCACCGCCACCTGGTAGTGCATGTGCCACGACTGCGCCAGGTCGAAGCGGTACTCGAGCGGCAGGTCGACTTCCGGCTGCAGGAGGAGCTCCCGCTGCCAGTAAGACGCCCAGCCTTCGTTCATGAACTTGGTCCGGCCTTGCGGCTGGAAGTAGCGCGAACGGTCGTGCACGATGGACATCATCATGCGGGCTTCATCGGGCAGGTTCGGCGTGTTCTCTTCCTGCATCAAGAAGTGCAGCAGGTCGTAGGCCGGCTGAATCGGGTAACGGCGGAGCGCCGACTCGATCACTGCCACCTGGCGTTCCAGCTGAACCTTCTTCGACACCGAGATCTCGCCTTCGTTGATGATGCGACGGCGCAGGTCAGAGACTTCCTGACGGAGCTGCTCACGCAACTCCTTGTCAGTCAGCTTTTCCTTGTTGGTCGCACCCCAACCGACGTGGTTGGAGATGGCATGGCAGGCATCGAGGAAGTACTCGACACCTTCCCAGCCCCAGTCAGGACTGTCGACCAGAGCGTTGATCTTGTTGCGGTACTGAGTCAGCCGCGCGATGATCGACTCGGGCATGGTCTCCGCGAAGGTCTTGTTGTTCGCGAAGAAGTCGACGTGCCCCCAGACAGCATGCGCCATCACGTGCAGCTGCATGGGGAGCGTGTTGGTGGTTGAGAGGTAGCAGATGCTGGGGTTCGTGTTCAGCACCATCTCATAGATGTGCCCACCGTAACCCTGGCGCCGATTGGCTTCTGCTTCCTTACCCTTGGACCAGTGCACGTAGTCGTTGGGCATGCCAACGTACGGCAGGGTCTGCGTGACGCCCTCGTCAGTGGTGAGGCGGTAGTCGATGGGGTAAGGCGACAGACCGAGCCGTTTGCCGGCGGCGATCATGCGCTTGTCCCACATCATCAACAGCTCCAAATCACGGGCGTATTCGAAGTGATCGTTAGACATACATTAGGCTCCTTTTTGACGATCCTTATCCAGGATCTGTTTGAAGGCCTCAGGAACATCCTGCAGAGAATTGGCCCGTGCCATACCGAGGTGCGCTTTGACTTGCGGCGGGAGACCCTTGAGGGCGTCTCCACCGAGTGACCAGCCGCCGCCACGTCCGCCCCACGAAGTTCCACACTCCAGGTAGCCGACATAGTTGAAGGGCGCCATGATGATCTTGGTAAACCATCCACGAATCGCGTCTTCGCCGTCGAACAGGTCACCGTCAGTGGCGTGGAACATGTAACGGTTCCAGACAGCGGCGGGATACGGACCAGCAGAGTTGCCAGTGGTCTTGGACTTGGCACCGAACTCGGCGATGTTGTAAGCCAGCTCCCAGGCGGGAACAGCCACAGTACCGCCGGACGCGCCGATCTTGAAGAATTCTTCCTCTGTCTTCCAGAGGTACTCCTGCCCATCATGAGAGATCATGATGATGGCCACTTCCTTGTACTTCGTCTTGAGGAACATGACGCAGATGAAGAAGTAGGCCTTGGCGATGATCATGGGATCACCGTCCATCGAGCCGGAGCGGTCGAGGATGAGCTCAACCATCGCCTTGGAGTCGGGGTCATCCTTCTCCTCGATGCGATTGAAGCGCAGGTCGGTCTTGTGGAACGGCACTTCCATCGTCGACGGAATGATGTCGCCGTTGCGTTCCTTGTTGAAGACGTAGGCTTCGATGCGACGCTGCAGGCTGGCGTGCACCGTATACGGTGCGACGGTGGCGTCGGCGTGGGCGCCGAGGAACTGCGTCAGCGTCTCCAGAACTTCCTTGCGGAAGTCATCGACGTGGTCAGCAGGCAGCGGATCCGCTTCGTCACCGTTTTCGACAGATGCGAGGAAATCGCTCACCTCGTTGTCCATCAGCACCATGACCGGCTCGGGGAACATCACGCCGGCGCCAGCCTTGCTGTACGCCCAGAACGTGTAGGCCTCGAACACCGACTGGCACTTCTCGGCGAAGTCGTCGACGTAGTCTTCCGGACGAGCGTTCTTGAGAGCAGAAGCGCGCTTGAGGCGAGCGACTGCGGTGGCGCGCTTGTCCATGCGCGACATCGGTCCGTTGTTGGTCAGGCCGCGACGCTTGTGCGTCTTGACCAGGGTCTGGGCGAACATCTTCTTGAGCATGTTCGGCAGGCCGATCGACTCGAAGAACATCTCGAGGAATTCCTCGAAGTCCATCTCGACGTAATCGCCTGCGCCCTGACCGGCCTTCTTGCCGCCACCACCCTTGCCCGACTGGTCGCGACCAGGGCGCCAGATGGGCTCGCTTTCGGGCGGCACGGGAACGTTGATCTTGCCGGGGCGAGTGATGATCGGATTGTCACCGATGATGTCACCGATCTTGCCCTTGAGCTTGCCCTTCTGGCGCTCCTTATACCGGTCGCGGTCGCGACTGGTCTTATCACCACCGCGGCTCGGCGGAGTGATGGAGTTCTTGCCACCGGCTGCCAGAATGGGTACGAGAGAATCGTCGCCTGGGGCGACAAAGGTGAAGGAGCTGCGAGGAGCCTCCTTACCTTCCTTGTCTGTGGTTTTACGCTTTGTCATGACATACCTCCTGGAGGTTAACTCCGAAATTTGAACGACCTACAAGCGTGAGCTTGTCAAGGTTTGAAAAAAAAGAAGAAGCGAGGCAGGATGCCTTATGCAAAACCCATTGCTGAGTCCTCCACAAAACGGCATCCTGCCTGCTTCCCTATTAACGATTGACGTTCCGCTCTACTTGCAGTGCAAAGAAACCAGCAGCTAGGCCCTTTTAAGGGGGCTTCGCTGCTGGCTCTACACGCTCAGCTCAGGGCTTAACGCTCGACCAGGAAGTCCGCGTTCTCTTCCGCTTCACGCAGCAGTTCCTCGGCCGACCACTCGGTGAAACCGAGGGAGACCAGGCGCTGCTTGGCGGCCGACAGCTTGCGGCGGTCTTCGTCGCTGCGGGCAGACGACGAGGCGAAGAGACGGGCAGCGTTGCGCACGTTCTTGAGAACGAAGCGCTCGATGCAGTTCTTCACGGCGTTGTGGCAGGTGTACGGGATGTCCTTGGCACCGTTCTCGACGATGTACTGGTTCACCGCAGCCTGGATTTCCGCACGGAACTTCGGCGCTTCGGCCGAGGTCACGCCCCAGTCCGGATCGCTTTCGATTTCGCGCATGAACGACTCGTCACCGCCAACGATGCCCTTGGCGTAACCCGCCGAGGACTTGACGCTGGAGTTGGAGGCCCAGGCACGGACGTTGTCCAGGTACTTCGCCCAGGTCTGCTGCGCTTCGTCCTGGAAGCCCTCGACGAGCGAGGACAGGACCAGCTTCTGCAGGAACTTGCGACGCACTTCATCCAGCTCGTTGCGGATGATGCCCATCTTGAACTCGAGCTTCTTCTCGTCGGTCTCGGTCTGCTTGTACCAGTCGCGGAAGGCCTCACGCAGCAATGCGGTGGTCACGGTATTGCCGCGACCCTGAACCTTCGCGGCGACCAGCTGCATCACCTTGTTGGTCTCACGGGGAGACTGGCCTTCCAGGCCTTCACGCTGCGAAGCACGCGCGCGCAGGTCGGACACGGAGATCTTCATCCCCATACCCTTGTCGCGCATGTTGCGGCCGTCGTAGGCGTCGACCTTGATGTTCAGAGGAACCTGGCCGCCCTTGTCGATGCGGGTCAGAACCTCCATGCGGGCCAGCCAGGCGAACACGTCCGGGTCGACCGAAACGTACTCGGGGCTGTCCTTCTTGGCGAACTCGGATGAGTTCCAGAACTTGCGGATGACCTTCTCGCCCTGGCTCATTTCGAGCGGGTAGGGGAACCAGATGCGGAAGAAACGGTCCGCGTACGGCTCGTTTTCGCGCACCTTCATGAACTTGTCGTACTCACCTTCGTTCGAGTGAATGATGATGAGGCCGTCGAAGAAGTTCGAGCCTTCGAGCGGCGCCGGCAGCTGAACGCGACGGCCCTGCAGAGCTTCCAGCAGCACGCGGTGTGCTTCCGGCGGGTTCTTCAGACCTTCGGTCAGGATCACCAGGCCACGGTTGCCCTTGTTGAAGGCACCGTTCAGGTTCACCAGCCGCGGGTCACCGTCGGCGAAGCGGCCCATGTTGGCCAGGTTCTCGGAACCGACCCACTTGGCGATGTCGAAGTTCAGGGGCTGAACTTCCGCGACGTCGACGATGCCCTGGGAGCCAGAGAAGTCGTCGGTGAAGCGCATCGAGTCGATGGGGTAGTCGGCGATGGCAACCGGCTTGCCCGGACGCTGATAGACGCCCAGCACCAGGTCCTGAACCATCGGCTCAGGGGTACCGACGGCGTTGCGCGTGCTGCGCGGCAGACCCAGGCCAGCGACGATGGCCGAAACCAGCTCGTTGGGCTCCAGGGCGGCGATGCCGGCGATGGTGTTGGCCTGGCCGTTGGCGGACAGGATTTCCTTGACCGAAGTGTTGAACTCGATCAGCTTGCCCAGCTCCAGCGACTCGAGGATCTCGACCTTGATGGCGAGAACGCGAGCAGCGAAGTCGATGCTGGGGTCGTTGTCGAGCTCGGCGTCGGCCTGCTTTTCAGCGACCAGCTGCACCATGAAGAACAGGTTCAGCGGGTTGTCGTGCACGCGGCTGTGCTTCAGGAACGGGATCGGATCCGCGGTGCGGTAGAGGTTCTTGATGCGCGTCACGAAGTCGGACTTGCCGGCGCCGGGAGGGCCAATCAGAACGACGGCCTGCTTGTCCGTCTCACCGCCCATGGTGGCGGGGGTGAGGTAGGAGCTGGCCACCTGGTAGATGGAGCGCTCGACGCCGTAGAACATCCCGAAGGTGTTGTAGGCGGTGATGGTGTCATCGCCGTAGATGCGACGGGTGCGGAGCGTGTTGGGCTCGTTCTCGCCACCCTGCTTGATGAGGCGAAGCAGACGGGTCTTGGACGATTCGGTCTGACGGGGGTCCGTGCCACGGGCATGCAGCCAGGCCTTGAAGGGACCCTTGAAGGAAGTGTTGGTGTTCGTTTCCATGATTTTGTACCTCAGTTAAAGAGTTAAGGAATGGAGCTCGTTAGAGCTTCCAAAGCTGGTAGTCGTTGAAGTACGTGAGTGCCACCTCGCGGCAGTGCTCACAGTACCCGAGCTTGGAGAAGCGTTCGAGAGCTTCACGACGTTGAGTCTTCTCTTCGTCGTTCAGTTCGATCTCGGACTTGAGAAGGCGGCCGAGCTTCTTGGCGGTTTCATCGTTCAGCTTGGCTGAGATGCCCGCGGCGAGTTTCGGCAGACTGCGCCAGGTCAGTTCGACCTTTTCCGGAACCTCGTTGCCTTCGAGCTTTTCAGCTGCGACCCTTTCGGCTTCGGCAATGAGGTAGGGCGTGATCTGGCCTTCGACAGATCGGCGATAGACGTCGCGTTCACTGCCAGTCGTCGGCAGCTTCATCCACGTCTCGATGTCATTCAAGAAAGTGACGTCGACAACCTTTTCACGTTTCTCCTGGCGACCACCGACATCAACCATCTCGAAGCACTTCTTGTCACCAGACGAGAAGGCGCGAGCGTGGATGCGATAGCGTTCGAAGATCTCCGTGGCACGGCGGTCGAAGTCAGGTGCCATCACCTCCAGGAACTGGCGGCGCAGCACACGGCGATACTCCTCCTCGATCAGGCCGGCCTTGCCGTCCATAGAGGTAGGACCCTTGAGATATTCCTCGCAGTTCGTGAGGACTTCCTTTTCCTTGCTCGTCAGGCCCGGAGTCTTCTGCATCTGCTTGATGCGGGCACGCAGGAATTGCAGCATCTCGAAGGTGCTGATGCACTTGGGCTCTTCACCGGTCGGGGTGGGTGCACCACGCAGGGCCAGTTCGACAGCTTCCGAGATGAGCTTGAGCATGGTGGGCATGTTGAGCCCGTACATGCCTTCGTCTTCCCCGGCTTCTGCCCAGAAGTGACCGACCGACCAGAGAACCACTTCCTTCTTCGGGTCGGCATTGCCGCCCGTGTTGGTAGAGCGATTGAATCCACCATTGTTCTGCGCCGGTGGCTGAGTCGGGTTCTTCATCTCGATGGTCAGCTGCTCGCCATCGTACATGCGAGCGCGGCTGACGATGTCGACATCGTGTTCCTTCTTCATGCGGCTTGTGACCGCCAGAAGGGCTGCGATTTTCAACGTCATCGGGTCGAAGTGCGGCTTGTCCCGCATGTTGTTGACCTGCGCCAAGTACGCCGCCTCTTCTTCCGACACCGACGTGATGTAAGGCACGTTGATGGGGGCGAAGCGCCGCGTGAACTTGTTGGGGTCGGCCTGGTCCTTGAGGAAGCGGTCGAACGCTCCATCGTTGGTCTGGCCAATCATCACGCTGTCGATCGGCTCGAAGCCGTTGCGTGAGCGGGTCTTGCCGCAGGAGTCCTTGCCGTCGTCGGCGTTGCAGCCGGCGGGGATGCGGCGGTCGTTGGTCGCTTCCAGCAGCAGGTCGATCTCTTCAACCGATTCCGACTGCTGACCGGTGGCTGCCGTCGAGCCGAAGAGCTCGGGCATGTCGGTCACACCGCGGCTACCCTTGCGCAGGGCTTGGGCCAGGGTGCAATCCTTCGACCAGGTCGAGACACCGAACTTGCGGCTGGAGAGCCGTGCGGCGTGAATCTCGATGTCGAGCAGGTTGGGTACAGCGCCGTCCTCCAGGTTCTCCATGACGTTCGACCAGCAGACCTGGCAGGGTTCGCCGGAGATGGCGAGCAGGTCGTGCAGCGACGGCAGGGGCTTCTGGCCAGGGGCACACTGCTTGGCGCGGTGGGCCTTGGTCAGCTCCAGCATTTCAGCGATTTCGTCAATGCGCTCCGGGGGGAGCAGATTGAGCAGGTTGACCGGATTCTCGTGAACCGGGCAGTCCTTGACGGTGTAGACGATTTCCCCTTCGAGGCATTCCTTGATGGCGTCAGCAAGATAGCTCTTGCCGGAACCAGGACCGCCTTTGAGGATGAGGGCTAGCCGCAACTGGTAACCATTAGCGGCGGCAGCGCGAAGGTGATTGAGGATGCGAGCGACGGTGCGCTGCGAACCCCGAACCTTCTTGAACGCTTTCCATGTCGGTACGCCCATCTTCTTGAGCATGGTCAAGTAGGGGCGAAGTGTCGGGGGCGCGGACTTGATGTCCACTTCGCCCTTCGACTCGATTGCACGGACGAGTGTGGCGGCGGCGGTGTCTGCGATCTGGGGATTGTCCTTCAGGCGACTGAGGAACTCTCCGAACTTGATCTTTTCCACCACCACCGGCGCAAGCCCGAGCAACTTTTGAAGTTCTTGCTCGTGATAAGCCATGATGCCTCCTTCTTAAGAAGTTGTGTCCAGCAATCCGCAATAAAGAGGTCTGCCGGGGATTACAGAAATGGGCAACGGAAAATCAACGGCTCCTATAAGGATGTCGTTGAAAATTCGCTGCCTTGGTCAGAGCGCCTTGCTGAATTGCTGGTGAGCGGTTCAACGAGGTCGGCGACGGTACTACTAAGGAATCACTCAACATTGACCCAAGCGATGTGCTTGATGCCGTCCATATGCATTCGAGACTCCGGTCATCGTCATTCAATTGATGAGCACCTAGATAACGCGGTCCTGTGTTGCAGGGCAATGTTTCTAGGTCATATCCAGGGCTGTGTCAGGGGAGACCTTGAGAGGGTGGGTTGCCTGGAATGCTGGGGGTTCGATGCTGGGTGGTTCGGGGGTTGAGTGAGGGTCCTTGGGTTGTTTTGGAATGACGATGAATATATTGAACGTATCAGAAGGTAGCGGCGCCTCAAAACATTACCTGGGCCTCATCTGACGGTTGTCGGGAGACTCTAAAGAAAAGGTTAATCACTCTCGAAAGGCGCCAAAAGTGGCTCGTTGTCAAGATGTTAAAGTGGGCCACCTGTTAGGCGTTACATTGGTTGTCAAGGCAAGGCTGAAAAGGGTCCTGTGATTTGTATTTTTGGGGTAGGCTAATGGCGGTAATTGATCCCTGAAAGCCAGCTCATAACAAGGTTTTTGGGGATTGTGTTTCGTTAATGAGTGCTTGAAATAACTAGCGCGGGTTGCGCAGGAGTATGTCAAGATCGCAGAGATGGCCTGCGTTGCCTGGTTGTTTGATGCTTGACATTATGCCCTGTTAAGGTTTTCTGAATAATCTCGCAGACCCTTCCAGGGCAAGGCTAAGCGGATTAATTGCGTTCTATTGCCTTGAAGCGCAAATAAGATTCGACAAATTGGTCCAGGTCGCCATTGAGTACATCTTCAACCTGGGGAGTCTCGCACTTAGTACGATGGTCTTTTACCAAACGGTCATCAAGCACATATGAGCGAATGGCATTACCAAAGGTAGCTGGCACATTTACTCCTTTCACTCGGGCCAATTCTTCTTCTCTTTCAGATTGCTTGATAGCCAATAATTTGGAGCGCAAGAGCTCCATGGCCAGGGCTTTATTTTGCAGTTGACTGCGCTCTTGCTGGCACTTCACGGCAATACCGGTGGCTTTGTGAACGATTCGCACGGCTGACTCAACTTTGTTGACGTTTTGCCCACCAGCTCCACCAGATCGCATCGTGCCAACTTCAATGTCTTCGTCGCGAATTTCGATTACCGAATCGATGTCATTCATAAGCGGTGAAACTTCCACGGCTGCAAACGAGGTTTGGCGCGAGTCATTACCCTGCTTGAAAGGTGACTTGCGCACTAGTCGGTGCACACCCTTCTCGCAGCTAAAATAACCATAGGCATACGGGCCGTCCGCTCTGAAGGTGACACTCTTCAGTCCGGCTTCTTCTCCAGCTGATTGATCTAGCAGCTCCACTTTGAAATCGCGCTTCTCACTCCAGCGCAAATACATCCGTAACATCATTTCAGCCCAGTCTTGAGCGTCGGTTCCGCCAGCACCAGCATTGATCGTGACAATAGCGGAGCTATCGTCATACTCGCCGCCTAATAATCGAGTCAGTTCGAAACTGGTAAGCTCTTTGTCTAGTTTTGAAAGTGTTGTGGAAATTTCGTCGACTACAGATTCGTCGTCTTCTTCTTGACCTAGCTCAAGTAGCACCTGTAAATCAGAAAGTTGCCTTTGCCAGTTTTCCTGTTGCTCAATTTGGCTCTTTAGCCGACTCATGCGCTGAGAGACTTTTTGTGATGTCTTTTGATCGTTCCAAAAGTCTGGTCGGAGGGTTTCTTCTTCTAATGACTTTAGTTCTTGTCTTAAGTCATCCAGGTCAAAGATACTCGCCGACTTTCGTCAGGCGCTCTTCAATTGCTTCAATTTCACGTTTGAGTTCAGGTAAGGTCATGGTTTTTCTTTTGTGGTTTTGGGCATTTTATTATAGTTGGCTTTCAATTCTCATGAGCACTAGCTTCAAACAATGAAACTATCATGACAGTACCGGTATGGCTTGATAACCGCTCTCAGTCGGATGATCTGAATAAGCCGGTGATTAAGGCCGATATTGCCATCATTGGCGGTGGCGTGATTGGGGCCGCTTGTGCTTATCTGGCCTCGCGGCGCCATTTAAAAGTAGTGGTGTTAGAAGCTGGAGCCGTGGCAAGCGGAGCTTCTGGGCGCAATGGTGGTTTTGTCTTGCGTGGCATTCATACGCACTACAACTCTTGTGTAGCTCAATATGGGCGTGAAATTTCGCGCTATGTTTATGGTCTGGGTGAGCATAACCAGTCTTTGATTCAGGACTTCGTAAAACAGCATAATGTTGATATTGACTACGATCCTTCTGGCTCGCATTTGCTTGCTTGCTCGTTAGAAGAGCTTGAGGAGTTGTCGCGCAGCTCTCAATTGATGCGAGAAGATGGCTTTAAGGTCGATTTGATTGGCCATGATCCACTTGATCGCGGCTTCTATGGGGCTCTTTTTAATTCCTGCGACTTTGGTATCAATCCGGTTAAGTTTGTGCGTGCTCTCCTGGCTGTCAGTGAAGCGCAAGTGCTAGAGCAAGAAAGCGTCAGGCAAATTGACTGCAGCGGCTCGGGAATTGCTGTTACAGCAAGCACGCAAACGGTGCATTGCGATCGAGTAATTGTGGCAACAAACGCCTATTCTCCTGGTTTTGATGCTTTCTTTCTTGACAAGATTCAGCCTGCTCGTGGGCAAATGCTCGCTACTGCACCGCTGAAGAAGAAAATTTTGCATAGTCTTTGTTATGCCAATTATGGTTGGGAATATTTTCGCCAATTGCCCGATCGCAGGTTGGTAGTTGGCGGATGCCGACAGTCGTTTTTGGAGGATGAAACTGGTTACGCCGATTTAGTTACTAAGCCTGTGCAGACTGCTTTAGAGCATTATCTAAAAGACCATTTTCCTGAATTGGCTGGAATCGCTATTGAATATCGCTGGTCGGGACCTATGGCCTTCACCCATGATGGCTTGCCCTTGGTAGGAGCCTTGCCTCATATGCCTTCCGTGCACTTCGCTGTTGGCTGTAATGGTCATGGACTGGGCTATAGCATGACTCTAGCGGAACGTGTGCTAGCTGTTGCACTCGACAACGAGGCCCCTGGTTATTTTGATGTGGCCAGGCCGACGATTGCTAAAGCTAATAGCGATGGTGGTCCTAAAATGGGCGGCAAACCTGTTGGCAAAGCTAAGGTTACTGCCACCCACAACAAAATCGCTATTGCCAGAATGACCGGTGAATTTGAAATCGGCCCCTAGCTCAAAGGCTAAGGGCCGATATTTCATAAATGTCAGATTTTTAGAGTCGAGGCCTAATTGCTGAATCCGAAACCTTCGCCACCTCTGATTGTGCGCATGGTTACAGACATTGTCACGTTGCCCTTGGCGTCAACGCCATTGGTTTTAACGGTAACTGGAATGTCTCTTTGGGGACACTGAATAGACTCAGGAATAATCGCTGTAATCTGAGTGGCAGAGCAAGAAGTGATTTGGCATGTAGCGCCGCCGACCTGCACTGTGTTTTCAGAAGCTTTGATGGAGAAGCCTTTACCAGAAACTGTAATCGGGCTAGAAGGAGGAGCTTCAAGCATGTCAACTCCTGTAATTACAGGTGCAGACTTGGTCTTGAAATAAAGCGGATCGCACTTAACGCCGGCAATGTAGAGTGTGACCGTTTGTTTTTCGCCAGTAAGGCCTGAAGGCACGATGAATTCAATTTGCTTGTCAGTCACTGACTTGATTGTGGCAGGTTGGCTGCCAACGAATAGTTTGTAAGCGCTAACTTGTTTTGGCAAATTCTTGCCAGTGATAGTCATCTTGTCGCCAGTGCCGCCAGCCTCTGGTTTGATGTCAGAAACTTTGATTTTACCAGTGGTGAGAACCCAGCTGATGGCAGCTCCGTTTGGACCAAAGGTTTGAATTACCATCTGGGTGTCGCCAGTTGAAAGGAGGCCGGACATGTCGATGGAGAACTTGTCGCTGCCTCTGAAATAGGTTTCGTTAGCCAGTTTGCGGCCATTTAGGGTAATACGCAATCCAGTGACTTTGGTCGCGCCATTGACGCCGTTGCTCACTGTTAGGGTTAAAGGAAGAACTTCTTGGCCTTGCTTAATATTGATGTAGCAAGGATTTTCTTTCCAGCCTGCGCCATTGTGAACCAATTGGGTTGGCCCTTGCAGAGCAACGAGATCGCTGCTGCTGGTAGTACTAGCTGCGGTGCTCTTGCTTGCAGTGCTTGAGCTTGCTGTTGTCGAGCTGCTTTTTGAAGTGACTACAGTGGACGAACCAGATGTAGTAGTTTTGCTGGTCTGAGGATAATTGACAGTCTCAGCAAGAGCGATAGACCCGCTGCCAATGAGACCTAAGGCTAAGCCCAATGCCATAGTGGTTTTGGCCGAGTTGACTTTAGACATCAAGATTTCTGCTCCGATTACTGACACATCTTTGCCATTATAGGCTCTTGACGGCGAATACAATAGTGCTTTTACTATATGCAAGAGTATATATGAAAAAAAAGGGGAGGGATTAGAGGAAGCAAAGCTCCCAATTCCCTCCCCCCGCCTACTTAGGCGTTCCCCAACTCCTCATCGGTCCAAAGCGACTGCCGCACCACCGCGCCCCTCTTGTTCTTCAGGGCGATGTAATAGCACGGTCCGCCACTCCACGGTTCGGCCTGAACGAACTCCTCGAACACCGACCCATTGGGCATCGTGTAGCGATGCAGGTCGGCGACGTTGTCCGTCCAGGCTCCGGGGATGTGACCAATCACTTCCTTGACGACGAGGGCCACAGGGCCGGTACGATCGAACTGCTCGACCTTTCCATTGGAAAGAATGCGAACGCCGACCTCCCGGACAACCTCTGACTGCGAAACTCTCTCCTGGGCCCACTTGTTGAGGCCGATGTACTGATCCATACGCATGGTAGTGCTCCTTTTGATGACTGTTGTTGGGCTATGTTGGCTTGTCTCGCTCTCTAGCCCAGGTGGGAGAGACACAGGTGTGAACCCATGCTGAGACAAGTTGGTGACGAAAGAATGTTTGAATCCAGGGAGTGGAAACCTAGGGATGACGAAGCCCGGGGGTGGCCACGACGAGGAAACAAATCAAGTGTTTGAAACCAAGGAGTGAAGCCGAGGGATTAAGACAATCCCGGGGAGGTCACGACGAGGAGACAAATCAAGTTAATGCGCACCAAAACATTCATGAACAGACAGAGCGTCTATCGATTTCGAGTAGGCAAAAGCCAGCTCAGTCGATGAAGCTAGACTTCAAAAGTTCATTGCTGATTGAGCAGTACTGGATGGGTTTTTCTAAAGGCTTTGTGGGTTGCTGAGGGAGAGGAAGATTGGGAGATAATGACAACCTACGCCTTGCTTTACGGCAGACGCAATTGATTGTTTGTTAATGTTGCCAACAAAAAAGCTGACGCTCATTACAGTTAGCGTCAGCTTCTTGAGAATTGGTGCTTAGTCTTCCAGGCTTAGGACTGTGTTCAGTTCTTTACAGACATTTTTTGCATGAAGGTGGCAATTTCTTCTGTGTGAGGCAAAGCTGGGATGGCTCCAGCCTTTGTGCAGGTGATGGCACCGATAGCGTTAGCTGAGCGAACTATTTCGGAGAGTTTGGCGTGATCAAGAGCTAGCAAAGCTTCTCTACGATCAGGAGCGCTCTTGATGTAAGGCAGTAGGCCAGCGATTACACCCGAATTGAAGCCATCCCCAGCGCCAGTTGCTTCAACTAGCTCTACTTGGAAGCCCGGTACTTGCTTGCCGCCTTCTTTGGTGGCGAAATAGCAGCCACGGGAATCGAGAGTAATAATCAACATTGGTAGGTCGTGCTCAGCGCGCAGTGCGTCTGCAGCGGCAAAGTCGCGGGAACCAGTAAGGAATTCCAGTTCGTCTTCGTTGATTTTGACAACGTCAGCCCAGTTAAGAGTGTTGAGAATGGTCTGCTTGCAAGTCTCTTTAGAAGGCCACAGGCTTATGCGTACATTGGGATCATAAGAAACGAGAAGCTTGCTAGCGCGGGCTAGCTCAACTGCTTTTTTAGTGGCTTCAGCGGCAGGACTCTCAATTAATGAGATGGAGCCGAAGTGCAAAACACTGGCCTGAGCAAAGAGGTGCTGCTTTAGATCGTTCGGTTGTAATTTGGTGTCAGCGCACGCTATACGGGAGAATTCGGCTAGCTTTCGGTCGCCTGTTGCAGTGGTGACCACATAGGCCATTCTCGTCTGCGCAGCAGGGTCAAGGATGGCAGCATCAACGTTTATGCCTTCGTCTTCGAGAATTGAACGCAACCAGCGGCCAAAGGCATCATCTGATGTGCGTCCGATAAAGGCAGTGCTTATGCCCTGCCTAGCCAGGCCTACGGCCGTATTAGCGGGGGCGCCGCCGGCTGCCTTGGTAAAGTGCTGAGCTTTGTCCAGCTCGGCCCCTACAGTGGTGCAGACCCAATCGACAAGAATTTCACCAAGACAAAGAACGTCAGCCATATTGAAAAGCGCTCCAGGAAATTGCAGTTTTGGGATTATACGGTCTAAAAGGCTGATGGGAAGTGGGATTTGATCCTAAGATTAAAGGATGTTAAATTTAGCCGGTCTAATTATGGGATGGCGTTAATATCTTGGCATTCCAGAAAGGTTCTGGAGATTCAGAAAGTAGGCTGTGAATACAGTGAATAACGGAATTAACAACAACACAAATCAAACTAAAGCGGCAGCCAGCTCCGCTTCATATAACCAATCTTATAACGGCAAGGCAAAACAGGAAAGCACTACAGTCAATCATTCTTTGGCGAACACTATCGGCCGCATCACAGAAGAGAATCCCAAGAGGATAAAAGCTCCCGGCGGCACAATTGATCTGTCACGCAAGACAACCAAAGACATTCCTTCTATGAATGCAGCGTCTGTAAATGGAGCGTCAGATTTGGCCGCTCGCATCGCTGCTATAGAAAAGACTGAAGCGGAAAATACCGTTAACATGACCTGTGGCGCTTGCGGAGCCAAAGCCATCGAGCGTCGGTTGACTTGCGCTAGCTGTGGTCAATATTTTGAAACTGGTGTAGAGAAAAATGTCTGGGATCCGCTGGCTAAAATCGGGGCTATGACCTCGGGCGCTCTTGGCTCTAGGATTGATTCAAGCAATGTGCACGATCAGGAAAAACAGGCTCTGCGCAACTATATGTTTAAGCGCCTGCTGGCTAAGACCATTGACATTGCTATTGTTACCTCAGCGCTCGGTTTGGAATTGGTGAGCTTCTTTGGTTTGGCCAAGGCCTTCTTGCCTATCCCTGGTGCGGCTTATTTGATGCTGCAGTTCTTCCATGTTGGCATGCCGATCATTGCGGTGCTGACTGTGCTTGGCTATCAGGCTGCTTTTGAAGCTTCGCCTGTGCAGGCCAGCTTAGGTAAGTTCTGGCTCAATTTGTATGTGACAAATACTGATGGCGAAAATGTGCGGGCCGAGCAAGTGGTTTGCAAAACAGTACTTTCGCTTTTGCCTATAATGGCTCTTGTTGCAGTTTACGGCTATTTCTACAACACTAACTTGAAGTATGGCATGCACCTTGATGCACCTACTGCTTCGGTGTTAGCTATGACCGCTTTTGGATGCATAGTCACTTTCGCTGCTTTGCACATCATTATGGGCTCAGCCAAGAAACGACAAACAGTGCCAGATTTGGTCACTGGTTGTGTAGTGCGGGAGCGGTAAGGGATTGAGTCTTGGTCGCCTTAAGGCGCAATAAACTCTCCAAGCGCTTCAAGCAGTCGATCTACTTCGGCCCGAGTATTGGCGTAATGACAGGCTACTCGTATGCCGCAGCCGGGATTGGCGTTGAGAAAATCTGGTTGTATCCAGATTTTAAATTTGCTCCATATTGCCTCCCGTAAGTCTGGCACCTTGACCCGTTCGGCTGGCCAGTAGCAAGAAACCAGAGCTGTCGCTTCAGCGGCCGGTGCTTCGGCTAAGCTCGGTAAGCGAAATATAGGATGGTAGGCTCTTTCAAGCTCTTCGCGCAGATACTGTGCCAGAGCAAATTGTTTGCGCCGGATTTTGTCAGCACCAATAATATCTTGCAGTTCGCAAGCTTTGATCACGCCATGCCAGCGCACTACATCAGCCGTGCCGCCGCTTTCGAATCTGCTTATATCCCTGGCGTCGGCCTCAAGAGCATCAAAATAATGATCTCCTACAGATATTGGTTTGAGTAATGGCACCATTTCTGGTGCTATATAGCTCACTCCGGTGCCGTTGGGGCCGCCCAGCCATTTGTGAGCAGAACCAACCCAGAGGCTGCTCTCGCCAATAATCTCAGGACCGGCCAGCTGCCCCATAGAATGAGCCCCATCTATCAATACTGGCACTCCTAGCTTTTTAGCCTCGTGCTCTAAGTGCTGAAGATCGGCCCGCCACCCGGTGTAAGAGCTAATCTGACTGACGACAATTAGCCGGGTTCTTGTGCTGACGAGATTGAGTATCCCCGCGCAAAGAGCCTCGCTGCCAAGTTTGGGATCGGCATTAGCACGCTTTGTAAGCACTCCTCTTGTTTCGCCAAGGTGTCTGGCAATTGATGTAACACTGCCGTGTTCGGTATTGGTGGTAACTAGTTCATCACCGGCTTCGAGCAAGAGGCTGTGCATGATCAACTGTAGGCCTTGGGTGGAATTCTGGGTCAGAATCAGCTGCTGGGGCGCAACATCAAGCAATTTAGCAAAGGCCGCTCGAGCTGATTGCATTGGCTCAGCATCAAGAAAGGTGGCATAGGTCGGATTGATATTGAGCTTCTGCCAGCCCTCGTTGATAGCAGCGAGCACCGAAGTTGGCTTGCGGCCGCAGCTGCCAGTATTGAGATAAGTGCTGTCGGAAGCAGGAAACTCTCGGCGCACGAGCTCTTGATCTAGATCTAATTCGCTTTGCTCCAATTGTGCAGCGGCTGTCAATTTGTGTTTCTCCGGAACTACTCTTCAGGCTAGGCTGTCAATATTCTCATGGATAAGTCCTGTTGGCACTGCGCTTCAGCACTTGCTCTTTTTCGTCTATTTCTTGGGGCAGGGCATTGGCTTTTGCTTCTAGCGATGTGCCTGTTGGGTGGGCTTTGATAGGTGGCTGCGGCTTGGGCCTGGCCTGTGGTTGCACAATAGTTTTAGGCTGAACGTTTGTATTTGGCTGCGCTAGGGGCGCTGGCTGATGGGCTGTTGGTTTGGCCGGAAAAATGATGTGGGCTGATATGGCTGCTTTAGCTTTATTTTCTGAGGTGCTGACCGTGCCTTTGATAGTTGTCTCTGCGGCTTTGGGCTTTGGAACTGTGGCAGCCAGGCTATGCACTAGACCCTTGCTGGTGGCTTGACTGAAGGGTAGCACCGTAATGATATCGGCTTTGGCTCCCTGCTTAACTAGCTCGCTGTCTAGTTCCTTAAGCACTTTATCGGGAGTGCCCACTTCTAGAAAGACAATAGAAAGCGAATCAGGCTTAGAAAGGCTGTTCACTTGAGCAATGATGGTCTTCTTCAGTGAGTCGGCGTCGTTGAGCCGACCGTCTGAAACTACTGTTATCATTGTCGGTTTACCGTAATTGAGCTGATTGCGCACCAGAGCAAAAGCCTCTGTCAGAGCTGGCGCCATAAAGGTTTCACCGGAAGGCTCGCTATCTTGAAAAATTTGTGGTAACTGTGCTGTTGAGCAATTGCGATGGCTGCGATAGTTAGAGTCGAAAGTAATTATGCTGACATTGCTTTGTTTGCCCATGATGCCTGCATTGTCGGCCACGAAAAGGTCTTTCATGTGGTCCTTGCACCACTGCCAGCGGCTGATGTTGCCGGGGCAATCAGCAGTTTGCATCGATGCGGAACTGTCGATAAGCATGACAATGGCATATTCAGAGAGAATTTGAGCATCACTCTTGTTTTCGTTTACCTTGCCTGCTAGTCCAATTGGCAGTTGCTGTTTTGTTTCTAGCAGGCAACCATAGCGCTTACCGCCGCGCTCAATGGTCAAAAGAGCCTGCGGGAGCTGCACTTTTGTCGCCAATACTTTATCGCCGGCAGTAAGGCCACTGCGCCAAGCCGCCGTATATGGTTTGACATAGCCTATTTGTACTGTTGGTGCGCCGCCTTTAGCGTCTTTGGACGCAACTTCGGAATAGCCAAATATGTTTACCGGTATGCCATCGGGACCCTCATCATGACCAATTGAACCTTTCAGCATGCGGCGCTCCGGCAGCTTGTCTAAAGTTGGCACAAGTCTGAGAAGTTGAATCTCTTTTGTATTAGAGTTCGTTGCGTCAATATTCTTGGCGCATAGCGGAAGAGCTGACCCCGTGCCAATTTGAACCGCCAGTAGCAGTGTCAGGCATAAAACATTAGGTGCAGATTTTGGGGACTTCATCGACAAATAGAACCGTTTAGCTTCGTCGGATTTGCTCTTCTGTGTTGGATATACCCGTATCAGCTTGGTGGAAAATCAATTATTCAGGCGGAAAAACTATCTCTTTTTGGGGTTTTGGTGGAAAAACTATCTCTTTTCGATGTTTTGGTGGAAAAACATGATCTGTTCAAAATATGAAATGCTAAGGAATTGCGCTCAGTGGAATGACCTGGGTTTGACCTTTTCCGTCGGTCACTATCATTGAATCTTGATTAAGGTGTAGCTTGCCTTCGTATGTGTGCCAGAACATCTCAATTGGCCAATATCGTTCTATTCCTTTGCAGATTTGCTCGACTCTGGTGAGCATTAGGCAATCGAATTTTTGATCTCGAACGAGGTAGAGTTTGATGGTCTTGTTCTTGACGGTGACTTCATTGAGTAATGCCAGGCTGTACCTGTCTGGGTTTTGAAAACGCCAAATCTTAGCGTGTATTTTTCCGCTGCAAACGATACTTGTGATTAGATATAGGCCAACGGTGCAGCACAGCGCTATTAGCTTAACTTTGAGTTTTGAGTGCAGGCAAAATGACAGCCCAATTAGTGTCAGGCTAAACATCTCAATGAAATCGAAAACTACATTAACTCTTACATCTGAAAAGAGCACTATAGCTCGCAGCCAGCCAATCATAAAATTGACTACGATGATGAACATCACGCACAGCGTGATTCGCCGGTCGCTAGGGCTCGTGGGTAGTAGCTTCGATGCGAAGGTCATGCCTCATTGTAGCTCGCCTTCTGGCAATTTCACTTTTGTTTAACTGGATTTGGCCTAGCATTCATTGTCATAAGGCTTTTTTCGCTTCTGCTCTCTTGGTCTTTATCGCATCTATATCGTGAAAACAATCAGCAGGTGTTGGATTCAATTCGATGGCTGAGTCGTAGTCTTTAATGGCTTTTGTGTAATTTTTCTGCAATAGCCAGGCATCACCTCTGGTGGCAAATGGATCGGCGTCTTCTGGGTTTAACTCGATTGCGCGGGTGGTGTCCCTAATGGCATTGTCCAGTTCCCCTTTGCGCAGATAGGCCTCGCCTCGATTGCCGAAGAGATAGGCTGCTTCGGGGTCAAGCTTAAGACCAAAGTCGAAGTCAGCTATTGCTTGGTCTATTTCATTCAGTTTGAGCAGGGTGAAGCCGCGATTATTGTATCCGTGAGGCTCTTCTGGTGTTAAGGCTATCGCCTTTGCATAGTCTGAAAGACTGTGTTCAAGTAGTTCGCGGTTGTTTGGGCCTAATTTGCCGTAGGAAAAACCGCGGCTGATATAGGCATCCGCCAGAGTCGGGTCGGCCGCTATGGCTTTGTCGAGATGAGGGATTGCTTCTTTGAATTTTCCTGCCGAATTCAAGCGGTGACCGGCGACATATTCGCTGTATGCAAGAGTCTTATCAGAGTTTCCTGAACTGGGCGCTGTACAGCATACTGTGGCTAGCAGCGAAAGTAGAGCAAGTTGAATAGAGTTATGGGCTGAAGGTTTCACCTGTGTCTCCAAATGGATGAGATTGTCGCATACGTAATTTTGTTTTGGGTGGGGCCTTTCCCCGCTGCGCTCAGTTTGTAATGCGCCTGATTAGGTGAGCGACCTGGCTGTTAATTGGTTTTCCAAAAGTGTCAGTTTTTCTTCAAAAAATCTGACACTTTTGGCGTGCTCAAATTGGCTACCCATCTGCTTGCAAGAGTGCTCAATAAAACTAACCCATGCGATGATTTTAAATCGGAATATCAGCCCTTGGTAGCACACCCATTCGCGAACGCGTTTTTTCAATTGCATCTGAAACATCGGTAACGTTGTCTGTTTCAAGCACTTCGTTGCGGTAGGGTTTAGCTTTGGCCACGGTATCTAAGTCAAAGAACCAGTAGAGCGAGGTTAGAGCGGAAATCCACACGGGTGTTACCTGGGTTTTGGCGTTGAAGCGACAGTTGCCGAATTTTCCTTTGAGCGATTCAACTATTGAGCTAGCAATGACGCTGTTCTGCGAAGCTGGGAGATGGTTGTGAGCATTATCTACTGCTTGTTAGTGTAGATGCGGCAATGATTGAGATTGCATCCATCGATGGAGTGGCCAAATCAAACTCGTTGCCTTTGAATAGTCCATCTATTCCGCCATCTAAAACAACAATGGCATCAAGGTTTAGAGTGGTTTGTAGATGTTGAAAAATCTGCGACAGTGGCCGCACCCCTATGCGGCTGTAACACCAAATGGTCTTCTTCTCAGCAAAGGTTCTTTCCCACCAACGGCTTAGTTGCAGCTCCGGAAAGTAGTCGCTTTTTGCCAGTGTTGAATCACCTGTGATGCCATACAAATTCTCTCTTGCAGTAAGTGCCCCGCGAACGGCTTCTAGGTTGGTAAAGCTGTAATTGCCGAGATGTACTTCGTGGCCGTTTTCTTTTAATTGAAGTGCTACTGGCAAAGCGCAGAAAACGTCAAAGCCACCACCGGCGCCAGTTACAAGCACTCTTGAGTTGGCGGGAAGAGAAAAGGGCAGTTCCATGAACACCTGTGGGGGGAGAAGTTAACTATTCGAGTTTAGGCTTGGGGGCGAAATCGAAAGAATTACCCGTTATGCCATCGACAAGTTTATAGGATGCAACCTTTTTGTAGTGCGCTGTTTCTTTTTCTGCTTGGTCAAACTTGTCCGATTTTTGGCCGAAAATCGGACAAACTTAGATTCGGCTATTGAGAGTGCTGCTGCTGTTTTTGTTTTTGAGTGGTTTTCTTTTGTACTACATCAGGTCGTACCTGTGGCGCCAAAAAAATTGCATTGAGAACAATGCAAATAGAAAAAAGAAAAAGGAGACCACCTGATGTTTTGACACACCAGGTGGCTCCCCGAGATTTAGTTGGCTGTTAGCTCAGCGCTTCTTCAGCTCAACTTCGCTTCAACTCAGCGCCGCTTGCCGAAAATCGCTTCGAGGAAGCGCAGCAAGTAGAGCAGGAAGTTGATGAAGTTGAGGTAGCTCTGCATCGTCACGAAGATGGCGCTTTCCCACGTGTTCGGCGCATCCTTGGCGCGGAAGAAGTCGAACAGGAAGAAGCCAGCAAACACTGCCATGCCGATCAAGGAGTAAACGATGTTCACTCCCTGGCTGAAGGGCACGAAGATGCCGACGATGCCGACGACGATCAGACCGAGCAAGGCGAACATCAACCAGCGGCCGAGGCTGCTGAAGTTGAAGCCGCTGAAAATGCCGATGGCGCCGCAAGTTGCCATGACGCCGCCGGTGCCGAGATAGGCCAAGAAGACCGTTTCCCAGCCGAGAACGTGGGCGTAGTGGTTGATGGTCGGGCCAATGAAGAGGCCGGAAATGAACGTCCAGACGGCCAGGGCGCTGACGCCAGCGGTGGTGGAAGCCTTCGCTGCAAACGGCACTGCGAAAGCGCCGATGAGGAAGAGAATGCCCAGGCCGATCATGGCGCCCAGAGAGGTGATGCCCGCGCCGACGTAGGTGCCGAAAGCGGAGATGATGAAGCTCAGAGAGAGCAGAAGCGAGACCTTGGAGAAGAGTCCCGACTTGCTCATGTCAACGGTTGTGTTGCTCATATGTGTTACTTACCTCGAAGAGATTTGAGAGTTTGGTCTAATGCAGAGGCTTGTAAGCCACTGCTTAACTGGCCTGAGCGCAGTTAAGAACTCAGGCCGAAACATCGCCTGGTGCTAGGCGCAGGCCGGGGTGCACTCGCAGGTGCCGTAGTCGGCCGAGCCCAGCGGAAACTCGCTGCCGTCGTCTTCGACGATGAACAGCTCAGCCTTGCCGCAGGTCTTGGGGTGCACGACGTCGATGTCGTGATGCCCCGGCTGGAGGGTCTGGTCGAAGACTTCCTTGCCGTTGTAGCGAACGCGAAGCCGCATGGGCTCCTTGGGGTCGATTTCAATGCGCATTGTGTGGCGCCTTTCTCGGTTGCTGTTTCTAGGCCCGTGAAGAAATGCTTGTAGAAGCGTTTACTTCTTCGGCGGGGACTTCATCTTCATCGGCAGCCAGGTGCGACCTTTGGTCGGCACCTCACCGGTGATGGTGGCAGCGGCGAACGCTATTGCAAAGACGGTAAAGCCCGCAAGCAGCGCACTGTTGACGGTAAGACTGGCGGCAAAAAGAAGGCCGCCGATGATGCCGATGATCTGGAGCGAGAGTGCAGCCGATAGCCAGAAGGCCGTGTACTGCAGAAGCCGTCCGACCTGCATGAGGCCGAACAGAGCACGCATGCCGATGGTCAGACCCACGCCGCCAATTAGCGCTCCTGCCGAGACAAGAACAGCTGCAAGAGCCGTGGGGAGGACGCCGCCAGCGCTGACACCCAGTCCGAAGACGGTGGTGACGGCAGTGGCGGCGAGGAAGTAGAAGAACATCTTCCAGAGATGTTGCATCTGCATGAGGAACATCTGGAACATTTGGTTCAGTTGGTTCATTTTCGATCACCCGAAGGTTACTTGATTTGATTGCCCCTGCCGCCGCGCTTGGTCTTGCACGGGGCGCAATCGGCACCCGCAGGAAGGGAACGAATCGCCTGGTCGCGCTGGCGAATCAGGCGATTGATGGCGCGCTGTTCGGCTTCCCTCCAATTGTTCACGTTGAATTGCGTGAACCCGGTGTTCTCGGGAAACTTGTCAGTGGCTTTGGGCAGCGAGGCTTCGAGGGGCAGGTAGATCAGGTTGGTCTTCTTCAGGCAGATGCCGTCCGAGCGAACCGAATTGCCGATGAAAGCCGAGTAATGCGGGTCGATGTTGAGGTCATGCATGGCCTCTTCCACCAGTTCGTCCTTCGCTTCCTGCAGCGTGATGATGCGGTAGTCGAACATCTTGTCGAGGCCGGCCTGGCGGATCTTGTATTCCTGCACTTCGTGGTCACCGACGGTGACGGCGATGAGCATGAAGCGATCGTGGGCGCGGTTGAGCACTTCCATGCAGTGGGGGAAGAGCTTGGGCTTGCGGAAGTACGGTGCGCTGCCGATGCCCTTGAGAATCGAACGAACGTTTTCGATGTCTTCCGGCGGAACGCTGACAGCGTGGTTGCCAGCCAGCAGTTCGTAGGTTTCCATCAGGGCTTCGGGGAAGCGTTCGCGCTCGAAGCCACGGTGCGGCATGCTGCCACCGTAGACCTTGCGCAGGGTTTCACGGGCGACGTCCTTGGTGACACCGATGAAGCTCATGAAAGTGGCGAATTCTTCGGCGGCTTCGTCGAAGTAGGGTTGACAGACGACGGTGGTGCCGTCCATGTCGATCATCAGTGCTGCGATCTTGCCGTTGGGGGTGCACAGATTGCGTTCACCGACAATGCAGTTGGAGCTTGAGTTAGCGGTCATAAAGATACCTCCTAGGTTGTTCAGCGGAAGTCATCAGGAGCTTCTGCGCTGGTTTCGGTTTAAATGTGATTTCGCTATGAAGCTGGGTGGAAAGCAGCACTTCCTGGGCTGGCTTATGGCCGGCTTTGTGACGAGGAAGTGATGATTTGCTTTGAGTCTTCGAGCGGATTGTTGGTGTTGTTTATAAGAAAGGGAATTTGTAGTTACACTTCTTCCTAATGGATAAGTAATAGGCAAAGAAAGTAGTTCTTGAGTCAGAGAGCTATATGTGAGAGGTGTTTTAGGTTGTCAACACAGAACTTTGCCTCTGCCACAGCTTGCGAAGCCCTTGAGAACTGAGCTAATTTCAACTGCTTTTGAATTTAGCTAATTTTGTAAATGAGATTTGTTTGATATTGGCTGGCTTTGTTATATAATTGCCGGCTGAAAGTCGCAGCCATACAGGGTTCCAATGCTCTTCAGTAGTTTAGGCGAAAAACCGGTTAGCAAAGCTATGACAAGCTCTGTGGCTTTTGCGCTGTTTTGTCAGCTGTTTTTAGCAAGCAGGGTTTCTGCTGACACAGGCTATTCGCAACACTCTCCTGATTTCGATCCATTCTCCGAGCATGCTGCTGTTGTGGCCGGTTCAACCCAGACCGCTAGTTCTACTGTTAGTGCACCGTTGGCACACGCTATTGGTTCTTATGGCCAGAGCACCTCAGCAAATGTGGCTCCGCCGGCCGGTGCTATTACTATGCGGCCGACTAATTTACCGCTTTCTAGTTTGCATACTGTTGCTTCGGATGGCACCATTGTTCCGATGAGCAATCAGGTAGCGCCTGAAGTCACTGCTGCTGCCCCGATCAAGGGTACGGTTAATCGCTATCAGCCTAAGAATAAGCGGCCACAATGCCACGGAGATGCTGTTCTTCCGATGATGGTGCATATGGCAATGCGGCCAGAATTGATTGAAGCAAAGTATCTGCGCACGATTCTCGGTGCTCCCGATAATAAGGGTTCGTCTGGTTTTGGTATGAGTAGTATGAATTGGCGAGCTAAGCAACTTGGTGGGCCGAGTTTTGCTCTGCAAAATGGTACTGCTAGCTTTGCTAATAAACAGACCATTCCAGTAGCTCATCCGTTAGCTACCTCCAAAACATTTGTCGCACTTTTCCCTCATTCGGGTATGCAGCTCAAGCATGTTAAAAAACAGCTAGGTGAGCCAGTTCGTCAGTATTTTGATAGTAACGCCCAACCGGTTGAATGCTATCAATTGTCGCCTAATGCCTTGCTCACATTCACTGAGCCAGTTAATTGTTTTGATGTTACGCAAATGGCTGTTGTCTATGATGGCCCGTTACTGCCTGCTCCATCGCCTCAAGACTATGCTGTTGCCAATCAATATCGCCTTACTGTTGCTCGGCAGCATTTAGCATCTGGTGACACAATTCGTTGCGCTGAGTTGCTTAACGAACATCTGAAAGACAATCCACTCGATGCTGGAGCTCACTTGATTCTGGCCAAGACAATGAAGCACTACGGTGACATTAACGGTGCCATTGATGAGTACAAAAATGCTCTTAATCTCGCTCGTACTTACGGCGTGCCTAGCGTAGAAAATGAGGCCTACAGCGCTTTAACTTATTTTGGAGTAGTAGCGCCGGCGCCAGTTTATGGTAATACCAACAACGGTTCGAACGCACCGGCAGCGGTGGCAGGTAAAAAATTGGCTGGACGCTCGACTAATCGCAGTTAATCCAAGCTGTTCTTGCTAGCTTAAAAGCGGCACAATCGCTGGCAAGCTAGATTCTGATTGCGTTTTCCTGTTTAAACTATATCAATTAATAGGCAAGCGCGAAAAAATATGGTGAGAAGTTTGGTTTGCCAGTTATGGGTGCAATTCACTGCTGCTGAATGCTTGGGCAAATCGAAAAACAGCTGACGCTAGAGAAGACTTGAAGTCCAGTCCAGCGCCAGCTGTTTGCCACTGTTGGCTACTATTGGCTTACTTGCCGTTCAGCTCGCGGGCCTTGAGAAACATCCAGACGCCCAAAATGAAGAGGGCGGTGATGACAATGTAGTAGACCGTGCCGATGCGACCGAAAGCGTTGAGTTCAGCAACGAAGCCGCAGCTGCTGAAAAGCATGAAGCCGACGCCGCTCCAGTTCAGTGACCGCGCGAGGGCGGGTTTGCCTTGGGTGCGAACATGGCGGTGGTGAAAGAGCGCAACGCAGAAAGAGCCGAGAGCGGCGATGAGCAGGGCCAGGGTGGCGTAGACCGCGACCGCAGAAGCTGTAATATCCATGATGGTTTCCTTTGAGATTTACTGGCAGTGAATGCCTGCGAAAAGATTTCCCCTCAAATTCAATTGGCCGGTCTCATTTCGCACTCATATATGAGCTGCGAGGGTTTGGGGGTTTATGCCTGGGTCGAGACTTGGGGTTTTTGAGTTCTATATAAGGAGGAAGTATGGGGATGATTCACCCTAGCAAAACCCTTGCGGCCGTTCCTAGGGCTTTCTCCATTTTTCTGTTTCAGATAGATAAAAAATGCTTGACAATCGCTTTTGCCGTGGTCTAATTAGAGAGTCCACTTAGTACTAGTGTCCTCATGGCCCCCGCCCTCGAGTTCAGGTTTCAAATTATGTCACTAGATAAACCACCGCACAGTCAGGATAACGGCGACCAAGCCGCTAACTCCCCACAGGAGCAGCGAGAAGGTGGTCTGTTTGCTCATGTCATGGAAGATATTAGTAAGACCGTTAACTATGATCTTGCTTTGAATGGCTGGAACAACACAGTCGGAGCAGACAAGGCTCATAAAGCAGAGAGAAATGAGGCTAACGAGGTCAACAACGCTGTCGACATCTGGTCAGCACTCAAGGCTACTCAAAAGAATGGTTCGATGATGGGCCAAGTTGATGTAGCTACAAGTGACAGAGAAAGGGCATTTGACGGTGCTCAATACAGCACCGATGGTCTTTATGTCAGTGCCACTGCCGCGGCTATGGCAGATCAAAGGTTCGACAGCATACTAAAACCCCAGAAAGCCGCTTAATCACTGCCAAATTTAAAGACTTCAGAACGACCCTCAAAGATTTTTGAGGGTCGTTTTTAAATGGTCGCATTGGTAAGTACGGCAAATGCTGGGCCTGTCGCTATAAACAGTGCATTCGAAAGCGTCAGAGAGGAAGCGACAGGGGTAAACCTCTGGCTTGTCGGTTTGGACTCGCAGGGCTGGGTAGAATTCCTTGGTTTGCCAGGACGTTTTGTCGGGAAATAGTTTGCGACCTTCTTTGTAGTCAATGAAAACTTCAGCATGGCTGTAGGTGCGACCGTCTCTTGCGCTTAGTCGTTTGAGAAATTCTTTGGGATCGGTGATCGGTCCAATGATAAAGTCGCGGCTAGCAACGGTACAGCAGCCAGCGGCATTGCCTTTTTGGCCGCTGCAATTGCGGGTGCAGGTGTAATGGGTAACCAAGGCGGTAATTTCGTCTTCAGTAGGCGAGTGGGCGACTGAAGTCTTTACTTCTGAAACTTTCTCTTCCGGCTCGTCCATAGTCACCGCGTTTTCAGTTTGAGATTATTCGGATTGCTCAGTTTTGGGCTCGGTCGACTGTAGTTGCTCTGAAATAAGCTTCTCAACGTACTTAGAGAGAACTTGGGCTGCCACTTTGTGACCGCCTGAGGCAAAGTGTACCTGATAAAACAGCTGTTCATTGCCCTTGTATTCGCGGAATGGCTGACTTAGCTCCAATACATCAAAGCCTTCCGTTTGCCCTTGTTTGGCTAAAGCAGGCAGTTGTGCCGTGAACACGGGGTCAATATTGCCCATGTCAGGGAAGGTGAGCAGAAGGAAGCGTGAACCATTGGCTTTGGCCGTATTTTGGATTTGACTCATAAGGGCTTGGGTGACCTTAAAGCTATCCTGTTTTGGATAGTGAGGCTGTTCCGCTTCTTCGGCTGCGCTAAGCTTGTTTGTTCCAGATAACTTCTCAGTTATTTGGGTGTATATTCGCCGCAGTTTTACGTAGAACTTATCAGTCAAATTTAGCTGGAAGTTGGTTTGATCAAAGACGCCATAGATGCGGCTGTGAGCCCGCAAGAATTCGAGTATGGGATTGCTCTGCAGCTTTTGTTTATTGGCAAGTAAGACTGTGCGGTCAAGTTGGAGTTGATTGTTTTGATCAAGGTAAAAGTAGGGCCTCGGCTCAGCTGTGGCATACTTCGCGGGGTCGACCGAGCTTTCGTCTGAATCGCCTCGCGAATAGAGCACGACAATTAGGTCTGGCTTGTATTTAACAACTTCTTTCTGCAGTAGCAAAAGCTCTTGCGATGTAGAGTATCCAGAGACCCCAAAGTTGATCACTTCAACGTGTGGTGGATTGCTTTTTGGCTGTTTAGCTTTGATAGCAGCTAAATCTTGATTGATTTGTTTCTCTGCAATCGTCGCCCAGACTTGTTCTAGTGGTACCTGTAGGCTTTCTGTGGCGGAATCGCCAATGAGAGCAACACGATAAGTGTTGGCAGGTTTTTCAACAGTGCGTTCAACATCACGCCAGCCTGCTTTTGAAAAAGACTCGCGAGAGTAGCCTTCAAGGCGCCAGGTCACAAGCTTTCCGGGGATGTGAATGGATCCAAGCTCCAGATCCGGTTTCATGAAATTTTGTTCGCCGACACCAGCTATGGTAAAGAAGCCTTCCAGTATGAGCACTGCCAGTGGTGTAAAGAGAAGGAGTTCTAAGGCCGTAATGGGAGCAGAGTGGCCGCGCTGAATCTTGGAAGCGGAAGGCTTGTCGGCGACGGTGCTGCCGTTGCTGCTGTTGTCGACATCTTCAGTTTTTGTGATTGGGGCTTCTGGCATTTAACTGGTCCTAAAAAAATCAAACTGAAGATTGCGATTTAAAATTGAAAATAGAAGAAGGGTATTAACTGTGAAGGGGCGCACCCAGCAATGATCCAGGCGGTAGCGACGCATGTCACTAAGCGCAGAGCAATTGATCTGTTCCAATAATTTTGTATTGCCACCACTGGTTTAGATAGAGCAGCATTTGGGTTCTTGCTTAGCTTTATACTCTTGTGTCTTATGAAGCTGTATAGACTGTAGAGTGGAAGGGTGACGAATAGTGTAGAGGTGAGATAGGCGGTGGTTACGGCCCCTGGTTGGCTAAGGGTAGAGAAGTTAAACAGGCGCTGATAATTCAGCCCAGCCTCCGCTACGCTGGTTGATCTAAAGACAACGTGGCTAAGTGAAACAAACAAGATTGTGTAGACAATGCCGCTCCAGTGCCAAGCTGCGCTCGGTCGCCAACCTGTCAAAGTGGCGTTACTTTGACAAAAAGCCGCCCATTTTCTGGCAACAATCAGACCAATGCCGTGTATTCCACCCCAGACCATAAAGTGCCAACCGGCACCGTGCCAGAGGCCTCCTAGGGCCATTGTGATGAATAAGTTGCGACAGAGCAACCACTCACCCCCACGTGACCCACCAAGAGGAATAAAGAGATAGTCACGCAGCCATGTTGAAAGTGATATGTGCCAGCGCCGCCAAAATTCAGTAGGGCTGACCGAGAGGTAAGGTAAGTTAAAGTTCTCTGGAACTTTGTATCCCAGTAACATTGCTGAGCCCCGACCAATGTCAGTGTAGCCAGAGAAATCAAAGAAGACTTGGAAGTAAAAAGCGCTCATGGAAATCCAGGCATCTGAAACACTGAGTGAGCCAACCTGACTGTAGCCTAGATTGCAGAGCATGCCGAGATGATCGCCGAGCACAACTTTTTTGAAGAGGCCCTGAAGAATGAGAAAAATTCCTTCTTTAAATTCTGCGTGCTGAAACTTTGGCGAGTCAAACATTTGCTTGTAGAAGTCTTGAAAACGCTTGATGGGGCCTGATATTTGCGAAGGAAAGAAGGAGGCAAAAAGAGCAAAATCAATAAAGTTCTTGATTGGCTTGCTGCCACGATGAACATCGACAATGTAGTGAATGAATTCGAAAGTAAAGAAGGAAATGCCTAGTGGCAGGATGATGTTCAATGCTGGTGATGACCAGGTTTCTATTGCAGGCACATGCAAGATTTTGCCGCTAATATGCAGGGCAGAGAGGACTGTTTCAAGTAGCAAATTTGCGTATTTATAAAAGCATAGACAGACCAGATTGCTAATGATGCCAAAGACCAGAATGTTTTTGGCGATGCCAGCTTTGTCTTCACTCTTGTATTTATCAATGAGCCAGCCGAAGCCGAAATTGATTAAGGTGAGCATGAACATGAGCAGCCCGTACTCAGCTTTCCAGCTCATGTAGAAAAAGTAGCTCGCGACAAGGAGCAAAATTTTGCGATACTTCGCCGGTGATAGCCAATAAAGAATAAAGACTGTCGGTAAAAATATTAGGTAGGAGAAACTGTTAAATAGCATTGCAGGCTTAATTCGGGGGCTGATCAACTGGGCGATGATATCACTATTGCCCCAGGGGCTTCCTGAAAGCATTTTTCATTGTTGCAAAGCTGCTATGCGATTGATGGCTAGATGTCGGTTATAGCGATATCTCCGAGGTTTTCTGCAGTGCTTAGTTTTGCAACAAGTCAATTTTTTTACTGTGCGATGTCGTAGGAAGGCGAAAAAAGAAAGGGGGATGAGCCCCTTTCTGCAGTTAGATGATGGTGACGCCGACCAAGCACTGACCTATTGCTAGGCAAGTACTGGTCGGCGTCGCCATTGTTAGCGCGGCTCTCTCAGGCTGATCGAGAACTCGATCAGCCTTTTTGCCATGTTTGGATCGATGCCGAGGTAAGTGTTCAAGAAGTGCTTGAGACCATCGTCGGTTTCGGTCTTGCGATTGAGGAGAATAGCGGTCATGCCATCGGCCAAGATCTCCTTTGCCTTCTGCTTGCGACCGCCGTTGCTCAAGGCTAAGGCCAGGTTGCCGAAGAGAATGCCGAAGGGCAGGCTCTCTTCGCACTCTTCCAACGCCGCTCGCGCGTCCGCAGCTGCGGCGAAGTAGTTGGCGGCCTGGACGTAGACGCCATTCTTGTAGAGCAGCAGGCCGAGCATGTTGTTGACGCGGACGGCCAACAGATCGTCTGGGCCTTTTTCCATGACGATCAAGGTTCTCTCCAGCACCAACTGTGCCTGCCGCTCTTCCCCTTTCTGAATCAGGCCAGCGGCTTCCCTGACCAGTTTGACTGCTTCGAGGTTGACCTTGCGCTTGGGCACGGTTGCTTCTTTCTGCACCACCGTCTCGGCCGTCTTGTCAGATTCTTTGGGCAGCTTTTTGCCATCCAGCTTCTGCACAGGCCCATTGCCTGCACGATCGAAGCAAATTTCATTGCCGTCCTCGCAGAAGACAATCAGCTCGTCGTGAGCGCCAACCACGCCGGTCTCCACCGCCACCGAAACCGGGTCGGTGAGGCGGCGGGGCACCACGCGCTTGAGGTCGGCAACGTCACCGCGATCGTTGAGGCAGAGTTCGAGCAAGCGCTTGCGCGCCGACTCTTCTACCACGATGGTGAAGGCGGAGTCGCCGTAGGCGAGATTGACACGCTTCTGCACTTTCTTGATGTGCAGGCCGAGCACGTTGTTGATGTCGTCTCGCGAGAGCTTGCCGTAGACGCAGACTTCATCGAAGCGGTTGATCACTTCGATGGGATAGCGGCGGGTGATGATGCCATCCAGCTCACTAGCGGTGTCAACGGTGTTGGTAACAAAGCCAATGCTGTGGTTCTGCTTCTGCGCGATTTCCGACATGCCCAGGTTGCAGGGCATGAGGAAGATGCAGTCGCTGAAATCTACTTCCTGGTTGTTGCCCATGCGCTCTTTGGCGGCGCTGTAGATGGCCAGGATGAACTGCTCGAACTCATCGCCGGCCTTCTCGAACTCGTCCAGCAAGACAATGGTGTAGGGCGTTTTCGAGCCCTTGCGCGAGGCCGTCAGGTTCTGAGCCGAGAGCAGGGCCGAAGCATCGAACTTGTCTTTGTTGGCCGCCAACTCTTCGTCGGTGGGCGGCTTCTGATAGCCAACCCAGCCGGGGCCGGTGCCGAGCAAGCGTGAGATGTCGCCCTTGTTCTTGTAGTTGGCGCAGTTGATGCGGATGAAGGCTTCGGGGTTGCCGTGGTAGTAGTCGGCGAGTACGCAGGCTGTTTCGGTTTTGCCTGTGTGCGAATCGCCAGGCATCAGGGCCTTGTAAATCGGCCGGGTGCGGTCGCGGAAGGGGTTCTTGGCGGCGCGGTGAATGCGCAGTAGCATTTCCTTTGCAGCGGGCTGGCCGAAGAGATTGTTGTTGACGAATTCGAGGAAAACGCGGTCGTCTTCGCTGGGGGTGACCAGATCCAGGCGGGTGCGTGGAGTTCCGTGACTGGTAGTGGCGCAGGCGGTGCTATCGGCGGTGCTAATGGCCGCGGCAATTGCTGAAATGGTAGTGTTCATAATTCACCTCTAAACTTTCGGCTAAGCTAGGCTTTGCCTTTGGTTGAAGTTGTTGATAAGAAGGCAGCAGAGCAGGCGAAGCAGATAGCGCCAGCAATGCCGAAGCTTTGGCTAATACTGAGGTGCTCAAAAAGAAAGCCCATGAATGGGCCACCCAGAGCCAGCATGCCGAAGTAGCAGTACATCCAGAAAATCGTTGAGGCAACGCCGCGCAAGCGATCTTCGACTTCGTCTTGCAAGAGTGCGTGGGCTCCAATGGTGACCAGGGTCATGGAGAAGCCGATTGGTGCAATTAGTGCAAGAGCGATGTACTTGTTGGTGGAGAAGCTGAACAGCACGATGAGGACGGCGAAAGCCAAGCCAGCCAGGGCGATAATGCGCCTGAGGTTGTTGGTTGGCTTTTGCTCTTGTGCTGATTGGGCTGCTCGCGCCGTTTTGTGTGCCAGAAAAATCGAGCCGACTATAGCGCCGATTTCAGAAATGGCAATCAGAGCACCGTTCAATTGCGAGCCTCCGCCAAGGTTATGGCTGAAGACTGGCATGAGCGGAATGTAGACGCCGAAGAAAGTGAGAGCGGCAACAAAGAGAAGGAGGGCTCTTGTCTTGCTGTTGCGAGCGATGACGGCCATGGCTTCCAGTATAGGCACGCTGTCACTTTTGTCTCTTGGGGCCGGTTTGATTTTTCGCAGGGTGCCCAACTCAAGCAGGTAAGTCAGGCTGTTGGCGGCAAAGCACAGAGTCGGTCCCGCCAGTACCAGAAGTAGTGCACCGACAGCTGGGCCAATTACCCGTCCGCCATAGAAAAGCAAGCCATCGAGAGAAAAGGCATTGATCATGTCTTCTTTGTCGACGAGTTGTGGAATCATGGCAAAACGAGCGGGAATCTCGAAGGCCACAATTACGCCAAACAGGCTGGAGAGCAAGTAAATGTGCCAGACCGCCAGGCTGTTGGTTGCTGAAAGAGCGAGCCAGACCAGAGAGAGAAGAAAGGCCAGACTTTGTGAAAGCAGTAGAATCTTGCGTCGGTCGAAGCGGTCGGCAGCGATGCCACCAAGGGCACCCATGAGAATCATTGGCATCTGATAGGCAAACAAAACACCGCCAAGCACAAGACTTGAGCCGGTGAGCTGATATGCCATCCAGGCCACAACTACTTCTTGCAAGAGCGAGCCGGTCAATGAAAAGACCACGCCGAGCGCATAGAGCTTGAAGTTGCGATGCTTGAGCGAAGCAAACGTAGACGTTAGATACCGGCGCAGGAATGCACCAGTTTCATCATGAGCCATGATGCACCTCCTAAAAAAAGTTGTTTGAAGAAAGCGGGAATTCAGTCTCGCGAGCAGCATCTGGCCAGCAGCGTGTCACCTCAGCTCCAGCGGAGAGAGGTTTATATGCGGGCTAGGGGGGATTGGCTTTTGCTTGAGAGAGTTAAGTTGTGAATATTGAAACGACGGGGGACTATTCAGTTCTAACTACTAAGAGCTCTATGAGAACATAGAGAAATGTGTAATTATTATCTCTTTACATCTTTTGAAATCCCCGGCTGTCTTGGGTTCTGGCCTTTTGTGTCTGACAAGGCTTGCGCTAGCTTGGTTAGCTGTTCCCGCACTTATTTGCTAATAAAACTTCCGTTCGAAACTTCTATTTGCATTTCCGGGCTATTCAAGTCTTCTTTTTCTATTCAAATCGTCGCTGGTTGTTGTGCATGTAAGCCACCAGGCTTACCCAGTCGGAGCAGTTCTCTGGCAAACTGGCGATGCCTACAGTAAGAACTAGTTTTTGACCATCACTGTTAGCAAAAGGTGCTGTCATTAGCGCCCCGACAAGACGCCCGGCGAAGGCTGTTACGCCCTGCAAGTTTGTATGGGGTAAAAGTAATGCGTAGCTATCTTGCTGGTAGTGAGCAAGCAAATCGGCTTTGCGTTTGGTGAGATTGACTCTCCCCATCAGTTCTTGCAGCTTGCTGCGGTCTAGTTCTATTTCCTGGCTTGTGCCATCAGCATTTTTCTGTCGCATCTTAGCTCGGAAGAGTACGAGAGAGAATGAACTTCTAAAGCACTCGTAGCGGTAGAACTCTTGCTCGATAAAGTAGAGGAAAGCAACATAGCTAATGACGCCGCTATCTGAGTAGATGTGCGAACGAGCGAAGCTGTCTATGGTGGTGCGATTTAATTCTAGGTCACTGGCTGTGGTGGCTTTGCTTTTGGGTGCTGTCGGCTTAAGAATAGTGAGGATGCCACTGGATACCATGTTGTAGACAAGTGGCAGCCAGGTAGAGCGGCTGTATTTGTGGCGCTCAATTAGTTCTGCTAATGAGGTTTTATTGTCGACCAGTTGATAAAATTTCTTCTGCTTGATCATGTCGATTGGCACAGCGCGAGCCAGCTTGTCTTCAAATTCAGCCTCAGTCAAAGTCGATTGACTGCGGGCTAAAATTGATTCGCCTGTGAGGCCAGCCTTGTCTAGAAATACGCAGAAGTCGGTAAGGGTGGCTGCTTCTAGCAAAAGAGCTGTTATTGGTTTGATGATTGTGCGTTCTTCAATGGTTTGATTGGGGAAGAAACTGAACAACCCTTCTTTCCATGTCATTAACTCGATCACGGCTTCTTCACCAATGACAGAGCCAGTGTAAGCGTTCTTAGGATTGCCGTTTTCGAAGAATACTGAAATTGATTTTTCAGTGCTTTTGCATTCTAGTTTGCCTGTCATTTTGCTGGCTGTAATTGACTGCAAAAGTGCTTCAACTGGCAGCCGGGTAAGATCGCCGTCTAGCACACCGCGCTCTTCTTCGACCGGAGACGTGTTTACTTTATTGGCTGCACTAGTTGAATTAGTGCCGTTAGATTTGCCTGCTGCCTGGCCTTGATTGCCATTGCCTGTCGCACTTTGTTCGCCGTTGTAGGGCGTGAAACTAGGCTTGTTGCTAGATTCAAACAAAGATGGGTCGCGATCGAACTGCTGAGCGGCGTTGTTGAGCAATTGATGAATGTGAGCCATATCACCGCTCTGGTGAATCCATTCAAGCTTTGAATCAGTGGGCCCATCATAGTAGAGGTACCAGGTGGGAGCTTCTTCCCCGGCTCGTCTGCCTACCACTGCCTGCAATCTCAGGCGCACTTCGCCATCGCTAGTGCTGCCATCTTCGGGGCCAATCTCCATGGCCAGTTCGAGCATCTCGCCTCTTTTGGTCAGTGATTGATGCAGCATCGCCACCAACTCTTTTTCGCTAGCTACGCGCGAAAGAGTTGGTAGTGATGACTTTCGCTCGTTTTGTGGGCTCTGCATACTTGTTTCCGTTGTTCGACTAATGAAGCAGTTGTTCGACGCTTTCTTTGAAGACCTGGGTGTGATGATCAACGTCGGCGTCACTTGTACCTGGGGCAATTAAGGCCATGTTGTGAAATGGTGTCATTAATATGCCGCGATTGAGTGCTGCCAGGTGCATATAGCGATCTAGTTCGCTGTCGGCCGCAGCTGCTGCTTCTGAGCCGTTCTTGGGTGGTTCTGGTCTGAACCAGTATTCCACACGACAGCCTAATTGTTTGATAATCCAGGGCAATTGCTGCTCGGCAATTACTGCTTCAACACCTTTGGCAAAGCGCTCGGCTAAAGGAATGGTTTGCTTGTAAGCATCTTCAGTCAGTACTTTTTCCAGGGTAACCCGCATCGCCGCTAGCGATAGGGCATTGCCTGCTAGGGTGCCGCCAATGCCACCGGTGTCGCAGTCGTCCAGGCTGCTATTGGCTTTGATTTGTTCGGCTACTGCTTCGGAGAAGCCGTAGGCCGAGGCGGGAATGCCGCTGGCAATGGGTTTGCCGATGGTGATAAAGTCAGGCTCTAGGTTGTGCTCTTTGGTGTAGCCACCAGGGCCGGTGCAGATTGTGTGTGTTTCGTCAATAATAAGATAGGTGCCATACTTGCGCGTTAGCTCGCGCAAGGCCGTGTGGTAGCCCGGATCTGGATGAATAATACCGATATTGGTCATCACTGGCTCGGCTAGAACACAAGCAACGTCTCTGGTCTTAAGTGCATCTTCGAGGCCTTTGAGGTCGTTAAACTCTACCACCTTAGTCGTGACATTGGGGTTGACCGGTGGCCCCATGTTGCCTTTGCGAGGCCCGACTGTGCCATCTTTGTGCAGGGTGGCAAAAGTTTCGTCTACTGAGCCGTGGTAGCACCAATTGTGCACCAGTACATATTGTCTGCCGGTGATCTGACGGCACAATCTGATGACAAAGCGATTGGCATCTGTGGCTGTCAATGCTATCTGCCAGTACGGTAGTGAAAAGCGTTTCTGTAGCTGCTCGGCGACGTAAATAGCATCTTCTGAGGGCAGCATAAAGGTTGTGCCCTTGCTGATTCTCTCTATTATGGCTTGCACTGCTGGTGGTGGCGCGTGGCCGGTCATGGCGCCGGTATCGCCCAGGCAAAAGTCTAGATATTTATGGCCGTCAACATCAGTAAAGTGAGCGCCAGAGCCTTCTTGTACAAAGACTGGATAAGGTGAAGCCCATTTGATCATCCAGTTCATCGGTACGCCGTTTAGCAAGCTCTTCTTCGCCCGCTCAAACAATTCTTTTGATTTAGGGTGGGCTTCGATAAATCGCTGGTCTTCTTGAGCCAGTAGTTTCGTTAGCTTTTCTCTGTCAATTGCTACTGTTTTTTTGCTGGTGTCGGCCGTCATTGATTGAATTTTTCCTTTCTTGCTGCTCAGTTGTTGTTGTTATATGGCGCTGGTACTGGTGGTGGATACTGGTAATGCTGCGGGTTTTGGTTGGGGATTTGGCTTGGGGCTTGACTGGGATTTTGGAACTGATTGCTGTTTGGATATTGATTAGAAGCAGGATATTGATTAGAAGCAGGATGTTGATTCGAACTAGGAAATTGATTGGAATTCTGGTTTTGGTTTGGCTCTGGATACTGATTTTGATTCTGATATTGAGTTGAGTTCTGATAATTTGGCGGTGGAGTTAGATCTGGTTGGGGTAGGGTGCCATAGGTTTGCTGGCCAAATTCGCTTCTTGCGGTCTGGCTTGTACTGGGGTAGTCGCTGTATAGCCTGGCGATTGTGCTTTTGTCTCTTTTAGTCAGAGCTGGCAGTTGTCTAAACGATTGGGTGAAGTGCATGATGTCGCTAGCATTGGGAGAGTGACCATTGAGACCAAGAGCATGACCCAGTTCATGCAAACTTGTTTCTTTTACGGCATCGTCTGTGCAAGGCGTGCCGCTATTGGGGCGAATCACTAAAATTTGAATTTTTACTTTGTCAATTACTACTTTGCCATGATCGTCTTGCATGAAAGTGGTGCGAGCGATGCCTTGTTCAACTGGCGGCTGACCTGGCTTCTGGGCGATGTCTTCTGGCCTTGATGTAAATTCGACAAGTAAATCAGCATTGGCCGCATTGTCGATTAGTGTGTAGGTGAGGCGCCCTTGCGTTGCTGCAGTCCAACTGTTCAGGCCATTGATAAAAATTTGATAGAACTGCGGTCTGTAATTGGTCACCTGAGAAGCGTCAGCGATATAGACCTTGATCGGCATGCGCTCTAACGGCCACTTGTGTGCGTCGTTAGTGGCTATGAGTTCGGCGAGATAATCAGTTGTCGAAGCACCAGATACTGCTTTTGCGTTCTGGGCTTCTGTCTTTTTTTCTGCCATTTCTTCGATAAAGCGCTCAGCCTGCTGCTTCAGATTGCCACCAGGGTTTTGACTGATCAGTCTTTTGGCCCAGAGAATGGCAGAATCGTAGTCGCCTAAATGCATGTATGAAAGCGCTATGTTCCAGGATGCGCAAGCATCTTTGCCGTTGTATTTGATCGCTATTTGATAGTGTTCAATTGCTTCGCGGTCGTTGCCCAGATCGTAGCAGCTTTGGGCTAAAAGGCCGTGTACTTCGCCAGAGTAGGGGTTGGGATCGTAAGTGGCCAGGCGCTCTAGCAGCTGACGCGCTTCCACGTTCTTTCCGGCCTTGACTAGACGATCAATGGAGTTTAGCTTGTTGTAGACGAACAAGGCCTTGTTGTATTCAGCGGGTGCCAGATGTTGCACCGATTTTCCCGCTGAGTAAACTGGGGTGTAAAAGTGAAAACTTGAAGCGCATATTGCCAAAAATCCCACAGCCAAAAGCTTGGGGGCTGAATGAGCCCTGTGTTTGGCTTTTAGGCTGGGTTTGGCGGCAGGCATAGCGAGATCTGCAAATGGGCTGTAACCTTCCCTCCGTTCCCTGGGCAGAAGGCTCCTAACCATATTTACTTCTTAATTAGTTATGGAGTGCTGATAAACACTTATGACTTATTTCTTCGGTGGCATGATTGACATTTTTGTGATGTTGCAGCCAGCGGCAGCATCCATCACAGCAACGACGTGCTTCTGTAGGGCATCTTCGTCAGAGTTCAAAATTAGTGGCAAGTCATTTTTGCCGGTTTTGTGTTGCTCAGCCTGGATGGCGCGCATGATTGTGGCGGTGTCGCCTGGGGTCATCACTTGACCGTTAATCTTGATTTCGCCAGTTTTAGAAACGTCGGCGGTAATTTTTTCTTCTTCTTTGGGCTTGTCTTTGCTTGGCCCGTGCTGAGGTGGATCAACCTTGAGCACGGCTTGATTGACCAATGGTGCAATCAAAATCATGATGACGAGTAGCACCAGAAACACATCGGTGAGAGGTGTTACGTTGATTTCGGTGAAAACCTCACCGGCTTTACCGCCCATAGCCATAGCGCTAACCGTCCTCGAAAACTGATCGAGAGTATATTAGCGCTTTTACTAGCTAAATCGCCACCTGGAAAACCCCAAGATTCAGTTCTGTCGAGCAACTGTTACAGAGGGCAGGCTGAAAAGAGCGAAGCTTTATGACGAGCTCGCTTAGATGCGCTAAGTGTTTCTTATTTCTTGAATCATGTACCTAGTTGGTACTTAGCTAATGACTTTGTCTGAAAACCCTTATTGGACTTAATATTCCCTTGAGATTGTCAAGGGAGAAGAGCTATGGTCAGGCGTTCTTTTCTTCTCCAATTTTATCTAGGCAAATACTTCTCAAACATCTCACCAGTCGCTATTCTTCTGTCTCTTCTATGTGCCCTGGGGCATACATGAGAGGCCGGTTGCAGTAGTGTGCGATTTGGGATGGAGGCACCTTTGAGGTACCGTAGGGGATTATCTGCCTGTTGGTTTAGAAGAGAAATCGTAAAGGTGCATAGCAGCGCAATTCAGCTCTGCGGCAGTCTAACAACATAAACCGAAAGGCACGTCTATGATCAAAGCTATGAACAAGTCCAAAACCAAACCGCTGTCTCATTTCAGGCGCATGCCCAAGCTTCAGATTCATGAGCACATCGACTGCAGCCTGCGTCCGCGCACCTGTGTCGAGCTCTGGGCTGAACGCAACTTCCAGATCGCAGAAGCCGGCAAAGCTGCTGGTGTCGCCTTCCCGGCCGAAATCGTTCGGCTTTGGAAAGCGGAAGATGCATCCGTCCTTTATCCCGATTCGGCCAACAAGCGCGCTGCGCATGTTCGTCAATCTCGCCGGGCCGCCGTCAAGGCGTATGACAATTGGGTGGCGTCTTTTGCTCAGGAGAGCTTGGACAACTACCTGGCTGCCATCGTCTTCCACGTCCTGCCCCTGATGCACGACCTCGACAACCTCACGCGCATCGTTCGTGAACGCATCGAGGACGCCGTCAAGGATGGTCACATCGCTATCGAGCTGCGCTTCGCGCCTCAGCTTCACCTCGGTGAATCGGGCACGGAGAACAGCCTCGATGAGGTGATGAAGGCCACCATCGCCGGCCTCAAGGGCTCGCCCATCCCGGTCAAGCTGATCGTCTGCGCTCTGCGGCACGAAAATGGCGAAACGGCGCTCAAGCTCGCCGATATCGCCATCAAGTACCGTCGCAACGTCGGCGCCTTCGACCTGGCTGCCAGCGAAACCATGTTCCCGGGTGTGCTCGACTGGTGGGTTCCCGCCGCTCATCGCATCCAGGCTGCCGGCCTGAAGCTGACCATCCACCTCTGGGAAACCCAGGAGCCCACCGACCTCGACATCGAGCTTCTCACCCGCCTCCGCATCGGACGTGTCGGGCATGGTGTGCGCGGTGACAAGCAGGGCAATCGGGTGATCGAGGTGTGTCCCACTTCCAACGTGGTCACTGGTCAGTACGAGAGCATTGCCGACCACCCGGTCGACACGCTCTACCGGCAGGGCAAGCGCATCTGCATCAACACCGACGGCACGCTCTTCACTCAGGTCACCCTCAGTGGCGAGTATCGCAAGCTGGCGGAAACCTTCGGCTGGACCGAGCGCGACTTCCTCGTCGTCAACCTGACGGCGCTCGAAGCTTCGTCGTTCTGCCCCACCGCCAAGGCGGCCATCAAGGCCAAGCTGCTTCGCTTCTACAAGCCCTACCTCAAGGGCTGAGGCCGCAGTCTCTAAGTGGTAACCCTGAGCGCAAGCTGAGGCAGTTACCTGCTAACCATGCTCGCCATCGTGGCGGGCATTTCATCCGCCGGCACAGGCCTCAGAGAGGTGGTGCCGGCATTTTTATTCACGATCACAAATCTCACGGAGTACGAAAATGAAAGAAGTCAAAGCAACCGAGATCCTCGGCAACCCGAACCGCATCGACCAGCAGGTCGCATGCCCCCACTGCAGCGCCCGCGCCATGGCCTTCGAAGACGGCAGCATCATGTGCATCGTCGAGAACAAGTGCTTCAGCCCCGAAGCCGGCGACACCGAGATGTTCGCCCTTCGCAAGGCCTTCGATGCCAGACTCGGCATCACCCTGAGCCACCGCATCAACGCCACCATGGTCATCCACCAGGGCGCGCTGAGCGACCGCTGCACCGGCAACCACGGCTAAGCACTAGCCGCGGCTCAGCCTAGACGGCAATCTCGACTGACCTCGAGAAACTGGTCCGAGTGAGGAATTGCGCCCCAGTCCACAAGACTGAGTGGCAGTTCCTTTCTTATTTTTTTTCAAAATGGAAATCTAAAACCAGGAGACCTTATGACAAAGAAACCAGCTCTCAATGAGCCTATCGTCTTGTCGGGTCGAGTCTACCTTGCTGGCTTCCTTGCCCAGGAAGTGAGCGGATTCGATCTGCCAGCCACGCTTCGAGCGGGCGACATCAAGCTGCACAACGTGCCCAAGGCCGGCAAGCGTCAGCGCTATGGCCAGTCGGTGGAGTTCAGCGGCTTTTTTGCAGCCAGCATCTGGAACGGCAAGCGCTTTTGCCGCCTCCTCATGCGCAAGAAAGCGGCGATGGATGCCACTTACATGGGCATCGTCGAACTGCGCAGCAAGGCTCGCACCTGCGTCATCGATTTGCGTCGCCTCTCGGCGTTGCAAGCTGTGTGGGTGGCAGCTGACCATGGCTACGAAGTGACCTACAACGCTTCCAGCCATCCGCTGTCGCACACCACGCCTCCGGCGAATTTGCAAACGGCGGCCAAGCCTGTTGCGGCAAAATCTGCTGCAGAAGATCCGGCTGCTGAAAAATCTGCTGCTGAAACAGTGGCGGCCAAGGAAGTGGTGCCGGCAGCGGTGACCACAACCAAGGTCGACGTCACTGTCTCTGTCGCCGTCTCGGTCGTGGTCGAACAGGGCAAGCCGGAAACGGCTGATTCTGGTTCGACCAAGGCTGCTCCGACCAAGACTACTGTCTCGGTGACATCGCCGGTGGTGCCTGGTCAACAGCTGGCGCTCTTCCCCGACATGCCGGTTTCGACTGGCGGGAAGAAGCGCCGGCGCAAGCGCTAGGGCTGCAGTAAGTCGTGGCGCAATCGCAACATCAACATGGAGGGACATCTTTGATGTTCAGTCAAAGCTAAACCTCGCTTTTTCGGAGGGCGATATTGATTTGCCAAAGCCGTTTGTATGGCTAAGCAGAGAGATGTTCGGCTAGTGCCAATCGTTCAATGGTGAACGGTGCCCTCAACAACAGCGAGGCCAAACAATGACCTACTCGAAAGAGCTGCTCAACCAAGCCCACAAGCACTGCAGCAATAACCGCGACGCCATCAACGCCAGCAAGGTGTGTGGATGCTTCTACTGCGAAGCAACCTACGCGCCGAGTGCTGTGCGTCAGTATGTCTGTGGCGGCAAGGATGCAGTGTGCCCGAAATGTGGCATAGACAGCGTCCTGGCTGACTCCAGCCTGGAAATCACTGCACCATTCCTGCGTGCCATGTACGACAGGTGGTTCGGCGATGACCTGGACGAAGACAACGCTGCCTAAAACGATAGAACTGAGAAGAGCAGCAGGAGTGACCCTCGGGCCTCCTGCTGCTTCTTTCTTTAAAGGAAACTTCAAAAGAAAAACAATGGAGTGAACGATAGAAAATGACGAATAAGAGCACCGAGACGAACACAGGTACCACTGCTTCTGCTGCTGCCAAACCGGAACTGATCATGTATCTGCAGGGGCCTTACGAGCGCTTCCCCAGCTGCGTGCACAGGGTCGACGGTGAACTCGTCGCCACCTTCCGCTGGGAACGTGGATGGGTTTATGCCGACACTGCTCGGGCGGCCAATATCTTTCAGCGGGCACTGGCTGTGACCCTGCTGAAGGCCGGCGATATCGTCCGTGGCTGGACGAAGAACGGCTGGCAGTTCGGCGAATATGTCGAAGGCAACGGCAAGAGTCACATCTTCCGCACTGCCGATGGCATCACCTACAGCACCGAAGTGGCCGAACCTCATGCCTTCAAGCGCGGCGATGAAGTGCTGGCCAAAATCGACGGTCAGTGGCTTGCTGGTGTCTTCCAGAAGTATCAGGACGGACAATACTTCGTTCACCTGGCTCCTTCTTCTGGCTCCATGCCTACGGAACGGCAGGTTTCGCATTTGGCATTTCCGCCCCAATGCCGTCAGCCGATTCTTCGCTCATAACCTGACCGATTAATCGCTCCTTAAAAATCTTGCGTGGGACTTTGCTTCAAGTTGAGCCCCTCGCTACTTCGCTGCAGTTGCTTCTTATGTTCTGTAAGAAAATCCGCTTGTTTTTCTTACGCTTGCTTCCTTACTATTTTCGCCCAAAAATTTTTTTGTCACCATAATAACTATATGAACTAATAGATACGCCTGAAAAAGAAAAAGAATGGAGCCGCAAAACGCCTGTACAAGCGCGGTTTTGCAGCGTCCGAAAAATCAGGAGGAAGTCTTTGTTAGAGACGGCTTAGTGAAAGCCGTTCTTGTGGGTCGTTCAGCGCCGCGTGGCCAGCCACAAGGGCAGCAGGGAGAGGAACTGACGCAGGCTGCGTTCGCAGAGGATGGCGTAGGTGCCGATGGCGGCGGTGTAGAAGAGCCAGCCGCCAGCGGCGGTGATGCTGAAGACGAACCCGAAGAGGTAGACCAGGGCGACGTAGCCGATGCCGCCCAGCACCGCGTGGGCGAAGTACCAGGTGAAGGGCTCCTGGCCGACCTTGCCGAAGACCTTTTGGGCGAGGATGCGCTGATCGTAGAGGGTGAAGACCATGCCGAAGAGCAGGCCGAAGAGGCCGCCGGCCCACCAGGACGAGGAGGTGACGCCGATGAGGGCCGCAGCAGCGCCGATGATGGTCATGGCGATCAGGCGGAAGAAGAATTCGTTTTTGGTGAGGTTCATGAGAGCTCCAAAAAAGTGGAGAGTTGGGGCGAGAACTTTGCCTAGGCTGCTTGGCAGTGTTGGCGCGGTTCGATGTGGTGCCAGAGCTTCTGGCGAAGAGGAAGACAGCGCAGCGGCAGTTGATGCTGGGCACCACTTACCACTGCACTGGTACTGCTGGACTGTTACTGCTGGACTGATACTGCTGGTTCAGCCGTAAAGGGCCGCTTGGGCTTACTTGCCCTTGCGCGTGACCTTGACCATGCCGTCGACGAAGCCGGCGGTGATGGTGACCTTGACGGTCTGGCCACGGCTCTTGGTCAGCGAATCGATGTTGGTGACGTTGGCGTCGGCTTCGGGCAGGAAGGCCTTGATGCCGCCGATGTTGACGATCAGCCCGTGTTCGTTGCCGACCACGTCGCTGCCCACCACGGTGGCCGAGACCTTGCTGCCCACGGGGAGGCGTTCCATCGCCTTCTTCACCGCCGCCGCCTTCTCCGAAACACGGACGAAGGCACGGCCACCTTCGACGCGCGCTTCGATGATCTCCACTTCGACGGTGCTGCCGGTGGTGAAGTTCTCGAGGCGGGTGCGCTGGGCCTTGGGGTGGTCTCCGGCGACTTCGCTGACGTGCAGCAGGCCCTTGATGCCACCGATGTCGACGAAGGCACCGAAGCAGTGCGTGCTGCCGTCGTTCTTGTCGCTCTTGGTGGTGGCGGGGCCGCTGATGGTGAGGCTGACGACTGCGCCGACATTGATGGCGGAGACGGCGTCGATCAGGGCGTTCTCGCGCTCGATGCGGGCGGCTTCATCGCGCAGGGCGAAGACCTTGGTCTCGCTCAGCTTGATGCGCGGCACTGCGACACCCTTGATCTCCTCCATGTCGGCGCTGACGATGGCCACTTCGATCTCGCTGCCGGCGGCGTTGACCAGGCTGGCGAAACGGGCGTCACGCTCGGAACGGTTGCGGCCGGCCAGGGCGATGACGGGCAGGTAGGCCATCGGGTTGCCTTCGATCTCGATGAGCAGGCCCTTGGCGTTGCGGTCCTTGCGGCGCGACACCTTGCCGGTGACGATCTGGTTGACGGTGACGTTGATCGGCGAGGCGACGGCAACGGGGGCGATGGTGGTGGTGTTCATGGCAAGATCTCCTAACGGTGCCCGGAGGCTGATTGAGGGAGAACAACGTGTTCCGAAGAGAAGCGCGTGTCCTGGTGCAAGAAACGCATCTGTCAATTCCTCCCAACCGAGAACACTAAAACGAGCTTGAAGCACTCTGTATTCGACACAGCGTCGTGAGACGTTGAGAAAGGCGTCGAAGATAGGAGTGGTTCAGAGGCTTGAGAAAGTTGTTCCAGGGGGGGATGGAGATGAAAGATGTAGTTAACCTTCACTCTCTGCCCTGGCTACTCACAAGCCAGTTTTAGTTGAGTCTTTCTATATAAGTGGGAGAACTACTTATGAAGTTAGAGATTAGTCGCTCTGCCAACTCGCGACTATCTATCTGTCGGTAAAAATTGCATGAGAAAAAAGCAATGATTGTTTTAGCTGGCCCAGTCTTTAATATTTCCGGAGCAGATGCTGATTTCGAAGCAATAGCAAGTGATTGCGCTTTGACTACGGAATATAGGAGGTAGTAGTTTTGTGAGAATGGTCCAAGCTTTGAGTTCGACCATTTTTCTGTTCAAAACTGACGTATTCCTAACTCTGTCTTTCTCTTGGAGATAATTGCGATAACCTAACGATTGTCGAGAGGCGTAAAGAAAAGTTGTAAAACTGACACAGATTTGTTGCTGAAGATGAATCGATTGATTTCCCACTTCAATTTAGTTGTTTCAGCGCATGTCTTTCAGTGGTCCGATAGATAGCTCGATACACACTTTAAATGAGAGTTTAACAAGGAGAAGGTATGCTAGGAGTGTTCCACGATTTAGAGACTTATGGTCACGAACAAGTCACCTTCTTTCATGATAAAGAAAGTGGTCTGAAAGCCATTATTGGCGTACACAGCACCGTTTTAGGGCCAGCTCTTGGCGGTTGCAGAATGTGGAAATATACAGACGAACAAGCTGCTGTTCGCGACGTGCTCAGATTATCCCGTGGCATGACTTTCAAGGCCGCTGTAGCTGGTTTGAAATTGGGTGGCGGTAAAGCTGTAATCATGGCTGATTCGCACACTGAGAAAACTCCTGAACTGCTGAAAGCTTTTGCTCGTGCTGTTGAATCACTTCAAGGTAAATACATTACAGCAGAAGACGTCGGTATGACCGTAGCTGATATCGATACTATGCGTGGTATCACCAAGTATGCTGTTGGCGGCTCTAACGAAGGCGGAAGTGGCGACCCATCTGGCATGACTGCTTTGGGTGTCTTCCAAGGTATGAAAGCTGCATATAAGTTTGCTGGTTTGGGCGAAAGTCTCGAAGGCGTTAAAGTTGCCATTCAAGGGGTCGGTAATGTTGGTTATCACTTAGCCAGTTACCTTTCTGCCGCCGGCGCTAAGCTGATCATTACCGATATCTATCCTGGTCAAGTTGAAAGAGTTGTCCAAGAGTTTGGTGCTGAAGTGGTTGCTCCGGATCAAATTTATGGCGTAGATTGCGATATCTTCGCTCCTTGCGCCTTAGGTGCTGCTTTGAACGCCCGAACAATTCCACAGTTGAAGTGCAAAGTAGTGGCTGGTTCCGCTAACAATCAGTTAGAAGTTGATTCTGACGGCTTCGATCTCTTTAGCCGCAAAATCGTTTACGCTCCTGACTATGCCATCAACTCTGGCGGCTTAATCAATGTTGCTGCTGAACTCGATGGCTACAACCATGAGAAAGTAGTGGCCAAGGTTGCCCAGGTCTACAACACCATTGAAAACATCCTTGAAATCTCGGCCAGCCAGGGCATTCCTCCTCATCAAGCTGCTGACACACTAGCTCAGCAAAAGATTGAGGAAGTAAAAAAGCTTCAGGCTGCTAGTAAATTGGTTTCGTGCACTTCCAGATAATCGACGCTAGAATCATCTAGAATTATGTCAATATTCTAGAGTCAAATTTTAGGGTCATTTTCTGAGCACTCCTAGTTTCAACACGATCTACCCCGCATTGAACTGCCCTTTCTGCCAAGAAAGTATCAGTTCCGGTGTGGGGTTTCGTGTCGGTGCCTTAACTAACCACTCCTACAAAATTGGCGATACTCTTTTATGGGATGGTCCCGTTTGCCGACCCGAGGTTAAACCGCCAGCTGGTAACATTCGCTCGATTGGTTATTTTAACTGCGACAATTTGCGCTGCTCCACCTGGAGTGACTGTTTTCCTGATGTACAGCAAGTTGTGGTTGTAGTTGAAAACAACGTGCTTGTGGCTGTGGAATTGCATAAATTGCTCGATGAAGTGGAGCAATTTCAGATCCTTGAGGTGAGCTGAAATTTTCCGAGCAGCAAAGTCATAACCTGGTGACGCTGCGGCTTTTCTGTTATAAATCGAGAGGTCGAGTTTGCAGTATCATGCTCAAACCCGTAGTATCATTCTAAACAATTGCAGTAGGATTGCTCGTATGAAGGCCGATGTTAACAGCAATAGAAATTCAAAGGCTGCTTGTAAGCGACTTTTAGTCGGCTTCTCCTTGAGTATTTTTTCGGCCAGTATCGTTGCTGCTCCTGCCCAAGCGCAATTTCCTTATTGGTATCTTGGCATTGGCCAGTCGCTACTTTATCCCTTAACTCGAGGGTTTGGTTTGCCTTACTTGGGGGGGCCATATAGTGCCAACCCGTTTTTCTCCTACAATTCTTATTTGAAACGAGCTGCCGGTCGCGCTTCGCAGTTCCCTTATATTTATCCGTACAATCCCTCTAGTTATAGTTTGAGTGGCTATCGCAATGGTGGAATGCCAGCCGGATATCCGACCCAGGACCCTGGTGATGGCATGGTTGATCCCAATACCGGTCGCACCTTAGACCCTGATGATCCCCGTAGTCAGGCAGCTCAAGCCAGTTCGGCTCAAGGCGCCGCGGCCCCTAATTTTTATTTGCCTGGACCGCAGACTCAGTATCAAACACTATATGGTCAACCTCCTCAAGCGGCAATGCCACCTCAACCTGGTGTTTTGCCTCAATCAAGTCAAGCTGCCCCCGGGCAGTTAGCGCCAAATCAGGGTATTTCTAATCCCTACATGCCCAATCAAGTCATGCCAGGCGGGGCGGCGCAGCCTATGCAAACTGATGCCAATGGCCAGCCGGTGATGCTCTCTGACCCCAATTCAATGCCACCAAAAGCGCCTAAGCACGGGCGCAATAAGTCTAAGTCAGCTAAGGCTAGCAAAAACGATAATGCAGTATCGCCAGCGGTGCCTTCTCTGGCGCAGCCCTATGTGCCTTCAACGCTTGGCGCTATGACCAATGCCACACAGGCTGGGGTTTCAAGTTCTGGCGCTACAGGGTCACCTTTGGCGGATGGCTTTGTTGATCATCTGGTGAAAAAGTATGACGGCCACATGGGCAATGCTCTAAACAACGCTGATACGCGAAATTGGGCTAAGGCCATGGGTGTTATAGACGATCAGCACAGTGTAGACGCTATGCCAGCCGATCGTATCGAAGTGATGGGCCGTATTCTCAAAGACAGTTCCCTTGATTCGGTCTCTAAAGTAGACGCCATGCGTATTTTGCTTAAGCAGAAAGCCGCAACCAAGTAACTGAATTGTGCTGAGAAAGTAACCAAGTCGCTTGGGTTGTCAATTGTGGCGCGAACTGCGCTACTAAATTGCTGCTTAAATACTTAGACAAAGCTTGTTAATAGGGCTTTCACCGGTTCATCAAGGTTCACTGGCTCTTGAGCTGCAGTAGAGCGATTGAGTAGTTTGACTGTGTCAATCTTCTTCAAAATTTCCACTTACTACAGGTTTCCTCTTCCCTACCAGCTTTTCTAACCTAACCCTTCTACAAACGTTCTTTGTCTAGCTTTCACCAATTTTGGTAAGGCTGGAATCAAAATACGGAGGTGAATATGACTTATCCAAAAGACTTTTATCCTAGTCTCTCCGCCCTCAAGCGCGATCTTGTCAAAGACAAGCACTATCGCACTAAAGTAGTCGACCGGGGCAGTGATATCACTGTTATCTCTCCACATGGCGGTTTCATTGAACCAGGCAGCTCGTACATTGCTCGTGCTGTTGCTGGTTCGCAACTGAATCTCTATGATTTTCAGGGTTTGCGTCGACGTCGGGCACAAGAGCTTCATGTCACTTCTACGCGCTTTCGCGATCGCCGCTTGAATGACTTGCTGCTTCACACTCGCGTTGCTCTGTCCATTCACTCCATGGGTGAGCAAGGCTCTGGTGAGATCTGGATTGGTGGTTTGAACCTTGAGCTGAAACAGCGCATCTGCGATCAACTCAGCCTCTCTGGCTTTGTTGTTAACGGAGATTCGCCACGTTACCGCGGTGTTCATCCTGCCAACATCGTCAATCTTGCCAGTGAACGGGGCGTGCAAATCGAACTTTCGGGCAATGTCATTGCTGCAATGTTCGCCATGGAAGGTCCGCCCTTCGGTCGTCGAGTGACTCAATTGCCTACCACTGAGCGCTTTGACGCCTTTGTCGGGGCTGTGCGCAGTGCCATAGGCCTTGAGGCGGCTGCTTGAGGCTTCAATGGGAAATCTCCGAGTGGCTGAGAGCGGCATATCTTGCTGCTTGACGCTGCTCGGGGATTTTTCTTTTAGCTCTTTATTAGTGAGTTTTTTTGTTTTTTCCGCATCTATTCATCCATATAGTTGTTAAGAGCGGTTTTTGACGAAATCCAGGCTCTGGCTGGTTGCAAGAAGGCACGGTAGTTGCAGTCAAGAGTCCAAAATGGCGATAATTAGCTGAACAGCGAT
>JBIPOV010000084.1:0-26358 GCA_044378815.1 Obscuribacteraceae bacterium (SeqCode) | reverse complement strand
CACCAAGCAAGTCCAGATCAGTTTGGACCTGCTTTGTGCTGAGAAAAAGTGCAAAAATTCGCAGAAGGAGATTAAATCATGAGGCTTTCAGGGGGGTTGACAGAATTGCCCGCCCCCATGGAAAAAGAAAATTTGTGCTCTCTGCTGCTTGGTAAACAGTAAAGAGTGCGATGAATATTCCCTTTGCTTGTTGTTTTGTGGTTAACGCCAGAAGACGAATCGAAGCAGAACTTCGATTCGTCTTCCAGCAAGAAATAGATGAAGCTAGTGACTATGCCAATTCGTCTTCGAGAGTTTCCACCGTGGTGGTAGTAACCGCCGTGACACGTTTGCCCACAGGACGAGCGACCAAATGGTTCGAAATGGTGATCTCGACTGCTGCCGGCACAGCAACAACATGCTTCTTCACTTTCGTCCCGCTGACTAAGGTTCGCACATTGCCATCAATCCGCTCGTCAACTTTGAGTTTTTCAACGGTGAGATACTCGACATCAACACCTCCGTCGGCGCGAGGCGTGAAGCCACTGAGATATAACCACTCGGAATCGCGGTAGAGTACTTCGATCACACCGCGACCGATATGTTCGGCGCTGAGGGCACCGGCGGTCACCTTGACGGCGTAACCACGTTTCACCTGCCAGTTGGCTTCTTCGGATTGAGAGTTTCTTGCAAAGTCCATGTTTGTTTTTTTCTCGTTTGGAATTACTTCTCGTCGGTGTACTTGGCTTTCATGCGGATGTCCGAGCCCAGGAAAGGTCCCTCACGAAAGAGATGGAACTCAAGGCTAGGAGTGACACCACGTTGCAGGGCAATGCGCGAAGACTCGCGATAGTCCTGACTGTCTCGGGCAAGAGCGTCAAAGACGAGCTCTTTGAGGCGTGCAATTTCGTCTTCGCTTGGCACAGCCATTCCTTTTGTCAGCTCCACAGCAAGGGTCAGGTGCTTGTCGTGCTGCTCATCCTCGCGGGTGATCAAGCGGAAGCTGTTGAAGATTTGAGCCAGCTGTGGCAGTTCGAAGAAAATCTTCTCGATTGCCGCCGGTGGAATTTTGCAGCCATAGTAAGAGACTGCCAGATCGGAGCGGCCATAGTGGAACATCAGGGGCAGACCGGCAATCACGGGCGGCAGCGAAGCGGGGTCGATGTCCAGTTCGACAAGGATGGCGAGCAGCTCTTTGTAGGGCAGCACAAAGCCGTTGTCGTGGATGTTATAGCGAATCTTGGGCGCCACATTTGCCGCGCGGCAGAGAGTGACAAGCAGCTCACCTTCGTCGTTGGACTCGACGAAGTAGTCGAGCTGGTTGTATTGGAAGATGTGAGGCAGCCCATGGCGCAGACGCTCAAGACCGGGGAGATCGGCGACAAAGCTATTGAGCTTGAGGCGAAGCGCTTCGTTTGAGGCCATCAGGCGGCGCAGAGCAACTGTGAAATCGTTCTCGGCACCGATATTGATTTCCAGATCAGAAGCACCATAGTCGCCGTAAACGGCAGCGAAGGAACCCATCAGATAGTCACGCATCGCTTCTGACATGCCCTCACCGCCGTAAAAAGCAATGGCGTCAAACTTCTTCAAGTCCACCGCTTTGCTGTCTACCAGCATCTTCAAGAAGGGTGGATAACCAGCAATCACATACAAGAACTGGTCTGGGCCGAAGTCGTTGAGCACGTCGACGATCTTGTCCACATCGGGACCAACAGACACGAGCAGGCACTCATCTGAAACCGCATGGCTGACGCACATACCGGTTGCCCAGGGGCCAAGGGCGAAGGCGTTGACAAAGAGAATCTGCTTGTCCGGGATGAGCTGACGCAGAGCGATTTGCATCACCTGCGCTACCGCCTCACGCTCTTGCTTGCCGCGCACCCAAGAAGTGGGTTTGCCGGTGGAGCCAGAAGAAGTGTCAATCACCGCACCACGGGTGGGTAGCTGACCGCCATGGCAGCGCTGTGCCATAGAGTAGCGCTTGATGTAGTTCGGCTTATCCATCGATGGCAGGCTGCTCAAGTCTGGCACCAAGCCATTGAGCACCACTTCACCGCCATGCTCGGCGATGAAAGCAGCGTAAGCAGGGCATTCACTCTTTGCTTTCTCGAAGCAGTACCAGGCCTTCCACTTACCCATGAGGGTGCGGAAGTCGGAGAGAGCCTCGATGAAAAGCAGCTGGTATCCGAATTTGCGGCGTATTGAAAAACTGCGAGCAACTGCGGCGATGAAAACGAAAGCGAAGATCAAGTGTTTCTTGACGCTCATGTTCATAGTTGTGACCTGGGTAGTTACGATTTGAAGTTTCAATCAATCAACAGTTGGTCGAGAGTGAGACGATGCGCTTGGGGTGGCAAGTCACTGTGACCGAGCCGCAGCAGAAGCCAGAGATCGTGCTGACGCTCTGCGCTGGCGAAATGCTCAACCATTTCGGCGTGAGCTTTGCCATTGGTGATTACCGATCCGAAGGGATGGAGATAAACACCGTGCTTGGTCATGGTCAGCCAGAGGCGAGCCATCATGCGCCCGGCCTGGTCGCATTCTTTCTGGGTGACGAAGGCACCGGAGAGCCAAGCAACCGTTCGTGTGCCCTTCATAGAGCGGATGTAAATCGAGCGTGTCAGTTGATAGACGCCGGGCAGATGGAAGAGCCAGTTGTGCTTGACGAAAAGTCGCATCAGGAGCCCCGGAAAGTGCATGGCGTAAGCGGCAAGGCCATCGGCTTTGCGCTTCGCTTCTTGCATGCTGAAACGTATCCAGCTGCCCACTTCGTTGCGAGAAAGGGGTTCGCCCATGTCATAAAACATGGTGTCGGCATTGAGGCGAACCACCCAGGCCACTTGTTCTTGGTCTTGCGAGAATTCAAGCTTGTGACCGAAGTCGGCAGCTACTTGAGTTAGCTCACTAAGCACAGCCTCATCGAGAGGCTTGTCGTTGTAGGGAAGGCGAGAGGTGCGGCGCTCCAAAATGAGCTTTCGCTGCAGAGGCTCATTGACAGCTTGTGCTTCTGGTACCAGGGTGAGAGTGATGAAAGGCTGATAGCCCTCCTTTGCGGCATCAAGGGGGACGCCAAGATATTGCGCCTGCACGGTGAATCCCATTGGCGCAGCGGCGATTCTGATCAACTCGACCAAGATGCCGAAGCCAACGGTGCAGAAGCGCCCGGTGGGGTCGGTATCGGGCAGAAGTCTGGTCGGGTCGTACATGACCGTAACCTGGTCTTCAGAGTCGATTCTGAAGCGCCATGATTGAATATTGTGAGGGGAAGGCGCCCAACGAGCGAATTCCAGGATTTCCTTCCAGTTTTCAAAGGCCATTTCTCAGTCCTCAAGATTGAAGTTAGCTCTGGGCTATTTGCTGGAGAAGAGTGACAGGATCACGATTGTGAGAACTGTGAACACGACCATAAAGATGGCCCCTTGCAAGAAAGCGACGATGAAGGCGAGTAGCCAGCCAATCACTGTGCCAATGCCAACGGTTGTTGCACCGGCACCGCCAGCAACACCAAGAATGTGCAGCACGCTAGCGCTGAAAGTGGCGACCAGTGTGGCCCAAAGTACGTCGAGAATGACAGCGATGGTTAGAACTTGACGCACACTGAGTTTTCTGAAGAAGTTGAGCAGTTTCATTGGTTTTTCCTGAAGTTGGTAAAATTTGACCTTCTGCAACACTTATTGCTTTGAGTTGCTGGGGACATTGACAAACACCTCGTAGCTTGTCCTAACACCTTCTTTGAAAAAGAAAAGGCTCGTCACACCTGTCGGTTGACGGTACGTGGACACAATTCTGAAGCAGGTAATGCCTGCTGGGAGATTATTATCATTGTTTCGCTGGTATACGTAGGTCGGCCTGACTATTTGTTCACAGGCAATTTGGGTTTTTTCTTCTTCGAGGGGGACAGCTGCGAAAAGAGACGCCACTGCCCATCCAGCGACAAATCCGTAGATGCCGCCAGCGAATGTGTTGATACGCCGAGTCTTTGGAAGCCTGCTGTCGTTGCGCTTCCAGGCAAACAGGGCTAGAGCTAATGTGGAGATGATTGGAGTAAGCATGATAGCTTTTGGGGAGTTGTTTTGTGATTGTTGCCAGAAAATTGAAGCCGAGCTTCGAAGCTGGGTTTGATTTGTTGCCAGCTCCGAAGCCAGCTTCTTAGCTCGCGTTGTCAGTCTTGTCCTCTTGCTCCGCGGGAACGGTATTGACAGCAGTATCACCCTTGAAGGTCTTAGCGATCAGACCTTTCAAGAACGCGTAGGAGCCAGCTGCTTGCTCCGAGTACTTCTTCAAAAGGTCAGGCTTGAAAGTGCCTAAGTAAGCCAATACAAGGCCCAGGATGAGAGTCTTGATGGCCAGCAAAAGCAGCAAGTAGCCAATGTGCACTCGAAACTGAACGAGAAAGATGAACACAAGAAGGGCTGCCAAGCTTTTGACGATGAGCTTGAACGTAACTGGTGAACTGTTGGTAGACATTTTTTCGAATGGGGTGTTACGGGTTAAGGAAGAGCGAGCTAGCAATCACTCAGCGGCGCTGGCACTGCTAATGAAGCTCTCCATTTCACTGCGAGAGTTGAAGCCAACGGTTTTGAGCGTTTCCATGTCAGTGAGAATCACTCGCACTGCGGTGTGGTCATCGCCTTCGTTTTTGACTTGAGTCATCAGCCAATAGCGCTTGATGGAGCCGGCACTGTCGCCATTGCGCACCACCAGCCTTGGCTCTTGCACTGAGTATGCCGTCCAATCAGTCTCAGGGTCAGCGTTTGTCGCTTGCTTCAAAGCTCGGCGAGGGCCATTGAGATCGCTTGCCGCCGGAACTTCGTAAACTTGCGTCTTGCCGGTCTGAGCATCAAAGAAGAGCAACTCGGACAAGCCAAAGCTCTGCTTACCAGCAGGTTCAAGGGCAATCACTTCCTGCAGGGTGGCTCGGCCAGCGCTGTCGACGAATGATTGAACATAGGGTTGCTGGTTCTCGCCGGCCTTCGGTGTATCTTCGCTGATTTGATCAATGCCAGATTCGTTGAGCCAGACATTGAGCAGACCGGTGCGGTAATGACCATATGCCTCGCCATATTGCCTGGCCAAGACACTGGGGTAGAGAACTGAACCAGGGAACAGTCGAGCGGCGTCAGCCACGGTGTGATCGCTGATCCAGCCCCATTGGTTCACTTCCATCACGCCACCAAGAACGGGCAGCATGGTGCCAGTCACGGTCGGCCGGTAGCTGATGTAGGGAATGAGGAGACTCCACTTATCCTCTGGGCTGCGATAATAGGTCGCTTCCACTCGCTGAGAAAGCGGATGGTGCAGGCGAAACAAGGTTTCCGTGATGGCAGATTCTTCGCCGAAGAGAAACTTCGTATTGGCACCACTATTTGCTTCACTGCTCGTCTCCAGCTCAGAAGCGTTGATTCTGAGAATGCTCTGGCTCGAGCCAAGGAGGCGGGGAAGCCAACTGCCCAGTCGACCAGTCTTGAAGCTGTAGGCACTCTGCCACCACAGCGAACAAGATGTATCGCTGCACTCACGCGCCAGTTGCGGCAAACCAACCGTTTCAAGTCGATTGTCGCGGTTCTTGCTGTGCAAGTACCAAGAAGCGGTGCCCTGACCAAGAATTCGCAGATTCTCGGTGATGGGAAGTTCGCTCAGTTTGACGGGCCTGAGTGAAGCGGCCATTTGACTTTGCACAAACCAAGGGGCCGTATTGGCGACTAGCAGCAAAGCGCATAGCGCAGTGCTAGCTGCCACTGTGCCAACGAGAAGAGCACTCTTCTTGACCAACTTCGGACCGGATTTTTTTGTAATCAGAATCACAAGTGGCACGGTCAAAACAGGCACGCACCAAATTGGTGCCAATTGCCAAATTTTGACGAGATATGGCTGGGCCAGGGGCACACCAACAAGGTAGAGAGCTGATGCACCAATCAGGGCAAAAGGCAGAAGCCGCTCTTTCTTGAAAGAACCCGCAGGTTTGACTGGAAGCCTAAATTGGCCAGCCGATTTGCGCACAGAGCCAAGCGCAGAGCTAAAGGCAGAACTGACAGTAGAAGCGAGCTGTGACGACGCTTTGAAGAAAGCCATTGCTTTTGCCTTCAAACCATTAGCATTAGCTGGTTCAGTGACGTTGTCTTTGTCTTTTGGTTGTTGTGGTTGAGTCATTTAAGTTTACTGAAAGGTTCTTCTTCGATATCGGAGTGAGCGCTCTGTCGGTGCACAGCGCCCTAAAAATTCGGCAATCTCTTTGATGAAATCTTTAGCTATGACCAGTTGCTCCAAGCGATCTTGGCTGTTGAGGTTTCGGCCCATGTGCGGACACCAGACATTCGCTAGAATCTCGGTTTCGTAGTCATCCGCCTCGCTGAAGTACCATGCTCTGATACTTACATCTATGTTCCAGCGACGTTTTGAATCGAGGCAAAGAGGATTGCCTAAAAGTTTGTCCCAGATTGTTTGCTTGCCGAGCTGCCAGAAAGAACGCCATTGAGTCGTCAGACCTGTGGCGCCAGGGTAGTAGCCATTGGGCATAAGAGCCGGCATTGTTCTTGTGGCAGCTCGCTTAGGCAGAATGCCTTCAAAGATGGCTGGTTGTATGCGTTTACGCGGCCCCAGCGGAGTATACAACTCCATTAGCTGGCGGCTTCTCAGCGCACCAGTGACAACACCAATGAGGTCGATATAGCAATGACCAGAGACCGAGACTCCAAAGGCTTCTTTGCTTGGGTCAAACACCCCAGAGAAAGTCGCCCCTATGGCATCAATAGCATCAGTGGCATCGAGATCTCCGTGGCCAGCGAAATGCGCTTCGCCGATATCGACAGTACTGTCGATATCGGCCGAATGAGAGTCGTAATCATAAAATGAGTGAGCTACAACTAGCGCGTCAAAAACCGCATCACCGTCACCGCTGTGACCGAAGTCCATGCCATCGTAGACTCCGTCAAAGATACCGTGAATTCCATGGCCATCGAAGTGACCTAGGCCACTGCCGTCAAAGCCATCGTGTCCATCAGGTCCATCAGAGCCGTGACCGCCTCCATCAAATCCTCCCTCTGTCATGACTGTTCTCCGCTCTCACTCACTCTTCTTGTTCCAATTTGTCAGGGTCAAAACCACCGGCGTTGCGGCGGATCACTTCATCCATCATCTGCCGCGCACCGGCCTCAATTTTCTTCAGTGCGATGGGCGGACGAACACCGCTCATGCAAAGGTTCCAGTAAGCCATGAAGGCTGCAGCACCAACATAGTTGGGGTGCACGTCGCCGATGTCAGCGCGAAAGCCATAGAAACCGTTTTGGAGATTGGCGGTCAACTCCTCAACCTTGCTTTGCTTAGCGTCATCGAAGAAAACCAGATCTCTCATCGAGCGATTACCCAAGCACTCCAAAGGAGTGTTCATGATGGCATCAACCACGACTGGCGCCACTTCCATCAGGTCAGCAAAAGGCACCTCAATTTTGAAACGATTGCGTTTATCGTCAGGATCAGCATTGTGCCAGGTCACCATGTTCGGCTTCTTGTCTCCTGCAGCCTGATCGGCTAGCAGCCTCAACTCGCCCGCCGCAGCAGAAAAACCGAGCTGATTCATGGCTTCTGCCACCACATAAGCCCTCGGGTAATCGGGCATGTGAACACCAACTACGAACTCGCCGTCGCTGTCTACCTCATAGTAGCCGTCGCTGCGCAGGAGAGCGTCTGTAGTGAGCAGGTTCTCTTCCGCAGAGTTAAGGGCACTGAAGAGACTGATCAGCGAAAAACCGAAAGCTGGGCCAGTGAAAAGCACACCACCGGCCACGTCGGCATCGGTCTCGGTCAGTGTCTGAACAAAAATCTGCCTGATCAAATCAAGCATTGCCACCTTCTGACCAGCGATCGTAATCGTCTTGGCTGAAAAATTGAAGTATTTGGCATTGCTGTCAATGGCATCGATTACCGCCTGAGCCATTTGCTCATACATTAGCGGCACATCGGCAAATACATCATGGCGGAATTCATGATGGAAAACCGGCATGTTGATAACGAGCGAATCGCGCATGTTGAATGGCACCATCATCAGGTGCGCATTCAGCGGGCCTCGAGCACCAGGGATGGTAGCAGGACCACCACCAGAGTAACGCGGCATGTAAATGTCGCCGACGTGCATCGCCATGGTCTCAGCACCCGCCGTCATAAGCTTAAAGGCCTGCTCAAGAGAGTAGGTTAAGTACATCAGCTCGAAGTACTTACCATCCCTTTGCTGGGCAAAGCTGGAGTCCCACATCTCCAGAACACTCATGATCTGCCTCAGGGCGCCGCTGATCACGTTAACAGAAAGAGAAATGACCTGCTCTTCACTGGCACCAGGGAAATTGGCCGATACCGCGTGCATGACGCTGGGTAGCGCTCCCAAAACATGAAAGTGCGCGCGCTCTTCGTCACCAACGAAGAGTTTCTTGATCTCCGCCCAGTGAAAGCGCAGACTCTCAACAGTCTCCTGATACTTGGCTGGCATATGCGCAGCAGCCCAGTTTTCAATACCTTGACTGGGATCAAAGATAGGGGCGAGATGCTCCTCAAACCGACCAGCGTGCATTGAAGCACTGAGACCACCGGCGGCAAGAAAGAGAGTGCCACCATGGCGGTTGACCGCTGGCACCGTCACACCTGCGGCAGGGGGAAGCATGGGCGCTCCATCACCGCCATCACCGTTGTCAGAATTGTTATCGTCGGCGGGCGCCTTGACTTGTTTCTGCTCCAGTTTCGCTGGTCCTTCTTGCTCTCCTGCTTCAGCCTTGTTCTTGCTCACTCGGCGCCTTGAGCCGCGGGCGGACGCTTGCTTGGCTCTTTGTTCTTCACCAAGCTTGTTGATGTACAAAACGCAAGACAGAATCAGCTCTTCGGTGCTAGGCATCTTGAAGGTCTTGCGACCTGTACCTGGCAGAATGATCAGTGGCTCGCTGCAAATCTGCCCGCCTTTCGCTCTCGACAGAAGTCGACCCTGCTGCTTTGCCGGACTATTGGGCCAATCTTGACCAGGGCGGCAATTGATCAGCCTCACGGGCCGTGCGCTTTCAATCAGCCTTTTACCCGTGGGGAGCTTGATTTTTGGATTTGTCATTGGATTAGTGCGATTTTTCTTGAATCAGTCTAAGCCTTGGTACATTTGCCGCAGAGCGTTCTCACCGCAGGTCATGTAACCCGCATGGCAAGCCTTGCAGCGCTGCTCGCAGTCGGGAAACTCTTGCCAGATCTGATAAGCCAGCCCGTAGTGGTTGGCCGCCAGGGACCACTGATGAGAGCGCTCGTAAAGAATGGCCAAGTTGTGGTGAATCATTCCCAGAGACCCTTTTCTGAATAGGGGATCCTGATTCGCCGCATCTTCAATCTCGGCGAATGGCTGTGCCTCATGAAGCATGCGCCAGGCAAGCTCGTCATTGCCTTGGTCCAAGTAGATCTCGGCCAAGAAGCTGAGAAAAGCAAGCTTGAACATCCTCAGCTCAGGAGCGTCGGGGTTCTCAAAAGTAGCAATCAGTTGCAAGCCTTGTTGCATTTCATCAATTGCCAGGTCGTAGTTGCCTGACTTGTAATCGCAAACGGCGATCAGCTTGCTTGCTTCCAAGTTGAGAAGGAGGTCTTCAGACGAGACCAGTCGTGCAGTGGCTGCTGCAGCCTCGTAGTCTTCGTCTTCAAACAGACCGACAGCGGTGCGATAGAGCTGCAGATTGACATCGCTGTTGCTATCATCGGTGGTGTGATATGTCGCTGGATGATCAAACTTCACCCCAGTGCATTTTGCCAGAATGGCAAAGAACACTATGCTGATGACTAAGATGCAAGTGACATCTTGGTAAGTTGTTTCCATGGTGAATAGAGGGGATAGAATTGGTCGACAGGGTCGTCGTAGGGCATAAGGTAAATTTCGAGAGTGAGGTTCGAAAGCGATCTGCGAGGTTGTTCTTTAACGCTTATCCTCAGTCGTAGTCGAGGGCAATGAGCCGTTTGATGAAGCGCACCATGTCAAAGACACTAACGTTTGAGACAGGATCTCGATATTCAATCGAGCGCACATCAACGATGGTGTCATTCATGTCTTTATCGCCTCTTTTGGCGCGACGCACGACGAGAATGACATAGTCGTTGACTTTGGCATTGGCTAAATATGCAGCATTGCGGCTGTCGCCATCGCTCTTGTAAGACCTATAGTCAACAACTATGTGATATTGAGTATTAGGACCAGCAGCCGCTTTTGTGCCCTCGGGAAAGGTTGCAACACTGGCTGCCCAGCGTTGAATCTTTCCTTCGACGCGGTCAATATCTACATGCCTCCAGGGCCACCTCCAACGCAGTCGTTGAAAGAAATTCTTAGCCATTGTAGTACTCAGGGCCTACGCCTTCGGGTAGCTGGTCATCGTAGAGCTCAGGAGGAAGGCCAAGCCCGGCTTTGCCTGAAGAACGAAGCTGAGCAGCAGGCTGCAGTTCGACTTTCTTAGAACCTTTCTTGGAGCCGTTCTTCGAGTCTTTATTGCCTTTCACGGCGCTCTCCTGAACATCAAATTGGGCGCCTGAATTGTTGTTGGACTTTGTGGTTTTTGCCATGATGATTGGGGTGTTTCGGAGTGAATTTTGAGAAAAATTGATCAATGGGATTTAACACAACTAAGCTCCGTTCCCCTCGTGTGAAGAGAACGGAGCTAAATTGGAAAATTCCCCAGTCGGGAGCGTTCCTCACCCGGCCAGCACTGGAATTGCACCAGCCCCACCGCAGGCGTGCGGATCGGGGATTAAGATTGGACAAAGCTAAACATGAGGCTCTGAAATTTGCAGTTTTCTCAGGCCATGCGTGTGCTTGACTTCGCAGTTTCAGGCGAAGGATTAGAATAAATCTCGGCTACCGCTAAGGCCCATAAATCACGAGTTGAAGCAACGACAAAATAACGAGCTTGGAGATTGCTGTTGATATAGCCAGGAGTGAAATCAGACTCTAGAGCTAACAGCTTGATTGGACGAGGCGCTTTAGCTAAATCAACGGTCACAAGAGGAACAAATCTTTTGCGCCCTTCTAAAAAGATATATTCGGGTTGCCCTAAGGCGTTAACCATGAGATGCCGTCGATTTGCTGTGCGGCTTCGGCTTACAAGCGTCGCCGCTACCAGCAGAAGGAACAGTGTGAATGGAACCATCAATACGCAAGAATGGCAACATTCCGTGCAGAGCCGGCATAGGGCTCGATTCTGTTCTTTTTATCATCAGGGTGACAGGCGGAGCTATTGGATTATCACTAGAGCTGTTGATTAACTGGATGTCTGGATAGCCATTTGTCTTGCGCCCCTGCGGTGTTGAATTTGCCACATCCTCTCTACGATCGGCTTCTCGCACAACATCATTAAGAAAGGTCCTACCGCCACATGCTGAGTCGTGGAGAATTTTCTTGACCGCCGCACGAGCACCGTCCTTTCCATAAATTTCATCCCTCAAAGCATTCAAGAGATTTTGTGCCGTGTCATCGACACGGTCGCCGTAAGATCTTGCGTCAACAGGTTTTCCTGCTAAAGCTGAAGGCTCGTTCTTGTTCAAGTGTGTTCTCTCTGACATCGTCTTATCTCCTTGGGGGGGAACAAAACGAATTGTAGATTTTCAATTGTGTCGGTTCCATATCTATCAGGCAGCTGAACTAGCCATTTGTTTCAGGCTACTTCTGGGCTGCGCTAACTAGCGATTGCGGTCCAAGCAACCAGCAACGGTGCAGTTACTATTTACTTGGACCACAGGAAAGAAAGACCTGCATTCGCAACCAGCAAACGCAGGTGCCCGGGGTGGACCATCGCCAACTTCTGCTTGGGAAGCATCAGTTATCCATGCGCTTGTCTGCCTTATACCAACTTTCGAGAAAGAAAACTGAGACCGCCAGAAGCGGCAGACCCACAAGAAAGTCTCGGCGCAATTCGAGCAACAAAATTCCCGGAATGAAAAACGTGGCAAACAATATCGCTGCAGAGATACTCTTTGCGCCGAAGCGCAGTTTTCTCACGGCGCTGGCTGTATCAACGTCTTTCACTGCAATTTGCAGCTCGCCTTTTTCAAGTTGGTCGAATATGGTCCGCCCTTTCTTCAGAAGCGTTAAGCCAAGCCGTTTTAGCTTTTCGGAGTCATACTGAATGCGCTCCAATGGGTCAAGGGGCTCACCCAGAAGCCTTGAGGCCAGGGGAGTTGTCTCGCCTGAAATTACGCTGCCTAGATTGAGCTCAGGATAGACCGCCTGCAGCGCGTTCAAGTTGCCCTCAATCGAAATCAAAGAGCGGCCCACCAGAGTGAGTTCGCGAGGGAAGGCTACGCCACCTGACTCTGATGCTTTGAACAGTTGTTGTTGCAACACACCGATGGTTTCTGCTGAAACTTTGTCCAGGTTGGCAGTGAAGCGCTGGAAGACTTGAAGCACATCTTGGTCTTCCCGGGCGCTGCTGCTGAGAATCCCAGCTTTGACACACTCTTCGACCAGGCCTTTGGCATCGCCCTTGATGGCATTGCCTGCAATCAGCAAAATCGAATTGCGCATGCTTTCTGACAGGCGGCCGATCATACCGAAGTCGTAGAAAATCAGTTTCACCTTGCCGTCAACCTTGGTGACAGCAATGTTGCCAGGGTGAGGGTCAGCGTGAAAGACACCAACAGTAACGAATTGCTTCAAGAAAGCCTTGATAAGAATTGCCGCGGCCTCCTGAACATCTTCATTGCTCCCGGTGAACTTCGATATCTTGGTACCAGGCATGTACTGAAGTGTCAGAACCCTCTTGCGACTTCTCTCGTAGTCAATCCAGGGAATGATCACGTCAGTTGAAGCATCATCTTGAGGGAACATCTGGCGAAACTCTTCGGTATTGGCTGCCTCAATTTTGTAGTCGAGCTCAGCAAAGAACGTGGTCTCAAGCTCATTGAGAAAACCGAAGAGGTCAGCTTCTTTTGTTAAACGGGGAAAGAAGAACAGGTGTTGCACGATCGAGCGCAGCACTGAGAGGTCGAGCCTTACAAGCTCTTCCACTCCGGGGCGCTGAACTTTCACCACCAGTTCCACAACCTCCTGACCAATGCGTCGCCGGGCCCGGTGCACCTGACCCAGGCTGGCAGTCGAAATTGGCTCTTGATCAATCGTCAAGAAAAGCTCATCAATTGGCGCACCCAATTCGTCTTCGATGACAGCTTTTGCCTCATCAAAGCTGAAGGGGTCGACCTTGTCTTGAAGGGTCGAGAACTCCTCTACCCAGATGCGGGGAAAGAGGTCTGCTCTGGTGCTGATGATCTGCCCCAGTTTGATGAAAGTTGGACCGAGGCGGATGAATTGCTCTTTGGCCCAGGCAGCTAATTGGTGCTCTTTTTCTTCAGCACTTAGGGCAGAGTTGCCAGATTGGGTGGCGCGTTGTCTGAGAAAGCCGTAGACCAAGAGGAAAATTTGAAACACCCTCTTGCTACGAGAAAAAATATTTGCCTCAGGGAGGACCTTTAGTGTCATTTGTTTACTCCAAGTTAGATCGTTGAGATGCGACTTGAAGCCCCTCCCAGGCAAACCGTCGACAATCAGATGAGAGTCAATCGGGTCGGTAGAGGTGCCTCAATTTCTTAACCACCGGAATGCCAGGAACAAAGTCGTGGCAGTCTCCATAGCGGTCAATGTGAACAGCCCGGATGCCAGAAGCACAAGCTGGACGAATATCCAGGTCAGGGTTATCGCCAACCATCATGCAATCGGCGGGGGCAGCATTGCAGCGGCGCAATGCCTCTTGATAGAAAGCTTGGGATGGCTTGGCAGAGCCGACTTCATAGCTCATTATTAGGCGGTCAAAAGCGCTTGGTGCCAGACCACCCTCTGCTTGATTGAAAATCTGCGGCATCGGAAAGGGCCAGGCATTGGAGACCATGGCCAACTTCAGCCCCATTTCACGAAAGTGCTGCAACTGCGGCGTAACGTCAAGAAACTGACAGAGGCCGTTCTTCTCGTCTTCGACCAGCTCGGCCAGCGCATCTTCGGCACCACGAGGTATGTCAAATTCGAGTTTGTTGGCGACAAGCTTTAGATATTCACCGGGGTCTTCCTCTACCACCAGGCCATCGAAACGCAGGGCATGCTTAACTCGCTTACTGGCTGTGGTCAGGCAAACCTGCATGAACTCAGGGTCTGGAGTATTCGCCAGAGAGCCAACAAGAGTATCAAGCCTATAGCGGCAAATCCTCTGGAATTGGAGAATCGGCTCAGGATAGGTAGCGCGAAAGAGAGTCTTCCAGTTGTCCAGAAAAAGCCATGTTGGCAGGTCATGCGAAAGTGGTACTGGCAAAGCAATATCGGCAAGCGGTCCAGACGAAGAATGTTGAGACGGGAATCGGGGTCGGAATGGGCTTGGAAGTAAGTTTGGGATTGATGGGTGACTCATACTGAAGGGCACTTGTATTGATTTTCAGAAGAGGTCCAAAGAGTTCCCAGACGCGGCTGCAAGAACTCTCAAGAGGTAAAAAGAAACCTAGCGAAGGAAACGCCAACAAGATGCAGAAAAAGCACCTCATTGCCGTTTCCTATCGCTAGGTTATTGCTAGGTGAAACTAGGCATCTACCGAATCAAAAGAGACTCATTGGCAGATGCCACGCAACCTATCCGTTTTGAACTCAGCCGAGATTCTGAGAATCAGGATCTTCAGGGGTGGTGGCGGGGAGGATGTCAGCGGACTTAGGAGGATTCTCAGGAGAGGGAGCGGCGGGAGGCTCGGGGGCTGGAGCCGGGGTAGGCTCGGGAGCGGGAGCTTGGGGCAGCTCGGGGAAATTGGCCAGAGCATCGAGGTCGAGAACGAGTGCTTGCAGACCAGTAAGGGCGTCAGCTTGACCACGAGCCAGGAAGGCTGGGTAAGTAGCTTGCTCGACTTTGGCAACCAGAGCCACTGCACGAGTCTTGGCTGCAGCCAATTCGCGCCTGACACGCTGAATGTGGGCCTGAGAGAGCTCTTCAGAAACGGGAGCTTGCAGACCATCCGCCCGCAGTTGAGCTTCTTCAGCACGAATGAGAACGAGGGCGCTGGTCTGGTGCAGGAACGAAGTGACTTCAGCGGTGAGAGCGGTGAGAGCGAGGCCTTGTTGGAGGGATTGAGCGAAGGTCATGAGGTTTGTTTGTTTGTTTGTTTGGTCGAAACACATCAATTCAGCTGATACACAGAGAAACTGAGTCAAGCTTGTCTAATACTCGTAGGGGGTAGTTAAACGGGTTTGTTCTCAGGTGCTCCGAAGTTATGGTGTGAAAAGATATGCTCTACCAAACTAGCATTAGCTTATTACTGAGTTAAATACTCATGAGACACAGTCATAGATCCTCATAGAGCTTCTCTAAATCTCATTTACAGCTTGAAAACCTGGTGCCAGCTCTAGCACCCAAAATTGAGGCGGCATTGAGACAGAGAAAATTTATTCCCTTGCCGCTGTGCTAACGCAAACTAGATTGGCCGCGAAGTAAAAATTGGGCTACAAAATCAGGCCACAAGAGCAGCACTAGGCTACATTGCCCGACAAATCTAGACTGCGGGAAGCGACTGATAATTTACGATTTCTTCTTCAAAAGTTCGAAATTCATGCGGTAACCATGACCGTGAATATTGTCAATATAAGAATCTTGGTCGGGAGTATCGATGACCTGTCTAACTCGTTTAATGCAAGTTCGAACCGTCTGGTCAGTTGCTTGCGAATCGGTCGACCATACATGCCGCAAGAGGTCGTTTGCCGGGAATGTCTCTTCTTTGTGCCGCATCAAGAACTCTAAAAGCGAAAATTCACGAGGAGGAAGCTTTAACTCTTCACCATTACGCCTCAGTGACTTTGCGCTGGGATCTAACTGCAAATCACCAAAAGTTATAACACTCTCGATAATATCGCGGTTGCGCCGAAGCAAGGCTTTCAATCGCGCCGTTAATTCTTGCATCTTGAATGGCTTAGTTAGGTAGTCGTCAGCACCACCCTCTAAGCCGATTACTTTGTCATCAATTTGGTCTTTACCAGTGAGAAAAATAACGGGAGTTTGGCCGCCTTTCATGCGGTAATGTCTCAGTACATCAATGCCAGCTATGCCAGGCAGCTGCCAGTCAAGAATGATCACGTCAAACTCTGACATTGCCATAAGCTCAAGGCCCGATTCACCATCCCGACAGGCTTCTATGTTGAAGCCTTCTTTCTTTATCCAGATCTTCAATGACTCGCGCAGATCATCATCGTCTTCAACTAAAAGGATCTTTGACATCAACTCGGTTCCTTTAACGGAAGCCAGAACCAAAAGGTACTGCCTTCTCCTGGTTTACTAGATACCCCAATTTGACCACCATGACTCACAATAATCGCTTTACAAATTGCAAGTCCTAAGCCTGTGCCATGGCGCTTGTTTTTATCTTCCTTGCTCACCTGCACAAAACGCTCAAAGATTTGCTCTCTCATTTCTTCTGGGATGCCTCGCCCCTGGTCTTTTACCTGTACTTCGAGATGTCCTGATTTCAGTTCAGCGTTGAGGCTGATAATTTGTCCAGGCTGAGAAAATTTAATAGCATTATCAATCAAATTAATTAAAACCTGAACGATTCTGTCACTATCGGCCCAACATTGGAAGGTCTTTCTTTGGTAGCTCAGTGTAACCCCTCTGTCTTGGGCGTTAAAAATAGTGGCTTCCAAGGCCCGCTCAATCACATCGGCAATATCGATAGTGCTTTGATTGAGCTTAAATCCGGCATTGTCTAATTTTTCTAGGTCGAGCAGATCATTTATCAGCAGTATCATGCGGTCGACACTGCGTTCAGAACGGGTCAGTTGTTTTTTCCCTTCTTCCGAAATTTCTCCGAAAAATCCATTAAAGACCATCTCTAGCGATGCTTGTATTGAAGTAAGGGGTGTGCGCAAATCGTGACTGACCATGGCTACAAATTGCCTTCTCAAACGCTGTATCGCTAACCTTTCTGTGATATCAATAATGGCTGCTAGTCTGGTGTGACCAAATTCCTTAACTACGAGTTCCACAAACTTTTCTTCGTCACTGTCCTTTAGCTTAAGCTCCATTGGCCGACCCGGCACTATCTCCGCCTCGTTCGGAAAAATAAGTAGGTCAGATAAATGAAGGTCGTACATGTCATTAGCCGAACAGTAGAATAGCTCTTCCATTTCAGGATTAACTAAATCGATTGCTCCGTCTTCATCTAACCGAGCAAGAGCTACCGGCATATTGTCTATGAGGAAGCGCTCTTGCTTTCTTGCTTCAGCTAGTTCTGCTGAAGCTTGTCGCAAAATATTATCGAGTTGACTAAGTTCATCATCACCGCTAAGCGGCGGACCAAATCTAAGCCCTTGAGGAAGTCTGGCAGCATTATCCATCAAAGCAGCAAGCCTGAGGCTTATACCTCTGTTGAAAGCGATTGTCAAAATTAGAGCCAGAGCCACGTTGGTGACAAACCCAAGGATAATGAGGTTGCGAACTTCTTGTCTGATTTGAGCTTCTCTTATAACCGCCTCTTGCACCACTTTAGTCTCTAACTCACTGGCTGCAGTCGATAAACTGAGAACTTTGTTGAATACCGGAGTTAACTGATTGATGCAGCGATAGGCCTCGAACAAACCACCATCTTCAGAATCAAATGCTTCTTTGAATTTACAAAGTATGTCTTGAGCAGAAACAAAAGCCTTTAAATACGATTCACGAGCTGGTGATTTCTGTGCCAACTTCTCCATTTGGTTCATCTCTGACTCAATCGATTCGATTTCAAAAATTCTAGTTTTGTTCAATCCGTCAGTAAAGCCACTGCCAAATTTCTTTCTAAAGGTCAAAAGAGCAACATCTGAAACTAACCGGCTGATGCGATCAGTCTTTTCAACCAGTGTTCTAGAATTATTCAGTTTTACAGATTCTAAATCGGCGCGTTGAAGGGCGAAAAATAAGACAGCAATTAGTATCAAGTCCATCAGGAGAGGCACTGCTATTAGAGTAAGAGCTTTAGTTGATAGATTGAGATGCATGGGTAAAACTTGAACTACTTTCGAGCGAGAAACAAAAGAAACTGATAGTGCAGGTGGTGCCTCAAGTTAATGCAGGGGAGCAAACATTTGCTTGTTAAAATCATCTACTTTGCCAGTAGAATCGAAATGTATTTTCGCGTGAGGAAACAGCTTTTTCATTTGAACTATCTCTTGCTCAGAAAAACCTTTCTCAGAAAGCCAGAGACCTTCGAGATCTAGCTTTGATAGGAGCTTAAGACCTTTGATCGAGGCAGATGTACCGGCAAGGGAGACTTGCTTCAGGCCTTTTAAATTAGCTAGCTTCGCTACACCACTGTCAGTAATTTTTGGGTTTCCATTAAGCTCTAGAGAGAATAAGTGCGGACAGCTAGCAATCAATAGAGCGAGTCCTGAATCACTAATGAAACAGTTGCCTGCATCTAAGCGGCGCAGCGCCGGGAAATTACTCAAATACTTCAAATTATCTTGCTTGAACGAAGTCTCGTCGAGAATCAATACTTCTAGCTTTTTTAGATTATTGAGCTTTGAGAGAAATCTGCCATCAACGTCATTCAAGCTAACATCAAGCCAAAGTAACTCATGGAGGTTGTTGAGAGGCAAAAGAATATCATCGGAAGCATCAGAGTTTTTGAGAACTAACTGTTTCAGGCCCTTTAACTGACTGACGTTTTTCAGCGCTTGAGCAAAAATCACGTCTTCATCGTCAGTAGCAGGCCGAAACCGAACTGTGATTTTTTCAAAAGCGTCAGCTGGAAGACCTTTGAGAAATTCTAGATGCCTGTAAAACTCAGAATTAGGCTGCAGGCCAATATGCGAGCCATTTGGTAGGGCTATCCTGCCCCGAGCGGCGGCAACTGATTCTTCGGAGCAAAAGGATTCTCCAGTCTTGTAGCGATTTTTATTAAGCTGACAACGGGTCAGCACGCCTACAGAACTTTGCCGAGGAAACTGCAAGATAATAGGCTTCTCAGCTGCAACAGAAGGGCCTGTCGCAGCCGACAGACACAGAAACATTGATAATGCAAGCAATAACTTGTGCAAGGAAATGGCAACCCTAGGCAAGAAAACCCCAAGACCTTGCTTATTCTAACATCCACGGGCAGATTAGAAGTTCGCCTGTTAGACTCGCTTGAACGTCCGGAAAGCTTGACGACCTGCGATTTCTATTTTACAAAAACAAAGTGCCAGGGATCGTTCCATAGCGGCCCACGGCCGGGCTCGCCATGCACAAAGCCCTGACGCTCGAGGTAGGGCTTTGCGCGCTGCCAGTTGTCCACATCGATAGCGATGCCACCACGACCAATGTCATGATAAGAAGAGCCTGGCGGAGCAACATCTTGTTTGTCTTTCAATTCTCTGTGCAGGTGCGCTTGCTTTGCTGGCGAACGAATGGCCGATGTGACATCAATATTGAAACCGGCATCAATCTCGGCCCTTCTAATGGCTTCGGCTACGCGTTTAGGAGCAAGTAATCCTTCAGGTAGTCGAGTAAGGCCCAATGATTCTTCGAGCGGCCTCTGTTTCAACAACTTGCCAGAACCAAATGTATTATCAGTTGCCGATGGCCAGGACTGTTGCTCCAACATGCCTGAAAAGATGCTTTTAGATTTTTGCAGCCGCTGAGGAAAATTTTTCACCAATTGCCAGGCGAAGACATCATGAGCTGGCAGGGAAAAGCTCTGTCCCGAGAACTTGGCGTACTTTTCTACTTGTTGAAGAGTTTCAATCTGCTTGAAGTTTAAAGCGTTGCCTTCGTACCTAATCTGAAGTTGAGTAGGACCTTGTTTCTCCGGAGTAAGGTCTTTAGCGATAAATTTCTTAGTTGGTCGCTCAATAGCACCATCAGTAGTGATAATCAATTCACCGCCTGACAAAACTTCTTTACTGCGGGGGGAGACTTTGATATGGCGGACGTCATTCATTATCACCAAAGCCCAAGCTCCAAATTTTTCTTCTACTGATTCTGGCTGAGAATCAAGAAGAGCATTAATCTGCTTCTGCTTATCATTGCTCGTTTTGTCTGGTCTATCCATGAGCCACCAATATTCACCCAGAGCAGCACTTATTCGCGTGCTGCGAGAGGCAGAACCTCAATGTTCAAGGTTAGTACTAAAACTATGACGAAACCATGTCTATCGAAAAGGCATTTAGTAGCAAAAAAATGGATTGATAGCTGCCGTGCTCTCAACCAATTCTAGATCTTCACAGATTATCGGTAGATGCGATACCTAGCACAGACACCGCTAGGTATTTTGGAAACTAGGAAAATTGACACTGAAAGCAACTTAAAATAGAACTTCGGTGCGTTTTCAATAGGCCTTATGTTAGACACAAGTATCGCCGCTTTTTTCTCCACAAGGAACTTTGAGACCAACTCCCCTTGAGTAACCCTCAGTATGAAATCTATACACTGCTTTTCAAGCAGTGAGTTCTTAGCTGCGCGGCTTTTCATCAACCCCCTGAATTACTATGCAAATCAACAAACGATTGGCAATTGCCTTTGCTCGCCTTGGCCTTTCCGTTGTCGGCGGCGTTGCTGCTGGACATTTTTTCTTCAATCCAGCCGGTGATAAGCCCTATGCTGCACCTTTAGGTGGCGCTATCGCGACTAGCCTGACAGCAGCTGCCGTAGCTCGCAAGAAAAAGCTCGACAACTCAGGCAGTATTTCAATCACGCCTGGCAAGGCAAAGAAGATCGAGCCCGGTATCAAGTCTGGAATCAAATCTGGCATCGAGCCTGGCATCCAGCCTGCTATTGTTCCCGGCGCCAACAAGCCCAGCCACGAGACCGCCAAGCAGCCTAGCGCAAAGTCGGCGAAGGCAGCGCGAGTGAAAGCACAGCGGAGCAAATCAAAAGAATCTTTCGACGAAAGTCCCTACCTGCAATTCGCTTTTCAGAAAACCAATACGCCCAACTACAGCCGTGTAGATATCTGGTGCCATGGCTTCCAGCCTCAAGAACAGTGGATGAAAGCCCTGAGTGAAAATCTCGCTGGGATCCCAACCATTCAATGGCGCCGACCGAAGATCAACAGTGCTTCGATCATTCAGTTCACAGGTACATTCAACGGTCACCTTTCTACCGAAGAATTTCGCAGCACCGTCAATGAGCCACTCTTGGCAGAGGCTGTGAAACACAACGGACAGAGAGAAATCGCCGACTGGATGACATTCGGCAGCTGAACGCGAACACGCCAGAGCGCCATCTGGCGATAAAATCCTTTGTCTAGTGACTATGCCTAAACCATCTGGCAGGGTCGCCTCGCCCTTCCGCGGAGCTCTACGCTCCTTACGTTTTAGAGACTTCAGACTACTTTTTATTGGGCAGGTGATATCCATTTCGGGAACGTCCATGCAAGCCATGGCCTTTTCCTGGTTGGTTTTTACCCTGTCTGGTTCAGCGTTGAATCTTGGCTTCAACATCTTTCTTTCGGCTCTGCCAACCTTGCTTCTCTCCTACCAAGGTGGTCGCCTGGCTGACCGCTGGAGCAGCAAACGAGTGCTTCTGGTCACTCAGACCATCGCTCTTTCTCTTGCACTGGTGTTGTTTGTGGTGGCTAGCACTGCCACTCTCACCCTGCCAATGCTGTACTCTTTCACTTTCCTCCAGGGCATTCTCGATGCTCTGGAGGTGCCGTCTAGGCAGGTGATCGTGCGTCAGACAGTGCCTGACAAGAGTTATCTGGTAAATGCGCTGAGCCTCACCACTTCCCTCCTGCACATCTCACGCATAGCCGGACCAGCCCTGGCTGCCATGGTCTTGTCTCTCTGGGGAGCGCCGATTTGCTTTCTCATCAATGCCATCAGCTATCTATTTTCGCTCTTCACGATTGCTAAAATTCGGGTAGCAAAGGTGGTGTCCCCGGGGGGCATGAGCACTGGGTTCAGGGGCCTTGTGCATAGAGTTTGGAAGCAGCCCTTCACTCGGGCCATGATTCAGCTCTATGTGGTCATGGGTCTATTGGGTCTTCAATATCTGGTTATCCTCCCGGCTTTCGTCAAGCTGCATCTAGGTCTGGCGGAGGGCGCCTTAGGAACCATTCTGGCATTCTCGGCCTTTGGCTCGTTAACCGCTAGTTTGCTTCTTGCTAGCTTCGCTAATGTCAGACTGCTCTCAAAGGGTATCGGCTTTGCCGAAATCGGCTTTGGTCTATCGCTGATAGCCTTTGCCTTTGCCCCGAGTTTTTCCTTAGCACTAATGATTTCTCTTCCGCTAGGACTGTTCCAGACTTTCCTCATGAGCGGTTCTAGCGCCCTCTTGCAGCAACTAATCAGCGATGAGAGGGTGCGCGGCCGAGTGCTCTCGCTGTTCGTCTTTCTCAGTATGGGAACGGCAGCTCCCGGAGCACTCTTGATTGGCTTGCTCGCCAATGGCCTGGGGCCCTCTTTCGCGCTAGCTCTGTCTGGCGCAATATGCATTGGAGTGGGTAGCAACTTCGTCGTGTCGACAAGAAAGCTAGACGCTCAAAAAGTCGACATTTAAAACGACTTAGCCACTAACTTCATCTAATTATTGCCATGAAATCGAACAAAAAACTGATTCCCCGCACTCTTGGGGCAATCCTCATCACTCTGAGCACCCTCGCAACGGTTGGTCTCACTGCAAAGCCCACTCTGGCAAGCGCAGGCACAACCACTGCAAGCCCCGTGGCAGCAGGCCAAGTGGTAGCAGACAAAGTTGCAGCGCCGACAACTAAATCGCTGCCTTCCTGCCCTGAAGCCAAAGCAGCAGAGAGCAGCCAAAGCAGTGGACAGCGCCCTGCGGAAGCGAAACCGCTCGCTCTCTCCAGCTCCGAACTCTATCAGCTCATCGCTAAGAACCCAGCCTGCATTAGCAATGTGGTTTTCGTCAACGGCGAAAGCGAAGTGCGAGTCGAACTCGTCAACAAGCAGCAAGCCACAGTCACGGTCTCGGATGCTGGCGGTAAAGAAGCTCTACTGAGCAAGCTGGAAAAAGGCAACATCAAATTCCAGGCGGTAGAACCGGCCACGTCCGCTTTTGCACAGTTCTTACCGCTCTTCCTGCTCCTTGGTTACTTCGGCTATATGGCTTTTGTTATCTCAAGGCAGAGAAATCAAATGGGCGGAATGTCACGCATGGGCAAATCTCGCTCAGCAGACGCCACGGCCAATGATAGCATCGCCAAAGTTGGCTTCAAAGACGTGGCCGGTTGCCCCGAGGCGATCAAAGAGCTGCAGCGCCTGGTGGAACGCCGCCTCAATGGTGAAGTCTACGCCGAGTTCGGTGCTAAGCTGCCTAAGGGTATCTTGCTTGTGGGCCCACCCGGCACAGGTAAGACTCTGCTCGCCAAAGCCGTTGCAAACGAAACGGACGGCACTTTCGAAGCGGTCTCTGGTTCTGAATTCGTTCAATTGTTCGTTGGGGTTGGTGCTCTGCGTGTGCGTGAACTCTTTCTACGGGGGCGTGCGCAGACCGCCAAGACCAACAAGCCACACATCATTTTCATCGACGAAATCGATGCTGTCGGTCGCCAGCGTGGCAACGGTTACAGTGGTGGCAACGACGAAAGGGAGCAAACCCTCAACCAGCTTCTCACTGAGATGGACGGCGTCCACAATAATGACGGCATTATCGTTATCGCCGCCACCAACCGCGTAGACATTCTGGACAAAGCCCTTCTGCGCCCAGGCCGTTTTGACAGCCAGGTCACCGTCGACCTTCCCGACGCCGCTGGTCGCGAAGCTATCTTCGCCATTCACACCAAGAATGGGTTACTAGCAAAAGCAGTGACACTGGCTGGCCTGGCCCAACGCACCTTTGGTTATAGTGGGGCTGAAATCGCAGGTGTTTGCAACCGCGCCTTCATTATCGCCGCTGAGCGCTACACCGCTCAGCTTAAACAGCTAGAGCTCAGCGGTCTCAGCGCAGACGAGTGCAAGTCTCAACTTGTAAAAGAGGTGACAAAGGAAGACTTTGATGAAGGCGTCGACTTCGTTCGTTATGGCGCCAGCGATGCTGACAAGCAATCGCGCATGAAGGAGGCTGACAAGCGCAACACTGCCTACCATGAGGCCGGCCATGCTGTGGCTTCTGTGGTTGCGCCTGAAGCTGACCCCGTGGTGAAAATCACGATTATGCGTCGCTCTATGGCGCTGGGCTATGTGCAAACCATGCCTGACACTGACCGTGTCAGGATCACCAAGCAACAGGCCCTCTCGCGCATTGTCATGGCCATGGCTGGAAGAGCCGCTCAAGAGGTCTTCCTCAGCACTGTCGATGCCGGTGCCAGCAACGACTTCATGCAAGCCGCTGATATGGCTCGTCGGATGGTCGCTACTTGGGGCATGTCACGCGTCGGTCCGATTTTTGTGGGAGAACAGGCCCAAGGGCCTTTTGGTGGTGGTGGTAGTTCCACTTTTGGTCAAGACTTCGCTAACGAGATTGACCGTGAAGTTCGCTACATCACCAACATGTGCTACAAGGCGGCAGTGGCAATCGTCAAAGCCGACAGCGAGCGCATCGAAGCTCTGGTGAAGATTTTGCTAGAGAAAGAGACCGTCTTGGCCGATGAGTGGCAGGATCTGCTCAAGCAGTATCCCTCCGCAATTGATTGGTCAGCACTGGCGCTGCCGCAAACTGAACCGAATATCGAATGAGGCAGAAATGCCCGGGACTTGCAGCTGGAATTGGCCTTCAGGCTAGAATCTGGCTTCAAGCTCAAGAAGTGAGGGAGCGAAACCATCTTGGTGAGCTCCCCTGCTTCCTGCCAAAAAATAGGAGAGAGCAGTGTCTAAAAATTTGCTCTTGGGTATAAAGAATAGACGGAGTCGTTTAATAAACTCTCTTGATGAGGTCTGACAACCATGGCACCAGAAGACTTCGGTGATAGCGGCAGGACAAATCGAAAAGGTCCTGTGGTCTTTGGTGATCGCGCTCATCAGCAACCGGATACTGTTGCGGCACTCTCTCATCTTCAAGCCGATGCACTTGAGGCCCTTATTTCGCCTAGTGGGCAATATTCGAGTGAGAGTAAAGCGGTCAAAAGAAATGGACAGCTTCGGGTTGATACGGTCTCGCCTTCTGGCCAGCACGACATCATGCTGCTCAAGACCAAGAGTACTGTTCCAGGCGGTAATGTTTTCGCCCCAACTTTCTTAAGCCCTGTCGAGATAGTCTTATCAGATGACGGCAAAGTGGCAAAAGAGACGACAAAAGTTGGGATTAAGTTAAATCGACTGGACCAACTAGTTGAACCTGGAACAGGGCAGCTTTCAATTGAGCAAATTGACGCTAGCGGCAAGACAATTAGGAAATTTGAGCCTGCGGTGACCAAAACGAGGCTTGACGAAAAGTATAGAGATGTACGCGATCAAGCAGGGCAGTTAATGAGAGTCACCGAGCCCGCCGGGCAAAGAGCAAATTGCGAAGTACCTTATAGTGGTACAAACAGATGCAATTATATTTTGCGTGATCAGTCAATAGCCAAGGCTCTTGGTGCTCCTGGCGATTCTGTGGCACTGGCAGTGGAGATACAAGAGCAACACAAAAGAGATGAGCGGCATAAGCTGATTGCTCAGCTACTTGATGTGAAGGTCATTGTTCGAACTCTTGATGGTCGCAATTTAGCTACAATAAATCAAGAAGTTACCCTAAATGCCCAAGGCGTAATCACTGACGTCGATACAAAGGCTATAAAAGCTAATAAATAGCACAACGCTGTGATTACCTAGCTTGTTACGTTGCCGCGCGCCAAGTTCTATTGCCGTTGGTTTGCGGTGCCACACCATAAGCAATTTAAAAATGCTCCGCTCCACTATAGTATATAACATATTGACAGCACCAAATGCGGTGCTAATTTGCTTTCCGTCCTGTGGGAATTCTACGAATGCACAGGCATGGAATCGTAAAACTTTAAATTGCAAATTCTTCCTACGCTTCGCAAGGAGAAGACCATGGGTGAGCTGCACAGCGACAAGCTAAGGAATCCTAATAGAAAGATATTTAGCACTATTATTAATGAAGCTAACAAGGATAGAATTATCGTTGCTGGCAGCGAAGCTAATATGCACAGCCAAGCTTCTCTTAAGGCGCAACGCGGCCTAGATGTAGCAATTGCCGGCTATACCTTAAACTTCGATGGCCAATTGCGCAACCAAGTAGAAACAAGCACTGAGTGAATACAACAATCCATAAGCTTCTGTCTCAGCAACCAGTAAAGCCGATGTGTTAGCTCTCGCTCCTTTCAAATACTTGAAGCAGTCAATGAAGCTTAGCTCAAAGGCTACCTTAACCTCGTCATAACCCGCTGTAGGCGGCGCTGTAAAAGCGCGGAAATCCGGCGAGATCGCGGCTTGAATCATCATTCACCTTTAGCCGGCAGCCGGTGGCTACCTGACCCAGCCCTTTAGGGCCGGCGGAGAGCTGCATTACA
>JBIPOV010000083.1:0-26522 GCA_044378815.1 Obscuribacteraceae bacterium (SeqCode) | reverse complement strand
TACCTTGACGAGTTCTCATTTCGAGCCAACCGAAGATTCGGACAAGCACGAATTTGGCAAAGCCTCATCCGTGCTTGTTCTTTTGCAAAAACTGTCACTTTAGCTGAACTAAGGTGATAGGCAGGTCCGCGTAAAAAAAAGGGCTCCGTAGCCCCAATCAAATAAACACTTTTCCAATCACTCTAACTAAAGAGAAATTGGCTTGGTGAAGTCATTTAGTAAACCAACTCCGGTTAGCAAAATAAGACCAACAAGAGCAAGCAAGCTAAGGTAACCACGCAACTCTAATGAAACGGGTCGCCCACTGAGCTTCTCTATGGCAAGAAACAGCAGTTGTCCACCATCAAAGAGAGGCAGGGGTAGCAAATTGATTACTGCCAGATTCAAGCTTAGATAAGCAAGTATTTGGCCAAAGATAACAAATGAACTGCCGGCTGCTTGATGCACAACTTGAAAGATACCAACGACACCATGGATATCAGTTGCGCCAGCTGGTAAAGATGGATCAACAGCAGTTATATGAAGCATCATCAGAAGCCCTGAGACCACGCTACTGGTAGCACCAGCAGTGGTAAAGAACGCTGCCAACATAGCCTGTGCAGGAAGTAGATGCAGGTGTTCAATCAGCAGAATGACATAGAGGCCATAAGCAAGGATAATATTTGCCACTGGGCCAGCAGATATTACGAGGGCTCGCTTCCAAATTGGCTGCGCTACATAAGTATCACCGTCCAGGCCATGCTCCTCTAAAACAAGCCGACCGCCTTCTTCGTCCTGTAGCTCAGGAATGATCACAAAACCGCCAAGTGGAAAAAGCCCCAATCGAAACTCTGTGTCCCAGAATTTCCCGAGACTGATTGATGTAGATTTCGAGCCAAATCCAATTGAAAAACAACAGTCTTTAAGCCGAGGCCACGGGCAACGAGCCAGTGTCCTAGCTCATGAAAGAAAATTAGAAAGGCAATTCCAAGAATTGCATAAATTGTCGAATTCATAAGGACCCCTACCAGCCTAGACTGGAATATAAAGAGAAAAACAAGAAAAAGAGAAGCAAGAAAGAGAGAGCCACTGCAAGTAGTGACTCTACAACTGGTGACTAAAATAGTCGCAAAATCAAGGCGATTAACACCGCATCAAAGAAGGCAACAGCCAATAACACTAGGGCACGAATCATTTCCTTTCGACTTAAGTAGATCATAGTTAAGATTCTCCATCAATTATTTTTGTCAATTGAGATCGCACTTGGTCAAGCATCCAATTACCCTGGGCCAAGCTATTTTGAGCGTTGGATATGTTAGTAATCGCTTCAGCCGATATAGCCAAAAGATGAAGAGTCGTAGGTAATTCTTCCGACCTCCACGGTAAGGAGCTATAGCCTTCTTCGGAAGGAACCAAAAGACGACCAGGCTGCAACAGCATAACCTCATGAGGATAGGCCGAGTACATCGCTAATGGCTCACTCTGCAATTGCTCTATGTAACTCATAGCGCGTTTTTTGACTAAAGCAGAACAGCGAAAGTGCTGTTCTGTATTCTCTGCGATTGCAGGTATTTGCGATTCTTTCAACTCTAGGTCAGCCAAAAGGCCTGCCACAAGACGAATTCGTTCCTGACACCAACTTTCAATTACGAGATTATGCATTTTTAGAAATGTTATTGAGGCAGCTACGCAATAGTGTCCAACCGTATAGAGATACGCTGGAAGATTTGCCCTAGCAAGGAAATGAATTGATTTTCTAGACTTTCGAGATTATGTTCCTGATTGAAAAAATGTATTGAGATAAATGATCAATAGCAATTTAGTTGGTCACTATGCAATGATGGTGTTACCAGCGAAAGGCACGTGCTTGCTAGCACAATAACCAATACTCGACGCTAGAGCCAATTCAAGCACTAAAGCTCAGACCTTAAAAAACGAGCACTCAATTCTTTCTAGCTATGCTAACGCACGCGAGCGCGTAAAATGATGTGCTCAACAGTACTAAAGTTTGCGAAGAAGAAGAATGAAGCTTCCAGCACGAGGATCTAAATTCTCAATGATCTCGCCAGTCGACTTAGCCAGATATTCAATAGCTACTAAATCTAGACCGTTCAATTTTATCAGTTCGACAATTTGATCACAGCTGAAATGCCTTGAATAGCAGATTTCAGATAGATCAGATCGTCTAAAGAAACACTCTCCCAACTCATAACCTTTCTCTGCCAAAACCTCACTAGTAAATGCATCCTTCAAAGATTTTCCCCAGCCAGTTTCGTCTTCGATGTTGTGAAAATCAATAAGCATGAACCCGTCTTTTCCAAGAGCGGCTGAGGCATTACGCATAAAGCGGTGGGCCTCCTCCATACTGCTCAAATTCTCAGAACAATCAAGAGCAAAAATGAGATCTAGGGCGACGAGCTGATCCCTAATTACAAAGTCTTGCCAAAATCCATAAAGGAAATCGAAACCAACCTCGCTAGCCTTTATACACATATTTTTTGAAGCATCACTAACAATAAAAGAACTAATACCACTGCGGAAATTTCGCACAATCAACTCTTCTCTTCTCGTTCGGCCTACTCCAATAGACATTATGTTGAGCGGTTTAACACCAATACACGAGGACACTAACTGAGAGGCAAACTCATCAAGGGTAGCAGCGTAACGTGTAATTTCCTGATTTTGGAGAGAGTGAGCGTCGCTATTACTGCAAACAACGTCATAGTAATGAGCAATCAATTGCTTGATCTCAGAATCAGGCGGTCGCGCAGGCGGATAGTGCTCTAACAGAAATTTAGCACTGCCAATTTCCATTGCGGGAGCACAGGTCTCATCACACTCATCATGCGGTATAAAGCATTCTAGTCTATCGGCAGTTTTTACTAAGCTAAGTTCACCATACGAGGTCAGGTCAGAGTCTTGGGCATACATTACTATTTCTCCAAATTAGTAAACTCATGTTAAAGAAAACCGTGTGACAATCAAATACTAAAACGACGGCTGTTAGAGATAGCGCAAGGTAGCACTCGGTGTTGCCCACGAAATCAGCACAATTACAACTGCAGATAACCAATCAGGCAAAGGTTTAATCACTCGGCACCTGCGCACGCTTGAACCATACAGAAGGGGTCGAAGATACTGCGCGTAAATCTTTCAGCTTTTTCCTCTCAAAAAAACTAAAAATCACAGCTAAAGAATCACCGCAAACAACTCCTTCACTGTTCTCGTTTCTTAGCGCGAGAAAAGTACCACATTTGCTGCTGCACAATTAGAAATCGATGGTGAAACTACGAATTGATAGCAGCGCGAGCTATAGCTAGCCAGCACATGCACTGCATCAGTTTGCCGAACTGAAGACAATTACAGCTTGCTTGATTAGGTAGCAAAATGCCAAAGTGTTTGTATCTATAAACACACCCAAATTTATTCACAGGAGGTACTAAATCAAGCAAAGAAAACAACATCGCTAACGCTCATTCAACTGAGCCTGTACTAATAAACGCCTCCTAGACTGCACAATACTGCGGCCGAAGATAAACCAACTGGTTGAATCTATTACACTCCCAGTCCAACCCAATAAAACCCAATCTAATCCAATCCAACCCAATCGCTAAACAAGAATGAAGGATAACTTATTACAGAAATACCATCGTCCTGGCAGCCACGGTATCAAAAAGCTAAAAAGTATACACCGAGAACTGCAGCGAGACCTAAGGCTTGACCCTGAAAGCAAACCCATACATCGCTCTGAGCTTCGGCACTCCTACCGCTATCGTTGTCAATCTCGTGCAACAGTCTGGCGCTATTTGGAAGCTCAAGTCGGCAAGAGCTGGGACGAAATATACTCTCAAATCCGTCACGCCAAGGGCAGCGGTCTGCTTGAGAAAGAGTTTCTTGATGAAGTCAAAAGATTAGTCGAACAGCATGTTGTGCTCATTGATGGTGAACCTTATGACTCCACTGGTCTGGAGATTACCGCGTCTTGCTCCCCCGTCTGGGTTCATCCTCTAACTAATATCCTCATGGCCTCACCAAATGTTCCTCTCACTCGCCGCAGTGAGCCAGAGAAGCGTTTTTGCCAGGTGTTCATTGACCAGACACACAGACTGGTGATGCTCAATGATTCGTGGTTTGAGGTGACCTACGCACCGTTGCCAAACAATGAACAAGTTGAGCGAGATATTTTGCTCAATGAACCAACCAGCAAAAAGCGGGTGTCATTCATCACTGCTGAATGGGGGGCAGACATCTACGCTGTATCAAAGCGCCAAGCTAACAAGCGTGAGATCAAACGTTTCGTCACTTAAATTTCAACTTCTCGCCTATATCAAGTATCTTTCAAAAACTAAAACCATGAATGTGACTTTTACAGACGCAATTGCAGGGGAGTTCCCCTGTCAGGCTGAAGGGTTCATAGTTGAGACCAACGAGCCATTTCATTTCAAGCAACGGGGCAACAGAGCTCAACTGCTCATATTAGATCGCCCTCTTGGTGCTTCATTAGACAAAGGAGAAACTCCAGTTGTAGTGGCCAAATACAAGAGTCTAGCTCCGCGCCTGAATGGTGACGCCAGCCAATGCCCCGAGCAAGTGATGCCAACACTAAATTCTCTGCTCGCCTTGCACGAAAGCTCTTTAAAGCAGCACGCAAGAGCAGCAGCAGAAACAACATAGACAGCTAAAGCAAGATAACGGGTAAACAGCAAAGTCAAACAAAAAAATGGATTACTGATCATGACAAATTTAGACGATACCAAAACTGATGTCAGCCTGAGCCAGGCCTGGCAGCAAGCACGTGGCATGGTAAAGAATGGCCCATTAATGGCCATATTTTGGGCAATCAACACAGGTGACATTTACTACCTAGAGCAAATCTCTGAAGTACTTTTCGCCCAACACTATGCGATAGGAGAGCGCACTTCTATTGAGGCTAATCAGGAACTAACAAGACTATGCTGGCCTTTTCGAATTGGTATGGGCGGTTGGATGGATGATTCTCATCACTTCAACCTCAGCATTATTGCTACCGTTGATTCTAATACCACGGCATTTCTGCACTTACGACCAGCAGACTCCACTGGAAATGAGCGAAAACCAACTGTAGCGCTGGTAAATGATAAAGAAGTAGATCTGTTAGTCGTATTAACGCACTTTCAGAACCTTTTTGTAGCAGCACAAAATAACCCTGCATATCGTTCCTGCTAAATGGTTGTGTCTCGAAGCGTTTTCCCTTCTCACAGTTGAGAAGCCGTTTCCTGCCGCTAACCGCAATTTTTATTTTAATCAACCAAGAAAAAGCTAACAGGGCAAAAGCTATGGAACACATCGGAATCCTCGGCGGTACCTTTGACCCTGTCACAGAGGGCCATTTGTACATCGCCCGCACTGTAGGTCGCATGCTTGGCCTCGACAAGGTCTTGCTTGTTACCGCCGGCAACCCACCTCACAAACTTCGTGATGTTCTCGATGCCGAGCTTCGTCACGAAATGGTTGAGGTTGCCGTTCATGGCAATGTCGGTATTGAAGCCAGTCGTTTGGAATTAGATCATGGCGTCTCGTACACCATCGATGCTGTCAAGGCATTGCGTCGAATTCTTCCTGCCGGCGGCCGCAACACTCGCATCAGCTTCATCACCAGCGCCGAATATCTCAACCCCGAAAACCCCAGCAACTTCCGCACCTGGAAAGGCGTGGACGAACTGATCACGATGATTGACCTGGTTGTCACTCCTCGTGGTTGGATGACAGCTAAAGTGGCTGCGGATTGGGCAAAAATGCTTGGCCTCAACAACGTCAAAATCGTCGACGCTCCCCCAATGCCGGTCTCTAGCGGTATGGTCAAGAGCGCTCTGCGTGAAGGACAGACCATCGACCACATGGTGCCCAGGGCTGTTGCCGAGTTAATCAAGACACACGGTTACTACCGATAAGGGCAGCAACGAACAGCTAGCACTAGAAAATCTTGAAAGCGCCCACTCGAAATGCGTATAAGCCCACAAGGCTCATGCGCGTTTTATGTGGGTGTTTTTGTCCATAAGTTCTCTAATACCTACTAGTACTGCCATTGGTGACAGCTTCATTATTTTCGTACACGCTTTTAATAGACCAGTCTACTAATAATTTTTCAAAAAAAGAAAAAAGTAATTCAGATCGAGAAGCATGTTCTGCTCTTTTTGGGAGGTTATGGTCATTTTGTACTTCGGAGTTTCGAACAAGAAGGAAAGGAGGAAAGAAGGAAATACAAAAAGAGCACAAGCTGCCAGCATTTGAGGTGATAGACAGCCTATGCTCTTAAGACTATTTAGTTCGTAAACTTTCATCCCAAAGCTTCATGCAAGGCTTCTTCAAGAAGCATGTCAGCAATTAGCGACGGGCTGATTTACCCGAGCCTGAGTCTGGATTGGCTTGGATTGATGGACGATAGTTAAACTCACCCATCGTCAATTCAAATATGAATGGTTGTTCAATTTGCGATTGATACAATTTGAGAACAGCACTACCATTGCCACTGAGCTTGGCTTCTTCATTCCAAACAACATCGTAAAAACGAGAGTTTGGCATCGTAGAGCTCGAATCAGGCGGCGAAACATTGGCATCACCCTCTATCGTAACTTTGTACTCAATAGCTGAGGTGAGTGCAATTTCTAAACGGTTATCAGCTGGAAATGAAATATGTTCCAGTTCGTTTGCAAACCCGTTAAAGCTGGACAGACGAGCAAAAACAGAGGGCTCAGAAGCAAGGCGGAGACGAAGGTTATCCATAGGTTCCTCGTTTTTTAGAATGGTATCTCAATCATTAAAGCTGCTGCGGCAGAGCCAACTAGCAGATGTGTCTTGGTTTCGGCAATCTTTGATTGCAAATAAGGGCGATGAAGCCCTTAGCATAATTTCAACGGTAAGACGCTGACTTAATCCCGAAAAGCAGACAGCAAAAACAAAATAGCTGGAACAACTACCGAGAGACAAAGAATGTCAACCACGGCTATGGTTGCACCACGATTGCCACCAGTCAAAGAGCCGATGACGAAAGCAGTACCGACAAGGAAGACATATGCTGCTGAAATTTTGAGTACATTTTCTGTTGTGAATTTCATAGTGAACACAGGAAATAAACGATCAAAAGATTTGTCAAATTATGAATCATTTAGTCAAAGCCAAGACTTAACCAAAATAACTCATCCCCTTTTTTCTGTTTCGCACTGGCTTGGGCAAACTCGCTTGGTGCGAGCTGTTTAAATTGACCAAGCAAGCGCGGAGCGCTCTTGATTCGATCCATCAAGAAATGAATTGAAAAATCAACCGCAGCCAGCCAGAACAGCTGAGGACGAAAAAAAAGGCAAATCAAAAGAGTAAGCGAGGCGTGTACAGAACAATGTGCCATCAATGGCAACACCCAGCCATTAAGCTTGCCTTTCCCAGCGAACATATAAACATTCTGAAACGGAAAGTCAGCGAGAAAGTGTTTTACGGCAAAAATGGCACTCAGTAGAACCCAAAGGGGGATGTTCATATTAGTCAGGACGATAAAATTGCTGAGAACAAAAGCGTGAGTTAGAGAGCTAGAAGGTATTAGAGAGAGTCAGGGCTCTCTCTAACGCTAGCTAGGTTAGCTGAAGATAGATTTCACCGAAGAAACCACCTGTTTCAATCGCGCCGCTGTGCGAGTAGGTGCAAAAAACAAGGCCACAGCGATAATAAAGAAGCTGAACACCATAAAGATGGCGATATATACGCCAAGCAGATTCAAGGCAATCCAGCCAACCCGAAGCACCAAAATCGAAACAATTACGGTGGCACATTTGAAGCCAAAATTTATCTGATTGGAATCCATGATTTTTTCCTAGTTATTTACTACGATTGTTTGGTTTACATCGAATCGACAGAGACAAGCAAAACCAGATGTACTCAAAGGAGTGACATCTGGTCAGAAATAGTTGTGCTTGTTGATTCTGAAAGTTTGGGAAGGAATGGTCGATGAGTTAGGTAAATACGGTTTATACCTGACTATAAAGAACCGCCCAAGGCAAAGATAAGTTAGCGCAAAGCACTATATGGGACAAGCACGAAATTAATGCCCTAAATCAGATAGTTACCAGCAGCTATCTTGCAGCGCTTAGCTTGGGCAGAGTAGGTAGGTTTCACTCCCTTCAATAGCGCCAACATGTCATTGCAAAGCTTAGCGGCAGCAGCCTGGTTTGCAGTAAAGTTCTGACCCTGAGTAACTCGCATGTCAATCCTTGTTTCGTAATCATCAACGTCAGCGAAGTACCAGGTGACGATACGAATTTCGATTTGACTGACCGGCGTGCAATCACAGGCTTGCAAAACACCAGCCCAGAAATTAGCGGGTCTCAGTGACGGGGAAGTCCAGCACTGTTGAGTAAAATAGGTTAGCCCTCTTGCACCAGGATAGTAGCCTACAGGAGTCTCCTCTCTTGCGTATGGTGGCACGAAACGATTCCAATCGCTCACCCCTTTGTCAGAGATAACCGGCTCAATTTGGACAAACTTGCTCGCACTAACGGCAACACGGTTAAGCCCAGCTTTAATGGCCAGAGACTTGAGCGCCTCGTGCACGTCAATAAAACCGTGAGCCACGTGCGCACCATAGTAATCGCGATCTGGCGCATTCTTGGCTTTATCTAGAGCCTCAAAGATAACCTGGTCTTGCTCCTTATCCGACTCACAAGATGAGTCAATGCCTGAGTCAACCCTTGCCCGTTGAGCGGCTCTATAAAGTTCACCAGCTAAAGGAAGAAGGATATTGCCGAAGGGATAGACAGCATACCCATGAGAATAGCTAGCGGTAAGCAGTCTGGCAATGCGGTAACTGTCACTGCCTAGATGCATGCCACTGAACAAACGTCCGCCATAGAAATAGCTATCAAGGAAGCGACCGCTTCCACTATGAAAATAACCATCCTGATAGTAGCTAATGCCAGAGGTGTCATCGCAAATATGATCGCCATGATATTGATCATAGTAATCGTGAAAGTTAATACCATGGCTATTATGATCTTCTCCAGGATGGTCGTCATATTGGTAATCTTGGTCGTCATAGTCATAGTCACCGACGCCATCAAAAATGCCATCAGTGTTTTGACTACCGATATGATCATTGCCATCATGATGACCATTATCCCCATGACCATCACCGCCGTGACCGCCGTCGCTACCGCAGTCTCCACCAGGTCCGTCCATATAAATAACCTCAACTTATTTGTTCAAAGTGTTTGTGGTTTAAAGTCTGCATTGGCAAACTGTTGGCCTCAACATGCTGTAGTTGAGAACAAAGTTGCACCGGGTGCTCGAAAGATTGAGTGATGTCGTCTTTTTTTTGCTTGGAGCTTTATAAAACCTCATGTGCTTAGGTAAATGTGTGTGTGTGTGTGTTTTGAAACTTCACCCTGACACATTCAAAGAATCTCAATCAATTGGTGTCGATCAATTAGTGATGATCAGTCAAAAATTAGTCACCGCTCAGATCTAAGAAATACCATGCGCTAAGCGAGATCAACTCGCACTGGTAACACATCGTAATTGCACTTATAGCCGCAAGTTTTGCCAGGCAAAGACCAGCTCGCGAACGATATTTGTAGATTAAATCAGGCAGGAAAGTCCAGCAGACCGATTTTTCATTGATATCTTGGCAAGCGTTTTGCTAGGTTGAGGATATCTTTCAACTTCAACAAACAAACAGGTGCAATCGCTTTTTTTTAACCAGTTCACCACCTCCAGCCTCAAACCATTTCTCTCTAGAGAATTATTTGAGACTAGTTTGTTTGTAAGCCGATTCTTTTCGACTATGCAAGCTCATAACGGGCTTCCTATTTATTGTTTATCTAACGTGAAAACCATGAATAACCTCAATAACAAAAATAACAAGCAGTACGGCTTGAGTCCTTTCCATTTCGCCATTTGGCTAACGGGCTATCTCTTCGTTTGTATGGCAATAGGGACCGCCATTGTCGGTCTCACAGGATACAACGCTGAAGCTTTCCGTCTTTGTTCAATCTGGACAATCGGGCTTGGCTCTCTTACCTGGCTGTTCGTATGGCTAGCGCCAGACGACGAGACTGCTAAAGAGACCCGCTAGAACTAGTCAATCAAGAAAACAAAAATAGGAGCCAAAATGACTACTACTCAGACCAACACACAAAACCCAGTGCAACCTTACGACGAATTCGTTATGAGTGCACTGCAACCGGACTTCACTAATAACGAAATCTATCAACGGTTCTTGCAAGCATGCAACGACATGCTGAAAGCCAAAGTTGGCGAGTTAATTTCTGGCGGTGCGCCCTACATCTATATTCCTAGTGCGGTCACAGAGACTATGGCACAGCAAGTTGTTCAAAGTTTCAACGCCGCTGGCGGTTGGCTCTGCGAACTTTATTACGTTGGTGATGAGCCCTGGATTGAATTTCGCAAAAATGTGAGTTAGCTATAAACACGATCAGATAATTGTCACTTACCGTTGCTGCGGCTCAGGTGAGCGTCTTTGCTATGACAAAGAAGGGTTGGTTCGAGTCCACGCAGTTTTCCTTTGGCAGACAGTCTACTGCCAAAAACCTGAAGCAATTGCTGACGGATGTTCGATAGACACTATTCATTGGAGACCAAATCATGGCTAATTTACTAGAACGTTTGCTTGCATTCCTCTTATACGAGGAACCTTTGGAAGTCGAAGAGGCAATCGATTATGCGAACGCAGTCGCTGCCGAAGCGCAAGAAAAAGTTGATAAATACACCCGTTTGCTACATCAGGCAAACCAAGAAAAACGCGCGGCGCTGACGGATGGAAAGCGTGTCATTGAAGAAGCTCTTACCCAGCAGCAGACCGAGCTTGATTCCGCAAATGCAGCACACCAAACGAAATTGGCGGAATTGAACACGTCCTTCCAACAACAGCAAGAACGGTTGGAAAATCGCATTAAACAACTAGAGGAAACCCAAAATGCTGCCGAAGCAACGGCAAACAATGAATTTGAAACCTTTGTCAACGACGCTCAATCTCGGGCTCAAACGGCCGAGCGGGAACTTGCTCGCCTTCAATCACTTCTTGGCGGCGAAACCGAAGAAGGCAACTAGTGGTTAGCATCAGACAGCTAGCGGCTTAGCTTCGGCAGGCTTCTGCTGTATCACTTGCTAGAAAACTAGCTCCAGGACAAATCAAATTGTTGCTGCGGCTCAGGTGAGCGTCTTTGCTATGACAAAGAAGGGTGGTTCGAGTCCACGCAGTTTTCCTTTGGCAGACAGTCTACTGCCAAAATCCCGAGGCAATTGCTGAAGGATGTTCGATAGACACTATTTATTGGAGACCAACGTATGTCTATTTACTCTTTTTTCTCAAAACTCTTTCCTTCGCGCCCTGCAACCGCTAAAGTACCAACTGTTGTTGAGGCAATAAAGTTAACAGAAGCTGAAACCAACGCAGCACGGCTGCAAGTAGAGTTTTTGCGTGCCCAACTGCAGCAAGCTGAAAACAACCGACGCACAGTCCTTGCGGCTGGCCAGCAAACAATTGAAACAGCACTGGCTTCGGAGCAAGAGGCACTAAAGGCCGAAGAAGCTCGCCACCAAGAACAATTGACAAACTTGAACACTTACTACCAACGCCAAAAAGAAGCTTTGCAACGGCGGATTGAACAACTCGCGGAAACCCAGACTACCTCGGTGGCAGCGGCGCAAAACGAGTTTGATTCCTTCGTCGGCGATGCGAAGTCTCGCGCAAATAAAGCGGACATGGAACTTGCTCGCATTCAAGAAATGCTAGGTAACTAGTAACTTTAGTTGCCTTACAGCAGCGGATAAATAGCTAAACTCAAGCCTATGACTGCCTCTGGCACTCATAGGCTTGTTCCTTCACTCACAACTAAGAAAATGAAAAACTACACTGATGATTCCAAGGTTCATATAGGTAATGCCCAACTCATTGCCTTCTGCTTCGTTTTGGGCTCCAGCTTGATCTCTGCAATACCACTCTTCGTTGAAGAGTATCTACCGCTATTCTGTAAGGGCTTCTGCTTCCTTACAGTATCTGCGATGGGCTTAGAGCTACGACGACGCTCACATCGTCGTCTAGTGCTTGAGAAACTACTGAGTCGGCCAAGCTACATAAAGAAGAAGAGATAGTGCCAGTGCCGAACTAGTCAAAAACTATTCTCCGGGCTCCTCAGCCCTTTTATTTTTTACGCTTTAAGTAGACCGGTCAACTAGCAGTTCGAGAGAAAAAAAGTTGAGCCAATCTTTGGTAGCACGTGACGATGAAAGAATCATCGCCACGCACTATTAGGATTTAGCTAGGAGATTGCCCGATGGTTTTACCAGGGGGAGGAGGAACGTGTTACGCGTCCTTTTACCTGCGGCTCCGCGGCCTTTGGCTGCTGCTTAGGGCGAGGGGCATTAGGAGGTAAAAGGCGATTAAGCTCGAATACACCTTGGCGCACTTTTTCAAGATCTAAAACTACATCGCCTTGTTTATGGAAATAATCGGCAGTGGTGCCTACCACAGATGTGGGAAGCTCGCGACGCAACTCAGGGGCAATAGTATCGGTGTAATAGACACGATTACCAGTGCTGGTGGCTAAACAGCTGCCTCCAATATAGGTGTGGTCGTCCTGAACTCGTTCAGCGAGGTTAGGCACATTGCCATCATGACCGTGAAGTGCAGGCAAGAACAGCTTATTAGGGAAGCGAGTCTTGAAGGTGAACACCAAGGGCGCGGCCTGCTTCGCCTCAACATTGTCGAAGCAGCAGAAGGCCACAGGCCACCCATACCGTTCTTCGTAACTGCGCAGTAAATCCTCACCTATATCAGCGCGACGATTGGTGGGAATAGCCTCCAAGGCACTAGAAGCATCGCCTGCAAACTGAGCCAGGACGATGCTGTAAACATCGAACTCGAGTATGTAAACCTCACCACGAGGCGCACCATAAGATAAACCCTTGCACCCAGATCGGCTAGTTTCAACGGGACTAACCGCTTCAGCCATGTCCTTGAGGCAATTCTTGAAATTGCGCGTGTCAAGAATTCCAATGTCCATCACTAACGAATCTGGATGCAATGGAATAGGCAAGATCATGCAGTTCGCTGTCGAAAGGCTCTGCAGCGTGTATCCTTCGCTATCCCAATCAAAACGCGGCTCGCCTTCCTGTTCAGAGCCTCCCCGAGTGAGGCGCACATCCCCACTAGGTTGGCCACCGACCAGGCTTTGCACCACGTTCTGATAGCCCATGGCGTGAAAGCCAGGCTTGATCTCCCATGCGGCGACAATTGTGTTGGCAAGCTTTGCCGGTCCTGAAGTTACACACATATTTGTGCTCCTAATTTATTTTGATTTTGATTGAGTGATTGAGATTGAGAAGTGTGAAGTAAGAAGTGAGAATCTAGAGAATTTGAACATTGCGCTGTTGCGTCAGCTCAACGGCAAGGGCAATAAGCTCCTCGCGGGTTTTGTACTGAGGCATAGGCACGTTGCCACCGGCGATCTCGGGCTCATCTCCGGCAAGGCAATAAAAGTAGCTGACATTACAACCGCGTAACTCACCACCACCTTTCCCGTCGCCAAACCAGATGAGGCTGGTAATGGTGCAGCCAGCGAAGTCTCCCGAGCCAACGATGACCAAAGGCAAAGTGCAGCCTCTGAAGCTATCAACCTTAGGGCTAACAACCATGGGCAACTGACAGCCAGAACGCTCTTTTGCCTTAGTGCCAAACTTTGGAAAGGGCCACCCAGTAGAAGGTGCACCGGCGATTTTTGCATCAGTCTGCTTCTGACCAACGGGCTCGGCTGCCTTTCGCATCAAATTCTTTAGTTGTGAGAAGGGCTGGATTTCCTCCGAACTACCCGGCAAAACAAGGGTGAAGTAGGTACAGAGTCGACCAGCCAGCATACCGACGACTTGCAAATAGTCTCGGTTGATTTCAGCCGTTGCAGGACAAGCTGCAATTGCTCGCACGCACTGCTCATACGCGAGGGCAAGACGGAAGCGATTGGCAATTTCTGGCCCGAATCGTTTAGTAAGAAAAATGATTGCGCCTTCGTCAGGGCTGTCATAATTCAATACTCCAGCGTTAGCAAGCAGCAACGGCTCTTTAATCAACGACACAAGGTCATTAATCATCGATACCACTGATAGTGCATGCTCTGGCATCTCGGAGGCGATCATTGCATTTGAGAGCCCCTCAGCTGCCAGTGGAATCAGGTCACGCAAGGCAACCAGTCCGGTGGCGTCGCCGCCAATATTAATGCGCGCTTGCGCTCCCAGCATACCCGAAGCCTCAAGTTGTGCCGACATGGTGCGGGCAGTCAAAATCAGACTATCAAAACTTCCAGAGAAGAGTTTGGGTACAGAACTCAGCAATTCATCCTTGGCAATATTAGAGATATATTGCTGGGTTCGAGTTCTTTCCTTCCACGCGTGAATGCGCGTGCGCAACTGCATGTCTTCGAGCATAATACTCGCCCAGAATTCACTGTCGAAGACGTCAAGGATGCCGGTGCTGACAATAATATAGGAGAGAACTGAGTCAGCAGCACGATTGGCAAACTCAACATTGATTCTTGGTTTAATTGAGCCGAGGTTAATTCCAGAGCTACTCAATTGTTGAAGGAAAGCACTAGTATCAAATGTCTGTGAATTATTTTCTTCAGCTACAGCTTGAGGGGGAGGAGACTGCCCTGCGCCTGCCAGCGCTAGCACTTTCTTTCTGTCTCCAAGCAGAGTGAGGCCAGCTTCGATCAGGTCATCATTGCTGCATTCTTGCAGTGATTCCAAGGTATCAAGACCATTGTCAGCCAATGCCTCAATCGCTTGTTCTGAAAGCTTCTTACTTCTGAGCAGTGCACGAAAATCGTCGGTCATAATTGTTGTCCAAAATGGATAGATGGATACAAAGATATGAAAAAGAAAGGAAGAACAGCCAGATGCCATCCTTCCATATACTATCTATCTAGCGACGGAGTACTGCGTCGGCAGTCTTAACGGCGGATTTGCAGGGAGAGGGAGAAGTTGAAGCGGAAGCTGACTTGTCCACTCTGAGCAGCAGCCGATTGACGTTGAACAGGAGCCGAAGTAGACTCGGTGGAGCCCCCTGACACTGCCGTGTAATAGGTATGCACCTGAGAAGCGAGCTGTCCGAATACGCTGAGGTAGCCAGCATCTGCGCTCTGCGGACATGCAGCCAAAGCATTGAGCAGCTGCTCATACGCGAGGGCAAGACGGAAGCGATTGGCGACATCCGTACCAAGACGGCGCTCCAAGAAGAGAATAGCTCCTTCATCCGCGCTCGTGGCATTAACGATGCCGGCAGCAGCCTGTAGTCGGCTATCTTTTAGGATTTCGAGCAAGTCAGTTAACAAGCTCACCAGACTCGTAGACAACTCAGGCAAAGGAGAGCTGATCATGCGTTGGCTGATCTCTTCGGCGGCTAATGGAATTAGCGTTTGCAATTGCCCGTAAGAAGCTGCGTCGCTTCCGACATCTACACGAGCTTGATTGCCAAGCAGCTGCAGAGCGCCCAGTTGTGAGCTGAGTTTGGAAGAGCTGCTGACGAGGTTTTGGAAGTGCTGTCCAAATAGTTGGCTTACACCCTCGCCCAGTTCACCTAAGGCCTCGTTAGAAATATAGCGCTCGGAGCGGAAATTTTCTGTCCAGCGACTGATCAGTTTGCGCAAATCCATATCTTCAAGTTGTAACTGCTGCCAAAAGTCCTTCTTGGTGAACACGTCACATAGACCTGTTCCGACGATGACAAAAGAGCCAGCAGCTTGCGCAGCACTGCGAATGAAATCAGGCTTGATGCGCGGATTGAGGGCTTGGGCGCTAAAACCGAGGGAGCTTGCGCTGTTACCCAAGAGATAGGCGTAGGAATTAGCTGGAGCGAATGGGGCACCAGCGACAGCCTCAGCTTTCACCTCAAGATTGAGAGTATCGGCTGCTACTGTAGTCGGGAACTGAGCCTTAATCTTGTTACGTGCACCGACACTCAATCCGACTTCTTTAAGTTCATCTTTTGTAACGCTGGCAAGGGCTGCGTCAGTGTCTAAGCCGTTATTTTCCAGAATCACTACTTCCGCTTCGCTAAGAGCGATAGAGAGTAATTGAGCGCGAAGTTCGGTTGAAATTGCCATATTGTTGATTTCCTATTTTTTGGTTTTGACTTTTGATTGGACGTAGATTCACTGTTGCAGTCTCAATTTCACATCGAGGCAAGAGGCACATATATGCATAGTTCCAGACAGCAGGTCAGAACCTCAACACCAAAGATGTTGAGAAAGTGGCTGTGATGAAATTATGTGGATTTTCTGTGTTTGTTTTGCCGGAATTGAGTGAATAGAATTGAGATACTTTGATAGTTGCAAAAGTTGTCGACGTTACTCAACCTCTGCGTGAAAGCAGCAATTTACCTGAATAGCCAGGTCAGCTCCCCGGTAACCTGTGCTTGAGAATGGTTTACGGTGGTCACGAGCGAGGAACTCAACATTGCCATTCGTATTAGCGTACCTAGCAATGAGTGATATCCCCCTGGAAATAAGCACCTTGACATCACGCTAATCACCAGAAGAAAGACCGGCAAGTTATGCCAAAATGCTCTTATAGTCTTTCTTGAAAAGACAACCAGAGAAGCTCTCAATCTGACCACTAGCGTTGTACACAAGCTTCGCTCTGTATATCAGCGGCTCGGCACTCTTAATTATCCAAATGACTTCAATTGCACGCTCGACTGCACTCTGCATTTGCAGAGGGAAGCGCACTAGAACACCGTCAGGAAAAGCCACGACTCGATGCGAATCTTGTTCGCCCCAGCTGCTTGGATAAAAGATGGAATAGCTGCGCGAATAATCTAAGTCACGCGAAACACTTAACTCTTCACCGCTATATTGACCCTGGGCGAAAACAACTGATGACGGTAGAGCAGAATCCTGTGTCCAATAGAGACGATTTGAACCCAGCACGCTTTCGCGCACAATGGCCAATCGTTGTACCTCACCGGCAGTATCAAAGACAAGATCAATACTTACTCGAAAATTTTCATGGCGCAAGAAGATCTCAATTCCATAATCACCAGTGGTTTCTGTTTCACTAGCAGGAACAGTAACAAGCGAGATATCAGTGCAACACCAGGTAGCCAATCCATTTTCAAGAAAGAGACCACGCTGGCTATCAGACTGAGGATGATAAATACCATCGAAATGGCTATTCTCATGGCGTGTCAATTGCCAACTTTGCTCAGAAACACCAGTGTCGCGAATATAGGTGTTCTTTTGATTTACTGTGCAATAGTCTGACTGGTCATAAAAAATCACTGGTTGCGTAAGGGGAAAAATGCTGATGGGCACATAGTATTCGTTGGTAATGCCAAAAGAAAAGTTTCTTTCAGAAGTAAAGCTCTCCATCAAGCGTCCGTCAGGAAAGTAACGCGTCCAATTGCCATTCCAGCAGAAAACATGATGATCTACAAAGTTATTCCAGTTGATATTACTGGGGAGGTTCTCTGGCTTTTGAGATTGAGGCAAATACAACGAAAAAATCTGGCACAATTTACTAACACAAAGCAAAAAAAACTCACGCAAAGAGCGCAAGCTTGGCAGCAAAATTTTGGTGAACATGGTTATTTTGAGTTATAAAAGCGGACAAGCAATTAGATGGTGAACAAGCAATTAGATGGCCGTCAAATTAAAGCTGGGCTCAGACCATTGGCAATTCAAATCAGGTGTTTCTATCATCGAAAACCATTGAGCAGACAAAGGAGGAGCAAGGTCGAGCATTACGGTAAAGCAATCTTGACCTAGTCTAATCAGCTTAGCTTCAACACCACCGTTCACAGCCTGGTTAAAAGCGGCTATAGCCAAGTAGCGAAAGCTCGGGTTAGATCGTTCGTTAAGAAAAGATTCTGCAGTGCGTGCGGCTAACAAAACATCAGATTGAGACATCTCAACAAAAATCCGAGCGGCTTCAATTCCAATTTCTGCGTTGAGGTCATATTCGATCATAACAACACCTTCTAGGTATTAGCTACCTGGTAGAACCGGGGGAGACTCATACGCAGAATCTTACGATTGACTGTGTGACAAATACATACCTGAGATATACGAGGGCTAAAAGACGGATGTCCTTTACAGTTGCGCTCATCACAACTGCAAATTGCAGCAAAAAATTGGTTGAAGACTAGTGTCAAAAGTATGTTTCGATGAGAAGAGCGGCAAAGTGGAATAAGGATGTACTCAACAACCTTAAACAACAACAGGCCCTAAATACAAAGTCGCAGAAGCGCTAAGACTTTAGCATCAGCACAAAAGTCTATTAAGAAGGGCTAAGGCGCAATAATGTCTATAGCGCGCAACAACGAGACCTTGAGGCAAATCAAACCTTTACGATAATCTCGAATTGCTTTCAGAGACTAACTCGGGTAGTCAAGACGACCTAGAAGAGCAGAGCCTTGCTCAGATGTTGAGAACGAATGCCTTTGATTTGAAACTGGCCAATTCGTCCTTGCATAAGACAAAGAAGCACTAGCTTTGACAAACGATTCAAAAAGCAAACTATGATTAGCAATGTCTCTTTCTGGATGCCACTGCACACCAACGGTAAAGAAGCGTTCCGGCATTTCTATTGCCTCAATCACACCATCACAAGATCTCGCGCTAACTCGCAAACCCTGTCCAAGCCGTTGCACCGCTTGATGATGCGAACTCGGCACTTTAATTTGCGTCACACCATAGACCTCACTAAGAAGACTGCCTGGTTCAATCGACACGTAGTGGCTTGCCAGCTTGCTCTCGATAGGAGCATCAAGACGGTGCTTTATTGAACCCTCTGGTAAATGGCTATCAATGTCTTGAATCAAAGAACCACCTAAGGTTATATTCAAGAGTTGATGACCAGCGCAGATACCCAACAATGGGATAGCTGTTTTTTTCAAACAGTATTCAACCAGGCGAACATCAAAACGTTGCCTAAGTGGATGAGCCAAATCAATCTTAGCGTCGGGTGATTCACCGTACAAATGTGGTGAATAGTCTTTGCCACCAATTAGAATCAATCCAGCTAAACCATCAAAGTGCTGTTCGAGATCGTCATCTAGCGACGGTGGCAGTAAAACGGGAACGCCACCAGCTTGCAAAATCGCTTCCCAATAAGTGGTATTAAGCACCAAATTATCAGGGGCACCTTTTACAACATCAAGATTCAATCCAATTCGCGGTTTCACAGTAAACTCCAAAACAAGATAGTACAGCGGCTCTAGAGGCCGCGCAGCGAATATAACAGAATAATAAAGCAGAATCGTCAGCGAACTCTATTTCATGAGTAGAGTGACTTTTTCTAGAGCTACATTTGATGCTAGAAACACCAGTTGCTAGCTTGCGCTAACCCACAAAAAAAGAATTGCATAAGAGCTATAGACAATTGGCTACAGTGCTTGGCGGAGAACGCTGGCCGCAAAACGGTGAAGACTATGGCTGCTTCTAGCAAGGCCAAGGCTGCTTGACAAGCAGCATCATTTTTTAACAAGGTAAAAACACAACTAATTCTAAACAGCAAAAATAGAAACATCACCAAGCAAAACCAAATGCAGTACCAAAACATGAGTCTATCAAACAGCAAATTCACTGCCGTCAGTGCTCATCGTCTATCGCTCAGACACGAACTAACAGTTTCACTACCTTTACACACATCATGAAAAACGCAGATTTCGGCAACACAAGTCCACAGAGCAAAATCCCAGGCTTCACTATATTTGGCTTCCTGCCTACGGGTGAGCACAAGACAACATGGGACAATTTCTATGAGAGATACAGCTTCAACGCACACCGCCGGCGTTATCTACGCTGCCTCCAACAATTCATTGATGACTTCAGAGAAAGAGGCGGAAAAGAAGTTATGGTTGGCGGAAGCTTTGTTTCGTGCAAGCCCCTCCCATCTGACATCGACTTCAGTATCGATCCAAACTCTGTCGAACGAGAACAGTTGAAGGGCCTCAAAATTCCAACATTGAAGATGCGGCGCAAATCGTTGTCTCCTCTGCATTTCATACCAGAAACTGTAGACCTAGAAGACGGCGAAACTTTTTCAGCACGTGAATTTTTCACAGCCGACAACACCCGCGGCATTGTCGTCATAACACTTTAACCCTACCAATGAGGTAAAAAAATGAAGTTCTCAAATACACGAATCTCAGTAACTTCAACGCACTTAGATGAAAGCCTACCAGCACAATTCGTGGCGATCAACTACGCCATTTTGATTGCCTCCTACCTTTGGAGCGTGGCAGGCTTCCTCAATTTCTTCATCGACTCAAAAGCAGGAATCGTATGCCTAGCAATTGGGCTAGCCCATGCAATCACATATCTATTGGCCACTGACTCACAGGGCAAATGATCAATAGGTTGTATTGAACGGCCGTTATCCTACTCTTAGTAGAACTGCCGCTCGCTGCCCATTGGTTCAAAACGCAGCATTGATAAGGGGTGAAAACATCTCACTGCCAGCAAAACAAAACTAAAAAGCAGAGAAAACCTTATGCTAAGAACATTAGACAGAAACAGCGTCAGCAAGCTGACTCTGTTTTTTGCAGTTGCTTACTTTGCTCAAGCATTTGGCCAAGCACAACTGATATCTCTGCCACTAACTTTCTTTTCAAAGTCGGTAGGACATTCAGCTGGAGAAACGGCCTTGATGTTTTCGGCCTTTACGATTCCCTGGTTGCTGAAGCCCGTATACGGAATGGTCTCTGACTTTCTACCGCTGTTAGGCTACAGACGAAAAAGCTACATAGCTGTCTTTTCCTTACTTAACGCGGCAGCATTCTGCGCCGTACCCGTACATCACTCCATAGCCTGGCTGACTCACACAATGGCAGCTTCAGCCTTCGCCATGGCAGTTAGTGACGCGGCTATGGATGGTCTAATGGTTGAGCGCTCCAGAAAATCAGCTGAAGGTATGCGCTGGCAATCAATGGAGTGGGCAATATTCCGCTTCTCCTCAGGTATATGCCAAGCCACAGCTGGCTGGTTGATTGAGCAAGCCGGTGTAAAGAACGCTCTAACTTATGCCTGTCTCGCCAGTGCGGTGCTATCAATTATTGTAAGTATCGCCGCATTATCCTTGATCAACGAGAAGAAAATCCAAATTTCTCGCTCTACTGCAAGGTTTCGCTGGCGAGATATCTTTAGCACTATGCAATCAAAAAAACTCTGGATCGGCATACTCGTAATTGCAATCTGGCGCTCCTTGCCTGACTTTACCTTTCCCCTAAACTACTGGAAAACAGACCAACTAGGTCTAAATGCAGAAGCGATGGGCATACTAGGCAGTATTGGAGCGGCAGCTGCCATTGGCGGGGCACTGTTCTACAACCGCAAATTATCAGGACAATTCGCCATCAAATCCCTACTCTATGCTGGCGGAATACTGACTACAATTTCAATTGCCAGTGAGCTTGCACTGCTGATAAACAATGGTTTCCTCTCGCAAATAGCTCCATGGGCAGTGGCAGCAGCAAGCAACTTCAACCGTGAAATAGCCAGCCAGGTATTGCTCAGCTTCGCTGCCATTGTTTGCCCTGGCAAAGCAGAAGCGATGAGTTTTGGCCTACTTATGGCTGCATACAATCTCAGCGCGCCGGGTGCCATAACTCTTGGTGTCTGGATTTATCGCATCCCCATGATGCATAACCTTGCTCCTTCACTGATTGCTACCACAATTTTAGCTGCGCTTCTAGTGGGTTGCATTCGCTTCATTCCTAATAACCTTGATGAAACAGACACAACTGAAAAACCAGCATAGAACCCAGACTGTCAACCTTCTTTCGTTTTGGGAGCAATTCGTGAAACAGCACCAATAGCAGTAATAAACTCAACGGCAAAAAAGGCTCCTTAGCCTTTTTCCTTTCGACTATACTAACAGACCGGTCAACTATGAGTTTCCAAAAAAAAAGTCAGGATGAAGCCAAATGGCTCTGACTTCATCCTAACTTGAGCCTGGCTCAATAACCATCTTGAAAAACCATACCCAGCCGCCGACAAAAACCCGTTAGTTCTTATCTATCCTTACGCTATCGAGCACAACCCCCTCGCTACTAAGCTGCTGCAGAACTAAGTGATTCTCGCCAAACGTTAGCTCGGTAAATGAATGCACCGTGTCGATAAGCACAGCAGTCGACACAGACAATGATTCAGCGTTGGGATTTTTCCCATCACCTACTAGCTTGCCACTAGCCCCAGTCACCACATAGATTATGCCTGCAGGGTGGGTGTTTTCGACCCCATCAAACAGATAGTCTTGAGTTAACTGTCCTGGCACAGTGCCATCCTTTAATGCCGTATCACTATCGGGCTTAAAGTACAGCGGGCGATGCCGTTCATAGAAATGGCAGTGGCCACTGAAGACAATATCTACTCCTCCCGCCTCTAAAATGGGGCAAATCACACGCATACGCTGGTCGCGAAAGTATTTATAATCGCTGTTGAATCCAGGTTGGTGAAATAAAACGAACTTCCACTTTTGGCCCCTTGCAGCATGCAGGTCTTGAGCAAGCCACTCTTGCAGCTCAGGAAGACTCCAATCTGCATATTTGTTGGCATCAAGGATAATCCAGTGCTGGTCGCTCCAGTTGAAGGAGTAATTGGTAAGACGAAAGAACGACTTGCCAAAATCACTGAGCAATTTATTAGCCTTCTTCCTCGTGCCAATCATGGCCTTAAGAGTTTTCTTCTTCAAGCGAGGACCATTGTTGGCACCCTGCCAAAACAAGAAAAACCCAAATAAGTCTTGAAAGGCCTTAGTGTCAAACTTGTCATTCTGAGTAGGCATACCAACGTCATGATTGCCCGCCACGGCAATCGTCAGAATTGAGCGTAGCAAAGGTGCCCCAATGCTCTTTTGAATGGCATCGGCATTGAGCACAGGAAAGAAGAAATTGAGATACTCAGATATTCGTCCGTGGTCATAAACCAAGTCGCCGGCAAGCAGAACCAGCTCAGGATTTATTTCGTAAACAGCAGCGGCTAAAGCCGGTGCGGCCTGCTCGCCATCGCCAAAGTCTCCGAATACAGCGACCTTGCTACAACCAGGCGCTGATGGAGTTTTGTAGGTAGCACTAAAAACTGGCACACCATCAAGTAGAAGCTGATATTCAGGCACACTAGAACTTGGCAAAGCTAGGGGCAGAGAGACAGTAAGTTTTCGTACATTTTTTCGCTCAGCTACGGCTTGTTTCTTAGCGCTGATCTCTAAGTTTGTCCATGGCTCGCCACTAGAGCAGCGGCACTGTGCCATCCAGTGTTTTTTGCCGTAAGAGCTAAACCAGAACACTCGCAATGAATCAGCAGTATCGCCAAGCTGCAAGTATGGCTTTACGACAAACGGTAGCTCGTCTTTACTGCAAGCGGATTTAAGCCGAGCAGTGATCTTCTCAAACAGTGAAGTAATCATTAGTAAGACTCCTAATTTTCAGTAAAATAGAGAATTTCAAGCTCTCCTTCAAAAGTTTCGACGAGAGCAGAACAGCTCTTCACCCAATCGCCATCGTTGCAATAAACAAGAGATTCACGAGTAACAATCTCTGCATGATGAACATGACCACAAACAACACCATCGAGCCCTCTTGCCTTAGCCTCGGCAAGAAGTAAATCAATCAATGTGCTACGCAACCCTTGCCTGCTGCGAGCATGCTCCTTAAGATAAGAAGACAGGGACCAACCAGGTAACTTTAAAAGCGCGCGCAATAAGTTCAGGGGCGCATCAATTAAGCTAAACCAAGCATGGGCTCGGGTAGCAAGAAGACCTAGCCAGCGGTGATTATGAATTAGGCTATCAAATTTATCACCGTGTAAAACCAGAAGGCACCGACCATCGGCGGTCTCATGCACCCAGTCATACTCAATTTGCAGATTCCCCAGTGTCACTCCAGTAAATCTGCGGGCAAAATCATCGTGATTGCCGGGAATGAAAATCACCCTGGTACCATCTCTTGCTTTGCTCATGACCTTGGCTAAGACATCATCATGCGCAGAGGGCCAATACCAATGTTGCTTTAGCCTCCAGCCATCAATGATGTCTCCGACCAAAAACAGTGTTTCGCAATCATGATGTTTCAAAAACCTTAAAAGCTGCTCAGCCTTACATGACAGAGTGCCGAGATGCACATCTGATATCCAGATAGCACGGAAGCGTCGTTTCTTCTTTTTCATGGCTGTGTAAAAAAATAGTTTGAATAGTTTAAAGGCGTGTCCAAATGCAGTTCTAGAATGAACCGTTAACTGCTTTCTGGGGGTCTGGGAGAATCGAGTAAGTTACGGGTGCCTATTGAAAATGAAAACGAAAAAGGAAGCACCTAGAATCTAACAAATTAGAAGATCTCGTCAAAACATCCGGTAATTAGAGGAAACTAGCCGAAACTGACGAATTGCCGAACTATTGGCAGTAAAGCTGGCATAAGTGCTATCAAATGAACTTACTCGCAGGCACAACGACATTACAAATTGATCACTAGCACTCGTCAATATTGAAATATGGGTTAGCGCACTTGACGCATGCCACCACCAAAAATGCCTACACAATGCGGTTATGGCAGGGTTAAGGCTGTTGCGATTGAAAACCTTACCTGAGGCTAATACGGCTCATAGTCTGCGGTAATTACGCATCGTCAACCGCGCGAAGTTAACAAAGCAATTGAAATTTATATTCTTTGGGCCGCCGAAAAGCCTGCAGAGAGCGTACTCTCAGAATTCGCTAAGGCTGAAATGCTGATAAATCGCTGACAAAAGAATTGATTGCTTGCCAACAGGTCGTTCTGCCACTGTAAATGTATATCTAACTCAACAAACAAAAATTCAAGCCGCAAACAACAAAAATTCAAACACATCCTCAATCAGCAGCAATTCACTCCAACACTCTCGTGTGGAGTAATTTCACATCCACTAATTGATGCTGGCAGAAAGGGGGAAACCAACTACTGTTTCGGACTCTCTCTGCCCGAAATAATGGTTTGGATAATCATCTTAATTACTACCATCGTAGCTAGCCGCAAAGCGTGATGCTACCCTTCGAAAGGGTCGGTTGGCATTCATTTTTTTACCAAAGAGGCCATATGTTGACACTACTTATTTACGCGCTATTGATTACCATCTCGGCAATCGCCAAAGTTGAAGAGCTTCTCTCTCCAAGCCTTCTCATAGCTGAGAAAAACTGGCTCATCGATTATCGCTTTCTCGATGAAAAAAGTTGGTTCTGCAAACTATGTTGCAAAATTCCAACCCAATGTCCTGCGGTCAAGATTGGCTTACCACCAATGTGTAAGCTCAACCCATTGTATGACCAACTGATGCTCATGCAGCTGAAGGCTTCAGATCCAGAAAATCAAAATAGCTGGATTGACATGGGTCATTCAATGTAAGTCATGCAAAAACTTGCAGATTCTAGACTGCCGCCATTGATGGAGGCAGTCTTCAGCTTTCTAGGAAATTTCAAACACTCATTACCAAGGTAAATCCAAATGCAATTCGAACAATTTCTACATTCAGTAATGCTCGGGCTTGACGCTACCCTGTTAGCGCTCTTAATTAGCTCATTGCTCCTTTACTGGGCTCTCGGCCAGAGATTCTTTGACATCGTAAAGCACCTATTCTGTGACGACGATGATGATGACGGTCCCGGTGGTGGAAAACTGCAACTGGTGCGAGTTCGATTTTGAAAAGAGTGGGAGATGCTTACTGCAATAAGTTAGTGTCTCCTCTAATTTCTAATGACACAACCTATTGCTTTTAGATGCCACCGACTTTTTCTTCCACAATCAATTCCCCCAAACTCTTTCACAAAGAGCTGGGCTAGTCCACATGCTTGACCGGCATCTGGGCGGAGTGCGCGTCGCAAGACAGGGGAGCCTTCAGGTCACCTGAGCCATGGGGCTATTTTCGATCATAAACCTTTTGTTCACCATGGAGTATTCCGGCTGGTGCCAATTGGAAGCGACAACGCCTACTCGCTGAGCATGCACCAGTTATGGTGATTATCCTGTCCGCTAGCGCAATAGCTGACGATGACATATTCAACCTGATAGAGAACATTGCAACAGGTCAAAAGGTTCTCTTCGTGCTTCTAAGCTCCTGCATGTGGAAGTCGCTTCCGCTCGGCATTAACTACAAAATGCTTCCAGTAAAAAACATAGAGGTTGTACCAGTAACATCATTCAAACAATCTGATCAAGCCTGGCAGCTGAAACGACTGAACTGACTCAAGCTGAAATCGATATCCAAACTAGTTTCAAAGCCGACAACAAAGCAGCACAAAAACGAGCACACCGTAGTACAGAGCCTGATTACAATATGGTCACAGCTTATTGGGATAAGCAAGCAAGAGCGCAGCTAATTAATAGACTGTAGATTACTTTATGTATAAAAGCGGACGACCTCGTCTCCTTTTTTTGCTCAACGCCCTGCCTATCACCTTAGTTCAGCTAAAGTGACAGTTTTTGCAAAAGAACAAGCACGGATGAGGCTTTGCCAAATTCGTGCTTGTCCGAATCTTCGGTTGGCTCG
>JBIPOV010000141.1:0-7954 GCA_044378815.1 Obscuribacteraceae bacterium (SeqCode) | reverse complement strand
CGATGTATAAGACTTACCGCGACGAGTTTTGTAACCCATAGCTGGTTTGCCCCATGGTGTTTGTGGCTTACCGCCGATTGGCGATTTACCTTCACCACCACCATGCGGGTGGTCAATGGCGTTCATGGTGACACCACGGTTGGTAGGTTTGATACCTAACCAACGAGTGCGACCGGCTTTACCCAGACGCAAGTTTTTGTCGTCGGTATTACCCAACTGACCGATGGTGGCCATGCACTCGAGATGCACCATACGCATTTCGCCAGATGGCAAACGCAAGGTGGCATATCTGCCTTCTTTGGCCAGAACTTGAATTTGAGCTCCAGCAGCACGACCCATTTGGCCGCCTCTGCCGAGGGTCAATTCAACGTTGTGAACCATAGTACCTAAAGGGATAGCGCGAAGAGGAAGAGCGTTGCCGTTCTTGATCTCAGCTGCTGGCCCGGACATAACTTTTTCACCAACCTTGATACCGTTTGGCGCCAAGATATAGCGCTTGTCTCCATCTGCATAATGCACCAGACAGATACGGCAGTTGCGGTTTGGATCGTATTCAATAGTTGCGATAACGCCAGGGACGTCATGCTTGTTGCGTTTGAAGTCGATAACGCGGTAGGCCTGTTTATGGCCGCCGCCTTTATGTCTGACTGTCAAACGGCCTTGGTTGTTGCGACCACCATGTTTTTTCAAGGGGCGCAGCAAGCTTTTTAGAGGAGTATGTGTGGTTACATCCGAATAATCGGCTAACGACATATTCCTGCGGCCTGCGGAGGTTGGATTCACTTTGCGGGTAGGCATCTTACTGTTCCTAAAAATTTCCCATAACTGTGAGTTGAGTGCTTAATTGAAAAATTAGGCAGTGAACAACTCGAGCGGTTCACCAGACATGGTGACAATAGCCTTCTTACTGTCTTTTGGAGCGCGACCATGACGCTTGCTTCTTCTGAAGCGACCGCGGATAGCGCTTGTATTGACAGAGACGACCTCGCTCTTGCTCTTCGGATAGAGTTCCTTAAGCATCTGCTCAATAGCTTGAGCAATTTCAACTTTGTTGGCGTCTTTCATCACTTCGAAAGTGTATTGACCGAGTTCCATCTGTTGAGCAGACTTCTCAGTAATCAATGGTCTGATGATGATTTGCGAATGACGTTTGTTCATCTCACTTGGTCCTTAGATATTCTAATTACTCTTCGCTCTTCTCTTTTTTAGCGCGAGCAGGCTTTTTGGCTTCAGCTTCTGCTTCTTTAGGAGCTGCAGTTTTCTTAGGAGCAGCGGCTTTCTTTGGAGCTTCAGCAGCATCTTTAGCTGGCGCTTTTTCAGCTTTAGCAGCAGGAGCAGCTTTCTCTTTCGCTTCTACTTTTACGGCTTTTTTGGCAACTGTCTTACCGGTACCGGCAATATCAGCTTCAGTTTTTTCTTTGCTTGAAGCTTCGAAGCGATTGTTGATTGCTTCAAGGGTTCTAGCATTTGTGAGGATGACTTCGTAATGAAGCAAATCTTTGACGTTCAAGTTGCTCATTGCGATCACTTTCAGGCTGTCGATATTACGAGCGGCACGCTCAACACGGGCGCAAGCATCGCAGGCATAGTCGAGAACGACGAGAACTTTTTTGCCTTGATGTCCAAGATCTTTCAATACTTGGCTAAACAATTTTGTCTTAGCTTCTTTGAGATTGTCGAAGTCTTGAACGACAACCAACTTCTCAACGCTAGCGGCAAGGGCAGATTTAAGTGCAAGCACTCTCATCTTCTTGTTCATAGTGATGGAGTAATCGCGCGGCTTAGGACCGAACGGAACGCCACCACCAGCCCACAAAGGTGAACGGATAGAACCGGCTCTGGCGCGGCCAGTACCTTTTTGACGCCATGGCTTACGGCCGCCACCACGAACTTCAGCTCTGGTTTTGGTGTTAGCACTACCTTGTCTGGCATTGGCGAGCTGTCTGACCAGGGCATTGTGAATTACGCCCATGTTCGGCTTAATGCCAAAGACTGCGTCACTGAGTGTTACTTCACTCAGTTTCTTGCCTTTGAGATCAACTACTTGCGCGGATGTCATTTTACTTTCTCTCTCTTAAGTTCAGAAACTAATTCCATTTGGTTACAGATGCGGAGATCACAACCAAACCACCGTCAACACCAGGTACAGAGCCTCTGACAAGGAGCAGACCTTTTTCGGTATCAACTCTCACCACAGTTAAGCGGCGAGCACAAACATTGTCGTCACCCATGTGACCAGGCATATGAAGACCACGAACGACGCGACCTGGAGTGGTACCAGCGCCGATAGAACCCATAGAGCGGTGGAATTTAGAACCGTGGCTCATTGGTCCGCGACCGTGGTTATAGCGTTTGATACAGCCTTGGAAGCCCTTACCAATCGATTTACCGCGGACGTCTACCTTCATACCAGGGGTAAGCAAGGTCTCGACGTTAAGAGCTTCGCCAACCTTATAAGAAGAAACGTCATCGACGCGGTATTCCTTCAAAGGCTTCAAAGCTTGGATCTCTTTCTTTTTGAAAGCGCCAAGATCAGGCTTGTTGAGCTTCTTCTCTTTAATAGCGAAGCCACCAACCTGCACAGCCACGTAGCCATGCTTCTCTTTAGTTTTGGTTTCGGTAACGATATTCTCGCCCAACTTAACTACAGTGACAGGAACTGCCAGGCCATTCTCATCGAATACCTGAGTCATTCCAACTTTTCTTCCCATTACGCCTAATGTCATGGCTTTTAAGTCCTTCTCAAATCTGCATCAAATCAACTGTTAAGTACAAACCTTAGAGTTTGACTTCGATATCAACACCGGCTGGCAAATCAAGACGCATAAGCGCATCAGCGGTAGTTGGTGTTGGATCGTTGATATCAATCAATCTCTTGTGCACTCTGATCTCGAAGTGCTCGCGCGATTTTTTGTCAACGTGCGGTGAACGCAACACGCAATAAACACGCTTCTTGGTTGGCAACGGCACTGGGCCGCAAACTGTCGCACCAGTGCGCTTAGCAGTATCTACGATCTGATCTGAAGACTTATCGAGCAATCTATGATCGTAAGACTTAAGACGAATGCGGATTCTTTGCACTTTTGACGCTGCGGCATCAGTTTTTTGTTTTTTGGCGCTTGCCATATTGCCTACTTTCTCCCTAGTGCTCCTAGTGAATAACCAGGATGCGTTCAACATAAGTAATCGCGTTTAGCGATAACGTCGCCATCAAGACTTTAGCTATATCTGATATATCCGAGAACATATCCGATAGGGCACCAGTCTAATCTCCCCGGCCCTAGCAACAAGACGCATTAACTGCCTCTTATAATTGCGGACGGCACGGGATGACCGTTCCAGCGAACGAACCACACATTGTACAGAGATCGCCCGGGGGCGCTAGAGTAAATTTATTTCAGCTTTGGTTTCAAAGCAGGCGAAATCTAGCAACATTTCCCTATCCGTTTTCGCAAGCACTGAACCTGTGATAGTTTCAGCTGTCTAGTAGGGTAAAAAATTAGTTTGAAATTGATTCAAAACACTGTTAACAACCGCAACATCAGGTCACACCTCAATTTCGACAATCAGGCAAGCTCTACAATGTCTTAACTATTGGGCCGTTTAGAGGGTTTTGGACGGGGAAAGATAAGAATATCTCTTGGCAGCCCTTATTCCTTCAGACAATTTGCCACCACCATGACTTACCGCTTCGACAAATCTGGAAAACGAATTCCCGCAGGCACAGCAAAAGACAAAATTGTCGCCTCAGCAGAAAGCCAAAACATACAATCTACGGGTCTGCAAAAATCTGTTGCCGAGCAAAGAACCACAGGCACATCGCATTTGGTGCAAACTCAAAAGGGCAGCTTAGCCAGTCAAAAAATTGGCCGCAAAGCGCCTGACGCCGACCTGCGAAAACCCTTGCGTCATATAGGCATTGCATTCGCAGCAGTGCTCTCCATTGTGATAATGATGCTCGTGATCAACATGGCTGCCTCAACCCTAGAGGGCCTCCGGGCAAAAAGGCACTCCGCTCCGCCTCCTGTCGCATCAACGAATGCCGGGCGTGCAATTGCTGCAGTGCCTTTGGCTAACCTTGGCCACTGGTCAAAAGCAGAAGTTCTTAAAAACCTCTTTGCCACCAGTCAAAAGGCTCATGGCTCCAGAAACTATTCGGCTGAAAATGCCATTCTCAAAAATCTCAGCCAGCCGAAACAAAAGCACTGCTAGAAAAACTAGTGGCAGCTAATCCAAAAAATCTCAAATATCAATGGCAACTGGCAGTTTGTCTTTTCCACAGTGGCAATTATGACCAGGCCAAGATCGTCAACGATAAAATTCTGCATCAGTTAAAGGGCAGCAAACAATCCCTCGAACTGCAAGGACTAGCTTATAGCCTCGATGGCAAAATGAAAGCCCGCCTCGGTCGCGATCAAGAAGCCCTGCAAGATTTAACTACGGCAGTATCGTTATTTGAAAAGGCCAAATTACCCGACTCAGCTTTTGTCGATACCTTACGAGACATCGCCTGGATACAGTTACGCAGTGGCAGACGCATGCAAGCGGCCGCACTGTTTGAAAGAGTCAAGGCCTGCACTGTTGAAAACCCTGGTGCCGAAAATGGCACAGAATCATTCATGCTAGAAAATATAAAGTAGACCGACACGAGCTAGGCCAGCATTAGAACTGGTGCACCATCGAAAAACGAAAAGCGAAAAATCCAAATAAAAGAGAGGGCCACTTTAACAGCAGCCCTCTCTCAATTTTTTAGTTCTAGATTCGAATCTAGGTAACTAGCTTAGGCGATGATTGAAGCAACTACGCCGGCGCCGACTGTACGGCCGCCTTCGCGGATAGCAAATCTCATACCTTGCTCAACAGCTACTGGTTGAATCAATTCAACGTCCATTGCAACGTTGTCACCAGGCATAACCATTTCAACGCCTTCTGGCAATTCGATGGAACCGGTCACGTCAGTTGTACGGATGTAGAACTGCGGTCTGTAGCCTTTGAAGAATGGAGTGTGACGTCCGCCTTCTTCTTTGGAGAGGATGTAAACCTCAGCCTTGAACTTGGTGTGTGGCTTGATGCTGCCAGGTTTGGCGATAACTTGACCACGTTCGATCATGGTCTTGTCGATACCTCTGAGGAGGATACCAACGTTGTCTCCAGCCATACCGGAGTCAAGGGTCTTCTGATACATTTCAACGCCAGTTACGGTTGTCTTACGTGTATCTTGCAAACCAACGATTTCTACTTCTTCGCCAACCTTAACTTGTCCACGTTCAATACGACCAGTGGCAACAGTACCGCGGCCAGTGATTGAGAAAACGTCTTCAACAGCGAGCAAGAATGGCTTGTCCAAATCTCTTTCTGGAGTTGGGATGTGTTCGTCAACAGCTTTCATCAAGTCGAGAATTGCTTGCTCATACTTGGGGTCGCCTTCAAGAGTCTTGAGAGCTGAACCACGGATGATTGGAATATTGTCACCGTCGAAGTTGTATTTGGAAAGCAATTCGCGTGCTTCCATTTCAACTAGTTCGATCAATTCGGGATCGTCGACCATGTCGCACTTGTTCAAGAAGACAACGATGTGTGGAACGCCAACCTGACGGGCAAGCAAGATGTGCTCACGAGTCTGTGGCATAGGACCATCATTTGCTGAAATCACGAGGATAGCGCCGTCCATTTGGGCAGCACCAGTAATCATGTTCTTGATGTAGTCAGCGTGTCCTGGGCAGTCAACGTGACTGTAGTGACGACTGTCTGTTTCATATTCTACGTGAGCGGTATTAATGGTAATACCACGAGCTTTTTCTTCGGGAGCAGCATCGATCTCATCGTATTTCTTAGCTTTGGCTTGGCCAGTTTTGGCCAAAGTCATTGTAATAGCTGCGGTTAACGATGTTTTGCCATGATCAACGTGCCCGATCGTTCCAACGTTCACGTTTGGTTTGTTGCGTTCAAACTTTTGACGGGCCATCCTATCTACTCTCCTTACAAATTACTGCTTCTTACGGATACTGACTATCAATTGATTCTGATATGCAGGGCCTTTTGGACTTGAACCTGGATATGTTTACAGGTTCGGTTTAAATGGAGCCCACGACGAGAATCGAACTCGTGACCTCCCCCTTACCAAGGGGGTGCTCTACCGCTAAGCTACGTGGGCACGTAAATCTACGAGGACTTTATTATCTACGGTGATTTTCGATTCTCGGGATTCCTCAAAATTTTCTTTACTCTTGGAAAATTTTGATCGGCTTTTTTGTTTTGAAGCAACTACCTGTAAAGAGGTTGCTTCGGTTTCCTGACTCTGTCTTTTGCGCTTTCACACTGAGGACAAAAGTTTGGGTGGAGCTGGATTCGAACCAGCGTAAGCTTTCGCTAACAAGTTTACAGCCTGTCTCCTTTAACCACTCGGACATCCACCCATAAGCTGGTGATGGGAATCGAACCCGCAACCGACGGTTTACAAAACCGTTGCTCTACCGTTGAGCTACACCAGCAAAATCACAATTACTTGCGGCCTATCTCTTACAGATATGAATGCCAACAAAAAATTGCGCTTACCTATCAGTGATAGGCAGAGTAAATTCTTACAGAGTATTTTTTCAGTGTCAAACTATTGCCAGGCCTAGGACCAATAGCGATACACGAACTTAATATTACGGCTTGCCGTTCTACTCTGTAGGCGCAGAAATTGCGCTAGTTGCTTCACTTGCAGCCTTAACCTCTACTTTAGAAGGCAGATTCTGTCTGACAACCTCATAGAAGATCACACCGGCAGCAACTGAAGCATTCAAAGATTGCACTGAACCATGCATTGGAATCTTTACCAAGAAGTCGCAATGTTCAGACACCAAGCGGCTTATGCCATCACCCTCACCACCAATCACCAAAGCGATTGGCCGCTTAAGATCACTTTCATAAATCCCTTGGGCACCTTCAAGTGCTAAACCAGCAATCCAGAATCCACGATCTTTCAATTTCTCAAGAGTGGAAACAAGATTGGTGATGCGCACCATACGCATGCTGGCAAGCGCTCCGGCACTTACTCTGGCCACGGTACGGGTGAGACCAGCAGAACGACGCTGCGGCAGAATGACGGCCTTAACACCGGCAGCATCAGCAGATCTGACAATAGCACCGATGTTATGGGGATCTTCAATGCCATCCAGAATAGCAACGGTATAGCCATCAAGGCTCTTACCTTCAGCTTCTAGTGCGGCTTTCTCAGCATCGAACTGATCAAGAAATTCCGATATGTCAAGGTATTCACTCGCAGCGATTTGAGCGACAACGCCTTGGTGCTTATCGCGATCACCGATCAAATCCGAGAGCTTGCGCTTTTCAACCGTGGCGATCACAATCGAATTTTCTTTAGCTAATTCTTTGATCTTGTCGATACGACGGTCTGATTCCAAACCGCTTGCCATATAGATTTTGTTGACTGCAACTTTTCCTTCTATAAGGAATGCAACTACGGCATTGCGACCGTAAATAAATTCCTCGTCCACAGCCTCTTGGTCAACGGCTGCTGGACCCGATTCTTCGTGGCCACCGTAGCGAACAGTCTGAGTGCGCTCAACTGGAGCTTCATCAAAGTAATCGTTTACTTTGCGAGCGATGTTAGCGGCCTTGCGCTCTGGTGACATGTCACCACGTGCAGCTTCGTCTGTGCGGGGACGCCGATCATAGCCGCCGCCTTCTGGTCTTGGTCCACGATTGAAGCCGCCACCGGATCCACCCGATCTACCTTCAGGTCTTGGCCCGCGATTAAATCCACCCTCGGATCTACCCTCTGGCCTTGGTCCACGGTTGAAGCCGCCTTCGGATCTACCTTCTGGTCTTGGTCCACGGTTATAACCGCCGCCGCCCTCTGGTCTTGGTCCGCGGTTGAAGCCGCCTTCGGATCTACCTTCTGGTCTTGGTCCGCGGTTATAACCGCCGCCGCCCTCTGGTCTTGGTC